>JAPPLD010000025.1 GCA_028819565.1 Gammaproteobacteria bacterium | reverse complement strand
CCCCCCCCCCCCCCCCCCCCCCCCCCCCCCCCCCCCCCCCCCCCCCCCCCACTTCACAGATCAGTCGGCTGTTTCGACAAAAAATATACTGCGATTTAATAAGATAATGTTCCCCAGGAAATATCACCCATGCCGGCCATAGAAACCCCGATCTCCGAGCTAGAAGAGGGAGAGGTCCCGGTTGGTGCTTATCTAACCGAGTGAAACGGTTAAAATCGGTGGTGACAAAGTTTCACCCAATGGGTGAACCGGAAACAACCAACCGGGAGTCTCATTATATGTCTGATTTTTCCTCTTTGGTCGCCATCGGGGGCGACCCCGTGTTGAGCCGCACCAGCGCCTGCGGCGGCATCGTGCTGTGGCTGGAGTTGCTGCGTCGCAGCGGGGCGTTTCGGAACCTTGCGGTGCGGGTGGCCGGGGCGCAGGGCTGGAGCGACGGGCAGATGATGCTGACGGTGCTGCTGCGCAACGTGATCGGCCACGAGCGGGTCTCGGACGTGGACGCGCTGGAGGCGGACCGCAGCCTGTGCCGGCTGGTGCGCGACTACGAGCCGGAGCTCTTGGGGATGCCGCCGGCGGCGCTGGCGGCGCGCTTTCGCGGCGGACGCGGGCGCACCTTCCCGTCGGCGAATGCGGTGCATGACTGGCTGCGGCGTTTCCATGACGCGGCGGCGAGCGTAACGCGCGTGAAGGGCGTGGCGGTGGTGCCGGAACCGGCGGCCGGCTTGCAGTTGGTCGAGGAGGTCAACCGGCGGTTGGCGCACGACCTGATCCGGCGCCTGGGGCTGGACCAGTTGACCCTGGACCTGGACGCGACGGTGCTGGCCTCGGGCAAGCGCGAGGCGCAGCCGACCTGCCGCGGCGCGACCGGCGAGGTGCCGGGTGAGCGGGGCTATCCGCCGCTGTCGGTGTTCTGCCCGGAGCTGGGCATGGTGCTGGCGAGCGAGTTCCGCGACGGCAACGTGCCGGCCTCGGTGCGCAACCTGGAGATGCTGCAGCGGGTGCTGTCGGGGCTGCCGCCGGAGGTGCGGCGGGTGTGGCTGCGTTCGGACGGGGCGGCCTGCCAGAACCGGCTGCTCCGCTTCTGCAACGTGCCGGCTTCGCGGCCGGCGGCGTTGCGCCGCTTCGGCGTGGTCGGCTTCGTGGTCGGGGCGCCGCAGGCGGAGGGGTTGCGGATGGCGATCGGGGAAACACCGGCATCGTGGTGGGAGCCGGTGCGGGCCTCGGAGCCGGAACTGGGGTGCGCCGACCTGGATTATGTCTCGCCGTGGGGCGCGCGTCAGTCCCGCGGGCGATTACTGCGCTACGTCGGCACCCGGCGCGCCTTGCCCGGCGAGTTGGGGGTGGGCCCGGACGAGACGGCGGCGGCGTCCGGGCGCCCGGCATACCGCCATCATGCCTACCTGACCAACCTGCCGTATCCGGGACGCTGCGGGGAGGGGGCGGGCCTGGCGATGACCGCGTCGGAGGTGGTGCGCTTCGCGCACGAACGCTGCGGGTATGGCGAAGAGGTGCATGCCGTGCTCAAGCAGGACCTGGCCGGCGGGATGCTGCCGTCGGGGAAGTTCGGGGCGAACGCGGCCTGGTGGCAACTGGCGGTGCTGTCGGCCAACGTCAACGCGCTGCTGCGCCACGGCGCGTTCGGGCGCGACTGGCTATGGACCCGGATGAAACAGGTGCGCCTGTCCTGGGTGCACCTGGTGGCCAAGGTGGTGCGGCATGCCCGGGGCCGACGGCTGATGTTCCAGACGGCTCACGCGCAGCGGGTCCGGCAGGCGCTGGACCGAATGGCCGTCTTCCTCGCCTACGACACGTCGTGACGGCCGGCGCGGCCGTTCCCCGGCATCCCCCGCGCTGAGCGGTGGGCGGAGCCCTGCGCGACAGGCTGTTGAAGTCCTTAAAACCGGTCGAATCCCCTGGCGACGGGCGTGGGATCACCCCAAAACGGTCACCACTCACCCGAAAATCTCTTGCCGCTGCTCTTCGGCAGGCGGATATCCCTCAAAATCGTGCTAGCTCGGAGATCGGGGATAGAAACGACCACGTGTCGAGGCAGGCTGACATGGTACGATGCCCGATTGAATCCAGTAGTCGCCTTTGCAGGGAAATTCTCACCAATAATCCCGGTACCCACATGCCTTCAAAGCAATTAATTCGTTGCCATTTCTCCTCCTAGCACTACCGTAGATGACGCTCCAGTGCCGCTAGACCGATATATCACCTTCATCCTGAGCCGTCGGTGGCAGGCCGTCGTGTTGGCCACACTGGCAATGCTTGCCATAACGGCGGGAGCCAGGTTTGTCACCGTCACGAACGACTACAAGGCGATGTTCGGGGAGGGCAACCCGCAACTCATCGCGCTCGAGAACCTTGAAAGCACCTTCTCCGAGTCCAACGCGGCACTTGTCGCCATCGCGCCTCGAGAAGGTTCGGTTTTCAGTCGCCAAACACTGGCTGCTATTGAAGAATTTACCGAGGTCGCATGGCATGCGCCCTATTCCGTTCGGGTGGATTCACTTACCAATTATTTTCATAGCAGGGCATTTGAGGACGATATCGTCGTCGAACCGCTCGTGGGTGATGCGCAGTCATTGACCGATGCCGACCTGATGCAAATCAGGTCTGTCGCACTGGATGCGCCCGACATTACCAAGCGCCTGATCTCCGATGACGAACGTGTCAGTGGACTGGTCGTCAACTTCGCGTTGCCTGACGACAACCCGGGCCTCGCGTGGCATGAAATAGCCGATTACCTGGAAGAAGCCATCGACCAAGCCCATGCCAACCATCCTCATATCGATTACTACCTCACTGGCGACGTCATCATGCACCCGGCCTTTGCCGAAGCAACCGAAGTTGTTTTCGCGACCATCGGGCCGTTAGCGTTTTTGGTGCTCTTGGCGGCCACTGCCCTGCTCCTGCGTTCCCTGTACGGGACCGTGGCGGTCGCTTTCCTAATCATGTTTGTCACCAACACGACTTTAGGGATAGCGGGCTGGTTCGAAACACAGTTCACGCCAGCCAGCGCCATTGTGCCAATCATCGTCATGACGTTTGCGGTTGCATATTCGATCCATATCATGACTGCCACCTTGAGGGGTATAAGCCACGGTTTAAACAAAAACGCGGCGATCACGGAAGCGATTCGGAAAAATGCTTATCCGGTGTTTCTGACTACCGTCACGACAATGATCGGCTTTCTAAGCCTGAACACCTCGGAATCGCCACCCTTTCGTGTCGTCGGAAACCTTGTGGCGGCGGGCTCGCTTTTCACCTTTATATATGCCATGACCTTCCTCCCCGCCATGCTCTCGATCGTGCCACTGCGTGCACGCGCCATTCCCGCTGAACGGGTTGGTTTTTTCGACCGTCTGGGAGTTTTTGTTGTGACGTATCGCAAGTTTTTACTTTGGTCTCTTCTTCTTGTCACGGTTGTCCTGATCACTGGCATCCCCCGCAACGAACCGGGCGACAACTGGATGAAATACTTCGATGAAAGTTATGAATTCCGAATAAACACCGATTTTGTTCTCGAAAACTTAACCGGTTTGGACAGCTTGGAGTACTCGCTAGAGGCGGGCTACGAAGGCGGCGTCACTGATCCCGAATATCTGCGCTCGGTCGATGCCTTTGCCGAATGGTTCCGGGCGCAACCCAACGTGTCATATGTACAGGCGTTTCCGGACATCATGAAGCGCTTGAACAAGAATATGCATGGCGACGATCCGGTGTACTACCGCCTGCCCGATAACCAGGAGCTTGCCGCGCAGTACCTGTTGCTTTACGAATTGTCTCTCCCGTTCGGCCGCGATCTCAATGATCGCATTGACATCTCAAAATCGGCGACTCGAATGACCGCCGCATTACGAGGCCTATCCTCTATGGAACAGCGCAAACTGGATGCGCGCGCGCAAGAATGGCTCCGTGCCAATGCACCTGATCTGGTAACCGAGGCATCAGGACTCACCATGGTGTTTGCTCATCTTTCCGAGCGGAACATCAACAGCATGCTGTCCGGCACGCTGATCGCCATGACCCTGATCTCATTCATCTTGATCTGGGTCTTCAGGAGCATCCGCATCGGGCTTATTAGCCTGGTGCCCAACTTCATACCGGCTGCCATGAGTTTTGGGCTATGGGGCTATCTCGTCGGTCATGTCAGCCTCGCTGCTTCGGTCGTCACCGCAGTCGCCTTTGGCGTCATCGTGGACGACACCATCCACTTCCTTACCCGATATCGACAAGCCCGTAGCGAAGGCTTCTCCGCCCCGGAGGCTGTGCAATCTACTTTCCGCAAGGTCGGTCGGGCATTGTGGACGACGACTGGAATATTGTCGGCTGGTTTCTTGATGTTCACTCTCTCAGGATTCGAGAGCAGCTGGGTACTTGGCATCCTGATGACCATCACAATTAGCTTTGCGCTTCTTGCTGACTTTTTCCTCCTTCCCGCCTTGCTCATGGCCATAGACCGAAAAACCCGGAGAGAAGAGAAGATTCGAGCCTAGTTCACTACTGTCCCGCTAATTTTATATTAGAATCAACTGGTTAGAAGTGGGCGGTTCGCCATTCAGGCGTGGCGGGTTGGTAAGTAGTTGTAATAATGGTGTTTTCTCGAACAGGGTCAGGCTCAGGATCTGTAGGATCGTATAGAGTTCCGCCTCGATTCCGAGCCGCTTGCGGATGATCGCCACCAGCACGTAAACCGAGATCGCAATCCAGATCTGCGTCTTCACCGCGTTCTCCGTGGTGCCGAAGGACGACTTGATCCGAAGGTGCTGCTTGATCCATTTGAAGAACAGTTCCACCGCCCAGCGGTGCCGGTACAGTTCCGCCACCGTCGCCGGCGGGATTACGAAGTTGTTGGTCAGGAAATTGAACACTTTCCCGGATTCGGGGTCCCGGTACCTGACCCGGCGCAGGGGTTGCGGGTGGTGGTCCGGGGTGTCGGTGCCGGTCAGCACGATAGTCTGGTCGCAGAGCACGCCCGACGCCGGGTCGATCGCCCGGGAGTGGCGCCGTCGGAAACGGGTGTTCTTCTTGGCGTGAATGACGAAGAAACTGCCGGCTCGGTGCAATGCGCACAGACGCTGGAAGTCCAGATAGGCGCGGTCCATCACGTAGAAGGCGCCGGGTTCCGGCGACAGCAGGTCGAGGGCCTTCACGTCGCCGACCTTGCCGTGCGTGATATGAACAAAGGCCGGAATCGAGCCTTGCAGGTCAAGTAATGTGTGCAGCTTGACCGCCGACCTAGTCTGGTGGAACAGCGCCCAGGCGAACAGCGACAGGGACAGGTCGAGAGTCGAGGAGTCCAGCGCGAACACCGGGCTGTCGAGTTCCAGACCCGGGTCCTCGTCGGCGTACAGCGGGCGGGCGATCCGGATCAGTTCCTGGCCGAACCCGGCATAGATGCGCCAGTCCCGCTTCTGGTTGGCGCGGGCCAGGGTGGTTCGGGCCACCGCGCCTCGAATCCCCATGTGATAAAGCTTCGGCGCCTGGGCGCGCAGGCAGACCTCGATGTCGCGCAGGCTCTCGCGGTGGGCCAACTGTGCGAACGCCATGCAGTAGAACTGGCTGGAGCAGGGAAAACTCTTGACGTAGCGGTTGCCCTGATGGCGGGCGACGCAGGCATGGAACACGTGCATCGGCAGGTGATTCATGAGTTGTGCGAAAATCAGACTTCCTATGTGCATGACGGACCTCCGGGTGAAAACAGGTCCCCCATTCTTATGCCGGCAGATTCAAATAAGAAACTCCTAATATGGCCCAGTTGTCAGTCTTAGTCCCTTATGGGAGAAGAAATTATCTGATATGCTTGAATTCAGGATGTGCTTCTTGCAAGGATACGGTCGCATGACGCAAGGATGGAAGAAGTCGTGAACCTTTCCATGCCTACTGCATACGTTCCCCAGTATGCGGACGCGCGAAAACATGACGCGGAAGGGGTCGACAACTACATCAGGCACACAGTTCTGGGGGATCCCGAGTTGGATCCGATAATAGAAGAATTGACCGCTTCAGTACCACCTGAAGACTTGCATCGATTCATCAGAGCTGGCATAGAGGGTGAGGGGGACGACCTGCGTAAGTCGCCACAATCCTTGCGCGATTTTTTTGACAAGGTCGAGGTTCCTCCCCCGTGGCTTGATTATGACGTTTTTCACCCCGGAATTCGCAGTTTTAACGTCAATGTAGATCTGATGCTTGTTGCATTCGTTGCCGGAGTGCTTGTGGAAGGCTTTGCAACATTAATCGCCAAATCCTTCAACATCACTGGTCGAGCGGCCATCACCACAAGACGCCTGAAACAAAACAACCGCCACCTGATGGAAATATTCTTCCCCAATGGCTTGCATAGGGACAACGATGGATGGAAACTGTCGGTTCGAATTCGTTTTGTCCATGCCCACGTCAGATGCCTGCTGGCTCATTCCGAACAGTGGAATCACGAAGCATGGGGCACACCGTTGAGCGCTGCGAACTTAGGGTTTGCCATTTCCATCTTTTCCAAGCGCCTGCTTGATCACGCAGCACTAGTCGGCGCGGAATTTACCGAGGAAGAAAAGACAGGCGTGATCGACGTGTGGAGATACGCCGGCCACCTGATGGGCATCCCCGAGACCATTCTCTACCGCAACCGGGAGGAGGCGGAAGCCATCTACCAGATCGCCCACCTGTGCGAACCACCCCCGGATGCCGATTCGGTTCATATGGCAAACGCCTTGATACAATCCATTCCCGGAGTCGCGAGAATAGAAAAACCGTCCGAACGAAAAAAAACCATCACCTTGGCCTACCGAATTTCGCGCGCACTTATCGGCAACGATCTCGCAGATAAGTTTGAATATCCAAAATCCTCCACCCGGGGGACATTGCTCGCTTTCAGGCTGAAGCAGCACCTCCAGAGAAGGCTGAAAGGTTCGCAGTTGGTTAGGTTCAATAACTTCACTCAACTTCTGCAAATTTCAATGTACGATAGAGGTGGAATAAGTTATCGGATGCCCGACCATTTCCTCCAGTCAAAATCGCACGACTGGTGAGGGTTCCCCACACCTCGTTCAGGTTTTCCGTCCCAACTCAGTCACGCAGAACACGCCAAGACTGTAAAATCCCTCTGCCGCCATCCGGTTATTACTTTTCAAGCGTGCAACGCCATCAACCCCCACCTTCTCATGAAAACGATTGACCACTGCCTCGGGCGACGCATCTTTTCATTACCGTTTGCGTTTTGTATGAGCCTCTTGCTCGGCTGGAGTCTCTCCATACCCGTTCATGCAGAATCCGCCGAAGAAAAAGGGCTGAGGATCGCGCGCGATGCCGATGCAAGAAATCACGGCTTTGGCAACTACACTGCTCAGCAAACCATGGTGCTGCGCAACAAACACGGGCAAGAAAGCCACCGGAAACTCCGGGTGAAGATCTTGGAAGTACCGGAAGACGGCGACAAGAGCCTGTTTGTCTTCGACAATCCGCGAGATGTCCAGGGAACCGCCTTTCTGGTTCATTCCCACAAAGCGGGCCCCGATGACCAGTGGCTCTATCTGCCCGCCCTGAAGCGAGTCAAACGCATCAGTTCGTCCAATCGCTCCGGCTCCTTTATGGGAAGTGAATTCGCCTATGAAGACATGACCGCCCAAGACGTCGACAAATTCACCTACCGGTATCTTCGAGATGAACCTTGCGGTGACCTGACATGCTTCGTGGTGGAGCGCGTCCCCACCGACAAGGACTCGGGCTATCGGCGGCAACTGGTTTGGTTTGACCAGGAAGAACTACGTGCCCAGCAAATACATTTTTATGACCGAAAAGACACGCACATGAAGACGCTTGCTCTTGAAGAATACGCTCAGTATCTTGATAAGTTTTGGCGCTCCGGCCTGATGACGATGGTCAATCACGTTACCGGGAAAAGCACGACCATGAAGTGGACAGATTTTCAATTCCAAACCAAACTGAGCGATCGCGATTTCACTAAGACAGGATTGAAACGAGTGCGTTGATGCTGCACCGCAACGTGCTTTCCCGCATCGCGCCTGTTGCGGTTCTGATTTCAGGTATCGTCCTTAGTAGCGGAGTCCGTGCAGAATCCGATACCTACTTTGATTTTTCGGGAAAAATCAGCATCGAAAACCGGTGGTTCCCGCAAACGAACCTCTACCCGCACCAGTCCCGCCATTCGAGCGGGTTCGTCCTTGAGCCGGAGCTCTATTTCGAAGGCGCCGAAGGCTGGAGCTTCACCCTGGTCCCCTTCTTTCGCTACGACAGCGCCGATTCGCGCCGTACCCATGGCGACCTTCGGGAAGCTTATTTTCTGTTGTACGGCGAACTCGGGGAGGACGAATGGGAATTGCGCGTCGGCGTCGACCGGATATTTTGGGGTGTCATCGAATCGAATCATCTGGTCGATATCATCAATCAAGTCGATGTAATCGAACACCCCGACCAAGAAGTCGAATTGGGGCAGTTGATGGCCCATCTCACCCTGTCGGGAGAATGGGGTATCGCGGAGTTTTTCGTCCTGCCGCATCACCGGGAGCGCACGTTCCCCGGTCGAGATGGCCGTCTGCGCAGCGGGCTGATCGTGGACGAAGATCACCCGACTTACGAAAGTTCGGCCGAACAGTGGCATACGGACTTCGCGCTTCGGTACAGCCATAATTTCGGGCCTTTTGATATCGGCATCAGCGTGTTTGACGGCACCAGCCGGGAGCCACGCTTTGACCCGGGTGGCACGATCGAGGGACTTGTCCCGCACTATGAGCAGATTCGCCAATTTGGTCTGGATGCGCAGATGACGTTGGAAGACTGGATATGGAAACTGGAAGCCATACGTCGTTCCGGCGCGCAAAACCTCAGTTACGAGGAAGACGACTATGCCGCGCTCGTCATGGGAGTGGAATACACGTTTTACTCCATATTCGACTCTCCTGCGGACTTCAGCGTAGTCTGGGAATGGAATTACGACGAACGCGGAGAGGATGCGACCACCATATTTGACGACGACTTGTTTTTTGCGATCCGTTACGCGCTCAACGACCTTCATGACACGGACTTCTTCTTCAGCATGATGCAGGACAGGGAACATTCGACAAACGTTTTATTTCTCGAATTTAATCGGAGGCTGACCGATCAATGGTCAATGAACATCGAGGGGTTTCATCTGCTCAATTCGGATGAAAAAGACGTACAAGCCGATCCGATACGCCGCGACAGCTTTCTGGAGCTGCGGCTAAACTATAATTTTTAGTTTCCCCCTCCCCGAAACCCGTTCCAACGTTCTAAAGTGAATCTGGCTACAGAACTTGCCCCATTGCGACAACGGATCATCGATCGGTTGGAGGAGGTTCTGCCAAAATCTGAAGTCGCGCCCGAGCATCTGCATGCGGCCATGCGACATGGAGCGCTGGTTCCGGGCAAATGTGTACGGGGATGCCTTGTTTATGCTTCCGGACGAGCTCTAGGAATAGAAGTCGAGCGTCTTGACCGTTTTGCCTGTGCCCTAGAACTGGTTCATGCCTACTCTTTGGTGCACGACGACCTGCCGTGCATGGATAACGACGATATCCGGCGGGGGCGCCCCTCCTGCCACGCAGCTTATGGTGAAGCAACGGCCCTGCTGGCAGGCAACGCCCTGCTGCTGTGTGCCATTGCCGAAGTGTCAGGCGATAGGGAGGCGTCAGGAGAACAACGCAGTGCGAGTATCGATCGGTTGTGCCAAGCAGCCGGTTCGCTTGGCATGGTGGGGGGACAGCAGCTAGATATAGAACTGGAAGACGCCGAAGAGCATCAAATCGACTCGCTGAATGAAGTGTATCGACTCAAGACCGGATGCCTGTTCCATGCCTCGGTCATGCTGCCAACGGAACTGGTGCAGGCCAGCCCAGAGCAAAGAGACACGCTGGACACCTATGCAAGAAAAATTGGCCTAGCCTTTCAAGTGCGCGACGATCTCGAAGATATGGAGCAGGATGCCCAGCTTGCCGGCGACGGAACACGCCCGACTTATCCGGTCCTTCTCGGCGTCGAGGCAAGCCGCAAGAAACTTTCCGACCTCGGCACGGAGGCACTGGCAGTACTCGACGTGTTCGGGGACCAAGCCGACTTGCTTCGTTCGCTTGGACGATGGCTGACTTCAGGCTCTGCGGATGAACAGTTGGATTAAGATGCCGTAAACCGGACGGCGGTACATAACGAGCGGGGTTCTGGTTCACATGCCTACTTCAATCTCGAAGAGTCTGCAAGACTGTGACAGCGACCTCGCCTATCAGGATGCTATTTTGCAAGGTGTTTCCCGCACCTTTGCCCTCACGATCCCCCGGCTTCCCGGTGCATTGCGCGACGTGGTGGGCAACGCCTATCTCCTATGCCGGATTACAGACACCATTGAAGATGAACCAAGCCTGCCCTCGGAGCAAAAACAAATATTCTCGGAGCGCTTCATTAATGTCGTTGCCGGTCGTGAAAACGTAGAACCTTTCGCACGTGAACTTGGTTCTTCGCTGTCCGCATCGACCACCGAGGACGAACATGATCTGATCGCCAATACCGATCGGGTTATCCGGATTACTCATGGATTCCGCCCCAACCAGCGAAAGATCCTTGAGCGTTGCGTGGAAATCATGGCACGGGGAATGTCCGAATTCCAACGGAACGCGACTCCCGACGGTCTGGAAAACCTGTCCCACCTCGATCGCTATTGCTACTATGTCGCCGGGGTCGTCGGCGAGATGCTGACGGAACTCTTTTGTGACTACTCTGAGGAAATTAATGAACGGCGCGAAGATCTTCTCGCGTTATCGGTCTCGTTCGGACAAGGGCTGCAGATGACGAATATCCTCAAAGACATGTGGGAGGACCGACGCCGCGGAGCCTGTTGGCTGCCGCGCGACGTTTTCCAAGCCGCGGGCTACGACTTGAGCGACATGTCTTCTGGAGAAACCAATCCCGCTTTCGCCAAGGGATTGTCCGAACTCGTGGCGATCGCCCGCTGCCACTTGGAAAATGCACTCCGGTTCATTATCCTTATCCCTCGCCACGAAACCGGCATTCGCCTGCACTGCCTGTGGGCATTGGGAATGGCGGTTCTGACCCTGCGCCGCATTCATGCAACCCCCGCTTTCCATAGCGGGCAGGAGGTGAAAATCTCGCGCCGCAGCGTGCGGGCCGTTGTCGCCGTTACCAACGCATCGGTCCGCTCCAACCTGGCTTTGAAACTGCTCTTCGGGACACTGGCTTCCAAACTCCCGCGCACTCAGGCGGACTGCCTCCCGCAAGCGCAGCCGTGACGAGCCCACCGTATTTGGCGCAAGTCTGGCACAATGTAACTCTGAAAGCGGGGCCCACCAAAACATGATGAAGGTAATTCTGGCTCAGCCACGCGGTTTTTGCGCCGGCGTTGATCGCGCCATCACAATCGTTGAGAAGGCGCTGGAACTTCATGCCTCTCCCATTTACGTGCGGCATGAAATCGTCCATAACCGCAGGGTTGTAGAGAATCTGGAGGCGAAAGGCGTCGAATTCGTGGATGAAATCGAACAAATCCCGGATGAGGCGGTTGCCGTGTTCAGCGCTCATGGCGTGTCGCAGAAAGTGGAGCAGGATGCCTCGGAGCGGAGTCTTCAATCTATTGACGCCACGTGCCCCTTGGTTTCGAAAGTTCACAAAGAAGGGCAGCGCTATGCTGCGCAGGACTACGACATCATCCTGATCGGTCATGAAAACCACCCCGAAGTGGAGGGGACTCTCGGTCGGATCTCGGGACCGGTTTTCTTGGTCAGTACCGTAGAGGACGTCGAAACCCTTGAAGTGCAAAACCCGGAGAAAGTCGCCTATATCACCCAAACCACCTTATCGGTTGACGACACGCGGGAGATTATCGAGGCATTGCGCAAACGCTTCCCGAATATTGCGGGACCGGACGTCAAGGACATTTGTTACGCCACCCAGAATCGCCAAGCCGCCGTGCGCGCACTTGCCGAGCAAGTGGAGTTGATTCTCGTGGTTGGTGCGAAGAACAGCTCCAATTCCAATCGCTTATGCGAAGTCGCATCCGACAGCGGGGTATCCAGTTACCTGATCGAAGATCCCTCGACGATTGACCCTGAATGGCTGCGTGGGAAAGAGGCTGTCGGGATTACCGCCGGAGCCTCGACCCCCGAGGAACTGGTGCAAGACGTCATTGAAGCGTTGCGAGAGCACGCCGAACTGGAAGTCTCCACAATGGACGGAATCGAGGAGAACGTACATTTCCCTCTTCCCTCTTCTTTGCATCAAGCAACCAAGAGAAAAGCCAATTCGACCGGGAAAGTAGCATAAGGCGGGAGATCCGCTGGCCCATTTCCCAACTCTCCTTCGACCTGCGTGGGAGAAATGCATGATTTACCGTACGCGTGCGACGATCATCGCCCTGTGTTTCGCCTGTGCGGCTGCACATGCTGACACTCCGCCCGTCTATTACATCTACTTGGCCGGCCCCGAGGTCTTTCTGCCCCAACCGGTAGAAGCGGGCGAGCAAAAAAAATCGGTCATCAACAAACTCAATGTACAGCATGACTGGCCCTTCCGCCTGGTCGGGCTCTATCCCCTGGACAATGAAATCTCAGACTTTAAGCCGGACCGGGACACCGGCCTGCGTATTTACCGGGCGAATGTTGCGCTTATGGACAAGGCGCACGTTGTCGCGGCGAACATGGTGCGCTTCCGGGGGCCCAGCATGGATGTCGGGACCGCTTACGAGATGGGCTACATGCGCGGCCTCGGCAAACCGGTCTTCGCCTACTACGACGCAGAACCGTTCTACGGCAAACACGAAGTCCCCGGACGGTATCCCGACCGCGTCGCAGAACATTACGGGGTCGATCCGGCCAATGCACTTGCGGACATCGACGGACTAATGATCGAGGATTTCGACATGCCGGACAACCTCATGATGATGGGTGCCCTAGATGATGCAGATACCGACATTCAGGCGTCTTTCCAGGATGTCATCCTGCGGATCGCCGAATACCTGATGGCGCATTCCCCATCAGCCGGGAACGCGGATCACCGCTGACACTGCCGGCAATAAAAACTTGAGCGTTGCCCGATTACCCGGCTGCGCACCGGCTCCCCGCACCGAGGGCATGCCTCACCAACCCGCCCGTACACCTGAAGTTCCTGTGCAAAATAGCCCGGTTCCCCTTCTGCCTTCGTAAAATCCCTCAACGTCGTCCCGCCCGCCTTTATCGCCTGGTTCAGGACCGTCTTTGCGGCCTCGGCCAACCGCCGGTAGCGGTGCAGGCCAACCCGTCCGGCGGCGCGAATCGGCGAGATTCCCGCTTCGAACAGCGCCTCGCTGGCATAGATGTTGCCCAGGCCCACCACGATTTTTGAATCCATCAGGAAGTTCTTGACGGCACCGGAGCGTCCCCGTGACCGGGCATACAGCCATTCCCCGCTGAATTCTTCTCCCAAGGGTTCTGGGCCGAGGTCTCTCAGCAATCGGTGTCGCAGCGGATCGGCGCGGGTCCAATGCAGGCTGCCAAACCGCCGCGGGTCCCGAAATCGCAACGTGGCGCCTTTCTTCAGACAGACATCGACATGGTCGTGCGCTCCCGGTGTCGGAGGATGCTCGAGAACCCGGAACGAGCCCGACATCCCCAGGTGCCAGATCAGGTGTCCGTTGTCCAGTTCAATCAACAAATATTTGGCCCGGCGATCAACTGCATGAACGCGCTGGTTTGTCGCTGCACCCGGAAGCGTCCGACTGATCGGCCAGCGTAACTGCCGTTGTCGGATGACCATCCGGTCGATGACTTCTCCAACCAAGTGCCGCGCAATTCCGCAACGCACCGTTTCGACTTCCGGCAGTTCCGGCATCAGCAGCCCACCGGGATCGTCACGAAAGTAGCCATCAAGTGGCGTACCTGCTTCTCATCGAGCCATTGCTCGTGCCGGGTCTGCCAGACCGGTACCTCGCCAAGACGGCTTTCGAGGACGGGAAGATTCCCGAAATCTCCGGTGCCCGGACGTAATTGATTGAGAATGACGCCCGCCAGTTGACAGTGCGACTTTTGCACTGCTTCGCAGGTCAACAGAGCCTGATTGATCGCACCCAACCGATCCTCGGCCACGACCAAGACCGGCAACCCCAACTCCGAAGCGAGCGCCTGAACGTCTCCGTCCTCTGCCAAGGGCGTTCTCCATCCCCCCGCTCCCTCGACGACCAGCAGCCCTTCCCGGCGGCAGAAGTCGACCAAGTCCTGCAACCGATATTCCACTCCCTCCTGCCGTGCCGCCAGCATCGGCGCAATCGGGGTGCGCAACTTGTAGCGCACCACCGGCTCCGTCTTCGTCAATTGCGCTGCCTCGCGCAAGGCCTCTGCATCCTGCGCCCGCAACTCCTCGCCTGAAACCCCATCAATTGCCACACACCCGGACTCCACAGGCTTCAAGGGGCGAACCTCCGGCACCTGCCCGTGCAAATCCCGAATCAAATGAGCCGCAACCCAAGTTTTCCCCACTCCGGTATCGGTTCCCGTCACGAAAATACCGCGCAAATCGGTAAGCATCACATATAATTCCAGTTTGACCTGAAAGTCGAACAAATTTTACGCCTGTCTTCATGAGCGAGCCGGATTCCATGCTCTCCTCCCGCCGAAAATCCGTTGCGGTACGGATTGGCTCGGTCACGCTCGGTGCTGGCCATCCCATCGCCGTGCAATCCATGACCGACACTCCCACCGCCGATGTCGCGGCAACAGTGGCGCAAGTCGAGGCCTTGACGCGTGCGGGTTCCGAACTGGTCCGATTGACGGTCAATGACCGTGACGCAGCAGCGGCCGTCCCCCAGATTCGCGAACAACTGGACAAGCGCGGGGTTGCCGTCCCCTTGATCGGGGATTTCCACTACAACGGACACAAGCTCCTGGCAGAATTCCCGGAATGTGCTGAAACACTGGACAAGTACCGCGTAAATCCAGGCAATGTCGGGCGCGGCAGTTCGCGCGACCCGCACTTCACGCAATTCATCGAACTCGCCTGCCGACATCAGAAACCCGTGCGGATCGGAGTCAATTGGGGAAGTCTTGACGCGGCGTTGCTGACCGAGCTGATGGACGAGAATGCCAAGCTCGATTCCCCCCTGGATGCCGAAGCGGTCCAGCGCGAAGCGATGGTTCAGTCGGCGTTGCGCAGTGCCGCCCGGGCCGAGGAGATCGGCCTGCCACACGACGCGATTGTGCTGTCCTGCAAGATGAGCCGGGTCCCCTTGGTGGTTCAGGTGTACACCGAACTTGCCCAGCGCTGTGACTATCCGTTGCACTTGGGATTGACCGAAGCTGGCATGGGCACTCGCGCGGTGGTCTCGACCAGCGCAGCACTGGCCCTGCTCCTGCAGCGCGGAATCGGGGATACGTTGCGGGTGTCGCTGACGCCGGAACCGGGCGGAGAGAGAACCGCAGAAGTCCGAGTCGCCTGCGACCTGCTGCAGAGCATGAACTTGCGCCACTTCATGCCGGCTGTGACGGCCTGCCCCGGTTGCGGTCGGACCAGCAGCGACTATTTCCAGCGGCTGGCTCAAGATATCGAACACTATATCTCCGAACAGATGCCCGTATGGAAGAAACAGTATCCGGGAATCGAAAACCTGAATGTGGCGGTAATGGGTTGTGTCGTCAACGGTCCAGGCGAAAGCCGTCATGCCGACATCGGGATCAGCCTGCCCGGCTCCAATGAAAATCCCAGTGCGCCCGTCTACATCGACGGCGAGCGGGTCTGCACTCTGAGTGGAGAGCACATCGCAGAAGAATTCCAGGAAATGCTTCTCGATTATGTGGAAAAAAGATACGCCTCCGTATAATTTGTGAACTGAGCACGTATCGCTTGCCCTTTCATGAGCGTCCGAACTTTCGAGGGCCATACGCCCCGCATCGCCGACTCTGCCTATGTGGACGAGCACGCGCTGGTAATCGGCGACGTGCATCTGGGCGAGGACAGCTCGGTCTGGCCGATGTCGGTCGTTCGTGGTGACGTCAACTCGATCCGCATCGGGGCGCGGACCAATATCCAGGACGGCAGCGTCGTGCATGTCACGCATGACTGCGAATATTCCCCGGGCGGCTATGCCGTCACCATTGGAGACGACGTGACGGTGGGCCATCGGGTGATTGTCCATGCTTGTGAAATCGGTGACCGCTGCCTGATCGGGATGGGCTCCGTGATCTTGGATGGCGCCATCATCGAACCCGACAGCATGATCGGGGCTGGCTGCCTAGTGCCCCCCGGGAAACGCCTCGAAGGCGGCTGCCTCTGGATCGGCAGCCCGGCCCGGAAACTTCGCGAGTTGAGCCCTGAAGAACTTGAATTTCTGCGATATTCCGCAGCTCACTACGTCGACAACAAGAACCGCCACAAAGCTGATTGCTCCTAAGGACCTGAAACATGAGCGAAACCAAGCCTCAAGGCCTGCACACCCGGGCCATTCACGCCGGCGCCTCGCCGGACCCGACCACCGGTGCCCGGGTCACCCCGATCCATCAATCCGTCGCCTTCGTCTTTCGGGATGTCGAGCATGCGGCCAACCTGTTCAATCTGGACGAGGCCGGGTTCATTTATTCACGCCTGACCAATCCGACGGTCAATGCCCTGCAGGACCGCATGGCCGACCTGGAAGGCGGGGTGGGCGCAGTCTGCACGGCCTCCGGCCACTCGGCGCAGATGCTGGCCTTGTTTGGCCTGATGAAGGCTGGCGACGAATTCGTCGCCTCCAACAAGCTTTACGGCGGTTCCATCACCCAGTTCGGACATGCTTTCACCCGCTTCGGCTGGAAAGTCGTGTTTGTCGACCCGGATGATCCGGACAACGTGCGCCGGGCCTGTAACGAACGTACCCGCGCCGTGTTCAGCGAGAGCCTGGCCAACCCCGGCGGCACGATGTGTGATGTGCAGGGCCTTGCCGATGCCGCGCATGAGAACGGCGTCCCGCTCATCATCGACAACACGCTGGCCACGCCCGCGCTGTGCAATCCGATCGAGTACGGCGCCGACCTGGTGGTGCACTCCACCACCAAGTTCCTGTCCGGCCACGGCAATGCGATCGGCGGTGTCGTCATCGATTCCGGCAAGTTCGACTGGTCCACCAACGATCACTACTCCCACCTGACGGACCCCAACCCGGCCTATCACGGGATGTCGTTCGTCGATAAATTCGGGGACCTCGCCTATACGGTGTATTCCATTGCCGTCAGCCTGCGCGATCTTGGCCCCACCATGTCGCCGATGAATGCTTATCTCACGCTGAACGGAATCGAAACCCTGCCGCTTCGGATGCGCCAGCACAGCGACAACTCCCTGGTCGTCGCCCAGTGGCTGGAGCAGAACCCGAAAGTCGAATGGGTGTCCTACGCGGGCCTGCCGTCCAGCCCCTACTACGAATTGGCCCAACGTTATTGCCCCAAGGGAGCAGGCTCGGTCTTTACCTTTGGGGTGCGGGGCGGCTATGAAAGCGGCGTGAAAGTGGTCGAGAGCGTGAAACTGTTCTCGCATCTGGCCAACATCGGCGACACTCGTTCGCTGATCGTGCACCCCGCTTCCACCACGCACCGCCAGCTCAGCGACGAACAGAAAGCCGCTGCCAGCGCTGGCCCGGAAGTCATCCGCCTGTCCATCGGAATTGAGGATGCCGACGACATCATCGCCGATCTGGATCAGGCACTGGAAATCGCAGTTGGAGAATAAAAATGAATCCAAATGAAGTTGTCGAAGCTTATTTCGCGGCTTGGGGCGCGCATGACGGGCAGGCCGTGATCGACCTGTACGCCGAAGACGGCACATACCAGGATCCTGCCACCGAAGGCCCGCTTTCAGGACAAGCGATCGGCGATTATGCCGAGGCCCTGTTCGCGGCCTTTCCCGACTTGAAACTGGAGCTGATCTCCCAAGCGGATACCAGCATCGGCCAGATCGCCGTACCTTGGTTGCTGTTCGGCACGCACCAGGGACCGCTCGGCGAGATGGAGGCGACTGGAAAGTCCGTGGCGATCCGGGGCTGCGACTACATCGTGGTCGAAGACGGCAAGCTAAAGACCGTGTACGGCACGTTCAGCCTTCAGGAACTGATAGAGCAACTGTCCTAATTCATGCAAGTTACCGTCAACGGAGAAGCTCATACCCTCCCCGATGAGGCGACAGTCGAGGACTTGACCCGGCATCTGCACGTCGAGGGCCGTATCGCGCTGGAAATCAACCACGAAGTCGTTCCGCGTTCCCGCTGGACCGGCCATGCCTTGCGCGAAGGCGACACCGTTGAAATCGTCCGGGCTATCGGAGGGGGCTGATATGTCCGACGACGACCCGCTGGTCATCGCAGGACGGTCCTACACGTCCCGCCTGCTGGTCGGTACCGGGAAGTACCGGGATCTGGAGCAAACCCGCGATGCGATCGTCGCTTCCGGGGCGGAAATCGTGACCGTGGCCCTGCGCCGCACCAACATCGGCCAAGACCCGGATGCGCCAAACCTTCTGGACGTGTTGCCGCCGGGCAAGTACACCATCCTGCCGAATACCGCGGGCTGCTACAACTCCAAGGACGCCATTCGTACCTGCCGCCTAGCTCGTGAATTGCTGGGCGGGCACCGGCTGGTCAAGCTGGAGGTGCTGGGCGATCCGCGCACCTTGTATCCGGACGTCGCGCAAACCATCGTTGCAGCCGAGACGCTGGTCGTGGAAGGCTTCGAGGTAATGGTTTACACCAACGACGATCCGGTCGTCGCGCGACGCCTGGCGGAAGTCGGCTGCGTTGCTGTAATGCCTTTGGCGGCACCGATCGGATCGGGGCAAGGCATCCGCAACCCGGGCAACCTGAAAGTCATTCTCGAGGAGGCCACGACGCCAATACTGGTGGATGCCGGCGTTGGCATTGCCTCCGATGCGGCCATCGCGATGGAACTCGGGTGCGACGGAGTACTGATGAATACGGCGATCGCCGAAGCCAGAGATCCCGTGCGGATGGCCGGGGCGATGCGCCTGGCCGTGGAAGCAGGCCGGGCTGCCTGGCGGGCCGGACGCATGCCGGAGCGTCGTTTTGCCTCAAGTTCCAGCCCCGCCGAGGGTACTCTGACGTGAACTGGGCCGCCGCCGAATTGCGGCGTCCGATCCGCTCCTTCGTCCACCGCGCCCGCAGCCTCACGAAGACCCGGAAACGGGAATTCAAAGTCCTGTGGGAACACTACGGGCAGACTATTCCGGAGCAGGGATTCCAGCCGAAGTCTCTATTCTCCCGAACCGGGCCGATCACGCTTGAGATCGGCTTCGGGCACGGCGAAGTGCTGCTGCACGAGGCCCAAACGTTCTCGCAACACAATGTACTCGGCATCGAAGTGTACCGGCCGGTGCTGTTTTCCGTCCTGCGCGAAGCCGAACAACTCGGAATCGACAATATGCGGGTGCTCTCCGGAGATGCGGCCCTGTTGCTGCCGAGGTTTCCGGACCACTGCCTGCAGCAGATTCGGATCCTTTTCCCAGATCCCTGGCCCAAGCGCCGCCACTGGAAGCGCCGCCTGCTTCAGGATCGATTCATCGCCGAATGCGCCCGCTGCCTCGTGCCGGGCGGTCTCCTTCACCTAGCGACCGATTGGCCAAACTACGCGAAGCAGATCGAGCAGGTCGTGGCAAACGCTGCTTGCTGGCATTCTCGGCCCGATGTGCCAGATCGACCGGAAACGCATTTCGAGCAGCGCGGTCTGCAGTTAGGACATGAGGTCTGGGAGCGTGTCCTGGAACTCAAGCCCCCCAATGCCAGGCAGGACTGAAATCTGACTAGGAAACCTTAGCGACTTTCGCGCATCTTGTACCACGCCCATCCGGCCAGAGCCATGAGCACCAGCCAGCCCACCGGATAGGTGAGCACACCGGACAGGAACAGCCCAATCGTGGTGCACCATGCCAGCACCAACGCCACGAACACGATCCGCCAGTGATTTCTCTGCATCGTCATATTCTGTGCTCCCGCCCTAATCATTGCTACAATAGCATGTCACTTAATCGAACTTCATGCCATGAGCACGAAACAGGACAAAATCGAAAAGTTGCTGGAGATGCAACGCCGCTTTATCGCCCTTGACCGCGAAAGGGGCGTCAACATGGACGAGTATTTTGCGCCGGACGAAGATTCTGACCTGCACAATTACCGGCAGGACTACATGGAGTGCGCCATGGATGTCGTGAAACTCGCGCACGAGGAAAAAGGTTCCAAGAACTGAACCTCCGTAGCCACTACGGATTCTCCTTCTTTTTCTCCTTGAACTGGTAGGCTGGCGGCGGGCCCGGCGGCAACGGCGGACCTTGATAATCGTCCAGTTCGGAGCTGGGCGGCAATTCTTCCGCCGGGGGCGTCAGATCCTTGTAGTCGAATTCCGACAGCAGGTGATGAATGCAGTTCAGGCGCGCCTGCTTCTTGTTGTTTCCGTCGATCACGGTCCAAGGCGTTTGCTCGGTGTGGCAGTGCGCGAACATCCGATCCCGTGCCCGCGTGTAATCCGACCAACGAGACCGAGCTTCCAGATCTATCGCGCTGAGCTTCCAACGTTTGCGCAAATCGTCCCGGCGTGCCTGAAAACGACGCTCTTGCTCCTCGTGGCTGATCGTGAACCAATACTTGATCAGCTTGATGCCGGAGTTGATCAGCATCTCCTCAAATTTCGGGCAACTGATGAAGAATTCCTGCACTTCGGCCTCCGAGCAGAATCCCATCACCGATTCCACCCCCGCCCGGTTGTACCAGCTGCGATCGAACAGCACCATCTCACCTGCCCGGGGCAGGTGAGAGACATAGCGCTGGAAGTACCACTGCCCTCGTTCGCGTTCGGTCGGCTTCGGCAATGCCACCAAGCGCACGATGCGCGGATTCGTGTATTGCATGATACGGCGGATCACCCCGCCTTTCCCGGCCGCGTCTCGTCCCTCGAACAGCACAACCACGCGCAGGTCTTGGGATTGAATCCAGTATTGAAGCTTGATCAGTTCGGATTGCAGGCGTAGCAACTCCCGCTCATAACCCTGGTCGTCAATCAGTTTCGGTTCAGACATCGGCCCACATCCGCAACAGCCGCGAATAAACCCAGTCCAGCCTTTTCAGATCCTCGTCCGCCGGATCCTGCTCCATCTTTCGAGATCTCACGGCATCCAAGGCCTGCAAAACTTCACGTTGCCGTTCGTCCCGCACCTGGCTCTGGATCCACAGCACCGCAACCCATCGCTCGCCCGAATTCACTTCCTCGACCCGGTGCAGGTGGCCCGCGGGATACAGGACCGCATCCCCAGCCGGATATCGCGCGGTCTGCTCACCGTAAGGAGTTTCCACGATCAGTGCGCCGCCTTCATACTCCGAAGGCTCGCTCAGAAATACGGTGACCGCGAGGTCCGAGCGGTAACCGCCCTCGCCCATGACAGCATCATCCGTATGCCAACCATAGTGCATCCCGGGCCGGTAGCGAGAAAAAATCGGATGGCTGATTCGCAACGGCAGTGCGTAACGCTGCACTAAGGGGTGGCGCTGCAGCGCCTGCGCGACACAGAGTTCCAGAGGCTCACGCTCGGAGCGGGATGCCTGAAATTCTTCGTTCTGCTTGACTTCGCCGGCCAATTGACCCGCACTGGCACGACCATCCGCAAAAGTGCCCTGACGCAGGCCTGTGCGGATTTTTTCCAGTTCCTCGGGGGTCAGAACTTCAGGAAGGTGGAACAGCATGGCGGGGAAATCCGGCTTCCCCTCATTATAATGAGGCGATGGCACGGATATGCGTCTTAGGGGGGACCGGATTTGTCGGTCAGGCGCTGGCCAGCCGCCTGGTGACGCAAGGCCACGAAGTCCGAGTGCTGACCCGGCAGCGCTTCCGCCATCGCCCCCTGCTGGTTCTCCCCACACTGGACCTGGTGCAGGCGAACGTTCACAAAGAGCAGTCGCTAATACGCCATACCGAAGGCATGGATGTCGTCATCAATCTGATTGGTATCCTCAACGAATCGCGCATGCGCGGGCAGTCTTTCAAGAAAACACACGTCCAACTGGCACAGAAACTGGTGTCTGCCTGCCATACGCACAAGATCCCGAGATTACTGCAGATGAGCGCGCTCGGCGCCAACCGCAACACGCGCAGCCAGTACCTGCGAAGCAAGGCCGAGGCGGAAGCGGCGTTGCTCCAGTTCAGCGGGGTGACCCAGGTCACGTGTTTTCGCCCTTCCTTGATCTTCGGCCCCGGCGACCATCTCATTGGTCGATTCACCACGCTGCTGCGTCTTGCGCCGTATTTCTTTCCTCTCGGCTGTCCCGACACCCGTTTTGCCCCGGTTTATGTCGGCGATGTCGTCACCCGGATGTGCGATTCCCTGACCGATCGGCAAACCTATTCGCAATCCATCAGCCTGTGCGGCCCGGACATCTATACCCTGCAGGAACTGGTGGAGCTGATTGCGAAAACGGCCGACCTGAAACGCCGGATTGCCCGCCTGTCTCCATTCCTGTTCCGGATGCAGGCGCGTATCCTAGGGCATGTGCCCGGCAAACCCATCACCATGGACAATTACTACAGCCTGCAGGTCGACAGCGTGTGCCCCGATGCGGACCCCTGCCCCACTCATCTGGAGCCGATCATGCGGGAGATTTTGAAAAAAGACTGACCCGGCCTTTTGAGCCTGATTAGAGGGTCAAGGAAAAAGTGACCGGGCCGTCATTGATCAGGTAAACCTGCATATGGGCTCCGAATTCCCCGGTTTCCACTGAGCCGTGCCGCTCCCGGCACTCTGCGCGCAGTTTTTCGAAAAGCATGCGTCCGGTCTCCGGCGGCGCGGCAGAACTGAAACTTGCGCGCATTCCCCGGTCGGTCTCGGCCGCAAGGGTGAATTGCGGCACCAGCAGCAGTGCGCCGTCCGTATCGACTAAGGAACGGTTCATTTTTCCTTCTTCATCGGCGAACAGGCGATAGCCCAGGATCCGCTCCGCCATGCGCTCGGTCTGTTCTGGCGCATCATCCTTGTGAAAGCCGACCAGAGCCAGGATTCCGGGGCCAATGCCCGCCACGGTACGCCCGTCAATGTCGACGCGGGCCTCGATTGCACGTTGGAGCAGGGCGATCATGGCAGCTAACTTGGCTGAGTCATGGTGAAAGCACTATAATCCAATTCTACGCGCCCGTGGCTCAGTGGATAGAGCACTGGCCTCCGGAGCCAGGGGTCGCAGGTTCGAATCCTGCCGGGCGCGCCAATCTGTTGTTTTTACTGATTTCAAACCCGTATCGAACATAGTAAAATGACCGAGCCAGCAGTGGCTCCATCCCCTTTCCTCCCATGAGCGCCCGCACCGCCTGTATCCAGCGTGATACCCGTGAGACCCAGATCGAGGTCGAAGTCGACCTCGACGGCAAGGGTTGTTCGGAACTCGAGACCGGCCTGCCCTTTCTGGAGCACATGCTGGACCAGGTCGCACGGCACGGCATGCTGGACCTCCGCGTGAAAGCCACGGGAGACCTTTCCGTCGACGCGCACCACACCGTCGAGGACATCGGCATTGTTCTGGGCCAGGCCATACGCCAGGCGCTGGGCGACAAGAAGGCGATCCGCCGTTACGGACACGCCTATGTCCCGCTGGACGAGGCACTATCGCGAGTCGTCATCGATTTCTCCGGCCGCCCCGGCCTGAATTACCAGGTCGAGTACCCGCGTGCCCGGATACAGGATTTCGACGTGGACTTGGTGAACGAATTTTTCCAGGGTTTTGTCAACCACGCCATGGTCACGCTGCACGTCGACGGCCTGCGCGGAAACAACGCCCACCATATCGCCGAGACGGTGTTCAAGGCTTTCGGCCGTGCCGTTCGCATGGCCGTGGAGCAGGATCCGCGGGAGACCGGTACCCCTTCAACTAAAGGCGTTCTATAGCTCCATTCCATTCTGCTTTGCGATGCAGACCGTCGCCATTGTTGACTTTAGTTTCGGCAACTTGCGTTCCGTGCACAACGCGTTGCGCAGTTTGGCGGAGCCCAAGACCGATATTCGGATTGCAACCGAGCCTGCAGACATAGAACAGGCGGATCGGATCGTATTTCCAGGCCAAGGCGCGGCACGCCATTGCATGCTCGCTCTGCGCGAGAAAAGCCTGGCCGATGCGGTCTTGGATGCAGCCCAAAGTCGACCCTTCCTCGGAATCTGCATGGGCATGCAGGTCCTGATGGAATACAGCGAGGAGAACGACGGGGTTGATTGCCTCGGGCTATTCTCCGGGAAAGTCCAAGCTTTTGCGCCACATGTCGAGCGCGGAAGCGGGTTCAAGATCCCGCACATGGGCTGGAGCCGCATCGAACAGACGCCCCACCCATTGTGGGAGAATATCCCGGATCAAAGCCGCTTTTATTTCGTGCACAGTTACTACACGGCCCCTCGCGACGAGGAGGCCATCGCCGGGCGTACCGATTACGTCCTGCCTTTCGCTTCGGTCATTGCGAAGGATCAGGTGTTCGCCATGCAGAGCCATCCCGAGAAGAGCGGGGAGCACGGCTTGACACTACTGCGGAATTTCCTGAATTGGGACGGACAGTGCTAAACCGGGAGCCTGCCATATCATGCTGATTATTCCTGCCATCGACATCAAGGACGGACGGTGCGTGCGCCTGCGCCAAGGCCGGATGGACGATGAAACCGTCTTTTCGGACGATCCGGTCAGCGTAGCCCAGCGCTGGGTAGACCAAGGCGCGCAACGACTGCACATCGTTGATCTGGATGGCGCCCGCTCAGGCGAACCGGCCAACCTTTCGATCATTGAACAAATCGCGCAAAACCATCCAAAAATTCCGATCCAAGTCGGCGGTGGCATCCGAAACGAGGAAACCATCCAGACTTATCTGGACGTCGGCGTGCGCTACACCGTCATCGGCACCCGTGCCGTGCGCGAACCGCATTTCGTAGAGGAATTGTGCTTGGAATTCCCCGGCCACATCATCGTCGGCCTGGATGCCAAGGACGGCAAGGTGGCGACCGACGGCTGGTCCAAGCTGTCCCACCACGACGCCATTGACCTGGCTCAACACTTTGTCCAAGAAGGAGTCGCCTCTATCATCTTTACCGACATCAGCCGCGACGGCATGATGCAGGGCGTCAACGTGGACTCGACGGTTGAGTTGGCTCAGGCATTGCCCATCCCCATCATCGCCTCCGGCGGCGTCAGCACGCTGGAAGACATCAAGGCCCTTCAAGCCGTTGCCGATGAAGGCATCAGCGGTGCCATCATCGGGCGGGCCCTGTACGAAGGCAGTATCGACCTCCAGCAGGCCTTGGCGCTGACTTCTGACTGATGGGCCTCGCCAAACGTATCATCCCGTGCCTGGATGTTGACGGAGGCCGGGTTGTCAAAGGCGTGAAGTTCGTTGATATCCGGGACGCTGGGGATCCAGTCGAAATCGCCCGCCGTTACGATCAGGAGGGCGCGGACGAAATCACGTTCCTGGACATCACGGCGAGCCACCACGACCGCGACACCACGGTCCACATGGTGGAAGCCGTGGCGGAGCAGGTATTCATTCCCCTGACCGTCGGCGGGGGCATCCGAACTGTCGAGAACATCCGGACCTTGCTGTGTGCCGGTGCCGACAAGGTCGGCATCAACACGGCTGCCGTCACTAATCCGGAATTCGTGCGGGAAGCCAGCGACACAGTCGGCAACCAATGCATCGTCGTCGCCATCGATGCCAAGCGGGTCAGTGCGCCGGATGCACCGTCGCGCTGGGACATCTTCACCCACGGCGGGCGCAAGGACACGGGTATCGACGCTCTAGAATGGGCACAGAAGATGGAAGCCTACGGAGCCGGCGAAATTCTCCTCACCAGCATGGACCGGGACGGGACCCGCGAAGGGTTCGACCTGGAACTGACCCGGGCCATGAGCGATGCGGTCGGCATCCCTGTTATCGCATCGGGCGGAGTCGGGAACCTGCAGCACCTGGTGGACGGCGTGACCGAAGGCGGAGCCGACGCGGTGCTCGCGGCCAGCATCTTTCACTTCCAGGAGTACACGATTGGCGAAGCCAAGCAATACATGCAGCAGAATGGGATCGAGGTCCGCTTATAACTCCATGGACGAAAACACACGCATCCTTGAACAACTGATGGACGTACTCCGGCAACGCCGGGACGCCGATCCGGACAGTTCCTACGTCGCTTCGCTGTACCGCGACGGGATTCCCGCCATTACAGCCAAGATTACCGAAGAAGCGACCGAAACGGTGGAAGCGGCAGAGGACGATCCCGAACGCCTGGTGCACGAAGTCGCGGACCTGTGGTTCCACAGCCTGATCCTGTTGGCCCTGCGCGATCTCGATGCCCGCGACGTTCTCGAAGAGTTGCAGCGCCGATTCGGGACTTCCGGACTGGAAGAAAAAGCTAGCCGAAAATCATGACGCCATCCGCACTGCGGAATCTGGCCGGCGGCCTTGCCGTCATGGTTCTGGGATTGGCCGGCACGGTACCGCCAACAGCTATAGCCCAGGACGATGTTCCCCGCATTGCCGTCGTGTCCGCCTACACGCCGGAAATGGTGGTTCTGAAAGGCGAACTTGAAAACACCGCCGTACACTCGCTGAACGGTGTCGATTTCTCCACCGGCCAGCTGCAAGGGCATGAAGTCGTACTGTTTTTGAGCAGCATCAGCATCGTCAACGCGGCAATGACCGTGCAACTCGCCTTGGATCACTTCAATATCGAGCAGATCGTGTTCTCCGGCATTGCCGGCGGGGTCGATCCGGAACTGAACCTCGGCGATGTCGTGATCGCCGACCGTTGGGGACAGTACCTGGAATCGCTTTATGCCCGGAAAACCGAAGGCGGCTGGGACAAACCGGAATTTTTCGAGTACCCGTATCCGAACTTCGGCATGATGTTTCCGAGATCCGTCACCGTGCAACGAGCCGGAGCCGACGCACCGGAGACCCGGTTCTGGTTCGAAGCTGATGAATCCCTGCTCACTTACGCCCGCCAAGCAGTCGCAGATGTGTCACTCAAACACTGCACGGCGGAAAACGCCTGCTTGGAGCAGGCGCCGAAAATCGTCATTGGTGGGCCCGGGGTGTCAGGCGGCGCCTTTATCGACAACGCGGAATTCCGTGACTACACATTCAAGACCTTCGGCGCACGCGTTCTGGACATGGAAAGCGCGGCCGTCGCGCACGTCGCTTACGCGAACGATGTTCCGTTCATCGCCATCCGGAGCTTGTCCGATCTGGCGGGCGGCGGCAAGGGCGAGAACAAAGTGGACATCTTTTACACTCTCGCGGCGGACAATGCGGCCGAAGTCGTCAAGGCGCTGCTGCGAACCATCCCCGAATAGCCAGACGCGTTTGTCCGGCGATTTGCTGCATCGTATCGGTCTTCTACGACCGCGGAGCCTGCGATAATAGGTGCGAGGCGATCTGGGTCGCTGATTCCGTAATTCCGGGCCCTCGGCCATGTTTGATTTTGGATTCTGGGAACTGATTCTGATCATGATCGTCGGCTTGGTCGTGATCGGGCCGAAGCGCCTGCCGAAGGTCGCCGCCCAAGTCGGCGGATGGGTGGGACACATGCGTCACCTGGTCCACCAGTTCCGCCAAAGCATCCAGCAGGAGCTGCAGGCCGAAGAGCTCAAGGAAATCCTACACCAGCAGCAAAACGAGATCCAGGAGCTGCGCGACATCGTCCAGAATCAGGCCGATCCCGACGCTCCTCTCGTCGAAGCCATAGAAAAGCAGCTTGAAGAACGCCCGGACGCCGAACCGGACACTCCCGCTGGCAAACCCACCAAAGAACGTGAACAGAGCTGATTCGGAACGCCCGTTCCTCAGTCACCTAGTCGAGTTGCGCGATCGATTATTGCGTGTTCTTATCGTCGTCGGCATCGTCCTGGTCGCGCTTCTGCCATTCGCCAATACGCTGTACACCTTGCTGGCCACTCCCTTGCTCAACAGCCTTCCGGAAGGCCACTCGATGGTCGCCATCGACGTGGCTTCGCCTTTTCTGGCTCCGTTCAAACTGACCCTGCTTCTGGCACTGACGATCACGGTGCCATATACCCTGTACCAGGCTTGGTCTTTCGCCGCACCGGGGCTGTACGGGCACGAAAAACGCTTGGCTGGCCCGGTACTCTTTTCCAGCGTGGTTCTGTTCTACCTCGGAATGGTGTTCGCCTATTTCGTGGTATTCCCGCTGGTCTTTGGGTTTTTCGTCAGTACAGCACCGGAAGGCGTGGCGGTCATGACCGACATCAACCGCTTCCTGGACTTCGTGGTGAAGATCTTCCTGGCTTTCGGAGTGGCGTTCGAGGTTCCGATCGTCACGGTCGCCATGGTCTCCATGGGAGTCACGACACCCGCACGCCTGCGCGAAATCCGTCCTTACGTAATCGTGGCGGCATTCGTTGTCGGTATGTTGCTGACACCGCCAGATGTCATTTCTCAGACCCTGCTCGCCGTTCCGGTCTGGCTGCTGTACGAGATCGGCATTCTTTTCTCCAAGATGGTGGCCCCGAAACAGGATGAGGCAGAAGAAGAGACCCGGTTCCGTCCCATGACCGAAGAGGAAATGGACACCGAACTCGACGCCATGGAGTCCACCGAACCCCCGGAACCGGCTTCTCCCGACAAGAAAACCGATGAGTGAGGGCCGGCTGTTCATCGTGACGGCGCCATCCGGGGCCGGCAAGACCTCCCTGCTCCGGGAGATCCTGAAACGAGAGGAGCGCCTTGCGGTCAGCATTTCGCATACGACGCGGCCGATGCGCAAGGGGGAAGAAGACGGCGTGGATTATTACTTTGTTTCTCCAGAAGAATTTGAGCGAATTAATGGGCAGGACGGGTTTTTGGAATATGCGGAGGTGTTCGGCAACCTGTACGGAACTTCGCGTGCGGAGGTGAAGCGATTGCAGAACGAAGGGCTCGACGTAATCCTGGAGATTGACTGGCAGGGCGCGCAGCTGGTGCGGAAGAAAATGCCGGAAGCAGTCGGAATTTTCATCCTCCCGCCTTCGCTTGCCGTGCTGGAGGCTCGTCTACGAGACCGCGGCACGGACGATGACGATGTGATTTCGCGGCGACTGGATCAGGCCCGGTCGGATATTTCCCACTGTCAGGATTTCGAGCACTGCGTAACCAACGACGACTTCGAAGAAACGGTGAAGCAGTTATGTTCCCTGATCCAGGACCCGGATCAGGCCGATGAAGATTCTCGGCCCTGTCACGAGCGGGTTTTGGGAAGCTCTTGATCAGGCTCTTATATGGTTCGTCCCCTCCCTGCAAGCCCGAAGCTGACATGGGGGTCGATCGGTT
>JAPPLD010000031.1 GCA_028819565.1 Gammaproteobacteria bacterium | reverse complement strand
CGCACTGCACGTTGACCGAGATGCCGTTGCCGGCGTCCATGCTGGCCGCGAAGCCGATGTTGCCGGCATTCGACTGGATGCGGTCATAGCTGCGCCCACCGTCGATATCCACAAACTCCCAAGAATGATTCTGCCAACCATAGATGTTCCACGTCTCGGCCTGGGCCGCGAACGGAGCCGCCGCCAGGGCCAAAGCGATTAGAAATAAATTTGTGAGGCCGACTGTATGCTCTTAATCCAAATGACTCGATTTTCGTCTGTGTACTCAGAATCTTTCAATTTTCTGAGGTGGGCCTACATTGAAATATTTTGAATATATGTTATTTTATTTACTATGAGCCATCAAAGAAAACAAAGACTGAAAGGTCTGCTGGACAAGGTCCCGCCGGGCTTTATGGTTGATGCGTCGTGGCTGAAAGCACAGGGCATCAACCCCAAGTCTATCCACGATTATGTGTCCCGTGGATGGCTGGAACGGATTGTCCGGGGGGTCTACCGCCGCCCTTTGCCCGTAGGGGCGCAAAGTATTTCCGAGAATGCGTGGGCAATCCCCCTGCTCTCGCTGCAATGGATTATGAAGTATGACACGTATTTGGGGGGCGAGAGCGCACTGAATTTGGCTGGCCATGTCCATTACCTCAACCTTGGGGATGGGCCGCGTGTTCATTTTTATGGTCCTGCACCTTCATGGCTTAAGCGGTTGCCGGTTCAGGCTCAGATTATCTTGCACCGTGACAAGCTTTTCGGGGGTGACCTCACTGGCGTCGTTGATGCTGGGCAAAATATTCAGGGAGCCAGTCGTGCGATCGATGTGTGGCGCTGGCCCGTGAAGGCGTCTTCCCCGGAGCGTGCCATCCTTGAGGCACTTGACGAACTGCCGAATCATGCAAGCTTTGACAACCTAGACAAGATTTTTGAGGGGCTGACGACCCTGCGACCGAAACAACTTATGACGTTACTTATGCGTTGCCGGAGCGTGAAAGTGCGTCGGTTGTTTTTTGTCTTCTCAGACAGACACCGACATCCATGGAGCAAGCATCTTGACGTGTCCAAGATTGATCTCGGATCGGGGCCGCGAGCCTTGGTGGAAGGCGGTAAGTTCCACCCGACATACCGGATATATGTGCCGAAAATTTTTGCCGCCCAAGAGGAGACCAGGGCTAATGCTTGACCAATATGCTGAACAGGTTCGACTGCTTCTAGGCGTACTTCCTGATATTGCCGCCGAAAAGATCTTCGCGCTCAAAGGCGGTACGGCCATCAACTTGTTTTACAGGGATATGCCGCGCCTTTCCATAGACATAGATCTGACTTACTTGCCAATTAGCGACCGTGCAGCCTCCCTGAAGGATATTGACCTGACACTTGACCGAATTATGCGGGCCGTTGCCCGCCGAAACCCGCGCGTACAGGTGCGACGCATTGCTGGAGGCGGCAGAAGCGATACGCGGATTCTGGCGCACACCGGGCAAGTGCAGGTAAAAATTGAAACTTCTGCGGTGATTCGTGGGGCGGTGTGCCGACCGACGATGATGACAGTGTCAGATGCGGTAGCAGAGCATTTCGGTTTTGCCGAGATGAATATCCTTGCATTTGAAGACCTCTACGGCGGTAAACTGCATGCCGCGCTCGACCGTCAGCACCCGCGAGATCTTTTCGACATCATGATTTTGTACGAGAACGAGGGTCTCACCGAAGACTTGTTTCGTGTTTTCATGGTCTATGTCGCCAGTTCAGGTCGACCGATGCACGAACTGCTGACACCGCCTGCGTGCTTCAAAGAGGAATTGTACGATGGCGAATTTGTGGGAATGACGCGGAAAGCCGTGGCTAAAGAAGTTCTTATTGCGACCCAAGCGCGTCTGTACGCCGATATCCAAGAGCGTCTGTCGGGGGATATGGCGGATTTCCTTCTTTCACTCCACGATGCAGAACCCGATTTCGGTTTGATCGGCATTCCGGAGGCCTTAGATCTGCCTGCCGTACGCTGGAAGCTAGCCAATCTGGAGAAACTGAGGAGAAATAATCCTGAGAAGCACGCGATCCAGCGGAACTCACTCGAAGATTTGTTCCAATAACAATCTGAATAGGTCGTGTGCATAAGTTGGACAGGCCTTGCCATTGCTGATTCTTACGATGTTTTCTGAATTTGAAACTGCTCTTGGGAGTTAAAAAAACAGGCGCCCCGAAGGGCGCCTGCTTGTTTGGTGTGCTTAGTCAGACTGAATCAGTCGAACCAGTGCACGATACCGACTGCGAACATCTCGATTTCCGCACCAGGCGTACCCAGTCCGGTCCCGGAGATGCCCTGGCCATAGGTTCCGTTGTCGTCGTTGTTGACTTCGGAGTAGGTCAGGCGCAGTTCGGTGCCGCCCGGCATGGTGTAGAACATGCCTACGTTCCATGCGTCGGCCGCGGTTTCTTCCCAGTCGCCCGAGCAAGCCCCGCAGGAGACTTCCAAGTCATCCGCATCCATGTAGGAGAAGCGGAAGTCGATGGGGCCGCCGAACTTGATCTTGCCGGACACCATCCAGGCATCCCGCTCGATCTTGACGTTGCCGGCTTTCTGTCCCCTGGCATTGGCCGTTGCGCTGTCTTTCAGCATCTTGTACTGGAGTTTGGCGTTGTCGATGTCCTCTTGGTCAAAGCTATCGGCGGCAATATCGACTCCATCATCCGCCACCGTCAATGCAGTTCCTGCAGTAGCGCCGGCGAGCGCTTCCAAGCGGGTGATCGCATTAATCAACGCGGTGCGGGCGTTATTGAAAGCAGTATCCGCGTCTTCAGTGCCCGTGCTCGCCTCGCTTTCAATGCTGATGCCTGTATTGCCCTTGCTGGTCTCATCGGCTTTGGTGAGCGGATCATCCTTAACTGCCATACTTCGCAAATTTCTCTCTGGAGTACCACCGATTCCGACGAAAGAATTGGATATCCCGTCTTCGGTGCCAGTTGCACTGACATCTTCGTCTCCATCGCCAAACAGTTTATGCAACAGACCGATGGTCTTCTGGGATCTGATTTCCGTGTCGGTGACCATCAGGTTGCCGGTCTCGTTGAACTTGCCGTATCCGAACGCAGCCA
>JAPPLD010000029.1 GCA_028819565.1 Gammaproteobacteria bacterium | reverse complement strand
TCGAACCAACGACCTCTACCATGTCAAGGTAGCGCTCTAACCAACTGAGCTACGCGCCTACGGAGCCTCCGGCGGGCTGCCAATACTACCACGCCGCCGGGAGTGCGGGCAGGCCGGTTCAGTCCGACGCACCTTCGACCATTTCCAGCAGGCTGGCCAAATCGTCCGCGTGCTCTTCCTCCATCTTCAGGATATCTTCCATGATCCGTCGGGTAGTGGGATCGTTGTCCTTGAGCCAGCGAATGATCTCGGAATAAGTCTCGATTGCGATCCGTTCCGCGACCAGGTCTTCCCGGATCATGTCGGACAGGGATTCGCCTTCGACATATTCCGCGTGTGCGCGAGTGGCCAGGCCTTTCGGGTCGAGATTCGGCACCCCGCCGAGCTGGGTGATGCGTTGCGCAATCCAGTCCGCGTGCATCTGCTCCTCGTTGGCGGCCTCCCGGCACAACCCGGACCTCCGCGCCAAGTACCTTCAGCTCCGGAACGCCGGGAAGCCCGGCAAGGTGGCGCTGACCGCCATCATGAGGAAACTGATCATCCTGGCCAATACGCTCGTCAAGCAGGATCGGACCTGGACGGCAGACTACAGGGTCGCACCACGTTGAGCGTCAACTCATCCTCTGCTTGACAACATGGATACTACTTAAATTAGTCCCCCCCTCCCCCAAAAAGTTCGGTCAATTCCGCAATAGTCTGGTCCAAGGCGCCCAAGGCCATGTAATGGGATGCGCAGAGCGGCGGCGGCTCTTTTCCTGCCGGGGCGCCAGGGCCGCGGACGTAGGAAGCGCCGCCCGACTCCCGAACCATCTGCAGAAACACCGGCATCCCTGCCAATTGTGCTAGATCCGCCAAGATTTCCGGCCGCGCAAACAGGAATTGGCTGATCCGCGCCCCGACTCCCTGCCCGGCGAATCCTTGCTCCCGGCACCACTCCGCCGAAGTTTCAGGATCTTTCGCCAGCTGCGTGACTACCCCGATCGGAATCCGGCAGGATCGCGACCATTCAAGTTTCCTGTTCCACGCACTGGCCAAGCGTTCTTCGCTGATTTTCGGGTGTCCTTCGGGATAGCCGGAGAACCATACTCGCTCAAGCCCGCTCTGTTCAAGCACCCCGGAGTCCACTACGTCAAGGCTATTTTTCAGCGAGCCAACGGGTTCCACGTCGCCAGCCAAAATCAATGCTTCCTGTGCCGCCCCCTCGTTGCTCAGGAGCTGTAGTGTTTCCGCCAGTTGCTCGGGATTCCGGTGGCGCCGCGCCGTCAGGTGCGGGACTGGCCGGTGGCCGAACTGTCGTACGCGCAAGCAGTCCTGCACGAAATCTTCCACGGTCTGATCACCCAAATGCGCAACGAAGACGTCCCATGTCCCCGGCAACCGCGCCAAACTCTCGCCTTCTTGGCGAAGGTCGTCGCCGGTAACTTCCAGGCTGGGTGACAAATCGAGCATCGAAACCGAGCGTGTGTGATCCGTGGCCGGAGTAAAATTCAGCCTCCCCTATACTTTACTTTGGATATGAGGCCACGATTTCTTGCCATATGCTTCTCGGTTGCCGGACTGTTGCCCTTATGCATCACAACCGCAAACGCCATGGATGTCGTTCTTGAAGGTCCGCTAATCCAGGGCGGACTCGTTCGCGGGCAGGTCGAGCCCGGCCAAACGGTCACGCTGGGCGGCGAAGCGGTGGCAACTACCGAAGACGGGCGCTTTGTCATCGGCTTCGGCCGAGAACACCCTCCGCAAGCCATTCTGCGGATAAGTGATTCCTCCTCCGTTTTCGAGCGAACTCTCGCCATCGAGGCTCGTGAATACCAGACCCAACACATCGAGGGCCTCCCCAAAAAAATGGTGACGCCAAACCCGGAAGACCTAGCGCGGATCAAGCGCGATCAGGCTGAAGTCAAGGCGGCCCGCTCCGTGCACAGCGCGCTCCGAGGGTTCTTGGAATCCTTCCGCTGGCCAGCCGCCGGTATCATCACCGGCGTCTATGGAAGCCGGCGGGTTCTCAACGGCGAGCCACGAAACCCGCACTACGGCATCGACATTGCCGCGCCTGCCGGCACTCCCGTGCTCGCGCCCGCCTCCGGACGGATCACGCTCGCGCACTCGGACATGTATTACACTGGCGCAACTCTCATTCTGGATCATGGTCTCGGCGTGTCTTCGACATTTCTGCACCTTCAGGACATTGACGTGGCCGTCGGCCAAACCGTCGCAGCCGGCGAACAGATTGGCCAGGTCGGATCCAGCGGGCGCTCCACCGGCCCGCATCTGGACTGGCGAATAAATTGGTTCGACGTTCGCGTCGACCCGGCTCTTCTGGTCGGGCCCATGCCTTCCCCCCCGGACGAAGGAGGCACCCAATGAAAGCGGGCTTGCTTGCGGTGCTCCTGGCTTTCGGAATTGCCGCGGCGCATGCGGCCAGCCCGGTCGACCGAGTCGTCGTGCGGAAGTCCGACGGGCTCCTTCAACTGATGGTCGGGACGCGAGTAGTTCGCCAGTTTCCCATTTACTTGGGTGGCAATCCGGTCGGCCACAAACGCTACCAGGGAGACAGGCGGACCCCCGAGGGGCGCTACGTGTTGCACGAACGAAAGCGGCAGAGTCGTTTCTACCGCGCCCTGCGCATCTCCTACCCTAACGAAGTCGACCGCGCGGCGGCAGAAGCGGCCGGACAATCTCCCGGCGGCGACATCATGATCCACGGCATGCCCACTCTCGAGAAACGGAACCTGCTGATGTTCGATGGACCAAACTGGACCGACGGCTGCATCGCGATCAGTAATCCCCACATGCGGGAGGTCTGGGACCTGGTGGAATTGGACACACCAATCGAAATCCTGCCATAATCAAAGGGTTATCTGTTTTCTAAATATTTGTCATATAAATCAATAAGATGCGGCTAGGGTTTTTGCCGATGAATTTTAATCTCGCTGAAATATCCGATACTTCTGAAGCCGCCTTTTTCGGTTCGGTATAGTCTCCTATCCCCCCGGCTTCTTTCGGACCTGAAGCCGGAATTATGACAACAACGATCGAGGGGATATTGTGTCCGCAATCTGGCAAGGCTGCCTTCGGTACCTGGAAGCAGAACTGACTGAGCAGGACATCAATACTTTCGTTCGCCCGCTACACGCCGAAGAATCTCCGACCTCTCTCCTGCTCCTGGCACCCAACATGGTGTTGCTCCAGCAGGTCCGCAACCGCTTCATGGACCGGATCGAGAATTACGTCCGGGCCTTCGCCCGCGAAGACCTGAGCATCGATCTTCGCGTCGGCACTCAGTCCCTCGCGTCCGAGGGTTCGCCTTCCTTCCCTCCGCAGACCGAGACGCGCGCGCCCGATTTTGGTATCGACCTCAACTATTCAGATCGCCTGCTGCCGAAGTTCACCTTCGACAAATTCGTCCGCGGCCATTCCAACGAGTTGGCGTACGCGACAGCCGAGCTGGTTTCTCTGCAAGCTGGGAATGATGACTACAACCCCTACCTGATCTATGGCGGGGTTGGGCTCGGAAAGACCCACCTAATGCAGGCGATCGGGCATGCGATCCTGCAGAACCAGCCGAACACCAGCGTGGTCTACTTGCACTGTGAGCAGTTCGTGCAGAGCCTGATCAGCGCGCTCCAGCACAATCGGATTGACTCCTTCAAGGCGTATTACCGTTCTGTCGATGTGCTCCTGATCGATGACATCCAGTTTCTAGCCGGCAAGGAGCGCTCACAAGACGAGTTCTTCCACACTTTCAATGCGCTGACCGGCCGGCAACGCCAGATTGTCGTTACCTGCGACCGCTACCCCAAGGAGATTGAGGGGATGGAAGATCGGCTGAAGTCGCGCCTCGGCGGCGGCATGTACTGCGCGATCGATCCGCCCAGCACGGAAACCCGCGCGGCAATCCTTCTCAGCAAGGCGGAGCAACGCGGCATCGATCTTCCCAACAAGGTCGCCTGGTTCATCGCGGAGAAGACGGTCGGGAGCGTGCGCGAACTGGAAAGCGCGCTATCCCGCGTCATCATGCAGGCCAATGTTGGGGGACAGGAAATCGACGTGGATTTCGCCCGCTACTGCCTGCGCGACATCGTTCCCGTGAGGGATCGTCTCCTCAACGCGGACCAGATCAAGTCTGCTGTGGCCACCTACTACGACGTGACTAAAGAGGACCTCAATTCCCAGCGCCGCCCCCAAGCGATCGCCTTGCCCCGGCAGATGGCCATGAAACTGCTGCATGAACTGACGCAGATGAGTCTGGCCAGCATCGGCGAATCCTTCGGGGGCCGAGATCACTCCACCGTCCTGTACGCCTGCCAGAAGATTCAAAAGCGGCTGGACGAGAACGATGAGCAGACCCAGACTGACTATCGAAATCTCAAACGAAAGCTGCTCAGCTGAACAGGGCTAGAATAGGTTTGTGGATGACCTGCGAACAAACCACGGACAATTGTGAATCGTCAACCTAAGCCTCTGCTTTAACCCAAGCCTCACCATTGTTCTCCACGTGTCATGAATTGCATAATTAGTTGATCCGTCTATAATTCTTCGAGTTCTCCACGACTTTGGCCAACACTAATAACAGTAAATTTAAATTATGAAATTCACTATTGAACAGCAGGCGCTCGTCGATCCGCTCCGGAAGCTCGCCAGTACCGCGCCGGACGCGGCATCCCTGAATGCGTCTGTGTCAGGTACCGATGCCGTCAACGCGGTGGCGAGCATCCTAATCGAACCGGAGAAAGGCGGTGTGCGGTTCACTGCGACAGACAACACCTTGCGCCTGGCATTCCATATCCCAGTAGAGGGCGAAGACCTCAAGCCCTGCACCGTGCCGGCCTCGACCCTCTTGCATATCTGCTCCCGGTTTTCTGCTGATGCAGAGATTTGCTTTGAGCTTGAGGGGGACGGCAAGGCCATGAACGTTTCACACGGGCGCAGCCGCTACAAGCTGGTCGTCGTGGATGCCAACGAATTCCCGGGCATCACCTCCCAGGACGACGAATACGAACTTTCTCTACCCGAGAACGTTCTCCGCTCACTGCTCTCCAGCGTCCGATACGCGATGGCCCAGAACGATATGCGGTACTACCTGCTCGGAGTCCTGCTTGATGTCGGCCCCGACTCGGTAACCGCGGTCGCGACGGACGGGCATCGCATGGCCGTCGCCGAACATGCAATCCAGACGGGAGTGGCCGAGCCGGTGCAGCCGATCATTCCCAGCAAGGGAGTCGAAGAATTGACCAAGATCCTAACCGACCAGGAGCAGGATCTGGTCCTCCATCTGGCCGGAAACCACCTGAGGCTGGAGCTGTCGGGGGACCGATGCGCATTCCACACGATGCTGGTGGACGGGAAATACCCCGATTACCGCACCGTGGTGCCAGCAGAACGGAAAGTGCGGGCCGAAGTCGGCCGGGAAGCGTTGATTAAGGCCGCAGAACGAATCATTCCAGTTACGGACGAGTTGACGCAGGCGGTCATCCTCACGTTCAAGGACGGCGAAAACCTTGAAATCGGTGCCAGGAACAACAAGGGCGACACCGGCGAGGAACAGGTCGAAATGAAGACCGATCGGGATGACGGCGCAGAAGAAGAAGTAAAAATTTCTATAAATATCAAATACTTGATAGATTCGCTCCAAGCTTTGGGCGGCTCTGATGCCGTGCTGGCGGTGAATGATGGAAGCAGCAGTATGTTGATCACCCCCTCGGAGGGAAGCAGCAAACATATCATCATGCCGATGAAGGCCTGAACTCCGTGCGGCTGGCCAGCCTGGAGGTTCGGAGCCTTCGCTGCCTGAGGGAAGTTCCCGAGCTGTTGCCACACCCGGAATTCAACCTGATCACCGGCTCTAATGCGGCGGGAAAAACAACATTTCTGGAGGCGATCGACCTGTTGGCTCGAGGGCGAAGCTTTCGGTCCCATCAGCCCAAGGAACTGATAACGAAAGGAGAGAAGGAATATCTCCTTCGTGGGCAGGTCGAGCCGGCTGGCCGGGGGAAAGAGCCAACCCCGTTTACCCTAAGTCAGCGCAGAACCACGGAAAAACTTGAGTTGCGCTGCGATGGAGAGCCGGTAAAAGGGCTGTCGGAAATTGCCCCGAGACTGGCTGTCCAAGCCATCCATCCGGACAGCCATACCCTGGTTCACGGTCCTCCGGCTCGGCGGCGGGCTTGGCTGGATTGGGGGGTGTTCCATGTGGAACCAGAATACCGGCGGAATTGGGCGAGCTACCAGCGGGCCCTTAAACAACGCAATGCTGCGCTGAAGAACCGCGGCCAAGACCCCACGCCTTGGGATCACCCGTTAGCCGAAGTGGGAGAGATCCTGACGGCCATGCGCCGGAGCTATCTCGAAGAAATCCGGGATCCTCTGGATGGGTTTGCGCAGATTCTTCTGCCTGAAAAGAACTTGGAAATCAACTATCTACCGGGATATGACGAGTCCGCGGGACTTGAAGAATCATTGGTCGCGGGGCTTGCGTCGAGCCGGGAATCAGGACAGACCACAACAGGTCCACACCGCGCGGAACTGGCGCTGGCGCTGGACGGGATGCCTGCAACACGAATTGCGTCCCGGGGACAGTCCAAGCTGCTGTCTTGCTGTCTTCTTCTGGCCCAGGTAGCCTTGTTCCAAGAACTGAGAGACGAAAGCTGCGTTCTATTGTTCGACGACCTTTCGGCGGAGCTGGACGGACGGCATCTGGGCCTGCTTCTGGAGGCGCTTTCCGGGAGCGAGGCGCAACTATTTGTGACCCGGGTTCAGGAGGACCCGTTAAGCGCTTCCCCTCAAGGGTTTGAGGGCCGTGTGTTCCATGTGGAACAGGGGTCTGTTTCATTGACATCAGGGGGGTGATCAAGGTAAAATTAAGGGTCTTTTGCGAGGTAGAAAAATGGCTTACGACGCGTCTTCCATCAAAGTTCTGAAAGATCTGGAGGCGGTCCGGAAACGCCCGGGAATGTATATCGGTGACACCGATGACGGGACGGGCCTACACCATATGGTATTTGAGGTTGTCGACAACTCGGTCGACGAGGCCTTGGAGGGACATTGCACCGAGATCCTGGTGACCCTGAACGAAGACGGTTCTGTGACGGTGATCGACAACGGGCGCGGGATTCCGATCGAAATGCACGAAGAAGGCCGCCCGGCGGCCGAATTGGTAATGACTACCCTGCATGCGGGAGGGAAGTTCGACGAACACTCCTACAAGGTCTCCGGCGGCCTGCACGGGGTGGGGGTTTCCGTCGTGAACGCCTTGTCCGAGCGCCTGGACTTGGTCGTCGACCGCGATGGGCAGCGGTGGCACCAGGAGTATGCCATGGGCCGGCCGAAAGGCGATTTCGCATCGACAGGCCCGTCCGAGCGCACCGGGACGACCATCCGGTTCTGGCCTTCGAAAAAAGTCTTCAGCAACATTACCTTTCATTACGAAACGCTGGCGGCCCGCCTGAGGGAACTGTCTTTTCTCAATTCCGGCGTGCACATCCGGCTGGAAGACCACAGCACCGGCAGGAGAAGCAATTTTCACTACGAGGGCGGCATCATCGCATTCGTCAAGCACAGCAACTCCGGCAAGGAGCCGCTGCAGCCCTCGGTGATCTCAATCAAAGGCGAGCAGGGCGGGGCGGAGATTGAAGCCGCGTTGCAGTGGAATGTCGGATACCATGAGAATATTCTCTGCTATACCAATAACATACGACAGAGAGACGGGGGAACCCACTTGGCTGGGTTCCGTGCTGCGCTGACCCGGACCATCAACAACTACGTGGAAAAAGAAGGGCTCGGAAAGCGCCTGTCCGTCGCGCTGACCGGAGAAGATGCGCGGGAGGGTCTGACGGCAGTCCTATCTGTCAAGGTGGCCGACCCGAAATTCTCTTCCCAGACCAAGGACAAGCTGGTGTCGTCCGAAGTGAAGGGGTCGGTCGAGAGCGTGATCGGCGACCAGCTGCGGGATTTCCTTCTGGAGAACCCGACCGAAGCGAAGCAGATCGTCGAAAAAATCGTGCGTGCGGCCCAAGTGCGCGAGGAGGCGCGAAAGGTGCGGGAAACGGCTCGACGGAAGACCGTGTTCGACGTCGGGGGGCTGCCGGGGAAACTGGCAGACTGTCAGGAACGCGACCCTGCCCGCTCGGAGCTGTTCCTGGTCGAGGGTGATTCTGCCGGCGGTTCCGCAAAACAGGGCCGGGACCGGGCGACCCAGGCAATTTTGCCTCTCAAGGGGAAAATCCTCAATGTTGAACGCGCGCGCCTGGACCGGATGCTGGCATCGGAGGAGATTACTTCACTGATCACCGCGCTTGGCACCGGCATCAAGGAAGAATTCGACATTGACCGCCTGCGTTACCACCGCATTATCATCATGACGGATGCCGATGTTGATGGGGCGCATATCCGGACTCTTCTTTTGACATTCCTGTATCGGGAAATGACAAGCCTCGTTGAACAGGGACACATCTACATTGCCCAGCCGCCGCTATACAAGGTGAAAAAGGGTAAAAAGGAAAAATACCTGTTGGACGATGAGGAGCTAACCGCGTATCTTCAGGAAGAGGCGCTTGAAGGTGCGGAGCTTTATACGAAGGCTGGCGCGGCACCATTGGATCAGACTCAACTTGTTGATTTAATGGATAAATGTAAAAATGCCCTGACGAGCGTTTCGCGCCTTTCCGTCCGCCACGACCGAGAATTCCTAGCGCATCTGTTAAGGGTGCCGGGGCCGAAGAAAATGGAGCCGGGCACTAGGGAATTGAAATCTTGGGGCAAGGCGCTTGCGGAGCGTGCGAGCCGCCTTGAGCCGGAAGGCCGAGAGTTCCGGTACCGGGTGGAGCCGGATCCCACGACAGGACCCCGACTGGTGTTGGAGCGCGTCGCGGAGGGTCTGGCCACGACCGATATTTATTATCACGATTTCTTCGCTGCCAAGGAATACCAGGCTATTCAGGATTTCGCCAAGGCCCAGAAAGGCCTTTTGGGAGAAAAGGCCCGCATGGTGCGCAAAAATCAAGCCTGCGAGTCTTCAGATTTTGTCGAACTGTATGAATGGCTGTTGGAAGAGGCTCGCCGCGGACAGACCATCCAGCGCTACAAAGGTTTGGGAGAGATGAATCCGGAACAGTTGTGGGAAACCACCATGCATCCCGAAGCCAGGCGCCTGCTCAAGGTCGACATCGGAGACGCAGAGGCAGCAAGTGATCTGTTTAACACCCTGATGGGCGAAGGAGTTGAGAGTCGCCGCGACTTTATCAAGGCAAACGCTCTCAAGGCCGGAAACATCGACATCTGAAGAGAATGGGCTCGGCCAACCCCCTTCTGGAGGAGCGGCCGCTGCCGGCGTTCGACCGGATCCTTCCGGAACACGCATGCCCGGCGATCGAATCAATCCTTGCCGATAATCGGGTCCGGATTAAAGACCTGAATCCGGATCCTCCGGACGAAGTCTCGCTGTTGCTTCCCCTAGAGGAGATGGGGAGCCGGCTCGAAGAAGCATTTTCCCCGATCCAACACCTTCGCGCAGTCTGCGACAGCCCCGAATGGAGGGAATCTTATAACACATGTTTGAATAAAATAACGGAATATAGTACAGAATTACTGCATAATAAAGAATTATACTTGAATTTCAAGAAACTTCGCGAAAGTAGTGCTTGGTCGGATTTGTCGGCACCGCGCCAGAAGGAAGTCGTTCTTGCTCTGAGAGATTATCGGCTGGGAGGTGTCCACCTACCAGAAGAGAAAAAGAAGCGTTTTGCGGAGATTGAGCAGGAGTTGGCAGCCTGTTGCGCCCGCTTTACAGACAATGTTACCGATGCGACTGGTGCTTGGTCACTGGTGCTCGAGGAAGAGACGCGTTTGGAGGGCGTGCCGCCTCCTCACCGGGAGATGCTGCGTGCCGATGCCGAGGCACACGGTTTGGATGGATGGCGGATCAGCCTCATGCCTCCCAGCGTACAGGCAATTCTTGCTTACGCGGATGATCGGAACCTCCGCCGTGAAGTTTATGTGGCATACACGACTCGCGCATCGGACCAAGGGCCGCACGCTGGGAAATATGACAACACCGATTTGATTGAGAAAATTCTCCGCTTACGCCATGAACAAGCACAATTAATTGATTTCGAAACAATTTCAGACCATGCCTTGGCTACGCGAATGGCTGAAACTCCCTCGCAGGTGCTGGATTTTCTCCATGATCTGATGGAGCGTGCCCGGGAACAGGCCAAAAATGAATGGGGGGAACTCCGGGAATTTGCTCGAAATGAATTAGGTCTGGAAGACTTGCAGCGTTGGGATCAGGCTTGGGTCAGGGAGCATCTTCGAATCAGTCGGTATGGGTTGCGGGAAGCGGAACTCAAGCCGTTTTTTGCGGCAGACACAACAATCCAGGGAATGCTGGATCTCGCCGCAGACCTTTTCCAACTGAAGATATCCCAGCGCGACGACGTAGAAGTCTGGAACCCGGACGTAAGGTTCTACGAGATCTGTGATGCGCACGGGGAACTTCTAGGGCAGTTTTACCTAGATCCGTACGCCCGCCCGCACAAGCACGGGGGAGCCTGGATGGGAACCTGCGCCCATCGTCGCCGTCGCGGGTCAAGCACACAACCAGCCGTGGCCTACCTGACTTGCAATGGTTCGCCGCCAACGGCCGATACGCCGGCACTGTTCGGGCACACGGACGTCGTCACCCTGTTCCACGAATTCGGGCATGGCTTGCATCACATGCTGACTCGGGTCGATTGCGCCGGAGTTTCTGGAATCGAGGGAGTAGAGTGGGATGCGGTTGAGTGGCCCAGCCAATGGATGGAGAACTGGTGTTGGGAACCCGAAGTGTTGAATCGTTTCGCGCGTCACTACCAAACCGGCCAGCCATTGCCGGAAGACATGGCGGAGCGTTTGCGCGACAGTCGAATTTTCAATGCGGGTCTGGATTTGATGCGCCAACTGGAATTCGCGCTGTTCGATTTTCGGCTGCATCTGGAATACCAGCCGGAAGATGGTGCGCAGATTGAGGAGTTGCTAGCTGAAGTTCGCCGCGAGATCGATGTAATGGAAACGCCGGAATTCGTCCGAACCGCGCACAGTTTTGAGCACATTTTCTCCGGGGGCTATACGGCGGGCTACTACAGCTACAAGTGGGCGGAAGTACTTTCCGGGGACACCTACGCAGCTTTCCAAGAGGAAGGTCTGTTCAACAAGGCGACGGCAAAACGCTTTTCGGACTGCGTCCTCTCTGCCGGTGGCGTGCGATCGGCCGCCGAGATGTTCGAGGCGTTTCGGGGGCGCCCGCCAAGCCCGGACGCGTTGCTGAAACAGATGGGTTTGGCGGCATGAAGGCCGCAACCTGGAACGTCAACTCACTGCGGGTACGCTTGCCACACGTGCTGGATTGGCTACAAGACAACCCGATCGATGTTCTATGCCTGCAGGAAACCAAAGTAGTAGATGTGGATTTTCCGCTCGAGGAGATCGAACAAGCCGGATATAAGGCAACCTTCGCTGGCCAGAAAACCTACAACGGCGTCGCCGTGCTGGCGAAGCAGCCGGCCACGGAGATTACGACCGACATCCCGGGGCTGGACGATCCGGACCGCAGGATCTTGGGCGTGACGGTCGAGGAATGGCGAATTCTCAACCTGTATGTCGTCAACGGACGGGAAGTCGGCGACCCCAAGTACGACCACAAGCTTCACTGGTTGGCGAAAGTGGCCGAGTTCGTTGCGCTAGATTCACAGAAGTATGAACGTTACCTGATCTTGGGCGATTTCAATATCGCACCCGCAGATGAGGACGTACACGATCCGGATCTTTGGCGAGAACGGATCCTGTGCTCGACGCCGGAACGCGAAGCATTGGCGACGATCAAAGGAATAGGCTTCGAAGATTGTTTCAGGCGATTCGAACAAGAACCGGAGAGTTTCAGCTGGTGGGATTACCGGCAGGGAGCATTCCGCCGCAACATTGGACTGCGCATTGACCTGATTCTCGCCAGTCCGGTTGCCGCGGCACTTTGCACGGCTTGCTATATCGACAAGACCCCACGTCGCTGGGAGCGTCCTTCGGACCACACTCCCGTGGTGGCGGAATTCAGCTAAGTACGGTGGGTCTGCTTGGGGCAGACTTACTGAAGAACGGAGCACCCGTCCCGGGTGCAGCGAAACACAACGTGGCGAATTCCGGTCAGGCAACTGACCTCATACAAATCTTCACCGCCATCGGACTTAAGTAGCGACATTTTGCTTTGTTTCAGGCAGCCCGCGCCGACCAGCGCATCTTGGGCTTGGCTGTGGAACTGGCCGCGGCGGTATTCCTTCTCCAGTGAAATGTCGGAGAGCGCGCTATCGGTTTCCTCGTCGATCAGTTTCGTGGTTCGGGGCAGTTCCGGCTCGTCGTATCTCTCCAGTTCGACCAGACCCTCATTCAGTGCGCGCTTGTGGTTGCGTAGGAATTCGTTGATTTTGTAGACCTGTTCAACCGTTGTGAACCCGCAAGCTTCCATGTCCGAACAAAATGCCTCCACCTTGATGGTGGCAACGCCGCCCTGATGCGGGATCTTCGTCACCCGGTACTGGAATTTGTCACGGTATTGATCGGGTTCCGGGTTGAATGCGGTCAGGGTGACTTCATTTTTCGGCTCGACGTAGAAAGGGGCGTTCTGCTCCAGCCAAAATCGGGCCTGCTGCCACAGATAGTCGCATTCCTGGCCGAGATTGCAGGAGACGAAATCCTTGGCGCCGGCCTCGATTTCGTTGTCACCGGTATCATCGCCGAGTCCGATGTCGATCGCCGACAAGTCGAGGTCGTCCAGGCCGATGCCGCACCCGCCGACCAAGCCAAAGCACAGCAGCAGGGGGAGAAAGCGTGGTCGCATGGAAATGTAGGGAGAGCCAGCCGGTAATTTTGCCCGAAAAGCGGGTGGCGGGCAAATCAAAAGTGAATTTAAACGTCTCGGGTACGAGTCGTCAGGAGCGCAGCAAGCTGTCCATCGACATTTCCGACGGGCGCTCCAAGCCCATGAGGTCCAACACGGTTGGCGCCACGTTTCCAAGCCCTCCGCCATCGCGCAGATGGCGTCCGGACTGGTCCATGACGACACAAGGAACCGGATGCGTGGTGTGCTGGGTGTGGGGGCGTCCATCCGCATCGATCATCTCATCGCAATTGCCGTGGTCGGCAGTCAACATCAAGGCCATGTCGTGCTCTTTTGCGGCATCGACGATTCGCCCGACCTGGGCATCCAGCGCCTCGATTGCCCGGATAATCGCGTCTGCCTGCGCCGTGTGCCCAACCATGTCGGCATTGGCGAAGTTGACCAGGATGAATCCGTACTGTTGGCTGCGAATGGCGTCGACTACCGCATCCGCGACTGCCTCTGCACTCATCTCCGGGCATTGGTCGTAGGTTTCGACGTTCGGCGAAGGCAGCATCACGCGCTGTTCTCCTGGCCATGGCGGTTCGCGACCGCCGTTGAAGAAAAACGTAACGTGGGGGTATTTTTCGGTTTCCGCACAATGGAGTTGCGAGATACCCTGACGGCTGACAATTTCCGCCAGCGTCACCTCGGGTTGGGCCTCCTCGAACGCAACCGGCACGCCATGGTCAAGGCCGAATTCAGTCATCGTCACCAATTTCACGGGCGTGTAGTTCCCGCGGTCGAATTCCCTAAAAACCGGTTGGCTCAGGCTCTCCGCCAATTGCCGCGGGCGGTCGTTTCGGAAATTGAAGAACACGATGAGATCCTCCGGTGCCAACGGTTCGGCTCCCGCACAGACGGCTGGCTCGATGAATTCATCGCCGCAATCTTCCGAATAAGCTTGGCGGATGGCCGCCGCCGCATCCGGGACCGAGGCGCCTCGCCCATGAACGATGGCGTCGAAGGCACGCCGGGTTCGCTGCCAGCGGCGATCGCGGTCCATCGCGTAATATCGGCCGCAGACCGTGTCGATGGAGCCAACACCCTCGAGTGCCGCCTCCAGTTCGGGTAGATAGCCCAAGGCGCTTTGGGGTGGTACATCCCGCCCATCGGTAAACATGTGGACATGCGGCGCGGCTCCCTCGCGCCGTGCCAGTTCGATCAACGCGAGCAAGTGGCGGACATGGGAATGTACCCCGCCATCGGACACCAGACCGAGCAGGTGCAATCGGCTGCCGCGCGAGACCGTTTCACGGACAGATTCCAGCAGAACCGGGTTTTCATAGAATGAGCCGTCGCGGATGTCTTGATCGATGCGGACAAGATCCTGTAGGACGATGCTTCCGCATCCCATAATCATGTGTCCGACCTCGGAATTTCCCATCTGCCCGTCTGGCAGGCCCACGGCGGCACCGCTGGCCTGCAGCTGAGTGAACGCATGTTCGGAGAACAGGGCATCCAGCCGCGGAGTTCGCGCCTGCGCCAAGGCATTGTTTTGGGGGTCGGGGTTGATGCCGACCCCGTCCAGGATGACCAGGATAGTGGGGTGGCAACGATCCATCGGTTCATTATCGCACGATGCCTCCCGTGTCTTTCCCATATCAGCAGCCGCCACAAAACGCCTGCAGGGGTAAAATGCTCCGTATAAAATCCCTGCCCATGAGCATCACGGTTCGATTTTTTGCCAGCCTCCGTGACCGGATCGGTCGCGAAAGCGTTGAAATCGAAGCGAACGGCTTGAATTGCGTGCAGGACGTCTGGAAAGCCTTGGTCAAGCAGGAACCGGATGCGAGGGTGTTGGTAGCAATCAATGCCCGGCATGCTGCGCTTGACGCCAAAATTCAGGACGGTGACGAAATCGCCTTTTTCCCTCCCGTTACAGGCGGTTGAGCCACCCCCAACTCCAAAGGAAGGAGCCAAACCTTGAACATTTCACTTGATCATATGCCGCTGGTGCTGGGGGCTGCCGGACTATTGGCAGCTCTTCTTCTGTACCGCATCATCCTGCGCTATCCCGCGGGCCATGGACGGGTTGCCGAGATTGCCCGGGAGATCCAGCAGGGCGCCATGGCGTTCATGCGCCGCGAATATCTGGTGATGTACCTGTTTACCGCGGCCGTGGCGGTCGCCATCGCCCTGTCCGACCTGGGGGTCCACACCATGGCCGCTTTCCTGACAGGAGCGGCCTGCTCGTCGCTGGCTGGCCTCATTGGCATGTACACGGCGACCCGGGCCAATGTCCGCACGGCCGTGGCGGCCAATATGGCGGGCGCCCCGACCGCGCTGTCTCTGGCTTTTTACGGTGGCTCGATCATGGGCCTGACCATTGCCGCGGTCGGCCTTCTGGGCTTAGGCTCGCTCTACCTGATCTATGGACAGGACCCGGCGACCGCGCATATCATCCACGGCTTCGGCATGGGCGCTTCCTCGGTGGCTCTGTTCTCGCGTGTTGGCGGGGGCATCTACACCAAGAGCGCGGACGTGGGCGCGGACCTGGTCGGCAAGATTGAAGCGGGAATCCCGGAGGACGATCCCCGGAATCCAGGGGTGATTGCCGACAACGTCGGCGACAACGTCGGCGATATCGCCGGCATGGGGTCGGACATCTTCGAGTCGTACTGCGGGTCGATCATCGCGACCATCGCTCTGGCGTCCACCCTGCCAGCGATGGTACTGGCGGATTTGGGGCCCCAGCAGGTACTGATGTTTCTACCGTTGGCACTGGCGTCGACCGGGATTGCGTGCTCCATGATCGGTATCCTGCTGGTCCGCAGCCGGGTGCACAGCCGGCCTGATGCCGCCTTGCGCTTGGGTACTTTCGGTTCGGCCGTGCTGTTCATCGTGCTGGCGCACTTCATCATCGGGTACTTCGAATTAGCTTCCGGCATCTGGATCGCGGTGCTGGCCGGCGCCGTCGGCGGCATCATCATCGGCTTGGTGACGGAATATTTCACGGCGGGTTCGCCGGTGCGGCGGATTGCCAACGCATCGGAGACCGGCCCCGCCACGGTCATGATCCGGGGTCTTGCAACCGGCATGCAGTCGGTGGCCGTTCCGGTACTGTCCATCGCCGCCATTATTTATTTCGCGCATATGGTGGCAGGCCTCTACGGGGTTGGCATCGCTGCGGTCGGGATGCTGGCCACGGTCGGCATGACCATGGCGATTGATGCTTACGGACCCGTGGCGGACAACGCTGGCGGCATTGCGGAAATGGCTGAATTGGGCGAGGAAACCCGACACATCACCGATACGCTCGACGAAGTCGGCAACACGACGGCCGCGATTGGGAAAGGGTTCGCGATAGGCGCCGCCGCACTTGCGGCGCTGGCTATCATTACGGCGTTCTTGGCTGAAGTCGCCCACGGCCAGGGCGCCGCCGTCGAGCTTCGGCTAAACGACCCGCTGGTGCTGGTCGGCCTGTTTATTGGCGGGACGTTCCCGTTCATTGTCGCGGCGCTCACCATGACCGCGGTAGGAGATGCCGCGTTTGAGATGATCAAGGAGATCCGTCGCCAGTTCAAGGAGATTCCGGGCCTGCTGGAAGGCACCGGAAAACCGGACACGATCCGTTGCGTGGATATTGCGACGAAGGCGGCGCTATGGAAAATGATCCCGCCCGGGGCGCTGGCCGTCATTGCGCCGGTGGTCGTCGGGTTCGGACTGGGCCCGCAGGCGCTAGGTGGGATGCTTGGCGGGGCGTTGCTCGGTTGCGTGCTTCTGGCGCTGATGATGGCGAATGCAGGCGGAGCTTGGGACAACGCCAAGAAATATGTAGAAAAGGGCCATCATGGCGGCAAGGGATCCGATTCGCACCATGCTTGTGTGGTTGGCGACACGGTTGGCGATCCGTTCAAAGATACGTCCGGGCCTTCCATGAACATCCTGATCAATGTCATGGCGATCGTCAGCCTGGTGATCGCGCCGCTGCTGTGAAGGTGCGCTGAAAAACGCGGAACGATTTAGTCCTCGGGTTCCTCTACGCTTCCCGTCGTCACGAGGAACCGCCAAACCAAGGCCCCCGGCTCGCCTTCCAGCGTCAGGGCAGCATCCATGACCGCGACCATGGCTTCGCAGAACCGCGGATGTACTGCGTCTTCGGGACGCAAGGCGGCCAGCAGTGCGGGATCGGGTTCCTGAGCCTCAAGGGTGGCATACAGCAGGTCCAGGTCTGCGGTTTGGGTCTCCCGCCATTGCCGGGGCGCGTTCCGCGCCCGTGCCGCCGCGCTGATGAACAGTCCGATATAGGCGCTTGCCGGCTTTCGATAGGCCGGGTTGCCGCTGGTGGTTAGCGCTTGCGTGCCCTGGTATTCGTAGGCAAGACATCGTTCGGCGCCATCGGTCTTGCCGATCAATGCAAACAGCTCTCTCCGTTTAATCACCAGTTCGCGCCAATCGGCCGGGTCGCCCTGGCGCACCAGTTCGTTGTATCGGGTCCAGTTCTGCCGTGACGCCCGGGCCAGCGTCAGGCTTGCCTGCTCCGGATCATCACTCCGCTTGAGTTCGACTAATTGGGAGATCAAAGCATCGTAATGCTCCGGGAAATGGCGTTCCTGCGCTTTCAGGGCTGCGTCGTCGGCCTGCTCCAGCATTAGGCGTACGGCCGCGCGCGACAACGGAAATTCAGCGTCTTCCTCTTGCGCGGGCGCGCCGGAGACCGCCAGCATCAGCGCCAGCATCAGGGTAATCCGGAAATTCATGCGGGAACCTTCTGAAAGCGAGCCCGCAGGCTGGCCAGCCATTGCCGGAAGTCGTCCATGATCAGATAGAAGCAGGGAAGGACCAACAAGATTAACACGGTAGCGAACACCAGCCCGACTCCCAGGCTGATCGCCATCGGTGCCAGAAACCGGGTTTGCCCGCTCGCGAAGAAGATTAGCGGCGACACGCCGAAGAAGGTGGTGACGGTGGTCAACAGGATGGCGCGGAACCGTGCCCGGCTGCCGAGCAACACCGCTTCAATTCGTTCATGGCCGCGCTGGCGAAGCTGCTTCACGAAATTAATCAGGATCAGGGAGTCATTGACCACGACCCCGGCCAGCGCAAGCATGCCGATCAACGACAGAAACTGCAAATGGATCCCGGCAAAGTAATGGCCGACCACCACTCCGATCAGTGCGAACGGGATCGCAGCGATCACCACCAGCGGGTCAAGCAGAGACCGGAATAAGGCGGCCAAGATGAAAAAGATAATCGCCAGTGCCGCATAGGCGGCGCGTTTCATGTCGGCGACCGCGATGTCCGTCTCGCGCTTCTCGCCCAAGTAGATCATCTGGTAGTCGCTCAAGGACTGGAAGCGGTGGGCGAATTCATCGTTCAGGAGCGTCAAGACAGCGCCCGGTGAGGTGATCGCCGGATCCACCTCGGCCGTGATGGTCGCCATCCGCTCGGCGTTGCGGCGTCGCACCGTGGACAGGCCCCGGGTCGTCGTAATGTCCGCCACTTCGTCGAGATAGACGGTGCCGCTGTCCGTGGTGACGGGCAGGCGGTCGAAAGCCGCAGAGTCGTACCGCATCATGTGCGGATACAGAACCCGAACCGGTACGCGCAAGTCGCCTTGACTGATGTAGATCACCTTGGCACCCTGATACCCCATGCGGACGGCGGTGCCGAGTTCGGTCTGGGTGATGCCGAGTTCCCGCCCGCGTGAATTCAGGGCGTATTGATATTCAATTTTCCCAGGCTCTAGGTCGTGCCGGACGTCTTTGACGCCGGGGAGGCGGGCCAGGTAGCTTCGGATCTGCTCGGCGTGATGCTGGAGCAGGTCGAGGTCCGGCCCGATAACGCCGACCTCGATGTCGGCGCCAGCGGGACCTGCCTGGTCGCTCTGGAAAACAATACGCTGGATCCCCGGAACCGTTTTCAGTGCTGTCCGGACTTCAGCTTGAACCTCCTCGGTCGTACGTTCGCGCACGCCTCGGTTCCGGAATTTCATGTTGATCAGGGGGGAGATGTAGGCCTCGATCCAGCCATCGGGAGCCGGGTCGGTCAGGTTGACGCTGATCTGCACGTAGTGGCTGCTGACCGCATATTGGTCGAAGCCGATCATGTTTACCCCGACATTGGTTTGCAAACTCTTCAGTTCATGTGGTTCGACGACTTCGTAGATGACGTTTTCGACACGCTCAGCCAGCGCGTCGGAGTCGGCAAGACCGTAGGTGTTCGGGCCCTCGATGTTGATGAGGAACCGGTTGCTTTCTACATCATCGAACTGGGTGTAAGGCATTCGGGTGAACATGAAGGCCAGCGTGATGACAAGTACGCCGATCGTGGCACTGGCGATCAGGTAGCGGTTCTGAACGCTCCACTTGAGCAGGGAACGGTAGCGGTCAAGGAAAGCGTGCCAACGCTCCGTGTTGTGTTCGGTATGCCGAAGCTTCAGGATTTCTGCGGCGTGCGAGGGCAGGATCAGGAAAGCTTCCAACAGGGAGCCAGCCAGCGCCGCGACCACGACCACGGGGATCACCTCGATGAACTTGCCCAGGACGCCGGAGACGCCGAGCAGGGGGAGAAACGCCGCAATGGTGGTGAAGATCGAAGCCAGCACCGGCCACATGACTTCTCGCGCGCCAATATAGGCGGCCTCGTGCGCTTCCATTCCTTCCTCCATGTGGCGGTGGGTGTTTTCAGAGATGATGATGGCATCGTCCACGACCAGCCCGAGCACAACCAGAAACGCGAACATGCTGACCATGTTGATGCTGTACCCGAGCAGCGCCATCACGATGACGGCGGTCAGCATGGCGACCGGAATCCCCATCGCGGTAATCAAAGCCAGCCGGAAGTTGAGGAGGAAATACAGCGAGAAAAGTAGCAACACCAGCGCCACCATGCCGGAAGCCTGGACGGTGTTGATGCGGGTTTCGATCAACCGGGACATGTCCATGAAGAAACTGGCTTGCACGCCCTCGGGCGGTACAAACTGCGCAATCTCCTCACGGACCCGGGTGGTCACCTCGTAGGTGGAGGCATGGGCGCTCTTGGAAATCGTCATGTTGACGGCCGGCATCCCGTTGAATCGACCCATGGTGATCGGTTCTTCCAGTTGCATGGAGACTTGACCCAAGTCGCGAATCCGCAACTGGCCGCCTTGCGCGTTGTGCCGCACCACGACTTCCCCGATCGCCTCGACGCTTTCCGCACCCATACCGCGCAACAAGATCTCGCCTTCAGTGCTGCGGATAATGCCGCTTGGCGTATCACGCAGGTTGCCGCGCAACGCCGCAGTGATCTCGGCCAAAGTCACCCCGCGCGCAGCCAGTTCGTTCGGGTCCAGCTCCACCCACATCTCCCAGTCCCGCTTGCCGGTCACGCCGACGCCGGAAACCCCGGGGATCTGCTGCAGGTTCCGACGCAGTTCGTCGGCCACGTCGTACATCAGCGACATTGGCGCTTCACCGTGCAGGGCGATGCTGATCACCGGGATCAGATGCTTGAGCCGGCTGACCTGCGGTATATCGGCATCTTCCGGAAAATCCTCGATGGCATCAATCTCGGTCCGCATCTCGCGCAGCAGTTCATCCGGGTCTGCTCCCTCCAGCAGCTTGTACTGGATGGTGGACAGGCCTTCCTGTGAGCGTGAAGTGACGGAATCGATGTCGACGAGAAAATCTAGGGCTTCTTCGATCGGGATGGTGATCTGGCGTTCGACCTCTTCCGGCGAGGCGCCCTCGAAGGTGGTGCGAACCTGAAGGATGTCGCGGTCGAAGGTGGGGAACACCTCCTGCGGCATGGAATGCCAGGCCAGCAAGCCCAGCACCAACACCAGCACCAGCACCAGGTTAACCAGCAGCGGGTTGTGCAGCGAGAAACGAATCACGACATCTATTCGCGCACGCGGATGGGACGCCGGGTATCCATGGCCGCAGCGTCACGAGCGACGATACGGTTCCCCTCCTCCAACTCCGATTCGATCACCTGCCAGGATCCGACGCGAGGTCCGGGCGTAACCGCGACACGCTGCAGCGACTGCCCCTCGATACGGAACACGGCTTGGCCGGCCGCATCCACTCGCAGAGCCTCCACAGGCACTACCAGCGCATTTCGGATGACCGGTAATGGTAGCCGGGCGACAGCCAATTGTCCCGGGGCGGCACGGTCGCCAGGGATCCGGATGCGAACTGCATGCGTGAAGGTGCGCGGGTCCGGATCGGTCTGCAGGGCGACCAGAATGCCGGGGTGTTCTTCCTCTCCGGTTTTCACCGTGACTTCCTGGTTGAGTTCCAGCGCAAGGGCGGTGGCGCCGTCGACTTCCACGTAGAAGTCCAGTTCCGTCATATCGACCACGGAGGCCACCGTCTGGTCGCCGGTAATGCGGTCGCCGACTTCGGCGAGCACGGTGTTGACGCGTCCGTCGAAGGGTGCGGTCAGCCGGGTTCGGGCAAGGTCCCGGCGGGCCTGGTCGAATTTCGCTTGCTTCAACGCGAGGCGCTGTCCGCCCGTCTCGACCGAGTGCGTCAGCTCGGCCACCCGCGATTCTAGTTCGGTGAGCTTCTGTTCGGCGGCGTTGAGCGAAGACTGCGAGAGCAGCGAACGCTCGCCGAGCCGTGTATGACGTGTAACTTCCTCCCGCTGCAATTCGCGATGCCGGGCCGCCTGTTCCAGCTGGATCCGGTCCCGCTCGATGCTGCTTTCCTCCAGGCGCAATTCCGCCTCGGCGGTGCGCACCCGGTCTTTGAAATCCCTGTCGTCGAGAATCAGTAGCGTGTCGCCGGCGGAAACGGTTATCCCGGGCTCGGCCGCGCGATGCAGCAACTGGCCCGAGACTTCAAAGCGCAGTGCCGCGCTGCGGCGCGGTTGCAAACGGCCCGTAAAAGTGGCATGCGGCGCAATGTCCTTCCGCACCACCGTGTACGCCTCCACTGTGAGGCTTGGCAGGTCGGTCAGGACTGCTTCCGGCTGCGGCGCGGTGGCAACCAAAGCGTAGGCCGTGAAGCCGAACAGGCCGAGGATGCCTATTGACCACAGTCCTTGCCGCCTCGATGGAAAAAATCGGCGCAATCGGCTATGCGAATTGTCGGAGGGTGCGAGGGGAGGCACGATGAGGTCGGGTTTCAGGGCAGACAGTAGAATACACTATCTGCGGCATCGAACCGCGAGGTTGTTTCTATGCTGATTTTCCACCGCATCCTGCTTTCTTTGACCTTGGGGGCTTGGCTTGCAGGAGCGGGAGCCCAAGATTCTCTGCCGCTTCCAGAACCGCTGCAACCGGCGCACTGCGGACCGATGGAAATCGGCGCGGAGGCTGGTGGAGACGGAGAGCTCGAACTGGAAGCTGGGCAGATGAAGCGCGAGGGCGACCGGGTTGAATTGAGTTCGGACGTCCGGGTACGCCACGGCGCCTTGCATGCCAGCGCAGACACCGTGGTGATTAACCAGGAACAGGAACGTGCTTCCTTCAGCAGCGGGGTTCGCATGAGCGGGCCGGGAGTGGCGCTGGAGGCCGAGCAGGCGGAATTGGAATATGGGCAAAATCGAGCGGAAGCCACCAATGCCCGCTACCGTCTGAGCAGTGGTGCGACAGGCCAGGCTCAGAAGTTGACCCGGACACCGGACGGCGTACTGGAGGCTGACGGGACAAGTTATTCGACTTGTGCGTTGGAAAATCCAGCCTGGAGCCTGAAGGCGGAAAACATCAGAATTGATCCGAACGAGGGGCAGGGCGAGGCGCGCAATGCCGTGCTCCGGGTAGGCTCGGTGCCTGTGATGACGTTGCCCTGGGTTGGCTTCCCGGTCGGCAATGCGCGGAAAAGCGGCTGGCTGATGCCGCAAATCGGGACTTCCGACGATCTGGGTTACTCGCTGGAACTGCCGTACTATTTCAACCTTGCCCCGCACTACGATGCAGTGCTGTCGGCCCGGTACATGGGCAGGCGGGGTTTCCAGATCAAGCCGAGTGGTCGCTACCGGACGCACCACGGGGCTGGCACAGTCAGCACCGAATACCTGAGCGACAACGAATCGGACGACGACCGCTACCTGTTGCATTGGCGGCACAACGCGGTCCGCCCGAACGGATGGGATTACCAAGTGAACTACACGAACGTGTCCGATGGCGCCTACCTGGAGGACTTCAGCTCGGGTATTCACGGCCTGTCGACGACCCGGCTGCGCCAGGAGGCCCGCGTGGCCTGGCGTTCCGACAACTGGACCGTCAGTGCTGCCATGACCGGGAGCGATCCGCTCAAAGGCCGGAGCGAACAGTGGGATCGGTTGCCTCAGGTGCGCGCTGCGGGCTCTTTTCGCGTACCGTCGACTGGACTGGTCTTGTCGCCGATGTTGGCGGTGGACGTGTTCAGAGGCAATCTGGACGCGGTGGATGTATTTGAAGGCGACTTGGATGCGCGGCATGTCGAGGGCGAGCGCTACGATGCAGGACTGACGATTTCACGGGGTTTCTCCGGGGCCGGATGGCAGGTGACATCTCGCCTGCAGTGGCGTCACACGCAGTACGATCTGGATTACTCCAACGCAAGGAAAAAGGCGGCGACAAATATGGACGAGAAACTGGATCGGACACCAAGCCGGACCCTGCCGATTTTCAGCATCGATGGCCGGATGCGCTTCGAGCGGCAACTGGAGAATGGTGCTCTGCAGACGCTGGAGCCGCAGGTCTTCTACCTTAACCGCCAGCGCCGCGACCATGCAGGCATTCCAGACTTCGACTCCCGGAGATTTGAGCTTGATTACGATGCTCTGTTTCGAGGCGCCCGGGCTGCCGGGCGCGACCGGATTGGCGGCGCCGATCTCGTGGCAACCGGGCTTACGACACGGGTAATCGACCCGGTTTCCGGTTATCTCAAGTTGCGGGCGCAAGTCGGGCGGATCTGGTATTTCCGCTCGCCGGGTGGCCTAATCAAGGGAGGCGAGGGCGACAACTCGAAGTCCGCCTGGGCCGCGCAGGTGGAGTGGCGACCGGTGCCGCAGCTTCAAATCCGCTCCGCGCTGCGCTACGATCCGGGCCGAGAAGGCAACGACACTACTTGGGCCTCCCACATGATCGGTTGGGACGGCAAAAACGACGAACGCTTTCAGGCCCGGTACATTCGCCGAGCCGGAGACGTGGAGTATATCGGGGAGCCAGCGTTGGAGCAGGCGGACGTACAGGCGTTGCTGCCATTGGGTCAAAACTGGCAACTGGCCGCGCGGTACCGCTACGACTTGCGCGAAGGCCGCGACCTGGAACTGCTGTCCGCCTTGGAATACCGGGGGTGCTGCATGACGGTTGGCATTGGCGCATGGAAAGTGCGGCGCGAGTCAGGGCTGCCGGGCGAGGAGTATGAGAACCGCATAATGCTGCAGGTTCGTTTCCATGGTTTGGCAGGATTTGGCGAAGATATTACGGCTCGCATGCATCGGGAACTGGATGGGGAGCCGGCGTGGTCACATTGATCCGCTGTACGGCCGTGGTTCTGGCTTTGAGTGCCGGGATCGCGACGGCAGAACTTCTGGATCAAGTCGTGGTGGTGGTTGAGGAAGACATCATCACCCAATCGGAGCTTGAAGAGCGCGTCAGGATCATCGGGAAACAGATTCAGCAAGGCGGGATGCCGATGCCGCCGCAGAGCGAGTTGATGGCTCAGGTTCTGGAATACATGGTGGTGGCTCGGTTACAGATACAGTTTGCCGAGAAGCGCAGGATTTCCCTGCCTCCTGACGCAGTGCTGAAGGAAATCCAGACAATGGCAACACGCAACGGAATGGATCCTCGCCAATTCCAGCGGCAGATTGAACGAGAAGGAATCCGCTTCGAAAGCTTTTACAGCTATCTTCACGAACAATTGCTGACTCAGCACGTGCAGCAGATCGAGTCTCGCCGCCTGGTTCGCGTGACCGAAGACGAGATAAATAATTTTCTCCGGCTGCATTCAGACCGCCTCCAGACCGATAACCGATACCGGTTGAATCACATACTGGTTACAGCTTCAAGGCAGATGACCCTTGAGGAGCAGATGCAGATTCAGGCCAAGGTTCAGGCTTTAGCCGGGCGGGTTCGTGGTGGAGAGAGCTTCACCAGCCTTGCCCTGACCGAATCGGATGGCCGCAATGCCCTCAGCGGAGGTGATCTCGGCTGGCGAGTTGAGGCGGAACTGCCGGGTTTCGCCGCGGATGCGATTGTCAAGCTGGAAATCGGGGAAGTGACGGATCCGCTCCGAAGTCCCAGCGGCTTTCACTTGTTCTATCTGGCGGACAAGGAAGGCGGGGAACAAGTCATGGTGAATCAGACCCGTTCACGTCACATCCTGATTCGCACCAATGCCCTCGTTGACAACAGGGAAGCACTCGCCCAGCTCGATACGCTGAAAGACCGAATCGAAGGGGGCGACCATTTCGAGGATCTGGCCCGTTCACGCTCAGACGACATCGCCTCGGCCGCAGATGGGGGAAACTTGGGATGGACTTCGCCAGGGATGCTGGACCCTTATTTTGAGGAACGAATAAATCGATTGGAAATCAACGAGATAAGTGAACCGTTCCAGACTTCGTTCGGTTGGCATATCGTCCAGGTTTTGGAGCGCCGCCGAGTGGACGAAACCGAATCGACTTTACGAACGCGCGCACTGAACCACCTTGCCCGCTCGCGGGTCAACGACGAGATCGAGATCTGGCTTCGGCGAATGTTGAACAATTCCTATGTCCGCTACATGACCGAGGAGCAGGGTGTCTGAACTGCGCATGGCAGTGACCGCGGGCGAGCCCGGCGGAATCGGACCGGACCTATTGCTGGCATTGGCGCAAAGAGAAAATCCCTCGCGCTGCGTCGTGTTTGCGGATCCAGATCTTCTCAGGCAGCGCGCCAAAGAGCTTGGACAAGCGGTTCAAATCGTGGAGTATCGCCCGAATGCTGCCCCACCGCCGGATGCGCTGGAAGTTCGCCCCATTCCAATGCAGGGTCAGGCCCGACCGGGAGTCGCCGAGGCGCGATTTGCTTCGTACGTCCTGGAAAGTATCACTGAAGCCGGGCAGGCTTGCCTGGACGGGACATTCGATGCGCTGGTAACCGGGCCGGTGCAGAAAAGCGCCTTGCTGGCGGCGGGCCTTCCATTCCGGGGCCACACGGAATACCTGGCCGAGCAGGCGAACAGTGAACCGGTCATGCTGCTGGTCGCGGGGTCGCTGCGTGTCGCGTTGGTCACCACGCATCTCCCGCTGGCTGAGGTGCCGGGGGCCGTGACCCGGAAACGCCTCGTCGGCATCTTGGAAATTCTGGTTGCCGGGCTTCAATCGAGATTCGGCTTGGCGCAGCCAAAGATTCGCGTACTGGGGCTCAACCCTCATGCTGGTGAAGGCGGGCATTTCGGTCGCGAAGAACAGGAAGTCATTGCACCGACCGTCGAGGCATTCTGCCAGCGCGGCCATCAGGTGGAAGGACCCGTTTCTGCGGATACCGCTTTCGTCGAACGGGAAGGAATCGATGCGTTTCTCGCCATGTACCACGATCAAGGGTTGCCGGTGCTCAAGACACTCGGGTTCGGGCGGGCCGTGAACGTGACTCTGGGGTTGCCATACGTGCGCACTTCGGTTGATCATGGCACTGCTTTGGATCTCGCGGGAACCGGTCGGGCCGATCCGGGCAGTCTGTTCGAGGCCATCGACTGTGCGGCGCAGCAGGTACGTGCCGCTCGTCACTGGGCGGAAGCGGCGTGAATTCCACACCTCCGTTCCCGGCAGACTTCCTTCAGGCGTGGGAAGAACGAGAGCCGCTGGCCACTCTGGCCACAACTGGTCCGGATGGCACACCGAACGTGATCTGGGTGCTTTGCATGAACTTGACCGATGAAGCCCGGTTAGTTGTGGCGGACAATGCCATGAGCAAGACCCGGGCCAATATTGATGCGGGCAGTCCAGGCGCTTTGGTCTTTTTGGCCCAGCCCCGACGCGCTTACCAGTTGAAAGGGCCGCTGTCCTACCATGCGGACGGACCGGTATTCGAAGCGATGAAGCACGGCTGGCTGGACGACTCCTACCCTGGGCGCGGTGCGGTTCTGATGGAAATCAGGGAAATCTACGCGGGTGCCGACCGGGTCTGGCAGCGTGACGCCTGAACCATGGCTCTGCCGCCACCGCGAAAACGCCTGGGGCAACATTTTCTTACCGACCCGGCAAAGATCGAGGAGATCGTCGCGGCAATCGGCCCCAGCGACACTCTGGTCGAGATTGGGCCTGGCCGCGGTGCACTGACGCATCCACTGGCGGGGCAGGCGAAACGCCTGATTGCCATCGAAAAGGATTCGGATCTTGCTGCGCGTCTGGAGCGGCAGTTTGCTGACAACCCGGGAGTCACGATCCGTTGTGCAGATGCACTGCACGAGGACCTATCGGTGTATCCAAAAGGTTTGCGGCTGGCGGGCAATCTGCCGTACAACGTAGCGACCGCACTCCTGCGGCGCTGGATGGAGTTGCGGACACATCTGTCGGATTTGACTGTGATGGTGCAGCGCGAAGTCGCGCAGCGGCTAGCCGCTCCCCCGGACGACCCGTCGCGCGGGCAGTTGTCAGTGGTGGCTCAGTTGCTGATGCAGGTGGAAATGCTGCTTGATGTCGAGCCGGAATGTTTCGACCCGCCGCCCAAGGTTGTTTCCACCGTAGTGCGATTGGTGCCCAAAGAGAGCCTTCCGATTGAAGAGGAGGAACGGAAGGATTTCACACGTCTGGTTCGCCGGGCATTTGCATCGCGGCGGAAGACATTGCGCAACAATCTGCCGGAAATTCCGGATCGAACATGGACGGAAACGAACATTGATCCCCAACGAAGAGCCGAGTCATTGTCGGGCGAAGAATTTGTGCGGTTATTTCAGGTCTCGGGGGCGTTGCGATGAGAAAGGACGGAGAAGAAATCCGACTATCGGCCTCGGACCTCAAGCGATTTACCGCCTGTCCGCATGCGACTCGCCTCGACCTTGCTTATCTGCAAGGAGACGATCTCGCGCCGGTCGAGGACAGTGAAGACACCGTCCTGCTGCAGAGACGCGGAGAGCAGCACGAGGCCGAGTATCTTGCGCGACTTGAGGCCGAGGGCAAGACGGTCGTGCGGATCGAAACAGAGGATGTCCCTCTCAAGGAATCGGTGGACGCCACGCACGAAGCCCTGAAGGTTGGACCGGACATCGTCTATCAGGGTGCGCTTGCAGACGGAATGTGGGGCGGCTACGCGGATTTTCTAGAGCGTGTGCCAATCTCGTCCGAACTTGGGCCATTCTCCTATGAAGTCACGGACACCAAACTGAAGCGAAAACCGGCTCCAGACCACGTGTTCCAGTTGGCGCTTTACTCTGATCTTCTTGCCGGAGTTCAGGGTCACTTGCCAGAATGCGCCCATGTTCAACTCGGCTCGGGCGAGCGGGCTAGCATCCGCTTGGCTGAACACTCCGATTACGCGCGTTTCACGCGCGAGCAACTTGAAGATTTCGTTCGGATGCCCCCGTCCACCCGCCCGGTTCCATGTGAGTTCTGCAAGATTTGCCGTTGGCGAGAGCATTGCGCCGAAGAGTGGAAGGAGACGGACAGCCTCTACCAGGTCGCTGGAATCCGGAAAAGCCAAGTTGTCAAACTGGAGGCGGCCGGAGCCCAAACGATGGAAGCCCTCGCCCGGCATGAAGGTAAGGTTTCCAGGCTCGCTGACGAGACAGCAGAGAAACTTCGCGAACAGGCCCGGCTTCAGCACGCCCGCAAGACCGGCGAGCCTTCGTTCGAGTTACGGCCTTCCATTCCCGGGAAAGGCTTCGACCTGATGCCGCGGCCTGACCCTGGGGACCTGTTCTACGACATCGAGGGGGATCCGTACTACGCCGAGGCGGAGTCGGAAGGCCTTGAGTATCTCCACGGCATCTGGAATGGGCAGGAATTCGCCGCCCTTTGGGCGCATGATCGCGTGGAAGAGAAGAAAGCGCTGGAATCCCTGTTCCGTCAGCTAGAGGAACATTTTACGAACCATCCGGGTGCACACATCTATCACTACGCACCTTACGAAACCACCGCATTGCGCCGCCTCGCCATGCGACATGGCTTGGGCGAGGCGCGGTTGGACTGCTGGTTGAGGGAGCGGCGCTTCGTCGATCTCTACGCTGTCGTTCGGGGAAGCATCTTCGCTTCCGAGCCCTCTTATTCACTCAAGGATATGGAAGCCTTTCACGATTTGTCCCGCATTGGGGAAGTCGCGTCCGCTGGCGACTCGATCGTCGCCTACGAGAAGTGGCGCGAAACGCATGAAGACAGGATCCTCACGGAACTCAAGGAATACAATCGCCTCGACTGCCTCTCGCTTGAAAAACTTCACAACTGGTTGATCGGGATCCGGCCGGAGGGGCCCTGGCCTCAAGTTCAGGAGGGAGAGACACCGAGGTCGGCGGAGGAGCAGCGCGAAAACGAGGAACTCGTGAATATGCTTGCCACATCCGGTTTGCCGGAAGAGCGTCGAAGCATGCTTTACGACCTGAGCGTGTTCCATTGGCGCGAGAAAAAGCCCCAGGCTTGGGCCGTTTTCGATGCCGCGTCGAAGGATTTCGAAGACCTTTGTGACGATATGGAATGCCTGGCTGGCCTAGTCGCGTCTGGCAGGGGAGGTCTGGATGGACGCGAATACCACTATCCGCCACAGGAAACGAAATTACGGGCGGGGGGATCCGCCCTGTTCGCCAGACCGGACGGCCTCACCTCGGCCAATATTGTCAAGCTTGACCGGAGTCGTCGGGAAATTCTCTTGAATGTTAGTTCTCGTTCAGGCTGGGCGCTTCCCGACAGACTGGATCTCCTTCCTAATTTCGCCCTGAATCCGCATCCGATTCCCGCAGCCATCCGGGAGGTCGTCATAGACCAGTGCGGTTCTCGCCACAACCAGGCAGCCGAAGATGTTCTATCGCGCAATCCTCCCCGTTTTCGCGACTCGTCGCCGCTCCCTCTGGATGAGGGCGCTGGAGTCCTCCAAGGCCTGATCGAGGCGGTGCGGGTCTTGGACCGATCTGTCCTTCCGGTTCAAGGGCCACCTGGCACGGGCAAGACCTACATGGCGGCCCGCGTGATCCTTGCGCTGGTCCGGGACGGCAGGCGCGTCGCAGTGTCCTCGAACAGTCACGAGGCTATCCGCAACGTTCTGATGGAATGTGTCCACGCGCTGCGCGAGGAGGGCGTCGGCGACGTGAAGATCGCCCACAAGGTTTCAAGCAGAGCAAACCCTCCGGAGGAATACAAGAAAGCGATTTCCTGCGTGACAAGCAATCAGGCTACCGCGATCCATCGTGCCCATATCGTCGGGGGAACGGCCTGGCTTTTCTCGCGGGATGAGCATCAGGGCGCCTTCGATTGCCTTTTTGTCGACGAGGCCGGACAGGTTCCATTGGCCAACCTGATCGCGATGTCCAACGCGGCCGCCAATCTCGTTCTGATCGGCGATCCCCGCCAGTTGCCTCAGGTGATTCAGGGCGCGCACCCGCATCCGGCCAATCTTTCCTGTCTCGACTGGATGCTGGGAGAGGGGAGGAACGTCGATCCAGAGCGGGGCATTTTCCTGCCGGAGACTTGGAGAATGCACCCCCAGCTTTGCGCCTACATTTCCGCGCAGTTCTACGAGGGTCGGCTGCACAGCCACCCTTCGACCGAGCGTCAGCGCGTTGAGGCATCGGACCTGCCCTTGTTTGGCGCATGGCGCATACCAGTCCCCCACGAGGGCCGTGCACAGATTAGTCCCGAGGAAAGGGAGACCATCCGCCGTACGGTCGATAAACTATTAGCGGGCACATGGGCCGGCCGAGATGAAGCCCCGCGCCCGTTTCGCAAAAGCGACATCATCGTGGTCGCACCCTACAATGCCCAAGTGAACGAACTTTCTGATGCCCTACCCGGCATTCGCGTTGGCACCGTCGACAAGTTTCAAGGGCAGGAAGCGCCGGTCGCCTTGGTCTCGATGACTGCTTCGACGGCGGAGGAAACCTCCCGCGGGCTGGATTTCCTGCTTTCGCGTGAGCGCCTCAATGTCGCAGTCAGCCGGGGCCAGGGGCTGAGCTTGGTGTTCGCGTCTCCGCGGCTTCTGCACACAAACTGCGCGACAGTAGAGCAGATGCGCTTGGTGAACGCACTCTGCGCCTTGCCGGAAATGGAATCGTTGTAAGGCAAGATAAGAGGGAAGCTTTTCGTTCGCCTCCCTTTCGCAACCCGGTATAATTTGCGGCGCTGTTCCAGTATTTTTATCCGCATGTCATCCACACAGGACTACAACATTGATGTTCAGGTAGAGACCCAGTTTCTGCCGGACCAGTCCGAACCGGATGACAGTCGTTTCGTCTTCGCCTACACCATCACCATCACCAACACCGGCAGTTTGCCGGCGCGTTTGGTCAGCCGGCACTGGATCATTCTTGATGGTGCAGAAAACCGCCAAGAAGTGCATGGCGAAGGTGTGGTCGGCCAGCAACCGTACCTGGCCCCGGGCGAAACTTTCCGCTACACCTCTGGCACCGTGTTGCAGACCCCGGTCGGCTCCATGCACGGGTCCTATCAAATGCTGGGAGACGATGGCACTTGCTTCGACGCCGAAATTCCCGCATTTACTCTCTCCACTCCTCATTCCCTGCACTGAATCGGGATGGCCGTCTTTGCTGTCGGCGACATCCAAGGGTGCCTGGACGAACTCTGTGCCGTTCTAAAGCAGGCGGGTTTCCGCCCCCGAAAGGACACGCTCTGGTGCGTGGGTGATCTAGTCAACCGGGGCCCCAAATCTCTGGAGACTCTTCGTTACGTTCGCGACCTGGGATCTCGCGCGGTCTGTGTGCTCGGCAACCACGACATTACCCTGCTTGCCTTGGCGGCGGGGGTCCCGATTCCGGTTCGTTCCCAGCAGCACCTACAGGAAGTCCTGGAGGCTCCGGACTGCGACGAGTTGATTGACTGGCTTCGGTTCCGCCCGCTGATGCACTATGATTCCGAGCTCGACTACGCGATGGTGCATGCGGGATTGCTGCCCGAGTGGTCGTTGAAGCAGGCCTTGGGCTTTGCGGGTGAATTGGAAGAGTTTCTTCGTAGCGACGACTGGAAGAAGAAGATCCACAAACTCTACGGTCCTCGTCCGCGCCGCTGGAAGGATTCGCACGCTGGCCTCAAGCGCCTGCGGATTATCACCAATGTCATGACTCGCCTGCGTTACCTGGACGGCGAGGGGCGGATTGATCTCGATTGTAAGCTTTCGCCCGTTAAGTGTCCAAGGGGATTGACGCCTTGGTTCAGGGCCCCGGCGCGCAGGACGCGCAGGACGCGGATCATCTTCGGTCATTGGTCGACGCTGGGCTTTTATTCCGGCAACAATGTCTGGGGGATTGATACCGGTTGCGTCTGGGGGAGAAAACTGACAGCTCTGCGGCTGGAGCCGAGCGGTCCGGTGCCCACCCAGATCCTGTGTCAGCAGCGGGCCTTGATCCGGAAAAACTCCTGATGGCGGAAAGAGTAGGCATGCCGGTCATCCGCCGGGTGATGCTGTTCCTGCTGCAGGGCGAATTCTGACAGGTTCAGTTCCGGGAGCCGGGCATCGCCCTCGATGTCAGCGTCCACCGCAGTCAGGTAAAGCCGGTCGCAAAGCGGCAGGAAGTAATGGTAGACCTTCACGCCGCCGACGATCATCACCTCGGGGCTCCCGGCGCAAAGTTCCAAGGCTTCATCCGGGCTTTTCGCCCACTCGCATTCCCCGTCGACGGGACGACCCGAAATCACGATGCAGCGGCGTCGGGGCAGGCCCTTTGGCAGGGATTCCCAAGTCATGCGACCCATGATCACCGGCTTGTCGAGCGTGATGCGCCGGAAATTCCTGAGGTCGTCCGGCAGGTGCCAGGGAAGCGAGTTCTCGTGGCCGATGACCCCGTTGCGGGAAATGGCGACAATGGCTGAGATGATCATCAGACGGCCACCGGGGCGGCAATGTGTGGATGGCTCTGATAGTTCTCGAGCCGGATGTCACCGTAGCCGAATTCGAATAAATCCCGGACTTGGGGATTCAAGCGCAGGTTTGGCAGGGGGTACGGCGTGCGTTCCAATTGGGTGCGCGCTTGCTCCAGGTGGTTTTGGTACAGGTGCACATCACCGAACGTATGGATGAATTCTCCGGGTTTCAGGTCGCAGACTTGCGCCACCATCAGGGCCAGAAGCGCGTATGAGGCGATGTTGAACGGCACGCCGAGGAACAAGTCCGCACTGCGTTGGTAGAGCTGGCAGGAAAGCTTCCCGTCCGCCACGTAGAACTGGAACAGCACGTGGCAGGGTGCCAACGCCATACGGTCGAGTTCGGAGACGTTCCACGCACAGACAAGGTGACGCCTCGAGTCCGGCTGAGTCTTCAACTGCTCAATCAGAGTGGCGATCTGGTCGTGGTCGGCGCCGTCCCGACCCGGCCAGCTGCGCCACTGGCGGCCGTAGATCGGGCCAAGATCGCCCTGTTCGTCGGCCCATTCGTCCCAGATCGTCACCCCGTGCTCCTGGAGGGATTGCACTTGCGTCTCGCCGCGTAGGAACCACAACAGTTCGTGAACCACGGACTTGATATGGATTTTCTTGGTGGTGACCAAGGGAAATCCTTCGGCGAGATCGTAACGGTTTTGATAACCGAATACCGAGAGAGTGCCAACCCCGGTGCGGTCAGCCTTTTCGGCTCCGTGTTCCAGCACGTGGCGCAGCAGGTCCAGGTAGGGCTTCATGATCGAGCGTTCCGGGCGTGCCAAGCCAAGGCGAATCCGACCAGTGCCAGCGGGATGCAGAGCAACTGACCCATGGTCAGCCAGCCGAACGCGAGATAACCGAGATGGGCATCCGGCAGGCGAACGAATTCCACTGCGAAGCGGACCGTGGCATAGCCTAGGGCGAAGACCGCTGCGACTGCGCCGACGGCCCGGGGCTTCCGGGCGAACCACCAGAGAACCGCGAACAGGAGCAGGCCCTCCAGCGCCGCTTCGTACAACTGGCTCGGGTGGCGTGGCTCGGGACCTGCTGCCGGGAAAATCACGCCCCATGGCAGGTCGGTGGGCCGTCCCCAAAGTTCGCCGTTGATGAAGTTCCCGATCCGGCCGAAGAACAGTCCGATTGGCACCATGGGCGCGCAGAAGTCGACGGCAGCGAGCCAGCCGGTGCCTGATTTTCGCTGCCACAGCCAGATTGCGACCAACACTCCAATCAGACCCCCGTGAAAGCTCATCCCGCCCTCCCAAATGCGCAGGATCATCCAAGGGTCGGTCAGGAGGCGGTCGAAATGATAGAACAGGGCTGAGCCCAGTCGGCCGCCGAGAATTGCGCCGAGGGCGCCGTAGAACAACAAGTCGCTCACCTGTTCGGGAGCAACCGGAGTATGTGCCCGGCGTGCATGGAAGATGCCAAGCAGCCAGAACCCGCCGAATCCGAGTACGTACATCAGGCCGTACCAATGGATGCGCACAGAGCCTATCGCAAGAGCGACCGGGTCCCAGTCGAGAAGCATCCGAAAAGTTTAACAAAAGACCGCACCGTATAATTTTTGGAGAACCTCTGCCGTTATGTCGAACCGTCTCGCCGAAGCCTCCAGTCCCTATTTGCGTCAGCATGCGGACAACCCGGTGGATTGGTATCCGTGGGATGAGGAAGCGTTGCGCGAAGCACGCGACAGCGGTCGGCCAATCCTGCTGTCGATTGGCTATGCCGCTTGCCATTGGTGCCACGTGATGGCGCACGAGTCCTTCGAGGATCCGGCAACGGCGGCATTGATGAACCGCCTGTACGTCAACATCAAGGTGGATCGCGAGGAGCGCCCGGATCTGGATAAGCTGTACCAGACGGCGCAGATGCTGCTGACCCAACGAGGTGGGGGCTGGCCGCTGACCCTGTTCCTCACGCCGGACAAACGCGTCCCTTTCTTCGGGGGCACTTACTTCCCGCCGGAGCCCCGCCACGGGTTGCCGGCATTCAGCCAAATACTGGAGCGGGTCGCGGAGTGGTACGGCGAACATGCCGAGGAATTAGCCAAGCAGAACGAGTCGGTCTGCGCCGCACTTCAACAAATCCACCAATCGCCCCAAGCGGTTCCCTGGCCGGAGGGTCTTGAGGCTGACGTCATCGAAGGCTTGGCGCGATCATTCGATGCACAGGACGGGGGGTTCGGCGGCGCACCGAAATTTGCGCGACCGACCCAATTACAGTGGCTGCAACAGCAGGACAATCCGCGGGCGCAACACATGGCCACGCACACCTTGTCGTGCATGGCCGAGGGCGGGATTCAGGATCACGCTGGGGGTGGTTTCTACCGGTATTCGGTCGATGCGCACTGGATGATCCCCCACTTCGAGAAAATGCTGTACGACCAAGCTCTCCTGCTGCCGCTATACGCAGAGGCTTGGACGCGTACGGAATCCCCGCCGCTGCGGACAGCGGCGGCTGGAATCGTTTCGTTCGTCACCCGTGAACTCCAGGATGAATCCGGCGGCTTCTATTCCAGCCTGGATGCGGACTCCGAAGGTGAGGAAGGCAAGTTTTACCTGTGGACACCGGAGGAGGTGCAGGCGTTGATCCCGGAGGAGCATTACCCGGCTTTTGCGTTCCGGTTCGGGCTGGACCGCCCGGCGAATTTCGAGGGACGCTGGCATTTGCACGGTTTTCGGACCATGCTGGAGACCGCAGCGAACACCAAGCAGCCAGTTGAAGAACTCCAGGGCATGTTCGAGCAGGATCTGCAACGCTTGTTCGAAGCCCGATCGCCTCGCGTTCGCCCAGGACTGGACGACAAGATGCTGACCAGCTGGAACGCCCTGATGATCCGTGGCCTGATTCTGGCTTCGCGTCAGTTGGGCGAGCCGGATTGGTTCCGCAGCGCGGCAGTTGCGTTCGACTTCGTGCGGCAACGATTATGGGACGGCCAGCGGTTGAAGGCGAGTTTCAGCCAGGGGAAGGCGCACCTGAATGCGTATCTGGACGACTACGCATTCATGCTGGAAGCGGCGCTCTTGCTACTACAGGGGCGCTGGAGCAACGAGAACCTGGAATTCGCCGAACAACTTGCCGGAGTCATCGCCGAGCAGTTTGCAGACCCCGATGGAGGTCTTTTCTTTACGTCATACGACCACGAGGAGTTGTTGGTCCGCCCCCGACTTCTGGCAGACGATGTCGCCCCGTCCGGTTGCGCGGTGGCCTGCGAAGGGCTCACCCGGATCGGACACCTGCTCGCACGGAGCGAATGGGTGGAGTTGGCAGAGCGAACGCTGGCCAGCGCACAGGGCGCCATCGTGCAGGCGCCCCAGGAACATGCCCGGTTCATGGAGGCTCGATTCGTGGTGGAACAGCCTCCCGCACAAATCATCCTGCGTGGCAACGAGCCGGAATTGGGGCGCTGGAAATCTACAGCTTTGCGTGGCGATCTCAAGGCGGATTGCTACGCCATTCGCGAAGACACGGAGGATCTTCCGCCAGCACTTCAGGACAAGCCTGCGCATGGCGAGGCAGTGGCTTATGTCTGCATCGGTCCGACTTGCGAAGAGCCGATCCGGTCTTTTGACGCCTTCAAGGAAAGAGTCCAAGCCTCGTGAAACTGATTCGTGGTCTGTGGCGGTTTTTTCGGCTGCTGTACCCCCTCGGATGGGGACTCGTGCATGGAAACGCGAAACATCTCCGCGCGTTGAAATCCACCCCTCCGGATCCTGAGGCGCAGCAAAAAAACCAGGAATGGTACCGGCGGGTCTTGACCTGCTTGAACATCCGGGTGTCCGTGACCGGACAGCCTGCCGAGGCGCCCTGCCTAGTGGTGTGCAACCATATCTCGTGGCTGGACATCCTGGTGCTAGGCTCGGCTGTGCCGGTGGCATTTCTGAGCAAGGCGGAAGTCGCCCAATGGCCGATGATTTCCCGCTTGTCCCGGGCGGGTGGGACGCTGTTTATTCAGCGGGGAGGCGAAGGCGCGGCGCGGCGCAGCATCGAAGGAATCCGAAAAGCATTCAAACGACAGCAAAGCGTCGCAATCTTTCCCGAAGGAACAACAGGGAAGGGTCACACCGTACTTCCGTTCCATCCACGTCTTTTTGCGGCAGCGATTGAAAGCGAAGTACGTGTACAGCCGGTCGCGTTGCGTTATCCACATCCGGAGGGTGTGCATCCCAAGGTGCCCTATGTGGATCAGCAAACATTGGCCGTCAGCATTTTGGAAATTCTCGGATGCTCATCCATCCAGGCGGAAGTGCACATCGGCCCGACAATCAACCCGGACGACCTGGACCGCCGGCATCTGGCGGACCGGGCGCGGGAATTCGTGGTTGGGGTCGTCGAAGGAAACCCCGGCAATTCAGAATCAGGAAATAAATAACGATCCTCATGGATCATGGGGACGATCTTCCGGAAATAACCCGGCAGAGTGTTAGGCGCTGAGGCTCTTGATTCGCGCGTTCAGGCGGCTTTTCTGGCGAGCGGCCTTGTTGCGGTGGATCAGCCCGCGGGTCACCGCACTGTCAATCACGGGGACGGCTTCTTGGTAAGACTGCATGGCCTGTTCGCGATCGCCTTCCTCAATCAGTTTGACGACTTTCTTGACAAAGGTGCGGTAGCGTGACGCCAATGCTACATTGGCAGCACGGTGAGAATCCGCCTGACGGGCGCGCTTTCGGGCTTGGGCTGAATTGGCCATAGGCGGCGCATTATATATGAACACCAAAAATCAATCTTTACATTCTTTCTATTCTGCCTCAAGCTTCCCGGCAAACTTACTTGCAAACTTGTTCATGCCCTTGGGGATCAAGTATCTTGCACCATTTGCAAAACGGGCCAGCTAATTTTTCGTAAGCAATAATATTTTTGTAGCCGCGTTCTCCGATCAATTCAAGTTGTTTAACGCATGCAGAATGTCGCGAGTCTGCGGCTTCCTCAAATAGTTCCTCAAGCGTCAGTTGTTTCACGTCTGTAGATTGTTCTACATTCTGCGTGGACTCTACCTCATTGAGTAGCGCTTTTAATTCTGCATCAAGTTCATGAAGACGGCGGTCTTCATGCGCTGGTTGTTCCACATTCTTTGCCAAAAGTTTTCCCACGGGGGCCACCGAAAAAATGAGCAATAATGCGGTGACAAAAACAGATTTGGCCAGCCGTTTCCAGGCAGCGGTAGAGTTCATTAGATTTTTTGTTTTCTGGTATGTATTCTATGGCTTTCTATAATACAGTCTGTTTTGAAAACTCAGCAATTGGTGAAGGTTTGTACGAAAAACAGAAAGCGGTCGCGGGAGGCTTTGCCACGGTCGTTTGGCTTGGGGCGGGGCTGTTCCTTTTTATTACCACTGACAATGCGACCTTTCTATCATGGCAGGCAGCAGCTTATTTTTTTGTCGGACCATTTATTTCTGCCCTTCTAATCGGAGTTGCATACTACGCCACTGAACGGGGCATAGCAAAGATATTGGTCTCTTTGTTTCGCGAGGTGGGGCCAACTAAAGTCATTGCCTTGACTACACAAACACTTGGGTTTTTATTGATGATCGTTTTTGGGGTTATTACTTATCGTGCTGCAGATTTTGTAATCTCCGATATTCTTTTTCCATCGCCAGCCACATCAAATTCTGGGGCAATTGCGTCTGTCCAATGTAAACAACCTCTTCCCGAATTTACCCTTGGGACTAATTCCAATCCATCACAAAAAGAAATTGAAGATTTGTGTGATTGTATTTGGTCAGCCTTTCCAGAAAATGGTTGGGAGCGTCGAATTTCCGCGATCATCAAATCTGGAGGAGACCCTGGTTGGCGCGGGAAAGGTTTTGTCTCAAGATTTGGCATGGCGGTTGATACTTGTGGAGGACACAAGTTATAAGTTAGGTAATGTCCAACATGCGCATCGCAGGCTCATAAGATGTGGGCTCAAAGTTAGTACTGGTTTCCAACGAGAAATGAGCCTGAAATAATAATATAAAAATAGGCTATAATTGTCCTATAAATGGATCATATAGAAATAAAAGGATAAATATGGCCTATAAAATAGACAATATGACATCGGGAGATTTATGCGCCGAACTTGGAGCACGTTTGGCGAAGATGCGTCTTTCCCGAAATATCACACAGGAAGCCTTGGCGCGAGAAGCGGGTGTTGGTCCGCGTACGCTGCGCCGCCTTGAGGCGGGCGGTTCTTGCACGTTGGATAGTTTCCTGCGTATCGTCCTCATTCTCGGACTGACCGACCACTTGCTCAGTACGATCCCGGCACAGGACATCCGTCCAATCGAACGCATCGGCACACAACGCTCGGAACGCAAACGCGCCCGTTCAACTCGACATCAGGCCCCGAAAAGACCTTGGGCATGGGGGGAGAGCTAAGTATGGTCGATGCTGAGGTGTTGCTATGGGGGAGCCTAGTGGGCGTGGTTTCGTGGGATGAAAAACGCGATCTCGGGGTCTTCCAGTACCATCCGTCATTTGGTTCGGCCGGGGTGGAAATCTCTCCGTTCATGATGCCCGTGCGGCCAGAACCGTACGAATTTCCTACGCTTCGCGGGGATGCCTTCAGGGGATTGCCGGGGCTTTTGGCGGATGCTCTTCCAGATCGATTCGGCAATCGGCTGATCGACATCTGGTTAGCTGAGACAGGAAGGACACTCCAGGATTTCAATCCGGTAAACCGGCTGTGCTATGTCGGGCGGCGGGGTGTCGGCGCACTGGAGTTCAAGCCAGCCCTGAGCGACGAAAGCAAGGCGAATCCATTAGATGTGGCCCAGTTGGCCGATCTTGCAAATAGGATTCTCGACGAACGCTATCAGTTGGGCGGAATACTTGGAAAACCCGATGATGCGCAGCAACTTAAGGATATTCTGAGAGTCGGGACTTCCGCTGGTGGTGCGCGCGCCAAGGCGGTACTGGCCTGGAATCCGAACACCGAAGAGTTTCGATCGGGCCAAGTGGATGTGGGGGAGCCTTTCGAACACTGGTTACTCAAATTTGACGGGGTGTCGAATGACCGTAGCGGCGGCTTGAGTGGTTCTCAGGGTTTCGGACAGATTGAATACGCCTACCATTTGATGGCGCGGGAGGCCGGGGTCGAGATGATGGACTGTCGGCTCCATCACGAGGGAGGACGTAACCATTTCATGACTCGGCGGTTTGACCGCGACGCAAAAGGGCGAAAGATTCACGTGCAATCCTTGGCGGCATTGCGGCACTATGACCTGAACGACCCCCGAAGCTACGCGTACGAGCAGGCCATGCAGACGATTCGGGGCCTAGGCTTGGGCATGCCTGCGCTCGAAGAGCAATTCCGGCGCGCGGTCTTCAGCGTGGTAGCTCGCAATCAGGACGACCACGTCAAGAACATCTCGTTCCTGATGGACCGGACTGGAGCATGGAGACTGTCACCCGCCTATGATGTCATTTACGCCTACAACCCCTCCGGTCTCTGGACTCGGGAACACCAGATGAGCATGGCGGGCAAGCGGGACGGATTTGGGCGCGAGGACGTTTTCCGTTTCGCTGACAGTTCCGGGATCAAGAAACGCGTCGCAACGCGCATTCTGGATGAGGTCATTGACGCCGCAAGAAATTGGCCCGCTTTTGGATCGGAAGCCGGGCTGGACAAAGAGGCCATCGAGCGGATCGGACAGACTCACCGCATGGACTTGGCCGAAAAAGCCTAAACTTGCGCCCTTGTCATACGCCGCTTTCCGGGAAAGCCTCCCCGGTTCGCAGCCATCTGGGTCCATCCAGGCACCCATCCGCCTGATGGATGAAGAATCTCCGCACTGCCCGATATCGGCCAGTCAATTCCATCGCCAGGTCCCCCGCTTGCCTGAAGCCCTGCCATCCACTGCCGAAGCCTAGGCGGAATCCTTCGAGCAGATACTGAGTTGCCCTGACCGGGCCCTTGCGTCGGCGTTCATATGTGCGCAAGGCACGCATGCCGAGCGAATGAATGGCGATTTCCTCCTGCAAAACGGCCGCATCCATCAGTCCCAGGTTTTGACCCAGTCCAGCTAGAGGATGCACCACATGCGCCGCATCGCCGACCAACACGATGCCATCCGCGCACCAGTGCGGTGCGCAACCGCGGCCCAACGGGAACTTTACGCGTGGCCCGCAAAGGTGCATTGATCCCAAACGCCCTCCTAAGGCCTCTGTCAGCCCGGCTTCGAATTCACTCGAATCCAAATCCATTAGCATCTCAGCTTGGGTTGTTGACCAGACCAGCGAATAATGGCGATTGAATAACGGCAACAAAGCGGCCGGACCATCCACAGTAAATCGCTGCCACGCTGTCGGTTCGCCTGGCAGTTCGGTTTCGATTTCTGCGACGATGGCCTGCTCACGATACGGTCGGTAATCCCACTCAAGTCCAGCCAGCGACCGGGTTTTCGAATCCGCACCGTCCGCCGCCACGACCAAGCGGGTGTCCAGTTGTGTCCCGGATTCCAGATCCAAAGTAACGCCGGACGAATAATGTTCAAGCCGGGTAACCGAGTCTGGGCAGTGAAGTGTCACGCCGGCATTCTGCAGAGCCTGGTGCAGTGCCCGGACCAGCACCGTGTTTTCCACGATGTGCCCAAGCTGTGGCTTGTTGATATCGGATGCCAGGAACTCGACCCCGTTATGGTCGGGTTCCCCCCAAACCTGCATCCGGGTCCAAGGCTGGACACGGTTTAGGTCCAGGTTTTCCCATGCTCCACAGGCCCGTAGAATCGCTTCGGACGCCGGAGTCAGCGCCAGCACCCGGATTTCGGGGTCTGGTCCTGGTTCTTTCGGTGGAAGTTCCCGCTGCTCGACCAGTTCGACCTGAAACCCGGATCGCGCCAGCAATGCAGCAGTGGTCAAACCGACCGCGCCTCCGCCGATCACCACCACATCAGGCATGGGTCTGCTCTTCCTTCATTTTCAAGGCCAAGTCAGCCTGCGGAAGGTCTGCACCCATTCCAAAGCGGATCAGCCGGGTCCGGCATTGCGGCATGCCTTCCAAGGCAAACAGGCTGGCGGCACGCGCACCGCGGATCAAGGGATTCTGTGCCACGAATCCACGGGCGAGAAAGTCCGTGAATCCGGCGACTCTCTGTGCGTCCGTGTCACGCGAGCAAGCATATCCTTCGAGCAGTTCAGGATCACCCGGGTCGGTTCCTTCCTGTTTGGCATCCCGAAGTTCTTGGGCGAGCCATGCAGCATCCCGCACGACCAAATTAAATCCCTGTGCTGCCACGGGGTGGAAGCCGTAGGCCGCATCCCCGATCAAGACGCTGCGGGTGCCGACTCTCTGGCGAACCCGCCGAAATGTCAAATCATAAAAATTGCGCGTTCCCGCATCGACAACTTGGCCGGCGCGTGACCCCAGCACCTGCTGCAGTTCGCGACAGAACCTGGAATCCGACCAAGTCCGGGCCTGTCGGACGCTCTCGCGGGACAATGCCCAAACCAAAGCTCGTCGGCCTGACGGGTGTGGCAGCAGGGCCAGAGGACCAGTGTCGGTGAAACGCTCGTACGCCCAACCTTCCGCTGCCCGATCCATTTCGACTTCCGCCACCACGGCACTTTGATCGTAATCCACTTCTTCCGCGTGCAGCCCCAAGGCATCGCGCAAAGCTGACCGCGCCCCATCTGCGGCGATCAGGAGACGCGCGGACATGGTCTGCGGGGCAGCGTTTTTCCTGACCTTCAATTCAATACCGGTTTCCTGAGGCTGTATCTGTTCGACGGAGGTCTGTGTCAGGATTTCGCAGTTCGGCAAGTCATCGGTCGCCTTGCGCAGGATTCCGGCTAGGGTTCCCGCAGGTACGACATAGCCCAGAGCCGGCAGTTGTTCATCTTCGGCATGCAGGCGGGTCGATCCGAAAGCACCGCGTTGGGAGACATCAATGTGCGACACCGGCGCGCATTCGGACGAGAGCGCGTCCCACGCCCCGACCGAATCAAGGATGCGCCGGGTGCTTTCGGACAAAGCAAGACTGCGCGGGTCGGCCAGGGCCGAGAGCCCGTCACTGCGCTCCAGCACTCCAATTTTCCAACCGGAAGAGCCCAGCAGAACGGCCTGCACCAGGCCGGCCAGCCCGCCGCCGGCGATAATCAAATCTGGGTTCGTTTCAGTTTTGCTCACTGTGCCGCCGCTCCCACGAGACGGCAGATGTCGTCCGGATCGGAAGGCAGGCCCGCGCTGAGCACGTCCGGCCCCTTGCGGGTTACCGCCACGTCGTCCTCGATCCGCACCCCGATGCCGCGAAATCGCCTCGGCACTCCTCTGAGGCCCGGCGTGAAGTAGAGTCCAGGTTCTACCGTCGTCACCATGCCGGGCTCCAGCCCTCGCCATTTCCCGTTGACGCGGTACTCCCCGACGTCGTGCACATCCATGCCTAGCCAATGGGAGGTTCCATGCATGAAGAAGGGCTTATACGCCTCCTTCTTCCACAGGGTCTGCCATCGCCCTTCCAGTATTCCCAGATGCACCAAGCCCCGAGTCAGGGCGCGGGTCGCCGCGCGGTGGAGGTCGTCCCAGGTGTTGCCGGGGACGCACCGGCGGATGGCCGCCCGCTGCGCTTCCAGGACCAGCTCGTAAATTTCTCGTTGTGCAGGCGTGAACTGACCGCTCACCGGCCAGGTGCGGGTGATGTCGCTGGCATAACCGGCGAACATGCCCCCGCTGTCGATCAAGACCAAGTCGCCTTCTTTGGTTCGGCGGGAGTTCTCGGAATAATGGAGTGTGCAAGCATTGTGGCCCGATGCCACAATGCTGGAATAAGCGAAACGCATGTCGTGGCGCTGGGTTTCGTACACCAGTTCGGCTTCCAGTTCGTACTCGTAGCATCCCGGTTTTGCCGTGCCCATGGCGCGGCGGTGGGCACCGGTCACGATGGCAGAAGCCTTGCGCATCAGCGCAATCTCGCTGCGGCTCTTGAACAGGCGCATCTCATGCAGGTCCCGGTCGAGTAACCGGCATTCCTCCGGAGGATTGTGACCGGTCCGGCTACGGAGACGCATCTGGTCGATCCAGCGCGCAACCCGCCCGTCGAAGTCTCCGTCTTGTCCCAGTGCGTAGCACAGGGTCTGCCGTTCCCGGAGCAGCGTCAGGACCATGTCGTTCAGTTTCTCGATGGGGTAGGCCGCATCCGCTCCGTAGTGCTCGCAGGCTCCCTCCACACCGGCAAGCGCGCCTTCCCATTGCTCGACGGCCGGATTGCACGGCTTGCAGAACATCACGAATTCGCCGTTCGGGTGTCCGGGAAGCAGCATCGCGACGGCATCCGGCTCCGGGAACCCGGTCAGGTATAGAAAGTCGCTATCCTGTCGGTACGGCCAGTGGACATCGCGACTTTGAACCCGGGCCGGGGCCGCGGGGATCAAGGCCACCGCATCGGGACCGATTCGGCGCATGAGCTTCTTGCGTCGCCGTGCATATTCAGCTTTCGAGATCATGAGCCGGCTGTCTCCCATAGAGGGCAAAGGTTGTCTCGGTGAATGATTTCAGGTTCTCCGACTACGCCAAGTATAGAGTCAAGTTCTTCACTGCGGTGCCCGCGAATGCGACGCGCGTCGTCCGCCGCATAGTTGACGATGCCCCGTGCGATCTCGCGGCCCTGTTCGGTCAAGACCCGGACCACGTCTCCCGGAAGGAATGACCCCTCGACTTCGGTGACGCCCACCGGCAGAAGGCTTTTGCCCGCTCGCAAAGCCCGCTCGGCTCCGGCATCAACGTGCAGGCAGCCTTCGCCGCGGAGCAACCCGGCGATCCATTGCCGCCGTGCGGACAAAGGTTCGTCCCGGGGAGACAAAAGGGTTCCGCAGGCTTCGCCCTCGGCGATCCGGCACAAGATGTCCGGTTCCGCGCCGTTTGCGATCAGGCAATGGGTTCCGCTGCGCGCGGCGATCCGGGCGGCCTCGATTTTGGTCCGCATACCTCCTCGGCCCAAGCGTCCCTGACCTTGTCCGGCGTAATCGTCCAGCGCCGGGTCGTCGATCCAGGCTTCCTCGATCAGGCGGGTATCCGCATCAATATTAGGATCTTTGTCGAACAGGCCGGGCTGGTCCGTCAGGATCACCATGAGATCTGCCTCAATCAGATTGGCGACCAATGCCGCCAGCGTATCGTTATCGCCAAGTTGCAGTTCCCGGGTCGAAACGGTGTCGTTCTCGTTGACTACAGGGATGACGCCAAGATTCAGCAAGGTCCGCAGGGTGGTTCGGGCGTTCAGGTAACGCGCCCGGTCCGTCAGGCCCTCGTGAGTCAGCAGGATCTGGGCGCTGTGGTGCCCATGGTGCGACAAGGCCACTTCATAAGCCTGCACCAGTCCCATCTGGCCGACGGCAGCGGCTGCCTGAAGGTCATGCAACGAATCCGGCCTGTCGGTCCAGCCCAGCCGGTTCATCCCTTCGGCCACGGCACCCGAGGAAACCAGGGCGACCTTGCGCTGCTGTTCCCTGAACAGCGCGACTTGGCGCATCCAGTCTTCGATTGCCGGACGATTCAGCCCGCAACCCTCCCCAGTTACCAGGGAACTGCCGAACTTGATGACCCAGCGCTGCGATGCGCCGAGTTCACGCCGCTTGTTCACGCCAAGCCTCCAAAAATCGGTCGATTTGCTGGATCAGGGGTTCAAGCCCGCGATGCGCCACCGCGGAAATCAAAAAACTTGGGCCGGTCCAGTCCAGTTCCCGGCACAGGGCGGCCAGCCTTGCCTCGCCCTCTTCTTCCGGCAAAAGGTCGGCCTTGGTCCCGACCAGCCAGCGGGGTTGCGCAAAAGAGACTTTTTTCGACTGCTGCAGTTCCTTCTCGATCTGTCGCACGGATTCGACCGGGCCGGGCCCCGAATCATCGCCAAGATCCACAAGATGCAGGAGCAAGCGGGTGCGTGCCAGGTGGCGGAGGAACTGCAAGCCGAGGCCTGCGCCTTCGGCGGCTCCCTCGATAATGCCCGGGATGTCCGCGATCACGAACCGTCGGTATGCGCCCACCCGAACTACACCCAGATGGGGGTGCAGGGTCGTGAACGGATAATCTGCCACTTTCGGGGTCGCTTCCGATACGGCACGGACCAGTGTGGACTTACCCGCATTGGGCAGGCCCAGTAGCCCCACGTCCGCCATCAGTTTGAGTTCCAGGCTCAACGTCCGGCTCTCGCCCTCGCTTCCAGGCGTTGACTGCCGCGGGGCGCGGTTGGTCGAACTTTTGAAGCGGGCATTTCCAAGGCCGTGGAATCCGCCGTGCGCCACCAACGTATGTTGTCCATCCGTGATGTCCGCGATCAACTCGCCGGTTTCGCCGTCCCGCACCAGTGTTCCGATGGGAACGTCGATGACCATGTCCTCTCCTTGGGCGCCGGTCTGATTGCGTCCAGAGCCGTCTAAGCCGCGTTGTGCCTGGAAATGGCGCCGGGAACGGAAATCCGCCAGCGTATTGAGATGGGAATCGCCACGTAGGTAAACGGAGCCGCCATCGCCGCCGTCACCACCATCCGGCCCGCCGCGCGGAACGAACTTCTCGCGCCGGAAACTGACGCAGCCGTGGCCACCGTCGCCGCCGCGAACCGTCAGGGTAGCTTCGTCCACGAATTTCATTGGAGGAATTATAAGAGGGAGAAAGGGCCAAAACCGCCGAAAATCCTTTCGGCCGGCGATTTTGTTTCAGGAATTCCGGCACTTGGACATGCCGGAAAGCCAGGCCGGATGGATTATCCGGCCGGGTTGACCGATACGTACGTACGACTTTCGCGTCCGCGGGAGCGGAATTCCACGATTCCGTCCACCTTGGCGAACAGGGTGTGGTCGCGGCCGCAGCCGACGAAAGACCCAGGCCGGTAGCGAGTGCCACGCTGGCGCACTAGGATGGTTCCGGCGCGAACCTGCTGGCCGCCGAAGCGCTTTACGCCAAGCCGCTTGGACTCGGAATCGCGTCCGTTCCTGGAACTGCCGCCTGATTTCTTGTGTGCCATTGTCGCCTCACACCTGGATGTCTTTAATTTCGAGTTCAGTCCAATGCTGACGGTGCCCGGTGCGGGTCCGGGAGTTCTTCCGCCGCCGGAATTTGACCACCTCGATCTTCGGCGCACGGCCGTGGCTGGTCACTTGGGCGGCGACACGTCCCCCTTCCACATGCGGCGTGCCGATATGGGTTTTTTTCTTGTCTGCTACCAGCAGCACGCGGTCGAATTCGACCTTGTCGCCGGGCTCGCCCGCAAGCCGCTCCACCCGGATGATGTCGCCGGGCTGGACACGGTATTGCTTGCCGCCGGTTTCGATGACTGCGTACATGAGAAGGATTGAACCGTCAGGGGGCGCGTATTCTAGCCAAATCCCGACAGTCTGGCAAACTTGCGGTCAAAAAGTGGAAGACTTGGAAGAAACTATGTCCAGTCTACTTCACGATCTTGAGTTTGCCATTGCACCATGCATTCACTCTTGCTATTTTAGGAAAAGATACCATAATAGATTATGTCGCAAGCAACTATGCTTATTAAATCATTTTTGGAGGTAATCCTATGAACGGAGATATAGCGAAAATACAAATAAAAATGGGCGGATTTGAGATCGCCTACGAAGGAGATGAAGCGTACCTAAAAAAGGACATATTTCATCTTATAGAGAAAACCCTTGGCTTTTATACAGAGAATAGAGCTGCTCTACCTACTGGTCAGCAGGTTTCCCACGGAACCCCCGGAGCCCCTGCGGGTTCAGCAGGTCCATCAATTGATTCCGGCCATTCTACGAATACTATTGCAACAATTCTTGCGGTGGAATCTGGTCCAGATTTGATAATCGCCGCGTCAGTGAGATTGGTGCTGATTGAAGGGCAGGAAAGCATGAGCCGAAAAGAAATTTTGACTACCATGAAATCTGCTGCACCTTTCTATAAAAGAACATACAACAGCAACCTTAGCCAATATCTTGAGCGATTGGTAAGGGCTGATCGTTTGCGCCTTGTCGGGAAGGACACATACACGCTTTCTCCAAAAGAAAGGAAGGTATTGGAGGAGAAACTTGCTAAGCAGGAGTGATTTAAAGATTTGGCTATACCGCGAACTGTCGCAACGTGACAAGTTATTGCTTATCCTCGCGACATGGGATAGGCCGTGCCAAATTAAAGAAATAAGGAACCGCGCTAAGGAGGCCGGGTTTCAGGTACCAAAGACTTGGAACCCGTCGGCCTCTTTGGGCAATAGCCGCGGGCTGGCGATTAGAGTGCAGGAGGGATGGGAAATAACTGATGCAGGCAAGCAGCATTTAAGAAATCTTGGTGTCACGAAGATTGGGCCGGCGGCGGTGCAGGTGGCGACTGATCTCCGAACAGAACTCTTGCATATTAAAAGTAATGAAATACGTACTTTTGTGGAAGAGGCGATTAAATGCTATGAGGCTGAACTCTATCGGTCAGCAATTGTTATGTCTTGGGTTGGTGCGATAGCCATCTTGCAAAGCCACGTGTGTAAAGAATATTTGGACGAATTCAATCAGGAAATGAGGCGCATAAATCCTAAATGGAAAAATGCGAAAACAACGGATGATTTGGGCATATTGAGGGAAGCAGATTTTTTAGATCGAATTGCAGCATGTTCCATTATCGGGAAAAATGTAAAAAATGAACTGAAACGCTGTCTTGACCTCCGTAATAGTTGTGGCCATCCGAATTCTCTGAAGATTGGCGCCAACACAGCAGCACATCATATAGAAATACTGCTTCTAAATGTATTTAGAGTGTTTGGCTAAGTTTTAGCCTTCCACGTAACCCTTAGACTCAGATTTACGGGGCAACGCCTACAAGGATTAAAGGAACTGCGGGCACTCCGCGTCCCTGTCTGAGGATATTCAGTAAATCTCGTTCGAAATATGGAACGCCTGACGACATTTGTGTCTCAAGCTCTTTCATGGGTAGTATTTCAATTCCCACGTCGATGACATCTGAAACGAAGAAACTTAAATGTTTTACGAATAAATCATGGGCAACAAACGCATATTTTCCAAACTGCACTTCCACTGCGACCTTTGATTTAACAAAGTCTGTTTGGTTGTAGGACAAAATGGGTTCAAGGCCAGCACCTTTGATTGCTTCTTTCTGCTCTTCAGGAAGCATGTGCAGAGTGTCTCGAAGTAACTGTTCATCTTGTGTCACCCAAAAATTCCGTCTTTCAGACTTCCAGCCAAAACTTTCCAATCCCTCTTTGAAAGCTTTGTTCATATCTATAGGCGAATATAGTCGTCTACCCCTTTTTGTTATTTCTTTAGAGACTTTAGTCCGACATGCCTCCGCATCGACTGATGCGATGACATCTTGAACTTCCTGCCACAATTTTGGCTTGTGGACTAGTAGAAATTCCTCGCCATTCATGTGCGAGTATTTGGCAGCAATGCGCATTTAATGGCCGCCGTTCGGTTTCGCCGGGTCGTAGACAGGTTTCCCCATTGGCCGTGTACGCAACTTTCCTGACTGTAGCGCACGTACCCTTTCCCACGCTATACCTACATATTCTTTTTCTGTGTCACACCCGTAACCCATGCGCTCATGCATCAGGGCGGCTATTACTGAAGAACCTACTCCCATATAAGGATCAAAAACTGTATCCCCAGGATCAGTCATGGAAAGCACTAACCGTTCCACCAGTTCAACAGGAAACTGGCATGGGTGAATTGTTTTCTCGACATGATTGCTTTTAACGTTTGGAAAGATCCAGACGTCACTGGGATTTTTCCCCTTGGGATTTCCCGACAATTTCCCTACCTTTGGGCCCTTGAAGTATTTTTTGTTGGGGTATTTTGAGGGAACTCTAACTGGATCCAGATGAAAGGTGTAATCGTCGCTTTTCGTCCACCAGTTGATTGTTTCGTATCGGCCAGAGAATCGTCGGGAGCAATGTAGGCCATGTCCGAAGTGCCATATGATTCGATTTCGCAGTTTAAGGCCATGTTTTTTGAATAGAGGAAACAGAACGTTATCCAATGGCACAATTTCCCCTTTTTCTACATAATTTCCAACCTGCCAACAAATGGAGCCAGACGAATTGAGCAGTCGCACACATTCACCGATCACTTTGTCTTGATGCTCTAGATAGGCATCTAAAGAGGATTGTTGTTCATACGACTTTCCAAGGTTGTATGGCGGAGAGGTAACGATTAGGCTCATCACGCCATCCTTGAATCTCCGCATATATTTCAGATTGTCTTCACATGCCATGTCGGCATTGTCGAGAATCCCAGTTTTTTCAGTGGGCGCATGTGGCTGCAGAGGCGCTTTAGAGAAAGTTTCCGCCGATGTTTGCTGGGCGGGTTGACTGGCCATCTTCTCCTTTCGGACAGCGGGTTTTCGAGCGAGTTTTTGCATCATACCAAATGGGAATTTTTTCCAAAACTGCAAGTCTGCTTCCTACTGAAAATACTAGCTTAAATAAGAATTCGTCTGAGCAAGTAAAATGCACCGATGCGACTCGGCTTCACCAAAATGCACAGTCTGGGCAACGACTTTGTCGTCCTGGATGCTTGGGACCGTGAGATTTCCCTGACGGTAGCCCAATTGCGAAGACTCGCGGATCGCCGCGTCGGGATCGGATGTGATCAGGTGTTGTTTCTGGATCCGGACCCGGATCCCGACATCCACTTCTCCTACCGGATCTACAATGCCGACGGCCAGTCAGTGGAACAATGCGGCAATGGCGCACGCTGCCTGGGCCGTTATGCCGCCGACCGGAAGTATGCAGATGCCTCGAACCAGCGCGCGCGCGCACCTTCGGGAGAAGTCGTTCTGCAACTGCATGACGACAGCTCGGTGAGCGTCAATATGGGCGTTCCGAGGCTGGAACCGGACGAAATTCCCTTTTCGAATCGAGGCCGTCACCCCACTTACATCCTGGAGGTGGGTGGAAAGGAATATTCGATTGCCGCGGTTTCCATGGGCAATCCGCACGCGGTGCTGACCGTCGATGCAATCGGCAGTGCGCCGGTGAACATTCTGGGGCCCCGGATCGAGACCCATCCGAGATTCCCCCGGCATGCCAATGTGGGTTTCATGGAAATCTCCACCCCTCGGCACATCCGGCTACGGGTCTGGGAGCGCGGAGTCGGCGAGACTCCGGGTTGCGGCACCGGGGCTTGCGCGGCAGTGGTTGCAGGCCGGCTGGTGGGAGAACTCCAGGAGGATGTAGTGGTATCGCTTCCTGGCGGAGACCTTCAGGTGCATTGGGAAGGCGAGGGTCAGCCGGTGGTGTTGCGGGGCAGTGCGGAGTATGCCTATACTGGTTCTGTGGAATTATGAGTCCGAAATCCAAATCTGCGCCACGCGAGCTGTCCGCGGCACAGGTTCAGGCTTGGCTCGAAAAACACCCTAATTTTCTAGTTGGCCGGCCGGAACTGCTGGAGCAGATGCAGTTGCCGCAGGATTCGGACGGGACCATTTCATTTCAGGCGTATCAGGCCCGTCGGCTGCGAGAACATAACGCACATCTGGAAGCCATGTTCCAGATGGCCGGCCGCAACCAGAAGTTGATCGACCATGCCCTGATTCTGGCGGCGGAAAGCCTGCAAGATCGTCCAAGTTCCATAGGGGCTGCGATTCAGGCACAGGAAAAGCGCTTGCTTCGCCATTTCCCGAACGCCGGTTGGGCAATTCGGCTGCGACCGGAAATTCCACGTGTTGCCGCCAAGTACAAGATTCCCGAACACCCGCCCCTGATTCGCGCGATCATGACCGTTTTCCGGAAAGGTCCGCAGATCCTGACGGATCGCGAGACCGTACTGATGCTGTGGCCGAAATCAAGCGCAGATTCGGACACCTTGGTCATTGCGCCCCTGAAGCGGAGACGGCGCTTCGGCATACTTTGTCGGGAACTTCCGCCGGGCATCGACCGTGAAGGCGATACCACTCTGCTCCTGCACGTGGCTGATCTCACGGCAGCCTTGATCGACCGATTCTGCGAGCCTCGGAAGTCTCCATGAGTGGGTTGTCAGAAGACACGAAAAAGTGGCTGGAGGAATTCCAGGCCAAACTGCGCTGGGAACGCAATTACTCGGTACATACCGTCGCTGGCTACACCAGCGATATCCGGCAGTTCATCCGCTGGCTCGGCGAACAATCGGTTGAGCCTGCCCAGGCGCATGAAAGCGATGTTCAGCGCTATGCCGCGCATTTGTTCCGGCAGGGGCGGTCCCCGCGGTCAATCCAACGCGTCCTGTCGGCGTTGCGCGGGTTCTACGACCATCTGGTGGCGACCCAGCGCCGGGCGGACAATCCGGCGAGCGGAGTTCGCGCCCCCCGGCAGCCCCGGACGCTTCCCAAGGTGCTGGATGTCGATGCCGTAATGCGCCTGCTGGATTCGACACCGAATGGCCCACTGGGATACCGTGATCTGTCCATGTTCGAGCTCCTGTATTCCAGTGGCATGCGCCTGTCCGAACTGGTGGGGCTGAATTGCAATGACTTGGATATGGCGGCAGGGGAAGTTTTGGTTCTTGGGAAAGGCCGGGTGGAGAGAAAGCTTCCGGTCGGGCGGATGGCGCTGAAAGCTTTGCGCGGCTGGCTTGATGTGCGCGCAAAGATGGCGCATCCCGAAGAGACCGCGTTGTTTGTGGGTCAGCGGGGGCGGCGTTTATCGGCTCGTAACGTACAGATGCGCCTGCGCCAGTTTGGCTGTGCTTCAGGAAGTGACCAGGCGCTGCATCCCCACCTGTTCCGCCATTCTTTCGCCAGCCATCTGCTGGAATCATCCGGCGACCTGCGCGCCGTGCAGGAATTGCTGGGGCACCGCCGCATCAGCACTACGCAGATTTACACACACCTCGATTATCAGCACCTAGCCCAGACCTACGACTCCGCGCACCCGCGAGCAAGGCGGCGGAATTAAGTTCTTGATTTCCGGCAAAATAGGCGGATGAGTCAAAACACTCCGACAGAGCTGCATTTGCATCAACGTTCCCGGGTTCTGGAACTCGCGTTCGGTGAGGAGCGCTTCCAGTTGAGCTGCGAATACCTCCGGGTGTATTCGCCTTCTGCCGAAGTCATGGGCCACGGTCCGGGAGAGGAAACCCTGCAGGTCGGCAAGGAAGACGTTGCCATCGATGCGATCGAGCCGGTCGGTCACTATGCGGTGAAACTGGTGTTCAGCGACGGCCATGACACGGGCATTTATTCCTGGGACTACCTATATGAATTAGGTCGCGATTTTGAGATGCGCTGGCAACGTTACCTGGACCGCCTGAAAGAAGCCAGAATCGAGCGGAAGGTCACGGAGAACTAGTCTTATGGCGCGCTTTGGCTACCGGGAGGTCGAACCGGATGAAAAAACCCGCCTTGTAAACGAGGTATTCGAGTCGGTGGCATTTCGCTACGACTTGATGAACGACTTGATGTCGTTCGGGCTGCACCGGGTCTGGAAACGTACGTTTGCGCTGCTCGCGCAACTCCGGGAAGGCCAATGTGTGCTGGACCTTGCTGGTGGCACCGGCGACTTGGCCCGGCTGGTTCGCTCGAAAGTCGGCCTGGAAGGACAGGTGGTCCTATGCGACTTCAGCAATGGCATGTTGACCCAAGGCCGGGACCGACTGTTGGACGAAGGTTTGACGGATATTCCGGTCGTGCAGGGAAATGCAGTGGCGCTTCCTTTCGAATCGGAGTCGTTCGACCGGGTTCTGGTCGGGTTCGGCTTGCGCAACTTCACGAATCCCTCGGCTTGCCTGAAAGAGATGTATCGGGTCCTGCGCCCCGGTGGGCTGGCGGTTGTGCTCGAATTCTCCCAGCCGGCTGCTTGGCTGGAGCCGCTCTACCATGCGTACACGCATCAGGCCGTACCAAAGCTTGGCGAACTGGTGGCTGGGGACCGAGATAGCTATCGCTACCTGGCCGAATCCATTGCCGTGCATCCGGATCAACGGACCCTGCGCGAAATGATGCGCGCCGCGGGGTTCGCGTCCTGCCAGTATTTCAATCTAAGCGCCGGGATCGTGGCGATCCATCGCGGAACACGAATCGACTGAAACCTGGCCAACAGGGCGGGATGCCACGAGGGAGGCCGCAATGAAGCCGTTTTTCTTGCCCGAGTTCAAGGGCGGTCATGCCTCAAGCGGCACGGTGCTTGGGGCATTTGCCCTTCTTATGGTTACGGCAAGTGGCCCCGCTTATGCTGCGGAGGATGGGTCGGGGGCCTACGCAGGCGTTTTCGTGGGCTCCGGCGAAATCGACAATCGGCTGACCGATGTGAGTGGTTTTGCGTATCCGGTCCCCGGTTGGGTCACTCGCTACGGGGACGCCGGTTTCATCGGCGGAGTGCTGATCGGAAAGAAATTCGACTTGGGTGGAGCCACGATCCGGCTTGAACTGGACGGCACCATCGGTGACTTGGAAGCTCAGACCAACCAGCTCGGCCCCCGCCCTTGGGCCTTGGACGAGACGGCCGTGGTGGAGTTTCAGTGGATTACCACGGCTCGGGTCGGAATCGAAAAATCGTTCGGTTCCGTGACGGTGTTTGCCACGGGAGGATTGGCGCGTGCCCGAATCGAAAACTTCGTCGTTGACGTTGATTTTGGGTTGGGTCGGCCTAGGACGGTGGATCCCGACGATTCCTTTCACGATCGATCCACGGAAACCGGTTGGGTTATCGGGCTGGGAGCCGAAATCCCATTGACCGGGGGCTGGGTGGCGCGACTAGAGGGGCTCATCTGGATTTTGGACGGAACGTTCATCACGTGAACCATTCCGGCAACAATGCCTGTGGGCCAGGGGGTCCCCGGAGGCCTTGTCCCTACAAAATTGAACACGAGTTGGATATTTTGCGGCTAGCAATCACTCGCGGGCTCGATTGGTAGCGGAGGATTCTGGATATGTCGGTCGGATAATTTATAATGATGCTACCCCGCCAGTGAGAGTATCGCTGGCCCGACGCCTCCTCCGGGAGGCGTTTCTCTTTAATACTCAATCCACCGTAACCCCCAAAAAAGTCCCGCCGTTCTGCCGAGTCAACTCCCTCATCAGGGCTGCGAATCGACTAGTGGTGTCGGCGTATTTTGGATCAATCTTTTCGATCTGCGCCCGGGTGAAGAACCCGACCGCATGAATGCGGACCTGCCGCTTTCCATCCCGGTAGTTGAGATCCTCCACCGTGTCGATGACCCGCTGGATCGACTCGCCGGTGTATTCGTCGCCGAAGATGTACAGGCTGATCTTGTCGGATTTCATGCGGAACCGCTTGATGGCTTCCAGGATGCCCTCGACGGGGCTTGAATTGCTGTACGAATGCCAGGAATCAAAACGCTGCAGGAGAACTTTCCGCCTTGCGGGCGTATCTGGAATCCAGCGCCCCCGGTAGCCGCTGAACATATACGTGCCCATGTCGTTCATCACCTGGAGTCCACGCACTTTCGGGTAGGCGTCCAGTAGGGTCACCAGCTGCTGCCTCGCGGCCCTCCAGGCAAACCGTTTCATGCTGCCGGACGTGTCGACGATAAAGATGATGTACTCGCTGTCGGCCGGAATGCCGCCGATCACATCCGGCTTGGATGCAGTCAGGTTCAGCCGCCTCATTTCTTCATTGAGGCGTTGAAGCGCATTCTTCAGATCCGCCTCGATCAGCGCTTGCGCTTGGGCACCGGCGTTCGCCTGTCGTGCTTCCACTACGGCCTTTCGGTCGTCCTGCAGTTTCTCCTGCTGAGCGTGTACCCGGGCTTGTGCCGAAAATTGTTCGGCCGCCAGACTTGCCTGGACCTGGATGACGCGTGCGAGTTGTTCCTGCAGCGCTTCGATTTGGGCTCGGAGATCTTCGACCGGCTCACCCACAGTGTTTTTAGTAATCAGAATTAGCAACACCATGGCCCCGAACCCGCAACTGACTACGTCGAGAAACGACAAACGGTTGTCGGCTTGCCGGCGGACGCGCCTCATGGCCAGTCCTCCGCCGGGGCCAGGAATTGTCCGTCCGTCCTCATCGCAAATTCCCAGTAGGCCCCGGCCGCTGCCGGGTCGCCCTCAAGCGGAAGCAGGACGATATTGAAAGGCGGGCCCGCGATGCCTCCCGTTGCTTCTCGGAAAAACTCCATGCGCTGGGAAGGGCTGACCCGGCTTTTCTTGAACCAGGATTTTCCCTGCGTCGGCAGGCCGTCCGTAATCAGATAGACTGCATCCGGCCTTGGCTTGATCTGGGCGATCTTCTTGAGGGTCGTATCGAGGCGGGTCCCTCCCGCAGGAACCCAGCCCTGCACTGCCGAAATCACCTCTTCCATCCGTTTCTCGTCTTTTGCCGGCAGCCATCCACTCTTCGACAGCGCTGGCGCTGCCGCCGTGTTGAAGCCCCAGACTTGGTATTGCGCCTCTTGAGGCAGGTGTGAGAGGACCCACTCAAAGATGGAACGCGCCCAGCGCCACTTGTAGCTCTCGATCTGGTACTTCACCGGGAGAAACTTGTTCCGGATGATCGCGGCAATATGTTCGTCCTGCATGCTGGCCGAGCGATCCAGCAGGATCAGAATGCGATGGCCTTCGACTCGGAAACCAGCCACGTACTGGCGTTGTCCTTCTCCCTCTTTCGCCCTCAGTTGCCTGCTTTTCTCCGCTTCTTGGAGTTTCTTCTTGCGTTCGCGCAGTTCCCGTTCAAGTCGGGCGGTGTCGGACGCCTTCGGTTGACGAGCGCGCAGTTCGGCTTGGGTGGTGATGGCGGCTACGCGCTGTTGCGCCAAGCTTTCCAGCTCGCGCTGCAGTTGACGCATCTGCCTGCGGTGCTCGGTGATCAGTTCTTCCTGTTCCTGGATCGACTGCTCCAGCAGTTGCACATCTCCCTCGCCGCTCTCCGATGCCTGCGCCAGTTCAGTCAGGTTGTGGTCAATGATCAGAAAAAGCAGGACGGCAGCCCCCAACCCGCAGGACATGACATCCAGGAAAGCCAGGCCGAACGGGTTCAAGAAACGGCTGCGGCGGCGTCTGGACATTCAGCAGGAGAGAGCCACGCAACGGTGGGCTTGTCCGTCTTCCGGCACGGAGGTGGCCAGGTTGAAGGCGGCTTGGGGCGCGGGGTTGACACAAAGAGGGAGACCCAACCCCTGTTCCGGTAGCGGCAACTCACGCGTTAGGGGAGGCAGCAGCAGGAGATCCAACCCCTCCGTATCGGGAGAAGACTTCGGCCAGCGGGCTTGAAAGACCTTTTCATCCAGTGTTACGGGCCGGGAATCCAGATTGAGCCGGATCTGTCCGGATTTCCCGGCGAAGCCTTGGCACATTTGTTCGAACAGTTGTCCACGGTTTGTCGCGAGGTTGCGATGTATGTCGAAACGGTGCTGGGCGGCGAAGGCTTCCGCCGCGTTCTCCATCCATTGAGTGAAGAGGTGATAGAAGCCGAAATCCCCGTAATCCTGGACCGATTCCAGCCGCGCACGACCCGGCTGGACATCAACAGTGCTGATCCAGCTGCGGCTGCGTCCGAGTTCAACGATGCCGTAGCGTCCGGGCTCAAGGTCCCGGGCTGCCAGCAGTGCGGTCGGGAATACGCTTCGGGGTGTGTAGCCCAAGGCTTCCAGAACGCCCAGCAGGCATTCAAGCCGTGACCGATCGATTCCTCCACTCACCGAAAGATCAATCGGGTCTTCCCCTTCCGGCAGGAATTCCCGCAACTGCAGATACGCAAGGTCGATATTCGACGTGCCTTGGCCTTCTCCCGTCTCCGGTGCTTCTAGGTATTCGTTGTTTTCGTTGTCGGTGCGTCGGGGCTGCAGCCGTTCACCGGCATCTTTACCGAATCGCCAACCGTCTTTTGAATCCCGATGGGCAAGGCACCATTCGACCCGCCAGTCGGTGCCGTCGGGCTGTGCCAGCACGTAGCTGTCGATCCTAAGAAGAAGGCTCATCCGTCCGCGTCCGCTCCCGCAGGTAACGCAGCAGGTGATGCTGGCAATGCTCTTGGGCATCTAGCACCAGCGACTCCTGGGCTTCCTGCAGCTTGTGCAGCAGCAGCATGATGAACAGGCTGATCAGCAGGGCGACAAACGTTGAATTGAATGCCACACCAAGGCTTTCCGTCACCGGTCCGATGTTGCCGCGCGTGGCTTCTTCGGCCTGCCCCAAGGCTGCACCGATCCCGCGCACCGTGCCGATGAATCCAAGTGACGGAATGGCCCAGGTCAGGTAGCGCACCAGTGCCAGTTCGGTATCCTGCCGGTCCGACTCCATCTCGCAACTGGCCTTCATGGCCGCAGTGGCGTCCGATACGGAATGCGTCGTGAAGAAGCGGTCCAGACAGGCGTCGGCAGCCCGGTAGAGCACGGTACTGCCATAGCCCTGCATTCGCACGTACTCTCGCACGTCGGTGAAACGTGCCCGGTCGTGTGCTTGAGGCAGGACCAAATCGGTTTCCCGGGTTTCCAGGAAGCTCTCCTCGTCTTGTCGGCCACGCTGGCTCAGCAGCCTTCGCGCGAAGCGCAGCTTCATTAGCTTCATCCACATGATGGCCAGTGCCCAGAACAAGGCGACAAAACAGGCTTCCTGCTCGTAGTCCTTGACGACCACGGCGATCCGTGCGCCGAGCGTCGGCGATGCGATTTCAGCCTGTTCCTCGGCGACGGCTTGGCGTTGCAACTCCTCGTAGGCGACTGGGCGCACCACCAGTTCATATGTCGCGTGCACCAGCACGAACGACACCGCTAACGCCAGCAATTGCCAGAACACTTCGTGTTCGCGCCAGCGCTCGGTCAGGTTGTTCAATTTAAATGTCACTAGGCATATCCACGGCTTGATCAAGGGAAATGGTTTCTTTTGGGGTCAATTGCTTGAGCGTGATCTGTGGGGTTTCCCGCTTGAGATCCTCTTCGGTCAGGACTTCGAGAACTTCGCGATCCTCGTCTTCCACTTGTGGTGCGGGAGGCTCTTCGGCCCACGCCAGGGCCGTCGCCGCGCACAGGGGCACCCACCAAAGCCGTTTCATGGCTTGTCCAGGTAATAAGCCAGCCGGAACCCCACATCATCCTTGGGATCGCGGTCGTAGCGGCGGTTGCTCAGGCTCAACTCCTTGCGCCCGCCGTCGCGCCAGCCAAATCCCCGGATGACGTAGTACCGGCCGCTGGCCTCGCCCAGCGGATTGACTCGTTCCGTCTCTGGGCGGGCCGAGACCCGCAGTTTGTCGAGAAACACGTCGTGCATCCATTCCGCCACGTTGCCCGGCAAATCATACAACCCCTGGCCCGAAGGCGGGAAGCTTCCGACGTCGGCGCTGACGGCATATCCGTCGTTGTATTCCTCCAGTGTCGGCTGCACGATGTCGGAGGCGGAAGCGTCCGCCAGATTGCCGAACCGGTCCGGGGGCGGCATGAAGTCGCCCCAAGCATACCGTTTTCCGGAACGGGTCAACCAGACCCATTCGGCTTCACTCGGCATCCGGTATCCAGTCGCCTGCGCGTCGAATCCCACGATTTGCCCGTCGCGTACCCGGTAGAACGGCGCAACCCCTGCCTGCTCGCTCATCCAGTTCGCAAACAGTGCGGCATCTGCCCAACTGACCCGCACTACCGGCTGGCTTGGCCGGTCCAAGCGTTTGCCGAACACTTCTCCGGAGTCATGTTCGGCCCGGTAGCGCCGGTACAGGGCGTTGGTGACTTCCTTGTCCATGATCGCGAACGGTCGAGTCAGGCGCACCGGGATTCGGCGGCGCGTGGTCGCGAGTTCGAACGAGCCGCGGGGCTGGAACTCGACGAAGACCAGCCCGAGATTCCGTTCATGCTTCTGGCGCCGGGAGTGTTCAACCTTCGCCTGCGACTGCAAGACGGCGAAAAGCTGCTTCGGAGTGTCTGGATGGGGCACCACGGTGTATTTCTTCGTTACATAGCCCGGTGCGGAAACCTCCACGGTATGGGCTCGCTGCGTCAACTGCAACTGGCGCCGAAGTTCCACCTGCCCATCGACGCGAACCGTCGCGTTGGCTGGCGTCGGCCAAAGTTCAAGGGTGCCAAGGCGCGGCGTTAGGGCCACTGTGTGGCTTTGACGGCCAGACCTCAACTTCAGGGTCTGCCGGTTCGGGGTGTGTCCAGGAAGTAACAGGGCAACTTCCACTTGGGTGTCTGGAGTCAAGGTGACCCGCTTCGGGGTCCGTCCTCGCCAGGTGCCATCAATCAGGATGTCTGCAGCTTTGGGCGTACTGGAAATCGTCAGCAAGGCAGGTTCTGTGACCTTCTGGAGCGAAATCTCAATCTCGGTCAGTTGGCCGTATCCCTCGATTTCTACCGTTTGCCGGTGCATTTCGAAGCCCTCCACGCTGACCTGCACGACATGCTGACCCGGAGAGAGATCCTCCAGTATTTCTCCGATCTTCCCGGCACGTTCGCCGTCGACCTGGACTTCCCCCTCGGTCTCAGGAGTCGTGGAGACCCGGAGTTTGCCCGGCAAGGGGTTCAGAGTGACCTGCACGGTGCGCGACGCATCTCCACCCGCCTGGAATTCGATTTGTCGCGGATAGTGGCCTTCTGCTTCCACATTCGCGACATGTTGTCCGTGCCAGAGCAAGGCTTGCCCGTTCACCATCATGTGGGGACTCTCGAGGTGCACCGCAGCGGTTGCAGGGTCGGTCTCGAAGCTGATGAGTTGTGCCTGCTCCATGGCGTACCAGGCGCCTGCCGTCATCAATGCCAGGAGCAGAATCGCCAGTCCCGCCCCACGAAATCGGGGCGCTGAAGGTCGTTTGCGGCGCCTTTCCCGCTTGGGCGGCCGATATGGCTTAGCCCGGATCGACTCGTGTTCAAGAATCACCGGATCGACTCCGTGCACCGAATGTCCAGGGTAAGAGCCTTACCGGGGCGCGCTCTCAACGTCGCGCGCGCATCTCTGTACCCGGGTCGGTTGGCGACGACGATGTAATCGCCCGGAACCAACTTCAGGGTCTGGCGTTCGAGCCGTCCGAGTTTCCCGACCCCGTAAATTTCAACCTCGGACCGGTTGTCCGAAGTCAGGATCAGGGAGACTGGGGTTTGCGCCAGCTTCAATGTCTCGACAAGTTCCTTACGGGCCTTATCGATCTTCCGGTCATCGAGCTGTTTTTCTCGGACAAATGCAAGCCACTCTTTCGCCCGGGCCTGGATGACCTTGTCGTAGAGACCTTCCGGCAGCTTCAATGCGTCCAGCCGCCGGTATGCCTCGATATACAGGGCGATCTGCTCTCGACCTTGGTGTGCCGATTTCAAATGGGGGGAAATGGCCAGTGCCTTGAGATAGGCGGCATCGGCTGCGGCCCAGTCTTCTTTCTGTCGGGCTGCACGGGCCTCGTCCAGTAGGGACCGGGTTCGCTGAAACTGGAGCTCCGCCCGGGCCTGCTGAAGGTATTCCCGGGCTCGTTGTCCGTCCACCTTTGCCCACAACTCGACCGCCCGGGTCCAGTCCGAATCAAGCATGGCGCGAAGCGCCTGATCCTGGATGCTCTCGGCCGCGGCGGTTCCTGCGGCCAGTCCCGCCGCCAGCACCAGTGCGGCCGGAATCAGTTCAGGGCGCCACGTTCCGACAGGTAGATCTCGTTCAGGATTTCGTGCCACTGCTGGTACTGGTCTTCGACCGACCCGGTAAGCGTGCGTGTCTGGTTCTCTACTTGCACGACCTGAGGCTCCACCTCCAGGTCGAGCGACTGTCCGAGCTCCTTGAGCGCGGCCTCGTGGATTTCCGTTGCTTCATAGTCCTGGTAGGCATCATAGGCACCGTAGGCGCCAGCCCCCACCAGTACCTGGCCGAGTTGGCGGGCTTCCGGGGAGGACCCCGAGTCGGCCGCCACCACGACTCCGCCAATGATGGCCAAGGCGCTCAGAAGCCCCTGCGTTACGCTGGCGGCAACCCCCTCGTCATGCGCACGGCGTTCGTAGAAACTCTGTCGTGCCCAGTCTCGGTACGAGGCATCGATCTTTTCTGAAAAACCCTCCGAGTATTGCTGCAGAGTCTCGACGAAGAGGTCATCGCGCTCCTTGATTTGCAGTACCAGTTGGTACAACGTGTCTTCTTCGGCAGGCAACGAAATCAGGCGTGTGCGGCCCTTGTCTGCCTTGACATAACGTTCGAACGCCTGCGGCGCGAACTCTTCCGCGAACCGCAATTCCGCCACGGCGCGGATCTCCTTCATGGCCGCTACTCCCCTGCGGTCGCGTTCGACTAGGAGATCTTTTGCGATCTGGTCGAATAGGGCCTCCATCGGTCGGGCCCGATCCTCGCCGGCGTAATCGGTTTCGCTGAATTCATGGCTGTAGACGCGATCGAGCCACTGTTCGCCGGTCGAGTCGGTGGCAAGGATTTTCAGGTCCAGTTCGGAGCCATTCGATTGCAGGATCATGCCCTCGATGCGCAGATCCGGAACGGCGCGTTCCGGCACCACCCACACATGCCGCCAGCCGCCCCCGCGCAGCATCGCTTGGCGCAACTGCTGGGGAAAGTACAGGGTTTCGGCTTTCCGCACCTGGGGGAACACGTCTCCCTCGGCGACTTCTTTCTTGTCGACTTCCCCCTTGAACCGGACAATGCCGGCATCCAGATACCATTCTTCCGGTACCGGCTCAACAGCCGGCTCTTCCGGCGACTTTTCGAACAGGCCCCCGTAGATGCCGGACATGCTGGTCTGGCATCCGCTGGCGAAGGCCAGCAGCAAAGTAAGCAGGGCTAACTGTCTCGTAGGCTTTTGCATTTTTGCTCCAGCTGTTTGCGGATCTCGGGATCTTCCTCTCGTTCCGCCAGTTCACAGACCTGCCGGGTCACGATGTCGTCGTCTTTCTCGTAGCCGTGAGTCGGACGCGTCTTGCCGGTCGGGACATCGCCGGGGACCTGGCCCTCGGCGACACCGCCGCGTTCGGCCTCTTCCTCCGCAGCTTCCCCTTCGCCTTCGCCCTGTGTCTCCCAATCCGACAAGTCTTCATCTGTTGTCCCGTCGCCGTCGCCCCTTCCTTCCCGTTCTTTGCGGGCCCGGATTCCCGCGTCCAGCAGAATCTGGTCAACGCGGTTCAGCACGGCCTCGATTCGGGAAAGATCCCTCTCTTGCCCTTCTTCGATACTCGCCTGTTCCGCAAGTTCCGGTTCTCTTTCGAGTCCGTCTTCGATCCCGGAATCTTCGGTTTCACCGGCTGTTTCCTGCCCTGCAGGCGATGATCCTTCTTCTGAACCCTCCAAAAGGTCTTGATCTTCGGCGCGATCCTCCTGTGAGGCCGGGACGCCGGGAGTTTGTGCGGAGGGCGCACCTTCTTCCGCCTGTTCCGGAGATTCTGCGTCCTCTTCCTCGATGCTGCCGTCCGATGACGGCTCCTCCGGGGTTTTGTCGGTAATCAGTCGTACGGCGATCTGCAGCCCGGAGTCCGAGCCCGAGGAGAACGGCGAATCTGCCGCTTGGCCAGCGCCGCCGAGCGATGCCAGCAGGCCCAGAAAAAGCAGCCGCGTATGCGTGCACATAGTTTGGACAATTATACGACCCGGCTCTTTCGCAATCTATAATCTGAAACAAGAGACCGCCGCTCCGAGAGCGGCTGTATGCCTATGTTTGCTTCACTTTCCGCCCTCGTCGACCAAGCCCTGCGCACTGACGAAGAGTCGCAGAAGCGCCTGCAGGCAATGGGCCAGCGCACGATTCGGCTGGAACTCCTGCCGCTGCCTTCCATCGGACTGCGCATCGACGACGGGAAATTGACTCTGGAATCTCCGGGAGAAGAAGCGGATCTTGCGGTCCGTGGACATCTAGCGGCCTTCGTCCGGTACGTGCTCAGCGACCGGGCCGACGGAATCCACCTGGAGGGCGAAGGCGAGATCGCACAGGATTTGCGCGACTTTCTGGCCGCCTTGGACATCGACTGGGAGGAACTGCTGTCACGCGCCGTCGGTGACGTGCCGGCCCGGCTGATGATGCGGACCCTTGAGGAATGCCGGCAGGTGGCCCGGAATTTCGGCGGGGCGGCCGAGAGCAATGCCCGGGATTACCTGCATGAGGAGTCGGGCTTGCTGCCGAGCTCCTCCGAACTCGACCGCTTCGTGCGCGAGGTGGACCGGCTGCGCGATGACCTGGAGCGGTTTGAAATGCGGATTGACCGCATCCAGTCATGAACGGACAAGGGCGCATTCTCGCGCGGCCGCTTTATATCCCGTGGGTGCTGTTGCGCCACGGCCTCGATGAAATCGCCCTGTCCCGGTTCCGGCTGGGACGCGGGCTCCTTTACCTGCTCCCCTGGAACTGGTTCCGCCGGTTGCGCAGGCCGCAGGCGGAGCGCATTCGGCGCGCGTTGGAAGATCTGGGACCCATTTTCGTCAAGTTTGGGCAGATGCTGTCGACCCGGCGCGACTTGCTTCCCACTGATCTGGCCGACGAACTGGCCCTCCTTCAGGATCAGGTGCCGCCATTCGACGGGGAGGTAGCGCGCAAGGTCATCGAGCAGTCATTGGAGCGGCCGATACAGGAGATGTTCAGCCAGTTCGACACCACGCCGCTCGCCTCCGCTTCGGTGGCTCAGGTGCACGCGGCGCGCTTGGGTGATATCGACGTCATCGTCAAGGTGTTGCGCCCCGGGATTGAGAAGACGATTCGCCGCGACATCCGGATGATGTACCGATTGGCTCGGTTCCTTGAGCGAGTCTGGGAGGGATCCCGGCGCCTGCATCCGGTGGACCTGGTAACCGAATACGAAGGCGTTATCTTTGATGAGCTGGACCTGACGCGCGAAGCTGCCAACGCTAGCCAACTGCGCCGCAACTTCGAGAATAGTGAACTTCTGTATGTGCCGGAAGTGTTCTGGGACTACACCGCCCGGGACGTCATGACCATGGAGCGCATCTACGGGATCCAGATCTCGGACCGCGAGGAATTGGTGCGCCACGGAGTTGACCTGAAATGCCTGGCCGAGCGGGGTGTGGAGATCTTCTTCACCCAGGTGTTCGACCACAATTTCTTCCATGCCGACATGCATCCCGGCAACATCTTCATCTCCCGGGAGACCCCGGAGTCGCCGAAATACAGTGCGGTGGATTTCGGCATCATGGGATCGCTGTCGGCTTCCGATCAGCGCTACCTGGCGTTCAACCTCGCGGCTTTCTTCAACAACGACTACCGGCGGGTGGCAGAACTGCACGTGGAATCCGGCTGGGTGCCACCCGGGACCCGGGTCGCGGATTTCGAGGCAGCCATCCGCACGGTATGCGAGCCGATCTTCCAACGGCCGTTTTCCGAGATTTCGTTCGCGAACCTGCTGCTGCGGCTGTTTCAGACCGCGAGCCGCTTCCAGATGGAAGTGCAGCCGCAACTGCTGCTTTTGCAGAAGACCTTGGTCAATATTGAAGGCGTCGGCCGCGACTTATATCCGGATCTCGACCTGTGGACGACTGCCAAGCCTTTCATGGATCGCTGGGTGAGCGAGCAGACCGGGTTGTTTGCGCTGGTTCGGCTTGTGCGCCATCGCCTCCCGCAGATGGTCGAGCATTTCCTTGGAGATCCTTCGGCTACTCCACCGCCGGATCCCTCGCCGGCGCTTCAAACGAAACTCGAAACTTCCCGGCGCAAGCTCAAACACACCCGTCTCTGGCTGGCGGTTGTCGCAATCGCGGCGTTGGCAATGGCTGGCTGGCTGGCATTCCTGCACTGGGGGGGCGGATGACCCCGGCGGATCCGATCCTGGATGACTTAAACAAGGCGCAGCACAACGCGGTCACATCGGATCCGGATTACTGCACTCTGGTGCTGGCGGGCGCTGGCTCGGGCAAGACCCGGGTGTTGACTCACCGTTTCGCCTGGTTGGTGAAGACGCAGGATATCCAGCCGAAAGAAATCCTGACGGTTACGTTTACCAACAAGGCGGCGACCGAGATGCGGGAGCGCATCGAACGGTTGCGAGGGCAGCCTGCGGGCGGTTTGTGGGTCGGGACGTTCCATGCGCTGGCCCGCAGGATGTTGTTGCGCTTTCACGACGAGGCCGGGTTGCCCGGGAATTTCCAGATTTTGGATCGAGAGGATCAGAAAACCCTGATTCGTCAGATCCTTCGGGATCTTGACCAGCCACGCAAGGCGCGCGATGTCGCCGATGCCATTCGGTGGATCAGCCTGAAGAAGGGAGAAGGCTTGCGCGCCCGCCATATCGAGCCTGAAAGCGATCGGGAACAAGCCCGTCTCCCGGTCATGGAGCGGTACGAGCGGCGCTGCGAACAGAGCGGCTTGGTAGATTTCGATGAACTATTGCTGCGCTGCGTCGAACTGTTGCGTGATCATTCAGCCGTCCAGAAACACTACCAATTGCGGTTCCGGCATCTATTGGTGGATGAATTCCAGGATGTGGACGATCTGCAGAATGCTTGGCTGGAACTATTGGCGGGCGGCGAACGCCCGTTGTTCGTGGTTGGAGACGACGACCAATCGATCTATGGTTGGCGGGGAGCGCGCCCAAGGCATATCCTCGACTTCCAGAAAAACCACAAGAATGTTCAGGTCTGGCCGTTGGAGCAGAACTACCGCTCCACCAGCCCGGTGCTTGAGGCGGCCAATGCGCTGATCGGGAACAACTACGACAGGTTGAAGAAACGATTGTGGACCGACCGGGCCGAACAAGACCCGATCACCGTGTTCAGTGCGCCGACCGGAGGAGCGGAAGCCAACTACGTCATCGGAAAGATCGAACAGTGGGTGGAAGACGGAGGACGGTGGGACGAGTGTGCCGTGCTCTACCGTACGAACCGGCAGTCACAGCCTTTCGAGACAAACCTGAACAACCGGCAAATCCCCTATCGGGTGTACGGGGGCATCCGTTTCTTCGAGCGGCGCGAAGTGAAAGACACTCTGGCCTATCTGCGGCTGTGCCTGAACCCGAATGACGATGTTGCTTGGCAGCGGGTATGCAATGTTCCTCCCCGGGGTATTGGCGCAGGGACGGTTGAAGCCGTGCGCACGACGGCTTCTGCCGCTGGCGATTCGCTGTTTGCGGCGGCGCAGGAACAGGTCAAGAGCCGGTCCACTTCGCGTGCGGGTCGGGCACTGGCGGAATTTGAGCAATGCCTGGAGGCTTTGCGCGAGGAGACCGATGGGTGCGGATTGGCGGAAACCATCCGGCGCATTCTGGACCAGTCCGGATTATTGGAGATGTACCAAGAGACTGACCGGGAGTTGGAAGAGGTGCGCAGCGAGAATCTGGGGGAACTGGTGAATTCGGCCGCGGCATTCGAGGATATCTGGGAGGAGCCTGACGAGGATGACAGCCCTGGTTTGATGGAAGCGTTCTTGGACAGCACGGCGCTGGAAGCGGGTGAGCGGGGCGAGGGCGTGCCTGGGAATTCGGTTCAGCTGATGACCCTGCACATGGCCAAGGGGCTGGAGTTTCCGCTGGTGTTCATCGTCGGGCTGGAAGACGGCATCTTGCCGATGACGCGGGAGGACTCCCCGCTGGAGGAGGAACGGCGGCTTTGTTATGTGGGCATGACACGCGCCCGGCAGCAGTTGGTCTTGACGCATGCCTACGAACGGCTGATCTTTGGGCGGACTTCCTCGGGCCTGATTCCGTCGCGTTTTCTTCAGGAATTGCCCGACGAACACACGGTGACCGAGGTGCCGCGAGACTTCGTTCCGCCTGCCTCCGCGTTTCTAGCACGGTACGGGGCTACCCGCCCATCCCCTCCGGCCAATCTGGACGTGCCCGTCCCAGGTACGCCGGTGGCACACCCGAAGTTCGGTCCCGGCATCATCGTAGAATACGAAGGTCGGCCACCGCATTTACGGGTTCAGGTGCGCTTTGAAGGCGCTGGCGTCAAATGGCTCATGTACGACTACGCAAAACTCGAGTGCCGATAGACAGCGATTTCGCACCCAAGGAGGGCTAGATGAAACGACGGGAGTTCCTAGGCGCGGGCGCGGCCACTGCAGCTGCCGGGCTTGGCTTGGCGGGCCGGGCGAACGCCGACGAGCCCCTGCATTGGAAGATGGTGACCACTTGGCCGAAGAATTTTCCCGGCCTTGGCACCGGCGCGGAATTTTTGGCGCAGGCGATTGGCGAGATGTCCGGCGGACGCCTGCAGGTGCAGGTGTACGGAGCTGGCGAACTGGTGCCGGCGTTCGAGGTGTTCGATGCGGTCAGCCAGGGTGCGGCACAGATGGGCCACGGCGCGGCCTACTACTGGAAAGGCAAGAATCCGGCGTTTCAGTTCTTCTCCACTATGCCGTTTGGCATGACGGCCAATGAGATGAACGGCTGGTTGTACAAGGGAGGGGGCATGGAACTATGGGAGGAAGCATATGCCCCATTCGACGTGGTTCCGCTGGCGGCAGGAAACACCATGGTCCAGATGGGCGGATGGTTCAAGCGTGAGATCCGAGGGCTTGAAGACCTGCAGGGCTTGCGCATGCGTATCCCGGGCTTAGGTGGCGAAGTATTGCGCCGAGTCGGCGGCACGCCGGTGAATCTCAGCGGCAAAGAGCTTCTAGTATCGCTGCAGACCGGGGCGATTGATGCGACCGAATGGGTTGGTCCATGGAACGACTTGGCATTCGGATTGCACCGTGCGGCAAAGTACTACTACTATCCCGGTTGGCACGAACCTGGGACCACGCTGGAAGGGTTGGTTCACCGCCCGGCGTTCGAGGCATTGCCGAAAGACCTTCAGGTCATTGTGCGAAATGCCGCCCGGGCCACTAACCAAGACATGATGGCCGATTTCACTGCGCATAACAATGATGCGCTGAAGGCGCTGGTTGAGAAATACGAAGTCGAGCTCCGCCAATTCCCCTCGGAAGCGCTGAGCGCACTGCGGGAACACGCTGAGGCGGTCATTGCGGAAGTAGCTGAAACCGACGAATTTACCCGGCGGGTTTACGACAGTTACCACGCGTTTTATGCGCGGGTACGGGACTGGACTGCCATTTCCGAGCAGGCGTATCTGGACTCACGGTAGTGTAGAATAAGGCCGCTTTCGAGGCTTGAACGGAATCCCGGCAATGAACGAATTTCTGGCGACCCCATCCCTTGTACATTCTGTTATTTACTATGCGTCGTGCCTGCTCAATTTTGTGGCCGCGCTCTGGATAGCTAGTTCCTTCGTCCGCATGCGCGAGACAGATATATGGATTCTCCGTTTGGCCATGTCAATCAGCGGACTGACGTACGTCATGATTGCCATTTCGATGTTCAAGAACCCCGAGTACGCACCTCACGCGACCAACCTGATCTGGTGGTGGACAATCTCGATTCTCGGCCTGCTGGTGTTGCTGCAGCCGACCGGGATGATTTCTGCCACTATCATCCGGCTCGGGACTTATATTGGAGCGGCTGTGGCTGTCTGGGGCTCCTACATAGTCGCCAGTGAACAGGCGGCTTTCGGTGAACTCGCGACTTATTACGGCTTCTTCGGCGCCAACCTGGCCGCCGCGACCTGGATGCTGATCGGCCCGATGATGAATGAGGACATGCTTCGGCAGAAGCGCATAATCATCATGGGCACGGGCGCGATATATGCCGTACTGGTGGTTACCGGCCTGCAGACCATGCAGATGATTCTGGAAACACCGTACTAATTCCGGGACGCGTTCCCTCAATATCCAAAAATCTGTTGTGGCAACCAAGTTGCCAGTTCCGGCCATAGCGCGAGGATGGCCAGCATCAACACCTGCAGGGCAATGAACGGCATCACGCCGCGGTAGATCTGTACTGTGGCCACGGTATCGGGCGCAACGCCGCGCAAGTAAAACAAGGCGAAACCGAACGGCGGAGTCAGGAAAGAGGTCTGCAGGTTGATCGCGATCATCACACCAAGCCAGATCGGGTCCAGCCCCATCATCAAGAGCACGGGCCCGACCAGGGGCACCACCACATAAGTAATCTCGATGAAATCCAGAACGAAGCCAAGCAGAAACATCAGCAACATGACTGCCGCCACGGCACCGATTACGCCGCCGGGCAGATTGGAGAGCCACTCGTGCACCAGGTCATCGCCGCCGAGACCGCGAAACACCAGCGAGAAAATCGAGGCGCCGATCAGCACTATGAACACCATGCTGGTAACTCGCGCCGTGTCCCGTGTGATGCCGCGCAGCATGTCCAGGGTTACGGGCCCTTCGCGGCGTGCGAGCAGGAGGCTGCCGACCGCCCCCAGAGAAGCCGCTTCCGTCGGCGTGGCGAATCCGGCCAGAATGGCTCCGAGCACTGTGACGATCAGGGCCAACGGGGCCACCAGTACGCCCAGGACTTCGCTGACCGAGAGCTCATGAGTTTTGGAATCCTGGGATCCTGAGGGCAGGCGCTCGGGGCTATGCCAGGCAGTGAACAGCAGGTAAGTTACGTACAGTCCGACCAACGCCAGTCCCGGGAGCATGGCCCCCGCGAAGAGGTCCGCGACCGAAACCGTCTGCGGCGAAAAGATGCCCATATCCAATTGGGCTTTCTGGAAGGCGGAAGACATCACGTCGCCCAGCAGGACTAGGACGATCGAAGGGGGAATGATCTGCCCCAGGGTGCCGGACGCGCAGATAGCGCCGCAGGCGACCGGCGGGTCGTAGCCGCGTCGCAGCATGCTGGGCAGGGCCAGCAGACCCAGCGTGACCACCGTCGCTCCGACGATGCCGGTGCTCGCCGCCAGCAGGACTCCAACCACCATGACCGACAGGCCCAGCCCGCCGGGCAATGCCCCGCACAATCGACTCATCGTATCCAGCAGGTCCTCGGCGACCCTCGAACGCTGCAGGGTCACTCCCATGAAGATGAACAGCGGAGCCGCGATGAGTATGTCGTTGGTCATGATGCCGAACACTCTCGATGGCAGCGTCAGCAACAGGGTCGGATCAAAGGCTCCCGCCGCCGTGGCCACCGCCGCGACCAGCAGAGAGACTCCGGCCAGCGTGAACCCGACCGGATAGCCAGCCATCAGCACCAGCACGACCAGCCCGAACAGCGTCAGTGCCCAGATCATTCCTGAGCTCCTGCCAATTGCCTGGCTCGTTGCAGGATGTCTGCCATTCCTTGCAGGACCAGCAGCCCCGACGCGACCGGAATGACGGCTTTCAGGATGTACAGAAACGGCAGGCCGTCTGTTTCGCGCGACGCTTCCTGCAGTTCCCAAGCCTTTTCCGCATAGTCGTAGGACAGCCAAAGCAACAGGCCCGCGGTTGGCAGCAGCAAGAACACTGAACCGAGCAGGTCCACCCAGGCCTGAGTGCGCGGCTTCAGGGAGCGGTACAGCACGTCTACGCGCACATGTCCATCAAGACGCAGGGTCCATGCCGCGGCCAGCATGAACACGGTCGCGTGCAGGTACGTGATGATTTCCTGCAGGTAAATCCGTCCGAATCCAAACCCGTAGCGCAAGATCACCACGGTGGCGGTCAGGAGCACCATGGCCAGCGTCAACCAGGCCACGGCCCTGCCCGTCCAGGCGCATAACGTGCTCAGCGCCCGGTCGATGGCAGCGAGAAAATCAAACATGGAAAGTTGAGAATGAGCGCTTTATCGTACCGCATCGGCGCGTGAGGAAAGCCGCGCGGTCTCACGCCAGAAGTTCATCGGTTCAGTCCGCTGTTGTTCCTTTTTCTTCTCGGCGTGCCTGCGCGCAGATGTGATCCATTTCCGCATCTGAGAAGCCAAAGTGATGGCCAATTTCGTGCAGCAGTATCTGGCGGACCAGATCCGCCAGGTCGCCACCCTGCTCTTCCCAGTATTCCAGTATCGGACGCCGGTACAGGTAGACATGATCTAGGTCCTGTGGCAGGTCGTCCACTGATTTTTGATCTAGGCTGACGCCGTGGTAAAGCCCGAGGAGGTCGAACGGACTCTCCAGTTCCATTGCCCGGCATGTCTCCTCGTCGGGGAAATCGCACACATGAATTGCAACCGCGGTCGCGTGGCGTGCCAGTTCATCCGGGATTTCATCGAACGCTTGGTCGGCCATTGCCTCGATGTCGCGCAGGGTGGGCGGGGAGGCCATGGCAGGTATCAGAACGCAGTGATTCTTGGGGCGCGAAGGCCGTTATATGATATGGGGAATTCCTTCGCGTCGCTACACCTCTTTCCCGACATGGCTGACCCTCAACCGCGGCCCAACTTGTTGCTGGTCGACGGTTCTGCCTACCTGCACCGCTCCTACCACGTACACGCTAGCCTGACGGATCACCGGGGACGCCCAACCGGTGCCATCTTCGGTGTGGTCAACACCCTGCAAAGACAGTTACGCTTGACTACTCCGGCTTATGTGGCGGTGGTCATGGATGCTCCGGGGAAAAACTTCCGCCACGATTTGTACCCGGAGTACAAGGCCAACCGCAAACCGATGGAACCGGAACTGAGGGCGCAAATCGAGCCCCTGCAGCAGATCATCGAAGCGTTGGGTCTGCCCTTGCTGGTCGTGCCAGACGTTGAAGCCGACGACGTCATTGGCACTTTGGCACATAAGGGCGAGGCCGAGGGCTTGGACGTACTCATCCTCTCCAGCGACAAGGACATGGCGCAGTTGGTCACGGAACACGTGACCCTGATCGATATCGATCGCCCACCTATGGATGCGGCCCGGGTGATGGAGAAATTCGAAGTGCGCCCCGATCAATTCATCGACTACCAGACACTGGCCGGTGATGCGGTGGACAACGTCCCGGGGGTTTCGAAAGTGGGTCCGAAAACGTCGGCTAAATGGCTTCAAGAATACGGTTCGCTGGAAAACCTCATTGAAAACGTGGGCTCGATCAAGGGGAAAGCCGGAGAGAACTTACGAGCCAGTCTGGACGATTTGTCGCTGTACCGAAAGCTGGTCACGATTCGGGTCGATCTCGAACTGGATCAGTCGCCTCGCAACCTGGCGCGCCGCCCTCTCGATTTTGCGCGGCTTGAGACCTTGTACAAGGAGCATGATTTACGCTCGTTCCTTCGAGAGTTGCACGCCTCCAAGGATGCCACAGCCGAAAGTTCTGGCGGGGCATCTCAGGAGGGCCGCGGGAGAAACTATTCCACGATCCTGACCATGGAGGATCTGGATCGATGGGTGGCTGCCGCACGGGAAGCCGGCACTTTTGCGCTGGATACCGAAACCACCAGCTTGGATCCTCAGCGTGCCGCGTTGGTTGGGATCTCTCTTGCGACTGCACCGGGAGAGGCCACCTATATTCCGCTTCGCCACACGGCGCTGGGCTCCCCGCCGCAACTGGACCAAGAGCAAGTGCTGGAACGGTTGCAGCCGTTACTGACCGACCCGAAGCTGGCCAAGATCGGGCATCATTTCAAATACGACCTGGCGATCCTGCGACGTCATGGTGCCGCCGTCGGCGGCCCGATGCACGACAGCATGCTCGAATCATACGTGTACAACTCGACGGCCAGCCGACACAGCCTGGACAATTTGTCCCGAATGTATCTGAACGAGGAAACCATTCGCTACAGCGAGGTCACGGGGACGGGGAAGAAGCAGATTGGTTTCGATGAAGTGCCGATCGATCAGGCCAGCCAGTATGCCGCCGAAGATGCGGACATGACGCTGCGCCTGCACCGGACTTTGTGGCCCCGTCTGCAGAAAGTCCCGACCCTCCAGACGGTCTACGAGCAGTTGGAGTTGCCCTTGATCAGGGTGTTGGAAGACATGGAACGGGTTGGCGTGTTGATCGACACGGAAACCTTGCAGAAGCAGTCGGAAGAATTGAAAAAAGATCTGGAGACGCTGAAAGAAGAGATCACTCGCGAATGCGGGCGCGAGCTGAATCTGAACTCGACCCAGGAATTGCAGAAAGTGCTGTTCGAAGAACGTGGCCTGGAGCCATTACGGAAGACTCCCAAAGGCGCGCCGTCCACGGCCGAAGATGTGTTGGAGGAACTGGCGGCGCTAGACGTTTTGCCGGGTATGATTCTGAATTACCGGCAGCAGACCAAGCTGCTGTCGACTTATGTCGGCAAACTGCCGCAGATGATCAATCCCGAAACCGGGCGCTTGCATACCTCGTTCCACCAGGCGGTCACGGCGACCGGGCGGCTATCTTCGTCCGACCCGAACCTGCAGAATATTCCAATCCGAACGGAACAGGGCCGGCGGGTTCGCCAGGCCTTCGTCGCACGCCCGGGGTGTGCCCTGATTGCGGCCGACTATTCACAGATCGAACTTCGCATCATGGCCCATATCTCGAAAGACCCGACCTTGTGCCAGGCCTTCCAGGAAAAAGGTGACGTACACCAGGCCACGGCCGCGGAAATATTCGGGGTCGCTAATGATGCGGTCACGCCGGATCAGCGGCGCACGGCGAAGGCCATCAATTTTGGATTGATGTACGGCATGAGCGGGTTCGGCCTTGCCCGGCAGTTGCGCATCGGCCGGAATCAAGCAGAAAATTATGTAAAAACCTATTTTGAGCGTTACCCAGAAGTTCTCAACTACATGAACCGGACGCGCGAACAGGCACGCGAACGGGGCTATGTGGAGACGGTGCTCGGCCGTCGGCTGTATGTCGACGGCATTTCTTCACGCAACTACAACCAGCGCATGTATGCGGAACGCACCGCGATCAATGCGCCCATGCAAGGGACTGCAGCGGATATCATCAAACAGGCCATGATTGACGTGCACGGATGGTTAAAGGCAGAGCACCCGGACTGCGCCCTCATTCTCCAGGTACACGACGAATTGGTTGCAGAGGTCCCGAGCGAGAAAATCGAGGAGATCGCCGACGGTCTCAGGGAGAGAATGGAAGGAGTTGGCGAATTGGACGTGCCAATGGTGGTCGATATCTGCTCCGGAGATAACTGGGAACAGGCACATTGACCGCAGTACGGGCAAGTATTTTGGGGAAAGTGGAGTATGCGGTACACTACGAGTTGAGAGAGCGGAACCTTTCGGTTCGGGTCTGCTCTCAATAGTTATCACCGTATCCGGGATCCCCTGTCGGGTACGGTTCGGCTCCGGTTCAAAGCCCTCTGTTTGCGCCGGAGCCACCTCCCCCTTTAAAGCCAGTATTCCGCCTAGGGCGGCCGTTTGCTTTTCAGAAGTCGGTGAGCCGGAGATTCAGGGCTTTTCGTGAATCAGAAAATCCGCGATGTCCAGAAGCATCTGGTAATTGGTCGCGTTTCGGGTCGTGATCCGGTATCGTCCATCTACTGCTAAGGCTGGCACACCATCAATGCCATAAGTTTTAGGCAATTCCCGCGCCTCTTCCAGTCGATCGGTGACTGCCTGCGAACGGAACGTCTCTGCGAAAGCCGCCGGGTCAACCTCGAAAACTTCCAGCATGCGCCCGATCCCCTCGCCACTCTGCAGCGGACGGTCTTGCTCATGCACGAGGTTGAAGACGACGGGGTGCAAGTCCAATCGATCCATCAATTCCAGGGTGTAGTACACCCGGGCACCCACCACCCATCGCGCACTGAAGATGGCCGGGACGAGCCGCACGTGAACCGTGTCGGTTCGCTCCTCAAGCCAAGGCTTGAGCAACGGCTCCAACCTGTAGCAGTGCGGACAGCCGTACCAGAAAAATTCGATCAGTTCGGTTTTCCTCTCCGGCACTTCGGCGGGCGGGATATTTTCCAGCACGGTGTAGTGCTGGCCCTCTTCAAACTTATAGTCGGGGTGATCGGCGGTTTCGTGGGCGGCCGCGGTGACCGTCAACAGGCTCGCCAAGCCGAGCGTGGCGAGTCGCAAGGGAGCCATCAATACAAGCCGGAAATGTAGTGTGCAACAGCCTCGATTTCCTCATCGGTCATTTTGGCCGCCACCTCGTTCATCATGGGATTCTGCCGAGTGTGGAGCTTGTGTGCCTCAAATCCTTCGCGGAACGATTTCAGTTGCAGGATGGTATAGGTGGCGTGTTGGCCAGCCAAGTGCGGAAACTCCGCGGGGTCATTGCCGGTACCGTTCGGGCCGTGGCAGGAGATGCAGGCCGGTATGTTCCGGTCGAGAATGCCGCCGCGATAAACCAGTTCACCCAACTCCAGGGTTTTAGCGTCGGCTTGGGCAACACCGATCTTGGGTGTCTGCGCTGCGTAGTAAGCGGACACGTCCAGAATGTCCTGCTCGGACATCAGGGCAGCCTGTGGTTGCATCAATGCGTTTTCGCGCTCGCCGGACTGGAACCGTTTCAACTGGGTCACCATGTAGGCGGCACCCTGACCGGCCAGACTAGGCCATTCCGGGTTGATGCTGTTCCCGTCGACGCCATGGCAGGCTGCGCAAACGGTCGCACGGGCTTGTCCGGCGATGGGATCGCCTTCGGCAAAAGCCGGGGATGCCATGAAAACGATGCTGGGCGCAAGTGCCGCCCAGAGCCAGTGCCGAATCATTGAGTATGCGGGAAGGGTGTTCCGTACAGGCGCGCCATTGTATCAAAATCGTTCTGCCGGAAACTGAAGCATGACCCGAAGATATCGCTAGAATGGACTTTCCGTGATTGGGGACAAGGCTTCGGATGAGCATTAACAAAGCCACGCGGGCGCATGCCTTAAATCAACAGCCTCGCGTCCTCTGGCTGACAGGCTTGCCGTGCGCCGGCAAGTCGACGATCGCGAGCCTGCTAGAAAAAAAGCTCGAGGCCTTGGGTCGGTACACGTACCTTCTGGACGGGGACAATATCCGCCTCGGATTGAGCAAGAATCTCGATTTTACGCCTGCTGACCGGGTGGAAAATATCCGCCGGATCTCCGAAGTTGCCAAGCTGATGGTGGATGCTGGTCTGGTCGCCATTGTCGCCATCATCTCTCCGTTTCGCTTGGAGCGTGCAAAAGCTCGCGCCTTGATGGAAAGCGGGGAGTTCGTCGAGATTTTTGTCGATGCGCCGATTGATGTTTGCGAGGCGCGCGACGTCAAGGGCCACTACGCAAAGGCGCGGAGGGGCGAACTGCCGCATTTCACCGGCATCGACTCCCCCTATGAGCCCCCGGAGAATCCGGAGTTGCACATCAATACGGTAAAACTGTCACCCGATGAGGCGGTAGACAGAATCGTACAATTCCTTCACGAGTCAGAGTCGTGAAACTCGGTCGAATTACAGGGTGGTGACAGGTTGACTAAGGATTCCCCGCGGATTTTGGATCTGCGCCAGGCTGCCTACCTCTCCGGACATCCCCGGGTGGGAGACTGCCCACCGGACCAGGGAGTGGAAGTGGCTTTTGCCGGACGCTCCAATGTTGGCAAATCAAGCGTGATTAACGCTCTTTGCGAACGACGCGCGCTGGCGCGGACCAGTGCGGCCCCAGGCCGAACCCGCCTGCTCCATTTTTTTGCCGTGGACGAAACACGCCGCCTGGTGGATCTGCCGGGCTATGGTTTCGCGCGCGCATCCAAGGCCGAGCGCGCCGGTTGGCAACGCATGGTGGAAGGATATCTTCGAGGCCGGCAAAGCCTGGTCCGCCTGATGCTGCTCATGGATATCCGTCACCCGTTGCGCGACAGCGATCAGCAGTTACTGGAATGGTGCAGCGCCGTAGGTTTACCCGTGCATGTCTTGTTGAACAAAGCAGACAAGTTGTCGCGTTCCAAGGCACAGCGCACCCTGCTCGATTTGCGGAAAGCGCTTCAGGATTGGAACGAACTGCCGATCAGTCTGGTGTCGGCTCGCACCGGTCTTGGTCTTGAAGCGGCTCGCGACGCCTTGCGCGCGTACTTGGAAGAGAACGGGGCACCAGTTTCGTGAGATAAGAGCCGTACTAGCTCAATGACTCTCGGTCTCGGCATGGTGAAGGAAAGAATCCCTGGCTGTGTGGGACTTTCCGAGGACCAAGCCGAGGCGGCTTCCAATCAAATACACTACAAAGCCGACAATGAAGCCAAGGAACCCCTTGTAGTAGAGCGCGAGCTCCGGGGTCATCTGCCAGAGCACGACGCAGGCAACAGCAGAGACCAGCATGGCGATTGCCAGTGGCTGGTTCGGTCGCCCACCTAGCGCGTACACGGTAATCAGGGGAGCAAACACCGCTCCCATCATGGACCAGGCAAGGATCACCAGCGTAAAGACGCTCTGATCTCCGGACAGGGCGATGGCCAATGCCACCAGCGTCATCAGAAGCGTGCCGCCCCTGACGATGACCAGAGGCAGGCGGTCTTCCGGGGCGAAATCATCGGTCAGGTTTGCCGCGCAGCTCAGGATCAGGGAATCGGCCGTAGAAAGGGTGGCGGCGAACATTCCCGCTATTACGACCCCCACTAAGATTCCTGGAAGCAAATCGAGCGCGACGGTCGGTAGCGCCAATTCGGCATCGAACACGACATCGGGGGGAAGAAGGATCCGGGTCAAGAGGCCCATGGCAGTGGCGACCAAGCCGAACAGGAATGTCCAGGCATAGTAGTAGACACGTGCCCGATTGGTGTTTTCCGGGCGGTCCAGCGTCATGAAGCGCACCATGATGTGCGGCTGCCCCACAACGCAGAACCCCGCAACGATCCAACCCAGGCCGAACAGCAACGGCCCCAGTGCACCGAACTGCAGATCCGGGGGAACCAGGTCCAAGTGCGTGGGAGAGACCGCGTCCAACGCGGTCCAGGCGGCGGATATCCCGCCCACGAAATCAAGCGCGAGCACAAGCAGCACGATCATCGCCACCATCATGACGATGGCCTGCAAGGCATCCGTCCAGATGGAAGCCCGGATCCCCCCGGCCCAGCTGTAGCTCGCCACGATGGCTGCGCCGATCAGGGCGCCGACGAATTCTTCCCAGCCAAACAATACATGCAGTGCCTTGCTACCGGCTACAAACTGTGCTGCCGCATACGTGGACAGGAAAATCAGGGACACGAATCCGGCCAAATGACGGTACATTCGGAAGTCTGTCCCGTTCCAGTGGCTCAGAATGCCGGCATAAGTTTCGGCTTGTCCCATGTTCGTGACCGAGCGCAGGCGGCGGTGGATGAAGGACGAAGCGACGATGTCGCCGATGATCATTCCAAGTCCCAGCCAAATGGAAGGTAAGCCGACCAGGTAGGCGTAACCGATCAGGCCGGTGAACATGTAGCCACTGTTGGCGGTCGCGCCAGCCGAGAGACCTGCAAGCCAGGGTGGAGTTTCCTGGTTGGCCAGAAGGTAATCGCGGTGGCTGTGGCGCGAGTGCAGGTGCGCGTACAGCCCGATGCCCAAGAACAGGGCGAGGAAGAAAATAAAAGAGCCGACGATCATCGGAAAAACGGAACACCACCAACGCTGGCGGAGACGCTAAAACCCGAACCGCATTCTACCTTTCGTTGACTTTGTGGGCAGCCAGCCGCGGATGCGGTGCCGGAAGAGTATGGAGATTCGCTGTTACCGACTGATGACAAGAGAAAAGATTTTCATTTTCCGATGCAGAACCGGCTGAAGATTTCTCCGAGCAGGTCGTCGGCGGTGAATTCGCCGGTCAAGGCTCCCAAGGCTTCTTGTGCAAGCCGGAGCTCTTCTGCGATCAATTCGCCACCCTGAGCCTGGGTAGCACGCTTCAATGCCTCGCCGGTTTCAAGCAGAGCGTCGATCTGCCGCTGGTGCGCCATGAATTCGTCTTCCTCCAGCGCATTTTCAAGTTCCAGCAGTTGGGTGATCTGTTCTTTAAGCGCTTCGATTCCATGACCGAATTTCGCCGACAGGCGGATGGCTTCTTTGGGCCCGGATCCGGGGATTCCGTCGGGCAGTAAATCGCACTTGTTGGCCAAGATTAAAGCAGGGCGTCCCGGCAAGCGATTCTTTATTTCCTCGTCGTCTTCGCCCCAACCGGCATGGGCGTCGAACATCTGCAAAATCAGGTCGGCTTCCTCGGCAGCGCGCCAGCTGCGACGGATTCCTTCGACCTCCGCTTCGGCTTCCGCCGCGCGAATGCCGGCGGTGTCGGCCAGGATCAGTGGAATGCCGTCGATCTGGAACGAGGCCGTCAGCACGTCCCGGGTCGTGCCGGGTTGCGCGGTTACGATTGCCGTGTCGGCACCGGTGAAATGATTAAGCAGGCTGGATTTGCCGACATTGGGCGGGCCGAGCAGCGCCAAGCGGATTCCCGTGGTGACCGTCCGCCCCTGCCGTGCCCGACGGACCAATTGCTCCACCTTGTCTGAGAGTGCTGATAGCCGGGTGCCGAAATCGGATTCCGCCAGCCAGTCCACGTCTTCGTCGGGAAAATCCAGAGCTCCTTCAATATAGACTCTGATATCGACAATTTCCTGCAAGATAGATGATATTTCGTGTGAAATGTCGCCTTTTAGCACTCTTGCGGCACATCGGGCTGCCCGTCCCGTGGTCGCGGCGATAAGGTCGGCGACTGCTTGGGCCTGAGCCAGGTCCATTTTCCCGGCTTCGAATGCCCGGCGGCTGAATTCGCCGGGTTCGGCCGGGCGTACACTCAGTGAACGCAACCGAAACAGCAGAGCCTCGACTACTGCAGGCGCACCATGGCAGGAGATTTCCAATACGTCTTCGCCGGTGGCTGAAGCGGGGGCCGGGTAGAACGTCAGTACGCCCTGATCCAGCGTGCGGCCCTCGGCGTCATGAAGCACCCGAAGAGAAGCAACACGAGGTGTGGGAAGCACCCCACCATTGAGTTGGCGGGTCAGATTCGGAACCTGGGGCCCACTCGCACGAATCAGGGCGAGTGCGCCGCGCCCGGGCGGGGTGGACAGAGCGACGATCGTGTCGCCGGAATTCATGCCGGTTGCGGCACTACGCGTCCATGCGCCGGATGATGAACCACTGTTGGGCGATCGAGAGCAGGTTGTTGACCAGCCAGTACAGGACCAGCCCGGCCGGGAAGAACAGGAAGAAGACCGTGAACACGATCGGCAATGCCGTCATCAACTTGGCTTGGAACGGGTCCGGGGGGGTCGGGTTGAGCTTGGTCTGCACGACCATGCTGGCACCCATCAGCACTGGGAGGACATAGTACGGGTCACGCACTGACAAGTCATGAATCCAGGCGATGAACGGGGCCTGCCGCAACTCCACGCTTTCCAAAAGCACCCAGTACAGTGCGATGAAGACCGGGATCTGCACGAGGATCGGCCAGCAGCCGCCCAGTGGGTTGACCTTCTCCTCCCGGTACATCTTCATCATCGCTTCGTTCATCTTCACGCGGTCGCCGCCGTAGCGTTCGCGCAACTGCTGCACCCGCGGCGCGAACTTGCGCATCTTTGCCATTGATCGGTAACTGGTCTCGGACAGTTTGTAGAACACTAGTTTGATCAAGACCGTCAGCAGTACGATCGACCAGCCCCAGTTGCCGGTCAGCCAGTAGATATTGTCCAGAACCCAGAACAGGGGTTTTGACAGGATCGTGAGGACACCATAGTCGACGGTCAACTCTAGGCCGTCGGCAATCTCCTTGAGTTCGTTTTGATCTTTTGGTCCGACGTACAGCTGCGAGGAAAACCGGGCGCTGGCTCCGGGCGCGATGCGCTGGGCGGGCGAATGCATGCCGATGATGTATTCGGGATAACGCCCTCCGCGAACGACCCGGGTGTAGTACCGTTCGACATCCCCGCGTGGAGGTACCCAGGCGGAAACGAAATAGTGCTGCAGCATGGCCACCCATCCGTCCATCAGGTTTGCGCTGAACGGCTCCTCGTCCATGTCCTCGAACGACAACTTGTGATAGGTCTCGGAATCGTGATAGGCCGCACCAATGAAGGAAATAGCCTCGGTGTTGCCGAACAGGAGCGAGGTTCGGTCCGGCGCGCGACCGGCGCTGCGTCGCAATTGGCGATATTGCCGCCCGACCCAGTCTTCCACTCCCTGATTGCGTACTTCGTGCGTGACGTCGACTAAATGTTGACCCGGCGTGAAATGGAAATGCTTGAGCACTTGGATGCCGTCCGGTCCGTCCCAACGCAGGGTGACGGTTTTCGGTTCGGCCGCCTCAGAAAAATCGTACTGCAGTCGATCGGCCTGGTAGGGCGAATGATGGCTGGGTGCCCGATGGCTGAGATCCAGATCGCCGCTCGTGTCGTGCGTCAGCCCGCTCTGCACGACGTATTTTTCATTGCCGACATACAAGAGCCGCGTGGGAACGTCCGGTTTTTCGAGGGAGACCGGGTACCGGAGAAGATCTGCCTGCATGACGTTTCCGCCCACGGTGTCGATCCGCAGGTCCAGCGCATCCGTGCGCACCTTGATCCAGTCACGGCGCTTGGGCAATGCTTCGTTTGGAAGATCGGCGGCAGGTTCGGCCTGCCGGGCCTCAGGCATGTCCTCCGCTCGGGGCGCCGGCATGTCCGAAGTCCCTTCCGTCGGGGCTGGCTGCTGCTGCGAAACTTGCGTGTGCGCAGGAGGGGTCTTTTCCAGTTCCCAGGTCTGCCAGACTAGGAACAGCATGATGGCGAGGGCGCCGTACAGGAACAGCCGGGGATCACCACCCATGAGTGCGTCTCCGTTCCGGCACTGGGTCCAATCCTCCCGGATGCCAGGGGTGGCAACGCAGAACGCGCCTTGCCGCGAGCATGCTGCCGCGCCAGGGACCGTGTTCGCGCAGAGCGTCGATGGCGTACTGCGAACAGGTCGGCGTAAACCTGCAATGCTGTCCGAAAAACGGACTAAGCAAGTACTGGTAGGCGCGCAACAGGCCGATGAGAAGACGGGTCATGGTTTGATCCTGTCCCAAAGGTCGGTAAGCTCAAGACGGATCGCCTGCCGGTCAAGCGGGGGGCGAACATCTCGGCAGCAACTGACGATCAAATCCATTCCGGACAAAGGGTGGAGCCGGAAGTGCTCGCGCACCAGGCGCTTGAACGTGTTGCGGGCGGAGCTGCGTCGCAATGCGCGTTTCGAGACAGCGAGCCCCAGGCGTGCTGCCGGTTGTCCGTTCGGCACCCACACGCAAGAGACGATGCGGCCATGCGCACGCTTCGCTTTTCGGTGCCGGTAGACATTCTGGAACTGATGCGAATGAACCAGCCTACGGCTGCGCGGGAAAGAGAATCGCCCGGGGGCTTCTTCCGGCTCAGGGGATGAGTCGCGCACGACCGCGGCGGCGCCGGGCATTAAGAATGGCGCGCCCGGCACGAGTCCGCATGCGGGCACGGAATCCGTGTGTCCGCTTACGGCGCAAATTGTTGGGCTGAAAGGTTCGTTTCATGGTCGGAATTGCAACCGGGTGCGCATCATAGGTCAACTGCCGCCAATGTCAACCATACGCTTTTTCCGGTGCCTACAGAGATGGGGATGTTGATAGGTTTTGGTCTGTAACCGGTATTGCGAAACAGGAAAACCAGAGAGTTGCGCTTAGGATTTTTTCTGGCACGATTGACGTCCGAATTAACCCCTCCGAAAGTGGTACTTGCGAAAATCCTTAACATGTACAATAGGGGTAGATCGTCGTTCGGTTGGACGTTGGATCTAACTGGAAGCGGTCGGTAAAACAATTTGACAGGAGGTATGACCATGTCAAGTCTTGTCGCATTATCGGTCAGTATCGGTGTTCTAGGTGGTGTCGCAACGGCACTAAGTTTGGGTCCATTATCCGGAATCGTCCTCATTTGGGTAGCTTTCATTGCTTGGGCCTGTTATTTCGCAATAGGGGGAGACCAAAAAGCACTGCAAAACACAATTGTGTGCGGTATTCTTGGTGCAGTAGTCGCTTGGGTAGCGTTACTCGTTATCCTATCGATCCCACTAGGCGAAACTTTGACTGTTCCCATTTGGGCAGGAGTCGTAGTGGCTGGAAGTGTCTTAGTCATGTGCCTGTTGGCTCATGTCGAGTACTTCTCCTCAATCCCGGCAAGTGTTTTGGGCTATGCAAGTGTTGCAGCCTATGCGCTGCAGACTGAGGGCGCATTCACTATGGAAGCCTTGAGCTCTGCTGGCACTTCAAACGCCTTGGTCGTCGTCGCGATATCCGTTGTCGTTGGCGCCGTCTTTGGCATGATCTCCGGTAAAGTCGGTGGAATGCTGTCATCGGAGTAATATAGTCGAACATAAAACTAGCCTCAAAAATTAAACGCCCAGCTTCGGCTGGGCGTTTTTCTTGGATTCCGTGCAGAGAAAAGGATGTGCGGGAAAGATAGTTAACTTATTGATGAAAAAGACTTTTTCAAAGACTTCTCAGTTTACTGTTCCAGCCATCCATCCAAGATAGAGAATAAAACCTGCCGTGCCGGCGCGGCGCATTCCTTGGTTCGTGCCCGAATCTCTTCACCGCTCTGGACGAATTTGTCAGGCACCAGTTCATCCTTGAAATGCTCAGTCATCACGCCTACTTCTTCCGTCCCCATCTCCAGGTGGAACTGAAGCCCCAGCACTCTCCCCTCGTACAGGAACCCTTGGTTGGCGCAGGCCCCGCTGTTCGCGACAGGCACCGCGCCAGAAGGGATGGAGAACGTGTCTCCGTGCCAGTGCAAGACGTCCATTTGCTGGTCAAGTCCCTGCCCGAGCCGGGTTTTCAGGAATGCGTCCTCGAAATGAATTGGGAACCAGCCGATTTCCGTACAGGGATTCTTTCGAACCTCCGTGTCTAGGGCACTGGCGATCATCTGGGCACCGAGACAGACTCCCAGAACGTGTTTGCCTTGATCAATCGCTTCGCGGATGAAGCGCAGTTCGCCGTCAAGCCAGGGATATTGATCGGAGTCGTATACACCCATCGGCCCTCCCATTGCCACCAGCACGTCGTAGTCGTCGTGGGAAGCGGACAAGGGTTGTTGCTGGTATTGCCTGTGCCGGGCCAAGTTTCCACCAAGCTCTTGAATATACGAAGAAATTGTGCCCACTCCCTCTTGTGGCACGTGCTCGATAGAAAGAAAGCGGGGAGTCATGGCGGGATTCGGGTCAATCTGTGGCTTGTTGCCCGGATTCGATAGAGCATTGTAGATGGCGCCAGCGTTCGAATGCCTCCAGAGAGATTCCGAGCGACTCTGCTTCCTGGCTTGTCATTGATTGGAGATGTTGCAGAGTGTTGTCGATGAAGCCCGGGCGGACCGGGGTTGGAAGAAGGGTTCGAATACGCTCCGTAAGGAGGATTGTCAGGGTGCGCCCGTAGACGGTGTCGCGGATTGCTTCGCGCAGTAGTTCCTGTTGCAGTTCGTCAAGGGTCCCGTCCTCGATTTGCGGGGCCGTCTTCGGCGGTGCCGCGAGTCGGTACCGCCTTCCCTTGTTGGATCCGGTCGCCTCTATCTCTCCTTCGTCGCATAGTGCGAGCAACCAACGGCGCAGGGTTCGGTCATTAACACGGAACCCTTCACGTAGTTCTGAAATCAGCGCGGGCCGCCCTAGTTTTTCTAGCTTAGACAATAACTTATGCCGTTCTTGGCGCATTTTATTTGTCCGATAAATGTCCGAAAATAAGGTAATTTATAAATTATTATATCGGACATTTCCCTGAATTTCCAGATTGCATCTATATTAAGCGGCGCAATGACAGACACAAATCGCATCTGGGACGTCTTGGTCATCGGCGGCGGCCACGCCGGCGTGGAGGCGGCGCTTGCGTCTGCGCGCACTGGTGCGCGCACCCTGCTTTTGACTCACCGTTTTGACGGAATCGGACAAATGAGCTGCAACCCGGCGATTGGCGGCATCGGGAAAAGCCATCTGGTGCGTGAAATTGATGCGCTGGGCGGAGTGATGGCGCAGGCAGCGGATCGTGCCGGCATTCATGTCCGAGTGCTTAACCGGAGAAAAGGACCCGCGGTGCACGCCACCCGAGCTCAGACTGATCGCAAGCTCTACCGCGAAGCGATCCAGGGCTTCGTCACCGAAGCCCAAAACCTGGAGGTTCGATCGATTGCGGTTGGCGACCTGATCGTGCGGGACGGCAAGGTAGGCGGCATTCTCACTGAGGAAGGTGACCGCATCGAGGCATCTGCAGTGGTGTTGTCCACCGGCACATTCCTGGATGGCGCGATTCATATCGGGGCTGAACAGACTCAGGGAGGTCGGGCCGGAGACCCTCCGTCCTTGCTCCTCGCGCATCGATTGCGTGAACTGTTGCCCGATGTCGGGCGGCTTAAGACCGGAACCCCTCCCCGTTTGGACGGCCAAACCATTGATTGGAGTAAGACTTCTGTCCAGCCGGGCGAAATCCCGCCGCCGCCGCTGTCCCGGCTTAGCCTGCCGGATGTGCATCCACAGCAGGTGTCCTGCCATCTGACCCGGACGACAGAAGCTACTCACGAGTTGATTCGCGCACATTTGCACCAGTCTCCGATGCATACGGGGGCCATTGACAGCCGTGGGCCGCGTTATTGCCCCTCGGTCGAGGATAAAGTGGTCCGTTTTGCCGAGCGACCGTCTCACCAAGTGTTCATCGAGCCCGAAGGTCTGGATACCGATGTGATTTATCCCAATGGAATCTCTACCAGCCTGCCTGCCGAAGTGCAGGAACGATTCGTGCGGACCATCCCGGGATTTGAAGAGGTAAAACTGACACGTTACGGCTATGCTATCGAATACGATTTCTTCGACCCGCGACAATTGCGCCCGACCTTGCAGTGCAAGGCCCTGCCCGGCTTGTATCTGGCGGGACAAATCAACGGCACAACCGGTTACGAAGAAGCAGCGGCGCAGGGATTGCTTGCAGGTTATAACGCGGCGGCCCAAAGTTTGGGTCGTGAGGCTTGGTGGCCGCGCCGCGACGAGGCCTATGCCGGTGTTCTGGTCGATGACCTGATTACCCGAGGCGTAGATGAGCCGTACCGCATGTTCACCAGCCGTGCCGAATACCGCTTGACCCTTCGGGAGGACAATGCCGATCTGCGCCTGACCGAGACCGGGCGCAAGTTGGGCTTGGTCTGCGACGCGCACTGGGATCATTTCCGCAAGCGGCGCGATTCACTGGAGCAGGAATTGGGACGATTGCGGGCTACTCGGCTGGGCGAAGACAGTTTGGCCGATGTTCTGCGGCGCCCCGAAACGAACTATGCAGAAGCCGTCTCGATGCTTCCGGCGTACGAGCCGGCCAGCCCCGAGATCGGTCGTCAGGCGGAGATCGAACTGCGCTACGAAGGATATATCCGTCGGCATCAACACGAGATCGAACGGCTCAAGCAGGATGAAACCCGCCGCTTGCCGGAGGGAATCGACTACCGGTCGATCACCGCCTTGTCTCACGAGGCGCGAGAAAAGTTGAGCCATTGCCGGCCCGCCACGCTAGGGCAGGCTGCACGCATTCCCGGAGTGACGCCTGCCGCCGTCGCGATCCTGAAGATCCACTTGAAAGCCGACGGCAACTGGCAACAGGTTCTCTGACATGGGGGAAGGCAAGGCCCTTCCTTCCCGTGCCCGGGAGCCTTCTCGCCAAACGCGCCGTTCTCGGACCGTTTCCGCGACTTCCGGCTTGCCGTCGGAAAGCGTATTGGAACGCCAATTGAAGGCAGGTATTCGGGGAATCTCCGAGCTGGATCTCTCCTCGTCGCAAATCAAGACCCTGTCGACTTACTGTAGGCTTGTCGCGCAGTGGAACCGGGCGTACAACCTGATCGGCGCCCGTACCCTGCCGGAAATTGTGCCGCGGCACCTCTTGGATTCTCTCGTGCTTTCCAGTTTTCTTCCGCCTGATGCACGCCGGATTCTGGATTTTGGCACTGGCGCCGGGTTGCCAGGCTTGCCATTGGCCGTGGTCCACCCCGAACGTCAATTCGTGCTGCTCGACCGCAGCCGCAAGAAAACCCGCTTCGTCCGGCAGGCGAAGTTGGAACTGGATCTGCCTAATGTTGAGGTCGTCACGAGCGAAGTCGGACATTACCGAGGCGACCCGTTCGAGTGCATCATGGCTCGGGCGGTGGATTCGCTGGGGGAACTTGTTCGAAGCAGCGAACACCTGATCGGTACAGAGGGAGTCTATTTGTTTCCGAAGGGTCTGGACATTGAACGGGAGTTGCATGAGCTTCCGCAAGGGTGGAACGCTTCGGTCATGAAGTTGGAGAAATCGACTGCCGGCTCTTCGACTCGAACAGTGGTTGTGCTTCGCTCCTCGGATGCCGCCGCGGAGGGCTCATGACCCAGGTATTCGCCATCTGTAACCAGAAAGGCGGAGTCGGTAAAACCACTACTGCCATCAACTTGGCGGCTTCGCTGACCTCTGCCGGCAAAAAGGTCTTGCTAGTCGACTTGGATCCCCAAGGCAATGCCACGACCGGTTGCGGCTTGAACAAGAACGACTTGGCGCAAAGCTGCGCGGATATTCTGCTGGAAGGTGCTCCGATTGCCGAAGTGCGCATAGCCGCACCCCACGGGGGATTCGACTTGGTGCCGGCCGGGCCCGACCTGACCGAAGCCGAAGTGCGCCTAGTGGCGGAAGACCAGCGCGAGTATCGGCTGCGTGAAGCGCTGGTTGATTGCACGGACGACTACATTCTTGTCGATTGTCCCCCGTCGTTGAACATCCTGACGATCAACGCCCTAGTGGTTGCCGACCGTGTGATTGTACCGACCCAGTGCGAGTTCTACGCTTTGGAGGGGTTGAGCGCCTTGCTTGACACCATCACCCAGATTTCTCGCCAAGCGAACCAGAAACTTGCCATCGCGGGAATCCTGCGTACCATGTACGACCCACGCAATAAACTATCCCACGAAGTTTCCGAAGCACTTATAGAACATTTTGGCGAACAGGTTTATCGCACCATGATCCCTCGCAATGTCACGTTGGCCGAAGCTCCCAGTCACGGGCGGCCGGTTTCGTCCTACGACCCGTCGAGCCGGGGCGCTGTCGCATATCTGATGTTGGCGGGCGAAATCCTGCGCCGCGAACGCTCCGAATCCGGTTTCACCCTATGAGCAATCCTCCGAAACGCCGCTTGGGAGCAGGGGTTGATGCCCTCTTGAGCTCTCGGCCCGAGCCGGTTAATGAACGCGACGATTCGGAACTTCAGGACATCCCGCTGAATCGGTTACGCACGAGTCCGTACCAGCCGCGAACTCAATTCGACGATCAAGCGATCGAGTCTTTGGCTGCCTCGCTGAAGGAGCGTGGCGCGATCCAACCGGTCGTGGTGCGCCGGGTCGGGGGGCAATACGAGCTGGTGGCGGGGGAACGGAGGCTACGCGCTGCTCGTGCCGCTGGACTCGAATCCCTGCCGGCGATCGTCCGCGACTTGTCCGACGATGAGGCCGCGACAATTACTCTGGTCGAAAACATCCAACGGGAAGATCTCAACCCCATCGATGAGGCCCAGGCATTACGCGGGCTGGCCGAACGTCTGAATCAGACTCATGAGCAAGTTGCCGAGCAGGTCGGCCGGGCGCGCGCCACCGTCACCAACCTGATTCGCTTGCTCGAACTTTGCCCGGAAGTCCAACAGTTGGTCCGGGACGGCAAGATCAGCATGGGGCACGCTCGGGTCCTAGTGCCCTTGCCGGCCAATCGCCAGAAAAAACTGGCTCAATCTATTCAGGACGAGGACTTGTCGGTTCGGGCGACGGAGCGCCGGGCGCAGAAAACCAAGAAAGCCAAATCTCCCAGCGCTTCGGAGCCGGACCCGGACTTGATGCGTCTACAGCAACGGCTGTCAGATTATCTGGGGTGCTCGGTTACCCTCCGTCCCGGGAAAAAAGGCGGCAACCTGGTGCTGCATTACAGCAGCGATGATTCGTTACAGGGCCTGCTTGAGCGGCTCGGCTACTCGGAAGACTGAGCGTCGCTAAAATCCAGGGTGCCGGTCAGTTCCGCGACCGAACCAAGGTCGTGGCACAGCAGGTAATCGCGGATACCCTCGTTGATCGAACGGCAGGCCAGCGGGTCATAGAACAGCCCGGTGCCGACCCCCACCGCCGAAGCGCCGGCGATCAGGAATTCCAGCGCGTCCGTTGTCGAAACCACGCCCCCTTGGCCGATGATCGGAATGCCGTGGGCTGCGGTTTCCTGATGGACCTCATGCACTTTGAGGAGGGCGATGGGTTTGATGGCAGGCCCGGATAGCCCTCCCTGTTTTGCACCCAGCACGGCGGAACGGGACTCGGCGTCGATGGCCATGCCGGAGACCGTGTTGATGACCGCGAATGCGTCAGCCCCCGCTTCCAGGCAGGCGCGCGTATTGGCACGAATGTCGGTCTGATTCGGCGACATTTTGATAATCAGCGGCTTGGAGGTCGCCTTTCGGCAGGCATCAACCACGACCGCCGACATTTTCGGGTCATTGCCGAATTCCATGCCGCCGGCCTTGACGTTGGGACACGAAATGTTGACCTCGATGCCATCGATCGGAGAGTCGTCGAAGCGCCGCGTGACCTCGGCGTATTCCTCGACGGTGGCTCCGGATACGTTAGCGAGGAAGCGGGTGGCGGAGAAGTCCAGGGTCGGCAGTACATCACGGATGACCGCATCCACGCCGGGGTTCTGCAGACCAATCGAGTTCAATAGGCCGTCCGGGGTTTCCGCCAGCCGGTGCGGTCGGTTGCCCAGTCGCGGTTCGAGGGTGGTTCCCTTGAGACAAATCGCTCCGATCTCGTCGTGCGAAAAGCCTTCGACCCGGGTGTACTCGTCGCCGAAACCGACGCAGCCCGAGAGCAGGACCAAAGGGGTCTTCAGGGACAGGCCGGAAAAATCTATGGAAAGCGGGTCTTTGTCAGGCATGCAGAACCTCGAACTTGGCCGGACGTGTCAGCAAGGCCTCGACTGCTTGGGCTGGGCGGATAGCCCCCGCCAGCACCTGCCGAACCTGTTCGCAGATGGGCAGTTCCAGCCCATGATCCTGACTTAGCCGAGACAACGCGAGGGCGGTGTACCGTCCCTCGGTGACCTGCCCGATCGTGGTGCTGGCCTGTTCAACTGATTGACCCTCGCCGATCAGTTGGCCCAGGCGAAAGTTGCGCGAATGGGCGCTGGAGCAGGTCAACACAAGGTCACCCAGGCCGGACAGGCCGGATAAGGTGGACTGGTTCGCTCCCAGTGCCTTGCCCAGCACCATCATTTCGTTGATGCCGCGGGTGATCAACGCAGCGCGGGCACTGTCGCCAAGCCGCAGCCCGTGCGCAATGCCGGCAGCGATCGCCAGGACGTTTTTCACCGCGCCGCCGAGTTGGACACCGACCGGATCCGTTCCCGGATAGATTCGAAACGGACCATGATGAAACACCGTGGCTGCCGCCTCGGCGACCTCCGGGTCTGTCGCTGCCATGACTGCGGCCGCTGGCAGCCCTGCCGCAAGGTCGTCCGCAAAAGAAGGCCCTGACAGGACGGCGCGCCGCGTTCCCGGCCCCAAGACGTCATTTAGGATCTCACCGGGCAGCTGGCCGCTGTCCGAATCCATTCCCTTACAGGTCCAGATCAGCCCGAACCGGGAGACTGGTTCCAGTTGTGCGGCGACTTCGGCCGTTGCCGCAACCGGTACGGCCATGACGACCCAGTCGCAACCTTCCACGCAGGCTTGGATGTCCTCCGTGATCTGGATGGAATCCGGAATAACGCAACCCGGGAGGGCAGCCTCATTTAATCGAGTGCTGGCCAGTGTCTGGCATCGGGTCGGGTCGCGGCCCCACCAACGCACCGCATGGGCCTGGGATACGTGAAAGGCGAGCGCCGTGCCCCATGCGCCCTGCCCCAGAATCGAAATTTTCATGCCGGGGATGTCAGTGGCGAACCACCTTGTCCTGGATGTCTTCCCACTGCTGTTTTTCGCGCTGCTCGCTCCGGTACAACGCCCCGAAACTGATGGGAACGAGTTGCAGGCCCTGGAAACCAGCCTGGCTCGCCAGTTGTGCAATCGTCGAACTGATGTACGGGTAGAGCATGTCCAGGCACCGGGTCATCAGCAGTTCATGACCCTTCTCATCGGACAAGCCTTGGATCAGGAAAACGCCGGTATAGCAAACCTCGCAACTGAATACCTCCGTCTCATCCTCCAAGCGCGTCACGTTGACAATCAGGGAGACCGAATGGCGATCGTCATCCAGCGAGACCGTTTCGTTGCTGATCCGCGCCTTGGTTTCGAACTGGCCCTCAACAAGCTCCCCGGGTTCGCGCACCGTCTTGAATTCGGCGTGGCGTAGGCAGATGTGCTCGACTGCGAACGTCGAACTGCCATGGTGTTCCACAAATTGCATGCGTCTCGTCCGGGTTGCGCCTTTGCCGGAGAGGGGGGCAGATTTCTTCGTCACGCCGGCTCTCCCGCCAATAGCGGATCCAGCTTGCCTTCCAGGTTGAGTGCGGACATGTCGTCGAAACCGCCTACATGATAGTCCCCGATGAAAATTTGCGGCACGGACCGGCGCCCGCCGCTACGCTCCAGCATAGTGGAGAATCCCCCGGGGTCCCGATCCACGCGGATTTCCTGATAGGAAACCCCCTTGCGTTCCAGCAGCATCTTGGCGCGTTCGCAGTACGGGCAGGCGGGACCCGTGTAGAGCACGACTTCGGGTGGGGTCACGGACTGGCCTCCAGCGGCATTCCGGCTTCCTGCCAGCCGCCAATCCCACCTTTCAGGTTGTAGACGGGGTCCAATCCCTCTCGCACCAGCATCTTGCAGGCTTGATGCGCCTGCATCCCGGTCCGGCAATAGGCGATCACCGGTCCTTCCTGTCCTTTCAGCTCCTCGATACGCTTCGGCAGTTCACTGAGCGCGATGTGCTGGGAATTCGGAATGACGCTGCCCTTGACTTCCTGGTCTTCCCGTACGTCCAGTAGCCACGCCGACTCCCGGTTCATCAGTTGCACGGCCTGTGCAGCAGTGATCTCCTTGTATCGACGTGACAAGCGGCGTATTTCGGTCACCGCGATCATGACGACCAATGCCGTGACCGCTCCCATCAGGAACGGGTGACGCATCGCGAAGTCCAAATATTCCTGCATTAAGCCAATATTCAGTGTGCCTGCGAACAGAACATGTCACGCATCAGGTTCATCAACTGGATCATGCGCGGATCGTTGATCCGGTAGTGTACGAAGTTGGCCTCCTTGCGGGTAGCCAGGATGCCGCATTGTCGGAGGATGCTCAGATGCTGCGAGATATTGCTTTGCGAAGTTTCGCAGGCGGCCGCCAGGTCGTTGACCGACATTTCGTTGTCGCCCAGCACGCAGAGGACTTTGAGTCGGATCGGATGCGAAAGTCCCTTGACCGCGTGGCAAGCGCGTTCGATATCGTCGTCAAGCGCATGCAGGGATTCGGGCACGGGGATCCGGGCGGCCATAGCCAAAACATTCTAACATTAGAAAATTCGAACATACCATTAGCTTTATCTTGATTTCGAGCCGTCATTCCGGTCTGTAACCGGCCTTTCTTCTAGCTTGAGGTCGATAAGTGAAGGTTTGACGCATTCAAGTATTGCTCTACAATGCCTTTTCCGCCATTTTTTCAGGAATTATGCCCAAAATTCCCCCCTCTGGACTGCTAATTCCGGCCCTGTTGTTGGTGGTCGCAGGCGCATTGGGTCATGCAGTTATCGCGAAGCCGGACAGCCAGGCATCTGTCTCATTGCAGGAACTGCGAAACTTTTCCGAGGCTTTCGCGCTGATCAAGCGCCAATACGTCGATGAAGTCGACGACAGCACCCTGATGCGCAACGCCATGCGCGGCATGGCCTCCAAGCTCGACCCTTACACGACTTACTTGGATCGTGAAGAACTGGACGATTGGGAAGTCACAACATCCGGGGAATTCGGTGGACTTGGCATCGTAGTCACCAAGGACAAGGACGACAGCGCGATCAAGGTCGTCTCGCCGATTGACGACACGCCGGCCCAGCGCGCGGGGATCCTCAGCGGCGACATGATTCTGGAACTGGACGGGGAGCCGGTGCACGACCTGACCCTGCATGATGCCGTGCAGATCATGCGCGGAAAGCCCGGGACCACCATTACCCTGACCGTTTCCCGCGAGGATGCCGAGGAGCCTTTCGAGGTGGAGATCACGCGGGCCATCATTAAAGTGCAGAGCGTGCGCGGGCAGGCCTTGGAACCCGGTTACGCCTACCTCCGAATCAGCAACTTTCAGCTCCGCACCAGCGCTGATTTCATGGATTACTTGGAGCAACTGCAGGACGAATCGGATCATGAACTGCAAGGGATCGTTCTGGACCTCCGCAATAACCCGGGAGGGTTGTTCACTGCGGCAATCGAGATTTCGGATGCCTTCTTGAGTCATAAGCAATTGATCGTTTCCACTCGAGGGCGCACGGAGAAGTCGAATGTTCAGGAACACGCTGGCAGCGGCGATCAGACGGGTGGCGTACCGGTCGTCGTTCTGATCAACGGGGGGTCGGCCTCAGCCTCCGAAATCGTGGCTGGCGCCTTGCGGGACAACGGGCGGGCGAAGTTACTCGGCACGCGCACGTTCGGCAAGGGATCGGTGCAGACCCTGGTGCCGCTGGACAACCAGAATGCTGCACTCAAGCTAACCACGGCGCGCTACTACACACCGTCCGGACAGACGATCCATGAAAAAGGGATCGAGCCGGACTACGAGGTGGAATTCGTCGCGCCGGAGAAAGACGAATCGGAAAACTCAAACCAGTCGATTAAAGAAACGATTCTTGAGGATAATCAGGTGCAGGCTGCGCTTGAGTTGCTCAAGTACGGCAAATTGAGGCAAAGCCAGCAGGAGGCCCGCTCCCAATGAGCCGGGTCCTGATTCCACTGGCGGATGGTTGCGAAGAACTTGAAGCGGTCACCCTGATCGACCTTCTCCGCCGTGCGGAGGTCGAAGTCGTCACTGCCGGCCTGAGTGATGGCGCGGTAACTGCCTCGCGCGGGACAAGGCTTGTCCCGGACACGACGCTGGACGAGGTGATGGGCGAAACTTTCGATATGGTAGTGCTCCCCGGCGGCCTGCCCGGGGCTGATTACCTGGATGCGGATCCCCGCATCCACGAGCTGCTTCGAGATCAGATCGATCAGGATCGCACCGTGGCGGCAATCTGCGCGGCTCCGAAAGTTTTGGCAAACAGCCGCCTGTTGGACGGACGCAAGGCGACCTGCTATCCGGGCTGCATCAATGCGGAAGATTACGGCGAAGTCATGTTCACCGGTTCGCCGGTGGAGGTCGACGGCCCGGTCATCACTTCGCGCGGGCCGGGCACGGCGCTTGACTTTGCTTTGACCCTGATCGAGACGCTCAAGGGATCCGAGGTACGCGCGGAAGTGGAAGCCGCGTTGCTGCGGCCTCAGGCGGCAGAGGCGGTGACCTGAGAAGTATTTTCTGACAAGCGGTGTTTTGCGCGGATCGCGGCAAGAAGTAAAATAGGCTTTCAGTAAAACACCTGAATCACATGAACACAGGAAGAGTCTTGAAAATGCTGACTGAAAAGCAACTGCTTCGCGCGCCGCGCAAGGACTACATGAACGGCGACCAGCTGGAATTCTTCCGGCAGCGCTTGCTTGATCTGCGCAAGGAATTGGGTGTTCGGCTGGAACGTGCTAAGGCGGAGCTGTCCGAAGAGCACCGGGAATGTGACGAGCTGGATCGTGCCTCTGTCGAGGAAGACATCAATCTGAAGGTGCGCGCGCTCAACCGAGACTCGAAGTTGCTGCCAAAGATTGAAGAAGCGCTTCGCCGGATCGAAGACGGCTCTTACGGTTATTGCGAGGCGACCGGTGCGCCGATCGGGATCGAACGTCTATTGCTTCGCCCCACCGCTGCATTCAGCGCAGAAGAGAAAAACCGGCAAGAGGCCATCGAACAGGCTTACCGGAGCTAGCCCTCCATTCGGCCCCGGGCATTTCCTGCCCGAACAATCATGTCCGCGTCTCCAGGATCCCGAACAATCCTCCTGATACTTTGGGCGTCACTGGCGGCTGGCTGCACCGCCGGAGTCATGGAGGCGCCTGCGCGGGCGCTGGAAGCCAATCCCGGCGAGGCGGAGGTCGATATCCTGTGGCGTGAGGACGAGATGGAGTCGGCGCTGGCGATTGCCCGGGAGGCCGCGGAAAAAGGATTCCCGTGGGCGCAGTTGCGGATGGGCATGTTCCACGAGTTAGGCGAAGGCGTGACGCAGGATGATGCAGTGGCGGTCGATTGGTACCGGAAGGCAGCAGCCCAGTTTGCCGAACGGGACGGCATGGGTCTTGCGATTCTGGTTGGATTGTCCGATCGGCGTGGGTTCTTCCGGCAGTGGGACGATGCTTTGGCTGCCCGCTATTTTCTTGCCCGCCATTACTGGAAAGGCAGCGGCGTACGCTACGACATCGTTCGCGCCTGGCTGCTTGCCGACAATGTACGGAAACTCTCGAAATTCAAGATGATCGAGGCATGTGATACGGATTCCCGGACGCTTTATCGCGAAACAAGCCATGCGCAGTGCGCGATTACGCGGAAGGAGATCAGGGATTTGATCCGGGGCATAGAAGAAGAGATGACCGATGAAGAGAGAACTGCTGCGGCAGAACAGTCCGAGAGTTGGGAGTACGTGCCGTCGCCCTAAAAGGCTTTCACCCTATATCCACCTTCTGACTTTTTTCATATATTCCCGGTATTCATCTCCAAAAACCTCCAGCATGGCACGCTCCTCGGGGAGGATTTGAAACGCGTTCAGGTAGAGGACGAAAAGAACCAACAGGGGAACCCCCCCGGTGACGTTGACCTGCAGCGCAAAACCGAAAAGGAACAACAGCAGCCCCAGGTACATGGGGTTTCGGGAAAATGTAAACACTCCGGTCGTCACCAGCGAGGTCGCGGTATGGGGTTTTACCGGATTGATCGTGGTTTTGTTCTTGATGAAGGAAAAAATGGCCGTGAGATTGATCACGACGGCTAGAAGCTCAAAGCCTAGTCCCGCATAGAAGAGGTAGTCGGATTCAAACTGCGGCAGCCAGTCCCGCGAAAAATAGATGCAGACGCCAATGAATATGGCGACGATCGGTGGTGGGATTCTGGTGTCCAGCATTTTCCTGCCAACTACTCAACCGTAACCGATTTTGCAAGGTTGCGGGGTTGATCGATATCGGTTTCTTTGATTTTGGCGCAGTGGTACGCCAGCAACTGCAGCGGGACCGTGAACAGTATTGGCGCCACCGCGTTTTCCGGCGCATCCAGTTCGAACACGGTCATCAGATCGTCACTCTGGAATCCCGAATGCCGATCCGCGAATACGTACAAGCGTCCGCCCCGCGCGCGCACTTCTTCCAAGTTGCTCTTGAGCTTCTCCAGCAGGCGGTTGTTCGGTGCGACCGCCACCACGGGCATGTCCTCGTCCACCAGTGCCAGCGGACCGTGCTTGAGTTCGCCGGCAGCATAGGCCTCGGCATGGATGTAAGAAATCTCCTTTAATTTCAGGGCACCCTCCATCGCGATCGGGTAGTGCGAACCCCGGCCTAGGAACAATGCGTGGTGCCGGTTCGCGAATTGTTTCGACAAGGCCGCGATCCCTGCATCCAGTTCAAGTACCCGGCCGATCCGGGTTGGCAGGTTGGCTAACTGCGCGACGAGATCCGATTCCGTCGAGGGGGTTAGTGCCCGGCGTCGGCCAAGCAGGATCACCACCAGCATCAGTGCAGTCAACTGTGTGACGAAAGCCTTGGTGGAAGCTACTCCGATCTCGGGCCCGGCGTGAGTCAGCAGGGTCAGGTCGGATTCCTGGACCATGGAACTGTGCGCGACGTTGCAGATCGCCAGGGTTGCATGGTAGTTCGGGTCCTGATTCGCCATCTCCAGTGCCGCCAGGGTGTCCGCCGTCTCTCCGGACTGGGAGATGGCGATGAACAGGGTGTCGGGCTCTTGGGCATGCTGGCGGTAGCGGAATTCGCTGGCGATCTCGACTCGGCAGTGGATTCCCGCATGCCGTTCAAGCCAATGGCGTGCCACCAGTGCGGCGTGGTAGCTGGTTCCGCATGCGGCGATCTGCACGGCGCGGGTCGCATCGAGGACGGCACCGGCGTCCGGGCCGAGAATCCCATCGTCGACCCGCCCGGTTTCGATTCTTCCTTCCAGCGTCTGCGCTACGGCATCCGGTTGCTCGAAGATCTCCTTCTGCATGTGATGTTCGTAGTCGCCGAGCCCGCTTTGCACTTCCGTGTCTTGGAATTCCCGCCACTCCCGAACCACCGTTTCGCTCCCGTTCCAGACCACGGCTTCCCCTTCGCTGATCATCACGATGTCGCCGTTTTGCAGCAGGCAGTACTGGGATGAGACTTCCGCCAGCGCCAACGGATCGGAAGCCAGATAGTAACCGCTGTTGCCATGTCCCACAACCAGTGGACTGCCGCGGCGGGCACCGATGATCCGTTCTGGGTCCTCGCGGTCGATCACGCCGAACGCGAAGCTTCCTTCCACTTCGTCCACGGCCGCCCGAACCGCATCGAGCAAGCCATTCTGTGCACTTAGATGTCCGGCAATCTGGCAGGCCAGGATTTCGGAATCGGTGTCCGAGTCGTGCGTGATTCCCCGGTCTTGTTGCTGCTTTCTCAGGGAGGCATGGTTTTCAATGATCCCGTTGTGTACGACGGCAATACGCCCATCCGTGCCGGCCACGTGGGGGTGCGCGTTTCGGTCCGAGGGCGCGCCATGGGTGGCCCAGCGGGTATGCGCAATGCCGACCTGCCCGCTCAGGCCGGTCGATTCGGTTTCCTGCACCAGTTCAGCGACCTTGCCGTTGCAGCGCAGACGCTGCAGGCCGTGGTCGTTGAGCACTGCGATTCCGGCGGAGTCATAACCCCGATATTCCAGACGTTTCAGGCCTTCCAGCAACGCGGATGTCACGTCCTGACGAGCCGCCGCACCGACGATTCCGCACATCAGTCTTTCTGCGGACGCTTCCAGCCCTGGTGCGTCTTCTGCTTGCTGCGAGACAGGGTCAATTCTCCGGGCGGGGTGTCCCGGGTAATGGTCGAGCCGGCCCCGATGGTTGCACCGGCGCCAATGCTGACGGGGGCGATCAACTGGGTGCCGGACCCCACGAAGACATCGTCCCCGATCACGGTCGTGTGCTTGTGCGCTCCGTCGTAGTTGCAGGTGATGGTGCCCGCCCCGAGGTTGACGCTGCGGCCGACCTCGCTGTCGCCGACGTACGACAAGTGGTTGACCTTGGTGCCCTCACCGATTCGGGACTTTTTGACTTCGACGAAATTCCCGATCTGCACGCCTTCGGCTAATTCGGTTTCCGGGCGGATTCGTGCGTAGGGTCCGATGCGGCAACGGGCTCCGACTTGAGCTGCTTCTATGACGGTGAAAGGCTCGATTTTGGTATCGGCGCCGATTTTGCAGTTTCTCAGCAGCGTGTACGGTCCGATATCTGCCCCATCGGCCAGTTGGACCGACTTCCGGAATACAACATGCGGCCCGATGCGAACTACCGCGCCTTCTTCCAGTGCCACTCCCGCCGACAGCCACACCGTATCGGGTGCTTCCATCAGGGCGCCTTGCGCCATCAGTCGCTCGCGCGCCTGCTGCTGCCATTGCTCCGCCACCACGGCGAATTCCTGCATCGTGTTGACGCCGAGACCCTCGATCGGGTTGCATTCCCGGGTTTCGATGGGGATTCCGTCTTGTACCGCTTCAGCGATGCAGTCGGTCAGGTAGAACTCTCCCTGGGCGTTTCGGTCGGTGGTGCGCGCACACCATTCGCGGAACTGTCCCGCGCTTGCCGCCATTACGCCGGTGTTGCACTCGTCGATGCGGCGTTCCTCTTCCGTGGCGTCGGCGTGTTCCCGGATGGCGAGGACCTGCCCGTCGTTACCGCGCACGATCCGTCCAAGCTGGCTGTCGCTTTGGCGCATGGTCAGCAGCGCGAGGCCGGTCTCGGGGCGGGTGGACAGCAGTTGGGTGAGAGTGTCGGGTCGCAGCAGAGGGACATCCGCGCACAGCACGATCACGGTGGCGGAATCTTCTATCGCCGGGAGGGCGCAGCCAAGCGCGTCGGCCGTACCGCGGGGCTCAGGCTGCAGGTGAGATGCGAAAGGAATCGAAAATGCCTCTTCCAGCTCGGCGAGCGACTCCGCCAACGGAGGGCCGTACACAACATGGATCTTGTCCGCCACGGCCGCGGCCGTTTCCATGACATGCCCGAGCAGGGGTTTCCCGCACAGGTCGAGCAGGGGTTTCGGTACGGCTTGCGCTAGGCGTTTGCCGACGCCCCCGGCAAGAATGACAGCTTCGGTTCTCATGGGGTCATGCTATTTTTTGTTCTATGGAGTAATCGGCAAGAAAGCCAAAAGCCGCACCAGAGGTGAGTGAGCAATACGGGGAGGCCCCCGACGGCTCACAGCATATGTCATGACGGATTCTGCACTATTTTTTCAAAATCTCTCTCCCAGGTGTTCTCCATGAGAATCCGGAGTTTCATCCTGTGTTTCTGTCTCTTCCCGCGCAGTTCAATATCCCCGCATTCCTCTGCTTTTGGGGCCAGTTCTTCCAGTTTCTCAAGTAAGTGCTCCTTATATTGGGTATCAGGATTTCCAGACAGGTGCAATCCCTTGGTTTCCAGGACCAGAATTTGGCGTTTTGGGGTTTTGCCGTGTCCCGAGGAGACGCAGACGACGAAATCGGGGTACATTTTCCCCTGCTTCCAGCCTTGCAGGGCATAGCCGTTGCTTTTTACAGCCAATCGGTGCCACCATGCCACGGCTGCATGCCCATCCATGTGCAGGGCGAAATCTTTCTCTAGGCCGTTGAATTCTTTTTCAAAAATTCCTTGTGGATCGAAGAGGGATTTCTGTATGGTCGCCCCATAATTTCCTTGCAATGTTTTGGGGGTAACCTCTACGATTTTGTCCATCGACATCGGGAGTTCAAAGTTGTTGCCTGCGACGAGTTCAAACCGGATGTCTCCATTCCTGATTTTGTCACAGAAAATGCTATGAGCCTCATGCTCTGCGCGGGCGGCGCATTGCTGGCGCATCCTTTCTGCCAAGTCTGCGCGGCAAGCATGCAACAGTTTGTCTGTCATGCCTTCCTTCCTGAGTTTCCGGATGGCCGCCTTTGCAAGGCTTGCTGCGAGCCATGGCACAGGGAGGGCATCGCTGATTCGCCGCACGAAATAGTTGATGTCGAGTTCCGGGTCAGTGTCCAGTTTGTCATGGCTTGGCAGCCCTGATTCCTCGAACGGGTCCACGCGGATGACAATCTCTCCGCTTTTTCGTCGGACCAAGGCTTCCGTATCTAGGTCCGTGTCTGCCAACTTGGCCCAATCTAGATAAGCCAGTACGTCTCGCTCATAATCTAGGGCTCGGGTTTTTTGGGCAGATGTGCGGTGCAGCACTTGGGGTAGGAAGATTCGGGTGTCCCGCCAATCGGATTTTCTTTCGAAAGTTAATTGTCGGGGAGCCTCTTCCCCGTCTCCCTGTACGTATTCCCCCAAATCGCCCATTCCCTCATCTTCCAGCCCTGCCTTGACCCGTTCGGCGGCCTGCCCGACGGATGTGTCAAAGCAGTAGATATAGCATTCGTCCAGTGCAGTCTCACCAGTCGGTTCTGCATAGGGTTGACGCAGGATGCGTCCAGCCATCTGGGTGATGGCGCGATCGGTTTTGGTGGTATCCAGCAGAGTCAGGACGTATGCGAATGAACAATCCCAACCTTCCCGCAGGGCCTCCTTGGTGATGATGTAACGGACCGAGGAGTAGGGAGACAAAAGGTTTTCATGGGCGATTTCGTCTCGATAGGCGCTCTTGAGTCGAACGTTGCTGTCGGGAATACCGAGTTTCATCAGTTCTTCCCGAACGTCTTCGGCATGGATATGTTCCCCGTCGCGCTGCTCCCGGCCAACCCGTTCGACGCGAATCAGCATGATGGGGCGGATGTATTTCCCAGTTTTTTGCACGAGGTCGTCGGCCCGATGCTGTAGGTCGGCCAGTTTTTCCACGGCCTTGCTCAACGTGTGCTTCCAGTCAGAGTTTTCCAGGCTGTGGATATTAATCGGCAGTTTGATCATGTTCTCCCGCTTCATCGCCTCACCGGGTGTGTTCACCAGAATGTTGCTGACGCCAGTTTTTGGCGTGGCGGACAATTCGATCATGATGCGGGGGTTGAGTTCGCACAGACGCCGCCGGCGCGTTTCGGAATAGGCGTTGTGCGCCTCGTCCAGAACAATAATCGGGCGCGTGACTTTCAGGACATTGAATAAACTTCGTTTGATGGTGCCGGCAAGTGCGGCATCGCCGAGATCGTGTGTGTGCAAGTCTGGGAATTCGGCTTGCATTTTCTGGTTTTCCGAAAGGTCGTCAGCCGCGGGAAAGAAGTCTGGATACTTCCCGGAGTCGCGGAAAATCTTGAGAAAGTCTCCGGTCTCTTTTCTGCCTGCTGCCTGAAGCATGACGGGTATCAAGCAAAGATGGTTTTCCACATCCAGGCGAGAAATGGGGTCGCCTTTACGAAACAGTTTGATGCGTCCGGCACTGCCTCGTTCAAGGGCCTGACGATAGGGGTGGAGGCGGGTGGCGAGAGACACCCAGGTTTGTTGGAAGATCGCTTTGGAGGGAACAATCCACAGTACGATGCCGGATCGCGGGCGCAAGCGTTCAAGTGCTGAGGCTGCGAGCAGGGTTTTGCCGCCCCCGGTTGGTACCTTCAGGCACACATGCGGGATGGGTTGACCTCTTTCGTCAGAGCGTGCGACATATTCCGGGATTTCAAGCGCCCCACTTCGACCGACGATGCGTGGAAGATGACCTCGCTTTTTCAGTTCATTCCATGCCCTTCGTGCGAAATCCAAATATTCAGGGTCGGTTTCTCCCGCTTCAGCCATCTGGCTGCATTTTCTTTTGCCTTCTTCCAAGGCCTCGAGATAGCGGTCGAAGGCATCTAGGGCGCTTTGTTGATATTCCTTGAGTTGCATGCCGGGGCCTGCGGATGGTCATCCAGCGGTGCCAAAGACCGAGTAGGGGATCTGGCAGAAAGTCACCTTGTGGTAACGCAGATCTTTTTGCGACATGAATTTGTGGGACGCGAAGACCAGCGCCTCCTTGTTTTTTCTTACCGCAGCTTTGCCGATGCGTTCGGACAATTCAAACGTGAGCGCGGCCTCCGTGGCGTTTTCCAAGAACTTGAGATCTGGCTTGTAGATGAGGTGCAGGCAATGGCGGTCGGTCTCGGCGAACAGCCAGTCCTTGCCTTTTTTGACCTTGTCCAAAGCGAGGCCCGTGTAATTGTGTGCAATGCAACGGGCAATGGTTTCGTAGTCCGGGAGGTTTTCACCGGAGAGCATGCTCTCGATATCCAAAGCCTCGCCAAGGGTGCAATAGGTGAACCCCCCGCCCAAGCCCTGTTGGAGATTTCCGTCTTTGGTGTTTTTGATCCCCTTGATGACTCTGCGGATACGTTCAGCCGTAATCTTATTTGCGTAATCTTCGCATTCCACGAGAATAAATTTCCGGAGCCCTTCGTCTTCCTTGTTGAGTTCCAATACGGCTTGGGCGGTGGTTCCAGATCCTGCAAAGGAGTCAAGCACGATAGGATTGTCGTGGGGGCATAGCCGGATGATCCTCTTAATCAAACGTGTAGGCTTGGGGTTGTCAAACTTAGCTCGGCCCAAAATCCTTTCAAGCTCTAGGCTCCCTTCATCGGTTGTTCCAGAATCCTCGTGCTTCCACAGGTCTACTGGAACAAGCCCATCTGAAACTTCGGATAGAAATTTTTTCAGTCGTGGGAATTTGTTCTTTCCTGTTTTCCCCCACCAGAGCCGATTCTCCAGCACATGTTTTTGGTGTTCACTAGGCTCAAATTTCCAAGCGTTTGTAGGATGACGCACCTCTTTTTTTGTGCATGGATTGATGATGGTGTAGACCAGGTTTGGCCTTTGTTCTCTGGTCGCGGGATTGACGTAAGAAACACTTGTCCAAGGGCCGCGGGGGTCATTGTCTGGGTTGTCGTAAATTTCATCTGCTTTTGTGTTGCGTGGTTCGCGGAGAAAATCTAGCAGTTCGCTTTTTCGGTAAACAACCAGTTTGTCCACAACCGAAGTGAACATCTTTGCGTTATTGTTTCGCGTGTACCTCTTTTCCCAAGAGATGCATGCTAAAAAATTATCCTCGCCAAAAATCTCATCCATTACCATCCGAAGGCGGTGCTGTTCGTTGTCGTCGACCGTGATAAAAATAACTCCATCTTCCGCCAGCAATTCCCGCAGCAGTTGCAGGCGCGGCCACATCATGCACAACCACTTGTCGTGGCGTTCCTCATCTTCAAGGTCCACAGCGCCGTTTTCTTTCAGCCAGCGTTTCATCAGAGGTGAGTTCAGGTTGTCGTTGTAGCACCACCCTTCATTTCCTGTGTTGTAAGGCGGGTCGATGTAGACACAGTGGATGCGCCCGGCGTAGCGCGGCAACAAGGCACGTAAGGCGTGGAGGTTATCACCCTGGATAATCAGGTTTCCCTCGGTCGAGGGCTTATCGGCTTGCGCTTTGCCCTGCGGTATGGATTTCTTCGTATCTGGAATCAAGGGACGGAATGGCGTCACGAGATGCGCTGCATAGACATTCCATTTGCCTTCGAATTCTATGTTCGGCATTGGAAATGGTGGGGTGGGCGAGTGTGGCAAAGATTATAACCACGGAGAGGGGTCAGCCACACACTTTGGTGCAGATTCAACAGCTTACGAATCAAAAAGCGTCGCGGTTCCTGCAAGGCCACATTAAGTATTTGTAAATCAATAACTTTGAAGATTGATTCCCACGAGAGTTTTTGGTGCACGGATCGGAATACATCCTTGGGATGAAGAGACGATCAGTAGGAACATTGGCTATGTAGGGTGGCGCATATGGGGGTTCTTCCCCGGTTTCCCCTTTCGGCAGATTGTCTCGATCACTTCCTCTCGCCAGCACAGCCCCAGCCCTGCTTCGGCCACGTTGGTGCCAGCGATGCGGCCGCTATAGCACCCGACGAAACGCACACCTTCGCTCCACAAAACCACATCATCCCGGTCAATTAATTCAGGGTCATCGAAATCGATGGCCGCGTACGGTTCGTTCATGTCCCATGTGCCATAGTAGCGGGCGAACACGGGCGAGCCGGACATCCCCTTTCGCGTTTGAGCATCCACGAAAAACGCCGGAATACGGGTTCCATCCACCATCCCTCCGAACTCCCATGATTTCCCACCAATATCGACATCGTATTGTGGCTCCGATGCGATGTAGCCCGACTTCCACAACGGCAGCCCAAAGCCGACACTGATGCTTGTGGGGAATCCGATGATGAATACATCTCCGCCAGGCCGGATCGGGATGTTGCTGTTGGGGCGTGTGCTGATTAAGTTTGCGGCGTTGTGCATGCTCTTGGGACATGTCTTGGGTCGTCCAGTCCGAATGGCGACTACATCGCACTGATGCCCCAGCGTGGGGTGCTCTAGCCATATGGGGTTTTCGCCTTCGTAGAGTGCCACATTGTGCGGTGCAATCACGAACTCCCCATCCTTGCACTCGCCCCAGTCATACGTTGCCAGTTTCAACACCAGAGACAAAGGCTCTCCGGCCTTGCCGAGTCGTTCGCCGGTAAGGAAGTTGCGCCCACTGACGACATGCCAGTTCGTGATGAGAAACCACTCGCCGCCCAACTCGAAGTAGAACGCCGTGGCACTCGACAGAATGCCGCCGCCCAAGCCACACGTGAGAACTTGGAACGGGCTTTGCGAGTATGGGCTCGTCTTGCGCTTCGCACCTACTGGAATTCTGCTTTCCTTCATCCACTTTCCTATTAAGACCTGACTCCGCCCATCCGCGCATTCCCTAGGAGAGTATCCGACCGACCGATTGGTAGAGCCAAGTAGATCTCCATAATTTTTACATAGCTGCCAAGGGTGTGGCTTCCCACATTGGGCGTGTCAGCGTAGATCGCTGGCAGGTCTAAATCTGGGTCAGCCGCGACCGGTCTTGCGCAGTTTCTGGATCATTCGCAGCTGTGCCGCAGCTTCGGCCAACTCCGCCAAGGCCCGGGCCTCGTCGAAATCAGCCTTGCGGTCGGACAGTGCCTGCTCGGCCCGTTTCTTGGCCTCCTCGGCCTTCGCCTCGTCCAAATCCGCTCCCCGCATGGCGGTGTCGGACAGCACGGTGACCTGGTGCGGTTGCACCTCCAGCATGCCGCCGGAGACGAAGAACAGAAGTTCCTCGTTTTCCTCCACCGCGCTGACCCGCACTTCGCCGGGCTTGAGGTGAGTGATGAGCGGCGTGTGCTTGGGATAGATGCCGACATCGCCCATGGCAGCCGGTGCCACCACCCAATGGGCCTCGCCCGAATAGATTTCGTGCTCGGCGCTGACGATCTCGACTCGCAGGGTGCTCATGTCCGGCTCAAAGGGTCTTCGCCTTCTCCACGGCTTCTTCGATGGAACCCACCATGTAGAACGCCTGCTCCGGGAGCTGGTCGTGCTCGCCTTCGACGATCCCGCGGAAGCCAGCGATGGTGTCCTTCAACGAGACGTATTTCCCGGCCGTCCCGGTAAACACTTCCGCCACGAAGAACGGCTGGGACAAGAAACGCTGGATCTTGCGTGCCCGGGCCACCACCAGCTTGTCCTCTTCGGACAGTTCATCCATGCCCAGGATAGCGATGATGTCCTTGAGCTCCTTGTAGCGCTGCAGCGTGTTCTGAACCGCGCGGGCGGTCTCGTAGTGGTCGTTGCCGATGATCAGCGGATCCAGTTGGCGGGAGGTGGAGTCCAGCGGGTCTACCGCCGGGTAAATGCCAAGCTCCGCAACCTGCCGCGACAGCACGACCGTAGCGTCGAGGTGCGCGAAGGTAGTGGCGGGCGACGGGTCGGTCAGGTCGTCGGCCGGCACGTATACCGCCTGGATGGACGTAATCGATCCGGTCGAAGTGGACGTGATGCGCTCCTGAAGAATGCCCATCTCTTCGGCGAGTGTCGGCTGGTAGCCGACCGCCGAAGGCATCCGGCCGAGCAGTGCCGACACCTCGGTGCCGGCCAGCGTGTAACGGTAGATGTTGTCGATGAACATCAGCACGTCCCGGCCTTCGTCGCGGAAGTATTCGGCCATGGTCAGGCCGGTCAGCCCGACCCGCAGGCGGTTGCCGGGAGGCTCGTTCATCTGGCCATACACCAGCGCCACCTTGTCGAGCACGTCGGATTCGCGCATCTCGTGGTAGAAGTCGTTGCCCTCGCGGGTGCGCTCGCCGACCCCGGCGAACACCGAGTAGCCGCTGTGCTCGATCGCGATGTTGCGGATCAGTTCCATCATGTTGACGGTCTTGCCGACGCCGGCGCCGCCGAACAGGCCGATCTTGCCGCCCTTGGCGAACGGGCAGAGCAGGTCGATGACCTTGATGCCGGTTTCCAGCAGTTCGCTGCCGCCCGCCTGCTCCTGGAAGGAAGGCGCCGGACGGTGGATCGGCATGCGCTGTTCGCTCTCGACCGGGCCGGCGTGGTCGACCGGGTTGCCGAGCACGTCCATGATGCGGCCCAGGGTCTTCTGGCCGACTGGCACCGAGATTGGTGCGCCGGTATCTTCCACTTCCAGCCCGCGGCGCAGTCCGTCGGACGGCCCCATGGCGATAGTCCGCACCACGCCGTCGCCGAGCTGCTGCTGGACCTCCAGCGTCAGGTCGGCTTCTGCCACCGTTAGTGCGTCATAGACCTGCGGCACGGCGGACGGTTCGAATTCCACGTCCACGACTGCGCCGATGATTTCTACGATTTGTCCCGAGCTCATGAGTCGTTCGGTCTCCTGTTGATTGATCGGTTTCGGTTATACGGCAGCGGCTCCGCCGACGATTTCCGAGATTTCCTGGGTGATCGACGCCTGTCGCGCCTTGTTGTAGATCAACTGCAACTCGTCGATCAGGTTTCCGGCATTGTCCGAGGCGCTCTTCATCGCGACCATGCGCGCGGCCATCTCGCAGGCGATGTTTTCCATCACGCCGCGGTACACCAGCGACTCGATGTAGCGCATCAGCAACCCGTCCAGCACTTCGGGTGCGCCGGGCTCGTAAATGTAATCCCAATGGTGTTCGAGTGCTTCCAGTTCGGCCGGGGGGGTCGGAAGCAGTGTTGAGATGTTCGGCCTCTGCGTCATGGTGTTGACGAACTCGTTCTCGGCCAGGTAGACCCGGTCGATACGCCCCTCGATATAGTCGTCCAGCATGATCTTGACCTGCCCGATAACTTCCTCGAGTCTCGGCGCGTCGCCCAGGTGCGAAGTCTGCGCGACGATTTCGATGCCGCCGATGCGTTTGAAGAACGCGGTTCCCTTGGCACCGAACAGGCAAAGTCGCACCGGCACCTGCTGTTGCCGCCATTCGTGCATCGCCCTCAAGACAGTCTTGAACAGGTTGATGTTGAGTCCGCCGCACAGGCCGCGGTCCGTGGAAACCACGATAAAACCGACGCCTTGAACTTCTTCGCGGCCCTCAAGGAACGGATGGCGGTATTCGGCGCTGGCATGAGCCAGATGGCCGATCACTTCGCGAATCTTCATCGCATACGGGCGGGTGGCGGCCATGCGGTCTTGGGCCTTGCGCATCTTGCTGGCCGCGACCATTTCCATCGCCTTGGTGATCTTCTGAGTATTGCTAATACTCGCGATCTTGCTGCGAATTTCCTTCTCGCCCGCCATTTGCGTGTTACCAGCTCTGGGTTTTGACGAAAGTTTCGAGGATGTCCTTGAAGCGGTCCTGGATCTCCTCGTTGTAGTCGCCGGTCTCGTTCAACTGATCCAGGAAATCGGCGTGTTCAGACTTGGCGTAGCCGTGAAGGGCCGCCTCGAAGGCCCGGACCTTTTCGACTTCTACCTCGTCCAGCCAGCCCTCGTTGACCGCGTACAGCGACAGGGCCATCTCGGCGACGGTCAGCGGCTTGTACTGGGGCTGCTTCATCAGTTCCATCACGCGCTCGCCGCGCTCCAACTGTTTGCGGGTTTGCTCGTCGAGGTCCGAGGCGAACTGCGAGAATGCGGCCAACTCGCGATACTGCGCGAGGGCCAGGCGCACGCCTCCACCGAGTTTCTTGACTAACTGGGTCTGGGCGGCGCCGCCGACCCGGGACACCGACAGACCGGCGTTGATCGCCGGGCGGAAGCCGGCGTTGAACAGGTCCGTCTCCAGGAAGATCTGGCCGTCGGTAATGGAGATCACGTTGGTCGGCACGAACGCCGAAACGTCCCCGGCCTGGGTTTCGATGACCGGAAGGGCGGTTAGGCTGCCGGTGCGGCCCTTGACCTCTCCGTTGGTCACCTGCTCCACGTAGTCCGCGTTGACGCGGGAGGCCCGCTCCAGCAGGCGCGAGTGCAGGTAGAACACGTCGCCAGGATAGGCTTCGCGGCCCGGCGGACGGCGAAGCAGCAGCGAGACTTGGCGGTAGGCCCAGGCCTGCTTGGTCAGGTCGTCGTAGATGATCAGCGCGTCTTCGCCGCGGTCGCGGAAGTACTCACCCATCGCGCAGCCGGCGTAAGGCGCGATGTACTGCATCGCGGCCGATTCCGAGGCCGAGGCTGCCACCACGATGGTGTGCTCCATGGCTCCATGTTCTTCCAGTTTGCGCACGACGCCCGCGATCGAAGAGGCCTTCTGGCCGATCGCGACGTAGATGCAGATGAGATCCGCCCCTTTCTGGTTGATGATCGTGTCGATGGCCAGCGCGGTCTTCCCGGTCTGGCGGTCGCCGATGATCAGCTCGCGCTGGCCGCGGCCGATCGGGACCATCGCGTCGATGGACTTCAGACCGGTCTGCACGGGCTGGCTAACGGACTGGCGTTCGATCACGCCGGGCGCGATCTTCTCGATGGGAGAGCGGGTCTCGAGGTTCAGGTCTCCCTTGCCATCAATCGGCTCGCCGAGCGAGTTGACGACTCGCCCAAGCAGACCTTTGCCGACCGGGACTTCCAGGATGCGTCCGGTGCATCGGGCCGTGTCGCCCTCGCGGATGTGGCGGTAGTCGCCGAGCACCACCGCGCCGACCGAGTCGCGCTCCAGGTTGAGCGCGATGGCGTAACTGTCGCCCGGGAGGGCGATCATTTCGCCGGACATCACGTCGCGGAGGCCGTGGATGCGCACGATGCCGTCGGTCACCATGACCACGGTGCCTTCGCTGGCCGCCTGCGGCGCGACATCGAATTCGGAGATTCGTTGTTTGATCAGGTCTGAGATTTCAGTCGGATTCAAGGCAGACATTCGGTTCTACTCCAGTCAGGGGGTCAGGCTAGGCTTTGCGCAAGTTGCTGCAGGCGCCTCTGGAGCGAGGCATCCAGCACCCGGTCGCCGGCGCGGACCACCGCACCGCCCAGCAGTTGTTCATCAATTTTCGAAACCAGTTCCACGGTTTGCCCGGTCCGCTCAGCCAGGGCCGTACGGATGCGTTCCTGCTGAGCCGGGTCGAGCTCCCGGGCGCTGACCACCTCGGCGGTCAGGCGTTGTTCATGTTCGGCTCGCAATTCCTCGAATTGCTCCCGGACTTCGGGCAGGATCGGGAGCCGGTCGCGCTCCCCGAGCACCCGGAGAAGTTGCCGCATCGATTCATCGAAGCGGTCTCCGCCAATCGTTTCCAACATTTCGGCGCGACGCGCGCGGCTCAGACGGGGATCCCCCAGCAGGGCACGCAAACGCGGGCTTTCGACCAGCGCTGCAGCCGTCTCCAGCATATCCGAAAACGCGTCCAGCGCGCCGCTTTCGCGTGCGTAGCCGAATGCAGCGCGAGCATAGGGACGTGCGGCAGTGACGTTGCTCACAGGCGCTCCGCCAACTGATCCAAGGCCTCGGCGTGGGTCTTGGCATCAACTTCACGTCGCAATACTGCTTCAGCACCGGCGACGGCCAGGGCCGCGACCTCACCGCGCAGTTGCTCACGCACCTGCTGGGTGTTCTTGTCGATTTCCTCTTGGGCCTGGGTGAGGATGCGCTCGCCTTCGGTCTTGGCCGTAGCCCGGGCTTCCGCCACGATCTCGCCGGCCCGGCGTTCCGCCTGGGCGAGGATTCGGGACGCCTCTTCCCGGGCCTGCCCGGTGGTTTGCTGCGCTTCCTGTTCAGCTCGCTCGCGCTCGGTCTTGGCTGCATCCGCATCCGCCAGTCCGTCGGCAATGCGTTTCTTGCGGGCCTCCAGCGCGTTGATCACGGGCGGCCAAATGAACCGCATGCAGAACCAGACGAAGATCGTGAACGAAATCGCCTGTCCGATCAGCGTAAGGTTAATGTTCATCGGGAGGTCTCCCCGCGGATCAGGCGACCGCGAACAACAGGTAGAAAGCGATACCGACAGCAATCATCGGCACGGCATCGACCAGGCCCAGCACGATGAACATCTGGGTCCGCAGCATCGGGATCAGTTCCGGTTGCCGCGCAATGCCTTCCATGTATTTGCCGCCTAGGTTGCCAATGCCGATGGCGGCGCCCAAAGCGCCGAGTCCCATCATCAGGCCGCCTGCGATGTAAATCAGGCCAGATACGAGTTCCATGAAATTACTCCAGTGTAGAAAGTGAGTGAAAAAGAATCAGGTCAGTGCTCGCCGGTGTCGTGCGCCATGTTCAGGTAGACCACGGTCAGCACCATAAAGATGAACGCCTGTAGCAGGATTACCAGGACGTGGAAGATCGCCCAGGGCACGGACAGGGTCCATTGCGCATATAGCGGTAGGAGCGCGATCAGGATGAAGATCATCTCGCCGGCGTACAGGTTGCCGAACAGGCGCAGGCCATGGGAGACAGGCTTGGCGAGCAGGGCCACGCCCTCCAGGAAGAGGTTGATGGGGATCAGCAGGATCTTGAGGAACGGGTTTTTCGCGGAGAATGGGTGCAGGGTCAACTCGCCGAGGAAGCCGCCGATGCCCTTGCGGCGCAGGCTGTAGTAGATCACTAGGGCGAAGATCGACAACGACATGCCCATGGTGACGTTCGGGTCGGTGGTTGGCACGATCTTCATGTAGTGGACACCGATCAGGGAGAAGGCCCAAGGCACCCAGTCCACCGGCACCAGGTCCATGAGGTTCATCAGGAAGATCCAGATGAACGAGCACAGCGCGAGTGGGGCGACCATCCGGTTGCGGTGGCTGAAAGAATCGCGCACCGTGCCGTCGATGAACTCGACGAGTTGTTCGATCGCGTTCTGGAACCCGCCGGGCACGTCTTCGGTGGCGCGTCGCGCCGCATAGCCGAACAGCCCCACGAACACGAGGCCGAGGCCGATGGCCCAGGCCATCGAGTCGACGTGGATCGCCCAGAAACCCATCGCATCGACCTGTTCGCGGCTGTGCGCGAACCCCCAACTGCCGTCCGGATGCTGGCCGAACGTCAGGTTGGTCAGATGGTGCTTGATGTATTCCGCGCCCGATGCGTATTCGGTGGCCATGATCCGGGTCTGTAGCGGTTAGTTCGTCGTCAGTTTTTAAATGACAAATGCCCGATTAGGTGCGCTGCCTGGGCTGCCGCATATGCCGCAAACAGGGTCAAAGGCTGAACCTCGCGGTAGAACCCGAAGATCAATCCCAGGCCGAGCAACGTGCCAAGCCAGCGGATTGCCCAAGCGCGATGCATCCGTCGTTGTTCATCCCGAATCCCCCGCGCCCGGTCCTTCCGAAACAGGCTCCAGGCCGCCAACGCATTGGGAAACAGACATAGCGCCCCCCCTGCTGCTGCCGAAAGACCGAGGTTCCAGTCATAAAAAACCCCTGCCATACAGAGCAGGGTTATCAGCAGCTGCGCGGCAAGGATCCGGCCGACCGGCAATGCCGCCATCACAGATCAGCACCCTTGTCTGCGACACCTAGATGTCGGACGTGCGAATTTTAGCATAGCCATGCTCCATTGCGCCCGGAATCGGGCACGACGGGAGAGGGGTTTTAGTCCTATTCTTGAAGCCCGAAGCCGCCCGATCTCGTGATCCCGCCGGAATGATTTTTTCCAAAATCCGGGGACTTAGCCTGTACAATGCCTGTAGCCTAATGAAAACCCCGAAATCCCGGAGAATGTGGCAACAGGCGGTTGGCCTTCTGCCGGGCTTTGTGCTGGCCGGGAATTTGTTCGTCGCCATGAGTGCGATGGCGAATGAAGGTGACACAACGTTCAAAGTCAAGATTGGGCATCTTTCTGAAAATGTACGGGCGCTGGCCCATTCCCACGGATGGTCCCTTGAATGGACTTCCGATGAGGATCGCATCATTATTCGTCCCTTCGATATGGCCAATCCGTCGCTGGATGTGGCCCTGTCGAAAATCTTCGCGCCGTACAAAAGCACATTCTCGACGACTCTTGATCAGGAGAAGAAGGTGGTGCGCGTCACGACTGCGGGTCAGGGAACGCCGGAAGAAGGCATGTCGGATTCCGAGGGCGAAGAGGATCTTCGGTGGTCTAAGGAACTGGATTTCGAACCGGATCTGGAATCGACAACTCCGCCCGAGCCTCCACCGTTTGACGGTGAAAAGAAAACTGTGCGGATGCTTGATCTTTCCCAGGCTTGGGAAAGCGAGGGAGCCGAACCGGTGACGCCTAGGCCGGCAGAAGTTGCCAAGCAGCAGGCCTCGGTTGAGGAGATTTCCCCGAAGCCGGAAGCCCAGGACGGCAAGGCTCCAGAGTCTTCTGGAGATTCGGCAGACTCCCCGAGCCATGTCGTATCGGCCGAGAAAGCAAAGTCGGTCCCCGAGAAGCCCGAGACGGCTTCCAGCCCGGCCTCTCCCGAGCCCGTGCTTCAAATCCTGTCCGCCAAGGACAAGGGAAAAGCGGAGAAGGAGCTTGCGCGGCTTCGGGAACTCGGCCATGACGTGTTCCTGGAGGAATTTCACCACGATGGCACGCTGTGGCACCGCCTGAAGATGAGATTGGTCTCGGGGCAGAGCGTGGAGGGCGCAAAGGCGAAGTTGAAGGGCCTCGGCTATGACGCCGTCTGGGTCGTTCCGAAAGCCGACAAATAAAAACAATCACCTGCTAATGAATGAAGCCATGGCCGGGTCTTGAACGAGACTGGGCAGGCGCGAGAAAAAAAAATCGGTTTCTGAAGATTAAGTCTGGTAAATCAGGGACCATGGCAAGGAGAGCCCCCCACGTCGGGGGGTGAGCACAGGCGCTGGGTCACCAATTCCCCGGCTTTTTAGCCTATGCTCCATATAATAGTTTGATTCTACTTGCGCCGTTTGGCCGCCTTTCCCATGATCCGGCTCTTTCGCTCCTTGGCCACCACGGCGTTTATGACTTCGCTTTCCCGCTTGTTGGGCTATGCCCGCGATGCGGTGGTGTTCATCTTCATCAGCAACGCGCACGGTGCGCTGGATGCATTTTTCGTCGCGTTCCGCATCCCGAATTTCCTGCGTCGCCTGTCCGCCGAAGGTGCGTTTTCGCAGGCGTTCGTGCCGGTGTTTGTGGAATACCGCGAACAGAAGCCGCAGCAGCTCAATTCCCTCATCGATGCCACGGCCGGTGCGCTGGCGACAGTACTGATCCTCATCACCGCGCTCGGCATCCTCGCGGCACCCCTGCTGATCATGATTTTTGCGCCGGGTTTCGCGATGGACGGCGACCCGCGTGCTGACGTTGCCGGTAACCTGCTTCGCATTACTTTTCCTTACGTCCTGTTTATTTCGCTGACCGCCATGGCGGGGAGCATGTTCAATGCGCTCGGACGCTTCGCCTTGCCCGCGATCACGCCGGCGCTGCTCAACCTGTCGCTGATTGCGGCCGTGCTATGGCTCGCGCCGAGGCTCGAGCAGCCGGTGTACGCGCTGGCTTGGGGGGTCTTCGGGGCCGGCGTCCTGCAATTGGCGATCCAGTTGCCCTGGCTGCATCGGCAGGGACTGTTGCCGCGACCCCGGCTGGATTGGCATCACCCTGGTTTCCGGCGTATTGCCAAGCTGATGTTGCCGGCTCTGTTCGGCTCCTCGGTGGTTCAGATCAACTTGCTGTTCGACACTCTGGTGGCTTCCTTTTTGGCAGTTGGCAGCATCAGTTGGCTGTATCTGTCGGACCGATTCGTGGAGTTGCCGCTGGCGCTATTCGGGATTTCCACGGCCACGGTCTTGCTGCCCCGGCTGTCCGAGTGCAGCGCCCGCAGTGATGGGGAAGGGTTTCAGGCCGGGCTCGAGTGGGGAGTCCGGGTCGGGCTGGCCGTCGCGTTGCCGTCCGCCGTTGGTTTGGCGCTTCTGGCCGAGCCGATTCTGGCGACGCTGTTGCAGTACCGGGAATTCTCGATGTTCGACACCCGCATGGCCGGGCTTGCGCTGACCGCGTTCGCACTGGGCCTGCCCGCATTCATCCTGGTCAAGGTGTTCGCACCCGGATTTTTCGCCCACCAGGACACCCGCACCCCGGTGCGAATCGGCGTGATCGCGATGTTGGCCAACATGGCATTGACCGGCGTTGGCTTGCTGGTCTGGTTCACTGCGGACCTGGAGGGACCGCACGTTGCCTTGGCGCTTGCAACCGCCATCGCGGCCTACCTGAACGCCGGGCTCCTGTACCGGAAACTGCGTGTCCAAAGCTTTTACTCTGGCAGCCGGGCAACGATGGTTCTGCTGGTTCGGGTCAGCCTGTCCTGTGCGGCCATGGCGGCCGTGCTGTGGCCGCTCATCCCGGAGACTCTCGAGTGGACCCGCCTCGAATTTGCCGGTCGCCTGCTTCAACTGGTCGAACTGGTCATTCTGGGTGCAGTCGTCTACGCAGCCGTGCTGTGGGTCTTGGGCACCCGCATCCGCGACTTCTGCATTCAATCCCTGACCGGGAAAGCTGCTGCGTGAACGCTTCCACCGAACCCCCTGCCGATGTGCAGGCATGGATGCCGGAATTGGAAAGCGTGTTGCCGACCCGCCGGTCCTGCGCGATCACAGTCGGCAGCTATGACGGACTGCACCGGGGGCACCAGTCGGTGCTGGAGAGGCTTTTGGATGCCGCTGCCACCCGCGGGCTGGAATCCATGCTACTGACCTTGGAGCCTTTGCCGCAGGAGTTCTTCAGGGGCATGGAAAATACGCCGCGGATCGGTTCGCTGGTCGACAAGAAGCGATTCACCGAACAGTTGTTCCCCAGACTCGACCATTTCGCAGCGCTTCCGTTCAACGCGCAGACCGCCGCCATCGGGGCGCAGGAATTCGTGCGGGACCTGTTGGTCGGTCGCCTTGGTATGCGCTATCTCACGGTGGGCGAGGATTTCCGCTTCGGTCGCGACCGTGCTGGGGATTTCGCACTGCTCGAGACCGAGTCCTCGGCCTGCGGCTTCGACCTTGAGGCCGCGCCCGTCTTCGAACTGGACGGAAGCCGGGTGAGCAGCACTCGGATTCGCATGGTCTTGGCCGACGGCGACATCCCGGCCGCGGAACGCCTGCTCGGGCACCCGTTCGAGATTGATGCCGAAGTGATCGAAGGGGATCGGCGCGGTCGCGAGCTTGGTTTCCCGACCGCCAACCTTGATTTTCCGCATAACCCGCCGATCCGGGGCGTCTTCACGGTGACCTGCCAGCTGGGCGATCGTTTTTGCCAAGGCGTCGCCAACGTGGGAACCCGGCCGACCGTGGACGGCACGCGCTTGCTGATCGAGGTCCACCTGTTAGACTTTGCCGACGATCTGTACGGTCAGCGCATGACCGTGCGCTTTCACCAGCGTCTGCGTGCCGAGCAGCGTTTTGACTCGGTCGGCCGCCTGCGCGAACAGATCGGCCGCGATATTGATGCCGCCCGGGAATTTTTTGCTGATGGCCCCGCCTAACCCGTACCGCGATACGCTGAACCTGCCGCGCACCGACTTCCCGATGCGCGGGAATCTCGCGAAGCGCGAACCCGAACGACTGCAACGGTGGCAGGAACTGGATCTCTACGGCCGTTTGAGAGATGCTCGGCGGGGTCGGGACCGCTTTGTCCTGCATGACGGTCCGCCGTATGCCAACGGCAAGCTCCACATGGGGCACGCGGTGAACAAGACCTTGAAGGACATCGTGGTGCGTTCGCGGAGTCTGGACGGTCTCGATGCTCCGTACCGCCCGGGCTGGGATTGCCACGGTCTGCCGATCGAGTTGCAGATTGAAAAGACCCTGTCGGATGAAGTTTGCGCAGACGGTCGGGCCTTTCGCGCCGCCTGCCGCGACTATGCTGCCCAGCAGGTCGATGAACAGCGCGAGGATTTCGTCCGCTTGGGCGTGCTGGGGCAGTGGGACGACCCGTACCTGACCATGGCTCCCAAGACCGAGGCCGGCATCGTGCGGACACTGGGCACGCTGTTGGAGTCCGGTTATCTGACGCGAGGCTACAAGCCGGTGTACTGGTGTGCTGACTGCCAGTCGGCCCTGGCCGAGGCCGAAGTCGAATATATGGATCATGTTTCTCCAGCGATCGATGTCGGTTTCGATGCAGCCGATTCGGCACTGACACAGGCTTTTTATATACCAGGAAATTCTAAGACTTCGGCGGTGATTTGGACGACCACTCCCTGGACCCTTCTGGCCAACGAAGCCGTCTGCCTGCATCCAGGGCTCGAGTATGTGCTGGTCGAACGGGAAGGGTGCCGGTTGCTGGTGGCCGCGGCCCTTCGCGAAGCTTTCTGCGAACGAGTTGGCGCCCATGCAGTCGAGGGGGCTTCAGCTCGCGGAGATCAGTTGGAAGGCATTCCCCTCCGGCACCCGTTTCTGGACAAGACTGTGCCGATCATCACCGGGGAACACGTTACTGCCGACGAAGGCACCGGTTGCGTGCATACGGCACCAGCGCACGGGCCGGAAGACCATGCGGTCGGGCTCCGGTTCGGCTTGCCAGTGGACTGCCCGGTGGAAGAGGATGGACGCTTCCGTGCCGACACGCCGGTAGTTGGCGGCCTCGGTGTGGCCGAGGCCAACCCGCGCATCCTTGAAGCATTAAGACAGTCTGGGAGGCTACTGGCGGAGGCTTCGCACCCGCACAGCTATCCGCACTGCTGGCGGCACCACACTCCCTTGCTGTTTCGCGCTGCCGCACAGTGGTTCATCGATATGGAAACGAACAATTTGCGCGATCATGCCCTTGCCGCCACGAACCAGGTGACTTGGTATCCGGCCTGGGGCCGGGAGCGCATCCGCGGAATGTTGACGGGACGCCCGGACTGGTGCATCAGTCGGCAACGCAACTGGGGTTCGCCCATCCCGTTGTTCTGGCGTCACGATGATGGCGAACTGCATCCGGACACGCCGGCATTGCTCGAAGAGGTGGCCCGCCGCATCGAGCAGGATGGCATCGATGCGTGGTTTGATCTGGAACCGAAGGAATTACTGGGAGATCAGGCATCCGAATATGCGAAATCGCAAGATACTTTGGACGTCTGGTTCGATTCGGGAGTCACCCACCGCACCGTGATGGCCGAAGAATATGGCGAGGGCACGCAAGTCGATCTTTACCTGGAGGGTTCGGACCAGCACCGCGGCTGGTTCCAGTCTTCGCTGTTGACCGGCGTCGCGCTGAACGATGCGCCGCCGTATCGGCAGGTTTTGACGCACGGTTTCGTGGTCGACGCACACGGCCACAAGATGTCCAAATCCCGGGGGAACATCGTTGAACCCCAGAAAATCGTGGATAGTTTGGGTGCGGACATTCTGCGCCTGTGGGTAGCCTCCACCGATACCAGCGGCGAATTGGCGGTATCGGAAGAAATTCTGGGACATACTGCGGAGACCTATCGCCGGATTCGCAATACCGCACGCTACCTGCTGGCGAGCCTGCACGATTTTGATCCCGCCGTTGACATGTGCGCACCGGAGGACATGTTGGCCTTGGACCAGTGGATCCTGAAGAAAGCCGCCGTCCATGATGCGGAGATTCGCGGAGATTTCCAGCGCTACCGGTTCCACACAATCTGCCAGCGTTTGCACACGTTCTGTGTTATTGAACTCGGCAGCCTGTATCTCGACGTAACCAAGGACCGCACCTACACGCTCCCGGCCAACCACCCGGCCCGGCGCAGTGCGCAGAGCGCCATGTTCCTTCTGGCTGAAGCGATGTGCCGCTGGCTTGCACCGATTTGCCCGTTCACCGCCGACGAGATATACGAGCATATCCCGGGGCCGCGCGAGGATTCGGTTCACTTGACTGAATGGTTTGATCTAGAAGCATGGAGAAATGTGCCTTCCACGTTTTCCGACGACGACTGGGAGATCCTCCTGGAAGTCCGGCAGGCGGTTAGCCAGACGCTGGAACCCCTGCGTCAGGCGGAAGTGATCGGGGCGGCCTTGGATGCCGAGGTGACGTTGACCGCGGAATCCGACACGGCCCGGCTGCTGGAACGGCTCGGGTCTGAATTGCATTTTCTGTTCATCACTTCCGACGCGCGACTCAGCGACACTCCTGCGCCCGATGCGCAAACCTATCAAATGCCCCGGGCTGGCACGCTCCATGTTGCGGCCGTTTCCAGCGCGCACCCCAAATGCATCCGCTGCTGGCACCGTGACCCGACAGTTGGCAGCATTGATGCGCATCCGGAACTGTGCGCACGCTGCCACACCAACATAGAGGGAGAAGGCGAGGAACGGCAATATGTCTGATTCGTGGCGCATGGCACTTCCGGTGGCGGGCGGAGTGCTGGTGCTGGATCAGTTGAGTAAGTTCTTGATTGAACGTATTTTTGCGCTACACCAGGAATTAGTGTTGCTTCCTTTCCTGTCTTTTCAGCTGACCTACAATACGGGAGCCGCGTTCAGCCTTTTGCACGATGCCGGAGGCTGGCAACGTGGATTCCTGTCGGCGGTCAGCATCGCAGTCATGATCTGGCTGGGTGTGTGGATTCACCGCCTGACCTCCGCGGAACGGCGGTTGCTGTGGCCACTTGCGTTAATCCTGGGCGGTGCCGCTGGCAACTTGGTCGACCGTCTGTCCACGGGCGCGGTAACGGACTTTATCGTGCTGCATTACCACGGTTGGCACTGGCCGACCTTCAACTTGGCTGATGCCGCAATTTCGTTGGGTGTTGTCGCCTTGATCTTTCTGACCCTTCGCCGGACTCCCGACTAGGCACGCCTCTTCCACTTAGTTGAACTTGAAAGCCGGAAATTTCTAAAAGTTTTGCCAAGCCATCTTGTGGCGTTTCAGTTTTTGGAGTCGTGTTGACTACTCTAGTTCGCGGTATGCTTGCCGCCGATGGGCAACACGCAAGATCAATACATTTTCTCCAAGTTCGTATAACACTCGGTAGTGTCCAACCCGGAGCCGATAGATTCCTCGCAATGATCCTTTGAGGATAGAGCCGGCAAAAGGGTTTTCTGCCAATTGGCCAATGGCTTCGATGATCCGCTTACGTTCTGGTTTGGTGATCCGTCGTAATTCTTTCTGGGCACTGCGCTTAATCTGTATGGAGCAACTCATTTTTTACTTTTTCCCAATCCAGTACCGGGTCGTTTGGATCTCGGAGCCGTTCAATAGAGATAGACAAATCCTCGTAATCTTCGAGATAATGTTCAATCGCCTGGCGGATAATTTCCGCCCGGCTGCGTTTCTGCTGGTTTGCGGCCGCATCCAGTGCGCTAACCAACGGGTCTGGCAAGCGTGCGCTGATTTGAGACATAGTAAGCCCTGCGTAATGCAAAATAATGTCATTGACATTATATGAGTGTATATTAAACTGTCAATTACCTTACGACTTTTCCCGACGCGGTGACGTATACTTTCATCCGTCGTCGCATGAATGTCTCGAGGCACGACGACTTCATCGTCGAGACGCTGGATCGCTTGCCGGTCAACTGAAATGCCTGAGACTGCCGTCCTAGAATGTGGCACCATAGAAATGCCATTCATCTGAGACATTTTTGGGATGCCATTATGAAATTTCACTTGTTTCCTTACGCTGCGGCCTTGGGTCTCGCGGCGAGCGTTGCGTCAGCGGGCGAACTGACCGTGGTCTCCTTCGGGGGCGCCTACACCCAGAGCCAGATCGAGGCCTATCACAAGCCGTGGATGGCCAAGACCGGACACCGCATCCTGTCCGAAGACTACAACGGTGGGCTTGCCGAAATCAAGGCGCAGGTCCAGGCTGGCCAGGTGACTTGGGACGTCGTGGATTCCCAGGCCGCCGAAGTGTTGCTGGGCTGTGACGAAGGATTGCACGAGGAGATCGACCCCGCCATCCTGCCGCCGGCGCCAGACGGCACTCCAGCCGTGGAGGACTTCTACGAAGGCACGATCAGCGACTGCGCGGTCGGCACCATCGCGTGGTCAACAGTGTTCGCCTACGACCGGGAACGACTATCGCCTGCGCCAGCCACGATCGGTGACTTTTTCGATCTGGAGAAGTTCCCCGGTCGACGTGGCATGCGCAAGGTTCCCAAGGCCAACCTGGAGATGGCGTTGGTTGCCGATGGTGTCTCGCCGGAGAAAGTCTACGAGGTGTTGCAGACTCCGGAGGGGGTGGACCGCGCCTTTGCCAAGCTGGACACCATCAAGGAGCACGTCGTATGGTGGGAGTCCGGGGCGCAGCCTCCGCAACTGCTGGTGGATGGCGAGGTGGTGATGAGTACCGCCTACAACGGACGCATCTTCAACGCAGCCGTAGCGGAAGGACAGTCGCTGGAGGTGGTTTGGGACGCGCAGGTGTTGACGGTCAACAGTTGGGCGGTCGTGAAGGATACGCCGGACATGGAACTGGCCTTGGATTTCCTGGCGTTCGTCTCTGCATCGGAGAATATGGCGGTGCAGGCTTCGTGGATCTCCTACGCGCCGGTGCGCCGCTCCGCGTCTGCGATGATCGGTGCCTATCATGCCGACCCGGGGCTGGACATGCGCCCGCTCATGCCGACCGCACCGGACAACATTCGCAACGCAGTTTGGAACGATAAGGAATTCTGGGCGGACCGGATCGACGAACTGAACGAACGGTTCAACGCTTGGCTGCTCAAGTGAACGGAGGCTGATCCGGTCGCTTGCACTGATTTCGGGAGCGCGGCCGCCAAGTCTTCGCCGCACTTCACCTTAGGGATTTGACTCTGAGCCTGAGGGACACGGCTTCTGCTCTAGTTTGAAAGAATGGGACTCAAATGTCCTGTAGAATTTTGTATGCTCGTTTGCCCTCATACAGCTTGCGAGGTCTTCCGCATAAAACGGAGAAATTCTAATGACGAATCGGGCCCAGTTTTATATCAATGGTGAATGGGTCGAGCCCCTGGCAAATCAGGCTCTGGAAGTCATCAATCCTGCGACAGAGGCAATTATCGATTCCGTGGCGGCGGGGAACCCAAAAGATGTCGACAAAGCCGTCGCTGCGGCAAAATCCGCCTTTGATTCCTATTCGCGAACTTCGCGGGAGGAGCGGATCGAATTATTGGAAAACATCATCGATCACTACAAGGCTCGTTCCGATGAGATTGCGGTAACGATCAGCGAAGAAATGGGTGCGCCAATCAATCTCGCGCATTCGGCACAAGTCCCCATGGGACTGGATCACCTGACCACAACGCTTGACGTTTTGCGTGAATTCAAATTCGAGGAAGACTTGGGTTCTTCTCGCATCATGCGCGAACCCGTGGGGGTCTGCGGGTTTATCACTCCGTGGAATTGGCCCATGAATCAGATTACCTGCAAAGTCGCACCGGCACTGGCAGCGGGCTGCACGATGATCTTGAAACCCTCCGAAGTGGCCCCGTTCAACGCAATTCTATTCGCCGAAATTCTGGATGCCGCAGGTGTCCCGCCGGGGGTGTTCAACCTTGTGAGCGGTGAAGGCCCTACGGTCGGTGCGGCTCTTGCTTCGCACCCCGACATCGACATGGTTTCATTCACCGGCTCGACACGAGCAGGCATTGAGGTTGCGCGCAATGCGGCGCCGACCGTCAAGCGGGTCGCACAAGAGTTGGGCGGCAAGTCCGCCAATATTCTGCTCGACGACGCGGATTTCCAAGAAGCGATTCCACGCGATGTCTCTTGGTTGTGCACGAACTCGGGTCAGTCCTGCATTGCTCCGTCGCGGATGTTGGTGCCTGAATCGCGCATGGAGGAAGCGGCGGCGATTGCCAGAGAAACGGCAGAAGGCGTGAAGGTCGGGGATCCCAATGCCACGGACACGACGATGGGTCCGGTTGTTTCCGAATCGCAGTTCAACCGGGTTCAGGACTTGATCCAGGTTGGCATAGACGAAGGCGCCGAGTTGGTGACGGGTGGCGTCGGTCGCCCGGATGGCCTGAGTGTTGGCTACTATGTGAAACCGACGGTGTTCTCCCGCGTAAACAATGAAATGAAGATCGCCCGGCAGGAAATTTTCGGTCCAGTGCTCTCTCTGATTAGTTATGCGGACGAGGAGGATGCCGTGCGGATTGCAAACGATACGGTATACGGGTTGTCCGGCTATATCTCCTCAGGTAACCTTGAGCATGCGCAGGCCGTAGCCCGTCGCATTCGGACAGGCAACGTTTACCTCAATGGAGCGATGCCATCCAGCGAAGCACCGTTCGGAGGATATAAACAGTCTGGCAACGGCCGTGAGGCGGGGAGATACGGTCTAGAGGAGTTCCTTGAAGTCAAGGCGGTCATGGGCTACTCCAACTAATGGAGCGGGTCGACGAATCCTTGAATAGGACGTAAACCGGTTCCAGATGCTCAGGGTCGCTTTTGGTTTTCCAGCGCTTCTTTCCCGAACCGTTCAATTGCTTCTAAGGTTTCGTACACATCACTCCAGGTGGTCATGTGGTTCAGGATGCAAAGCCTGAGCGAAAAAGTCTTTCCAAGCGTCGTCGACGACATGAGCGCACGGCCGTCCCAGAAGACGCGAGCCAGCACGGCCCGATTGATCTCTTCCAAAGACTCCTCGTCGAGATGAGTTTCAGCGGGATTAATCCGAAAACATACAACACTCAAGGTTACCGGGCTCAGGAGCTCGAAATTTTTGTGTTCTTCAACATATTCGCCCGCCCGGCTGGCCAATTCCATTCCTTTTGCTACAGCCTTTCGAAATGCTGCCATCCCGAAGGTCTGGACGGACATCCAGATTTTTAAAGCCCTGAACGAACGACTCAGTTGCAAGCCGTGATCAGAAAAATTCGGATGATCCGCGCCCCAAAGCGTGTCTTGGAGAACATCATGATGGATTGTGAACGTACGCTCGAGGGTACGTATGTCCTTAACCAAGAGGCCACCTGCTTCATATGGCTGGAAAAACCACTTGTGGGCATCTAGCACAACCGAATCAGCACGTTCGATTCCACGCAACAACGTCTTTCCTTTCTCGGTTACGACTGCAAACCCCCCGTAAGCAGCATCCACATGCAGCCAGATGCCCTGTTTCTCGCAGAAATCCGCCATCGCCTCAAGCGGATCGACCGCCCCGGTACTGGAGGTTCCCGCATTGGCACACACGGCAATAGGATTGAGCCCTGCATCAAGGTCTTCAGCTACAGCATGAGCCAGGGCTTTCATGTCGATGCGGAAGCATTGATCGCATGGAATCATGCGTATATGTTTCGACCGAACACCCACAATCTTTGCCGCCCGGACCTGTACGGTATGACTCTGATCGCTCATATACACGGTTCCCTGCTCGGGATTGCCCGCGGCTTCCCGTGCCGCAACGAGGGCATTTAAGCTGGCCGCCGATCCCCCGCTTGTGAGAAGCCCGCCGGCACTATTTGGGTAACCCAGCCAGCGCCGGAACCAGTCGATGACTGTCAGTTCAATCTGGCTGGGTCCGCTTGCAGTCAGCCAGGTAGCCGAATTGATGTTGTATCCAGCCGCCATGAAGTCGGCCAGCACTCCGGGCCATGTAGGAGACGATGGGATAAACGCAAAAGTGCGAGGATGCGATAGCCGTGTCGCAATTGGGAGAATCTCCCGCGCGGCCTGCTCAAGAACCTCCGTCGCGGACCTCCCGTTCTCAGGAGCATCCTCCATGAACTGCTCCTCAAGCTCCTTTTTAAACTCTCCCTCCCAAGCATCTTTCTCGGGTAGGTTCTCGGACCATTCCACTACAAGTTCTGCTGTTCTGTGCGCCAGATCCAGCATTAACTCGGGAGTCATCTGAAGATCACTGCATGTCTCAGTTCCTTTTGCTTGTTCTGTTTTGAGCTTGGGCATGCTCGCTGCTCACATTCAGGAATTATCCAAATACGGCGTTCAAATCGGCTCGTGTATCGGGGCCAGCAACCGTAAGTTGCCTATATTACCCGGCAGCATAATGAAAACTGCAAAGATTATTCTTTCCGATGAAATACAAACTTCTCGTTCGCCCACCTGGAAGCATAACTTAAGATGTGGAAGACATCAGTCCCAGTCTGGTATTGTTGGGTGCATGCGGCGGATGCTCACCTCGAGCAGGTGACGTCCAGCCTGCTCCGCACCCTGTTTGGCGCGGCCTTCAGCCAACCAGCGCAAAGTAGATGGCCGAGCCAAGGATGGCAAGGCCAATCAGGATCGCAATCAGTCGAAACATGGATTCAAAAGACCTTTTTAGGTTGATAATAAGACTGATTTTACTCTAACTCCATTTTGGGAAGATATGGCTTCGCTCGCCCTGTTTGCCAATGTCGCGGATCGCCGCTGCCTGGTGGTCGGTGCTGGGCCGGTTGCTGCGCGGAAGATCGAAGCGTTGGTTCGTGCGGGTGCGCCAGTATGCGTAGTCGCCCCCGAAGCCGTCGATTCGGTACGCGATCATGCCGAGGCAGGCCGCATCGATTATCAGGCCCGGGACTTCCGTGAGGAGGATCTGGAGGGAGTCTTCCTGGTCGTGATTGCCAGCAGCGATGCGACACTGAACGACAAGATTGCAGAGGAAGCACGGGGACGGGGCCTCCTGGTCAATGCCGCCCATAAGGCCGACGCGGGAGACGTGTTGTTGCCCTCGGTAATCCGGCGGGACCCGATTCAGGTCGCAATCTGCACCGACGGCGCTTCGCCGGTACTCGGGCGACTGCTGCGAAACCACCTGGAAAGCCGCATTCCCGGCGCGTTCGGGAGATTGGCGGCTTTGGTCGAGAGATTCCGGGGTGCGGCGCGGGAGAAATTCCCCGAGCGGCGGTTGCGCCGCCGCTTCTGGGAAGCGGTCCTGACCGGGCCGGTTGCCGAGCAGGTGCTGGACGGTCGTGAGGCGGAGGCAGACAGTACTCTGCAGCAGGAACTGGAGCGCGGGCGGGTTCCCGACACCGGGGAAGTCTATCTGGTCGGCGCGGGGCCAGGTGATCCGGATCTCCTGACGTTCCGGGCATTGCGACTGATTCACCAGGCCGACGTGGTGGTCTACGATCGGTTGGTGTCGGATCCGATCATGGCTCTGCTTCGGGGTGACATCGAGAAGATCTATGCAGGGAAGGAGCGCGCGCAGCATGCCATCGAACAGGAATCAATCAACGCGTTGCTGGTCCGCTTTGCCCGGGAAGGCAAGCGGGTCTTGCGCCTGAAGGGAGGCGACCCGCTGGTGTTCGGCCGTGGAGGAGAGGAAATCGCGACCCTGATGGAGGAAGGTATCCCGTTCCAGATCGTCCCCGGGATCACGGCCGCCAATGGTTGCGCCAGCTATGCGGGCATCCCTCTGACCCACCGCGATTACGCGCAGGCCTGCATCTTCGTCACCGGCCACCTCAAGGACGGGAGCGTCAACCTGAATTGGGACATGCTGGCGCACCCGCGCCAGACGCTGGTGTTCTACATGGGTCTGGCCGGCTGCCCGGAGATCTGCAGGCAGTTGGTACAGCATGGCTTGGACGCCAGCACTCCGGCCGCGTTGATTACCCGGGGCACCACTCCGGAGCAACGGGTGCTCACTGGCACCCTGGAGGATCTTCCGCAACTCGTCCAATCGCAGGATGTGGCACCGCCGACCCTCATCGTGATCGGCGAGGTCGTCCGCCTGCGCGAACAGCTCCGCTGGTTCCAAACCAGCGGGGACATTGCCGCACCGTGATCTTCTGCCTCCTGCTCGAAAATTTCCGGCAACCGCGTTGCCGGATACGGAGACGAGCAAGAGAGGCGCTTCGGTGAACGGCTTCCTGTCGGGGCTCCGCCGGAGCCTGACCATGCTGGGGTTGAGTACGCCACCGACCCCCGAATTCCTGGAAGTGGGCATGCCGGCTCCCGGCTTCACGTTGACCGATGAGAACAGGGTGCCCCATCACCTTTCGGATTATTACGGGCAGTGGCTGGTGCTGTATTTCTATCCGAAAGACAACACACCGGGCTGTGTCATGGAAGCCTGTGCATTTCGAGACGAGATCGTGCCGTTCCACAAGCGGAACGCCAAGGTGGTCGGAATCAGCATAGACAATGCGGACAACCACCAGAAATTCATCAACAAATACGGCCTGCCGTTCACGCTGCTGTCGGATCCGGAGGGAAGGGTCGCCGAGCGCTACGGTGCGCAAGGTAGGGTGCCGGGTTCGGCGTATGCCAAGCGCCAGACCTTCCTGATCGACCCGGAAGGCATTATCCGCCACATCTGGAGGACGGTGCCCATAAAAGGGCACGCTCAGGACGTCATCGCCGTTTTGGATGGCTTCCGATAAGGTTCGGACATGGCCTACCGCATCTCGCGCGTAACGACCCGAAGCGGGGACGATGGGACGACGGGCCTTGCGGGAGGTGCCCGATTGTCAAAAGACGATCCACGAATCGAAGCATTGGGTGCAGTCGATGAACTCAACTGCCAATTGGGGTTGCTGCTCGCCTTGGCGGCGGGTGCAGAGGCCTGTCGGCGGGTCGAAGAGGTGCAGCAGGACCTGTTCGACCTGGGCGCAATCATTGCGCAGGGAAAGTTGGAGTGGAAAGGTGAAGAGAAATCAGCCCAACTGGAACGCTGGACCGAGGAACTGAATGCCGCGTTGCCGCCGCTTGAGGAATTCGTCCTTCCGGGTGGGGGCGTCGAGGCGGCGCAATGCCATGTGGCGCGTGCGGTCTGCCGACGTGCCGAACGGCGGGTGGTCGCGCTGGATGATTTGCCAGAAACGGCGCGGGTCTACCTGAACCGATTGTCGGACCTGCTGTTTGTTCTGGCGCGGACGCTGGCCAGGGAATACGGGCAGCCGGAACGATTTTGGCAAGGGGCATCCCGCCCCGGGGAAGATTGAACCGGTCCGAGGCTCGACTTTCGTGTCGCGTCGCCGTGCTCCCGGCGAAGGAAGATCTGCCTTTATTCTTCCCGGGGTGCCTACGACATGGGCGCGTTCGGGGCTAAGAAGCAGCACTATAATGCTCACTCCAAATAGGAGCCTTTTACTCTTGATTCTGCAGCTGATTCCGGTAGCACTGAGGTCCACATCCACAGATGGGGGTTCACATGCTTGAAGAAAAGGAAGAGACCAAAGAGGTCAAGCCTGGAGAATTTATGGATTGGACAAAGGAAGAAAGAGCAGCACATCTGAGGAATTTAGAAAAAGTCGGAGATGCCCAGAGAAAGTTTCGAACAAAAATAGAACAGGATGAAATCTCCCTTGGCAAACGGCTTGCCGAGTTCTATGATTTGCGTGGAATATCATCGATTGGCTTTCGCTGTTCTTCGCGTGCGGTATGCTCGGCAAAAGCCCCGCAATTCACGGAAGCCAAGGCGAGTTTCGTGGGTCCACGCTATGAAGAGGGAACGCTCCCGCGCTTGCTTTTTCTCTCGCTGGACTCCGGCAGAGGTCACCCGGATCGGCAGCAACGCACCGTCGAAGCCGTCCGCAGGCAGGCTCTTGATTGCGACGTGGAGGCGCTTCCGAAGAACCTGCACTGGTACCGCACCCATCAAATGGCCTTTGATCTACTTTGCCAGTTCAAGCCGCATCTCACGATTGAGGACACGCGTCTCCACTTCGCACACGTGAACAGCGCGAAGTGCTGCCAGAACAAGCCCGGTAGAAAGCGGGCTGATTCGACGTTGTTCGAGAACTGCCGCCGTTTCATTCCGGGAGAGCTACGCATTCTGGAGCCGGATGTGGTCGTGACGCAAGGCGACCCGGCAAGGGACGCGATTCGAAAGAGCTATGATGTCCGACGGCCTGAAGAGCGGACCGTGAAGAGCGATCGTCGTCGGTACCAACGGGACGCTTGCTACCAAACTGGCCTGATCGAACTCGAGCCGGACGGAAAGCTATTCCTTTGGCTTCATACCTTCCACCCCAGTAACTTTGGGCGCTTCAACCCTCAGAGAGCCCATTGCTGGCGTCTGTATGCGGAGGATGTCGGACGATACTGGTGCAGCTCAAGGAAGCCGGGCCATGCGGGTCAAAAGCGAAAGCCCTGACCTTTCAATCAGGAAACATACAACCCTTTGCCCTTGGGTTCCGGACTTCTTGATGGCTAGATTCGCAGATGCGCATGACAGGAGCATAAAAATAAGATGAATGTTTTATGGCGACCGGGGGTCGTCAGATGCCACCCTAGGGTTTGCCTGCTTCGCGTCTAGTAGAATAAAACGAATCGTTTTCCTCGGACTGCGGGTTGCCGCGAGATTGAAGCAGGGGAGTGTTCTCTCCGGCACCCGCGGGACGAAACCAAGAGGGGTTTGCCGGCATCGGGAGTGCCGATCATGACGGATACTGCATTCGTAGAATTCGATCAGGTTCAGAAAAGCTATGACGGTGAGACTCTGGCGGTTGCGAACCTCAACCTGAGCATCCCCCGCGGTGAATTCATGACCCTGCTCGGGCCGTCCGGCTCGGGCAAGACGTCCAGCCTGATGATGTTGGCCGGATTCGAGACCGTCACGCATGGAGAGATCCGTCTCGACGGCCGCTCGGTGAATTCCGTGCCTCCGCACCAACTGGGCATCGGCGTGGTATTCCAGAATTACGCCTTGTTCCCGCATATGACGGTAAACGAGAATCTTGCATTTCCGCTGCAGGTGCGTCGGATGGGGCGTTCCGAAATCGAGGAACGAGTGCGCGAGGCATTGCAGATGGTGGAGATGGGGCGGTTCGGCAATCGCCGCCCGTCCGAGCTGTCGGGCGGACAGCAGCAACGCGCCGCGCTGGCCCGTGCCTTGGTGTTTCGACCGGAACTGGTACTGATGGATGAGCCTTTGGGGGCGCTGGACCGTCAGTTGCGCGAGCACATGCAGTACGAGATCAAGCGCCTGCACGACCAGTTGGGCGTGACCGTCGTCTATGTGACGCACGATCAATCCGAAGCGTTGACCATGTCGACTCGGATTGCCGTGTTCAAGGATGGCTCCATCCAGCAGGATTCCGGCCCGGAAACGCTATATGAATGTCCGGAGACGGCATTTGTCGCGCGCTTCATTGGAGAGAACAACCGGCTGTACGGTCGGGTTGAACGTGTCGACAATGGCGTGGCCGAGGTTTCGATCGAAGATATGGGTCAGGGCCGGGCGCTGGCCATCAACTGCAGCGGGGTCGGCACCCCGACCACGTTGTCGATTCGACCGGAGCGGGTATTCATCGGTGATACGGGGGAAAACCGGTTTGATGCGGTGGTGGAGGAATTGATTTATCTTGGCGACCACATTCGTTGCCGTATGAGGGTGCTGGGACATGACGATTTCATTGTCAAGATGCCGAACGCGCCGGATCACCAGCATCTGAAGGCCGGTCAGGAAACCCAGGTGAGTTGGAACACCGAGGACTGTCGTGCGCTGGATGCACTACCATAACGAAGTTCGTTCAATTTGGGGGTAACCATGAAGCCTTTCGCATTTCTCTATGCTGCAGGCCTCTGTTTCGCGGCAACGACTGCATCCGCGGGCGATCTAACCATCGTCTCCTGGGGTGGCGCCTACACCAAGAGCCAGACCGAGGCTTATTTCAAGCCGTGGATGGCCAGCACCGGCTACCGGATCCTATCCGAGGACTACAGCGGCGGCCTGTCCGAAGTCAAGGCGCAGGTCGAGGCCGGCAACGTCACCTGGGACATCGTGGATGTCGAGGATGCCGAAGCCATTCTGGGGTGCGACGAAGGGCTGTTCGAAGAGATTGACCCGGCCATTCTGCCTGCAGCCCCGGACGGGACGCCCGCCGAAGAGGATTTTCTTGAGGGCACCCTCGGCGACTGCGCCATTGGCACCGTCGTCTGGTCGACGGCCTATGCCTACAACCGGGAGCGATTGTTGCCGCCTCCGAGCACCATTCGGGACTTCTTCGACCTGGAGAAGTTTCCGGGCCGGCGCGGCATGCGCAAAACTCCCAGGGTCAACCTCGAGATGGCGCTGGTGGCCGACGGCGTCCCGGCGGACCAGGTTTACGAGGTGATGGCGACCCCGGAGGGAATCGACCGCGCTTTTGCCAAGCTGGACAGCATCAAGGAGCATGTCTTGTGGTGGGAGGTGGGCGCTCAGCCGCCGCAACTGCTGATCGACGGTGAGGTGGTCATGAGCACGGCCTACAACGGCCGCATCTTCAATGCGATTGCGGCAGAAGGCCAACCGCTCTCCATGGTCTGGGACGCGCAGGTCCTGGCGGGCGACAACTGGGCGATCGTGAAAGGAGCCCCGAACCTGGAACTGGCCCTGGACTTCTTGCGGTTTGCCTCCATGTCCGAGAACATGGCCGTCCAGGCTTCGTGGATTTCCTATTCGCCCGCGCGCAGGTCTGCCTCCGAACGGGTCGGGAGCTACCACGCCGACCCCAACTTGAAGATGGGACCGCACCTTCCCACCTGGCCGGACAACATGAAGACGGCGATTCGGAACGATGCGGAATTCTGGGCAGACCATATTGACGAATTGAACGAACGCTTCAATGCCTGGCTGATCAAGTGAGCGAGGTGGCGGAAGCATGGTTGCCAATGAGATTCTCTGCTCTTTTTCTTGCCGCGGGGACGTGGCTTGCAGCACCGGATGTTTTGGCGGGTGACTTGACTGTGGTCTCTTGGGGCGGCGCTTATACCAAGAGCCAGGTGGAGGCTTACCATAAGCCATGGATGGCTCGCACCGGCCACCGGATCTTGTCCGAAGACTACAACGGAGGAGTGTCTGAGATCAAATCGCAGGTCCTTGCCGGCAACGTGACCTGGGATGTGGTGGACCTCGATTCCGCCGAGGGGCTTCTGGCCTGCGACGAGGGCCTGCTCGAGGAGATTGATTCCTCCACCCTGCCCCCGGCGCCAGACGGGGCTCCCGCCGAACAGGATTTTTTTGAGGGAGGGATTGGCTCCTGCATGATCGGAACCGTCGTGGGGGCAATGGTCTTTGCCTACGACCGAAGCCGACTGTCGCCTGGGCCGACGACCATCCGCGACTTTTTCGACTTGGAAAAATTTCCCGGTCGGCGTGGCCTGCGTCGGAGCCCCAAGATCAATCTGGAGATGGCCTTGGCGGCGGACGGGGTTCCCCTGGACCAAATCTATGCGGTACTGGCGACCGCGGAGGGGGTTGATCGCGCCTTTGCGCGGCTGGATGGCGTCAAGGATCAGGTCGTGTGGTGGGAGGCGGGAGCCCAGCCGCCGCAGTTGTTGGCGGACGGCGAAGTGGTCATGAGCACGGCCTACAACGGGCGGGTCTTTAATGCCTACGCGCTGGAGGGCCGTTCCCTAGCCATCGTCTGGGATGCGCAGATACTTGACTTCGGCAATTGGGCGATTGTCAAAGGAGCTCCGAATCTGGAACTGGCACTGGATTTCATAAGATTTGCCTCCATGCCTGAAAACATGGCCGTCCAGGCTTCATGGATCTCCTATGCGCCGGCTCGGCGCTCCGCTCTTGAAATGGTTGACACCTACCATGCCAATTCCGAACTGGATATGATCCCGCACCTGCCGACCTCGCCGGACAACATGAAGACGGGGATCTGGCAGGATACGGAGTTCTGGGCGGATCATCTGGATGAGTTGAACGAGCGATTCAATGCTTGGCTGGCCGGAGAGTAGGCGGTCGAGATTCGGAACACTCCTCAATATTTAATTCGTGACTCCATCAGCCCCCCCCGAGTCGGTCATCGTCGTCGACGGCGTCCCACTTAAAACAAAACTGGCACGGGCGCTCATGGTCCGCCGGCTCAGGGCTCTGGGGCTGACCATACCGCTGCTGGCCTTCCTGTTCGCAGCTTTCATTATTCCGGTGCTGGTATTCCTGTGGCAGGGGGTTCATGACGATACATACGCACGATACATGTCGCACAGCACTCCCGTATTGGAGGCGTGGGACGGCGTGTCGGAGCCGACCGAAGCGATGTACGCAGCCCTGCAGAAGGACCTGGTGCAGGCGAGGAAGGACAAAACCGTCGGCAAGGTGGCCACCCGGGTAAACCGGGAACTGCCCGGGGGTCGGTCTCTGTTCACTTCCACGGCGCGCAGGGCGGCACGTCTTGAGGCTCCTTACCGGGAAGCGATGATTGATCTCAAGCCGGCGTGGGGCCGACTTGAGACTTGGCAGGCGCTTCGCGTTGCGGCAGCCCGGTATACGCCAACCTACCTGGCGGCCTCGGTGGATCTCAAGTACAGCGGCGACGGTTCCATTCGTCGCCAGGATGAGAAACGCCGCATTCACCTCACGCTGTTTTGGCGCACGATCGAGATCTCCGCGCTGGTCACGATTTTCTGCCTGTTATTGGGTTATCCGGTAGCCTATCTGCTGTCCAACTTGCCCCAGCGAAGCACGAACCTGCTCCTGATTTTGGTGCTGTTGCCGTTTTGGACCTCGATCCTGGTGCGCACCACTGCCTGGATCGCAATCCTGCAGGGCAACGGGGTGCTGAACGACCTGTTTGTCGCTTTTGGGGTCATCGGTGACGACAGCCGGTTCAGCATGGTCTACAACCGAACCGGGACCTTGGTCGCCATGACGCACATTCTCTTGCCGTTCATGATCCTGCCACTGTATGCAGTCATGCGAACCGTACCGAAGGCATACGTTCAGGCAGCGCATAGTTTGGGCGCAAACGGTTGGATAGCCTTCTGGAGGATATACCTGCCGCAGACCCTGCCGGGTATCGGTGCAGGCGTGGTGCTGGTGTTCATCCTTGCCACCGGTTACTACATCACCCCGGCCTTGGTGGGGGGACAGGATGGGCAGATGATTTCCAACTTGATCGATTTTCACATGCGGAGATCGCTCAACTGGCCACTGGCGGCGGCAATGGGCTTCGTGCTGCTGGTGTTGGTCATGTTCCTGTACTGGCTGTACGATCGCGTGTCCGGCATCGACCGGATGAGGTTGGGCTGAGGCATGCTTGAGGCGATCCGCCCCCCGGCCCGATTTGCCGCGGCTTGGTGCGGTATGGCGGGAGCCTTGGTTGGGGTGCTCACGGCATACGGTGACACCGCATTGATGCTGCCGTACACGCTGGCGGGCGCCTTGCTGTTCGCTTTGCTGTCGCTTCCTGCTGCGATTCACCCCGAATCGCCGAGAGTCGCGCGTTCGTTCTGCATGCTCGCACTTGCGTTGGTGGGACTCGCGACACACGGCGTGGCTTTCGCTTTGCTGATGTTGGCACTTGGCTGGGTTTTGGCGTCGGCATCTGCTTGGCTCGCCACCGGACGCTACCGGGAAGGCCTGCCGGAGTATGCCGGGCCGCGCGAAGTATTCCTGTTTTACATGTTCCGGGGAGTGTGCGCGCTGATTTTCCTGTTCCTGGTGGTGCCGATTTTCGTCGTGGTGCCCTTGTCCTTCAATCAGGAACCGTATTTCAGTTTTACTGCTGGCATGCTGAATCTGGAAGCGGATGCTTTCAGCCTACGCTGGTATGCCGACATCGTGCGCAATGGCATGGTGGCGCCGGATGCGGAGATCGGCTGGTGGGCCGACATGTGGAACAACGCGCAGTGGGTGCGTTCCATCAAAAACAGTTTCATCATCGGCATTCCGGCAACCCTTTTGGCCACGGCACTCGGAACAATGGCCGCAGTCGGCCTCAGTCGCTCGGAAATGCCGTTCAAGCGCACCGTGATGGCATTGTTGATTTCACCGATGGTGGTGCCGTTGGTCATTACGGCATCCGGGTTGTTTTTCGCGTTTAGCCAGGTCGGGCTTGCGAAGACCTACCCCGGATTAATCTTCGCGCATGCAGTGCTTGGGGTCCCGTTCGTGGTCATTACGGTCACGGCATCCTTGGCTGGGTTTGACCACAATCTGGTGCGTGCGGCGACCAGCCTCGGTGCTTCGCCGGTGCGAACTTTCTTCAAGATACAGACACCAATCATTCTTCCCGGCGTGGTATCTGGAGCCCTGTTCGCCTTTATCACTTCATTTGACGAAGTGGTTGTGATTCTGCAACTCGGCGATGTGACCCAGCGGACAGTCCCGCGTCAAATGTTCTCCGGCATCCGGGAGCAGATCTCGCCGACCATTCTGGCGGTAGCGACGATCTTCGTCCTGATTTCGATTCTTTTGTTGGCGACCGTGGCCTTATTGCGCCGTCGTGCAGAGCGTCTGCATGGTTTACCCGCGCACTAAACTGCTAACTCCTCGGCCATGCGAAGCTCTGGAAACGGGTTCCGGAGCTCTGCCCAGGTCTTACTGTCAGCGGAGGCAAGGTGCTCGTCGAGCAGGCACGCGTCGAGGCGAGCGCGCATTGTCGCCTCGTGCATCTGCTGGCCAATGAAGACGAGTTGTTGCACGCGATCGCCGAAGCGAGGATGCCAGCCCGGTCGCTGGTCAGGTCGCTGACCCTCGGGATGCCCCCAATGTTCGCGAGGCACAGCCGCCCACCACATCCCGGTGGGATTCACGTTGCTGATGCCGCCAGCTTGAGCCCACTCGTAGGCGACCCGATGGTCAGCGGCGACCCAAAAGAAGCCCTTCGAGCGGAGCACGCCGTTCCAGTTCTCGTCATCGTGCAGGAACGCCCACAGCTTCTCGGCGTCGAAGGGCTGTGACGTCCGATAGGTGAAGCTCGAGATTCCGTACTCCTCAGTCTCCGGCGTGTGCTTGCCCTGAAGCTCTCGAATCCAACCAGCGGAACTCGCTGCCTTGTCATAGTCGAACAGGTCCGTGTCAAGCACGCATTCAAGCGGAACCTGTCCGCGCGTCGCCATGAGGATTTTCGCGCCGGGGTTGAGCGCTTTCACAATAGCCTCGACCTCGAGAGCCTGTTCGTTGTTCACGAGATCGAGCTTGTTCAGCACAATGACGTTGGCGAACTCGATCTGGTCGATGAGCAAGTGGGTCACCGTCCGGTGATCTTCTCCGCCCAGCGACTCACCGCGGTCTTGGAGTGCCTCGGCGGCGTTGTAGTCTCGTAAGAAGCTTGCCGTGTCCACGACCGTGACCATCGTATCGAGGCGCGAAACTTCGCTCAGACTCACGCCATGCTCGTCTTCGAAGGTAAAGGTCTGCGCGACCGGGATCGGCTCCGAAATCCCCGTGGACTCGATGAGCAGGTAGTCGAAACGTTCCTCCTGCGCAAGTCGTGAGACCTCGGCGAGCAAGTCGTCTCGTAGCGTGCAGCAGATGCAGCCGTTCGACATCTCGATCAATTTCTCCTCAGTCCGCGAGAGTTCCGCACCGCCGCGCTCGACGAGCGCTGCGTCGATGTTAACCTCGCTCATGTCGTTCACGATCACCGCGACGCGCCGGCCCTCCCGGTTGTTGAGCACCTGGTTGAGGAGTGTGGTCTTTCCCGCCCCGAGGAAGCCCGACAGAACGGTAACGGGGAGGCGTGAATGGTTGGAACTGGTCTCTTGGTTCAGGGGCATCGAAGTCCTCGTTTGGTTCATTCAGGGTGCACTGCGTGGGTCCTTGGGGTCAAGGCGATGTAGCCCGGCTGTGCACGTGGCCACGTCCACCTTCCAAGGCCCTTGGCTCTTGTTATCAATTGTCGCAACGTTATAACATAACATTACTAAATGGCAAAAATATTTACCTTGTTAGCAAGAATTGGAATTTATCGATTTTCTTAGGTTAGGGGAAAATCGAGGATTTAATGTGGTTTGGCGTTTGGAGAAAATACTCGTTTTCCGTTGATCTCGAAAGCCGCAATCGCTTGTTGCCCTTCTTCGGACAATAGCCACTCTGCAAATTCCCGCGCCTGTTCTCCCTTCACGTGCGGATGGCGGTCGGGATTGACCACGATGAGTCCGTACTGATTGTGCAGCAGCGGGTCGCTCTGGTACACCGCCACCAGATCCTGCCGGTTGCCAAACGCGGCCCAGGTGGCGCCATCGCTCAGCACATAAGCATTGCGTGCGGCGGCAGTGTTCAGAGTGGGTCCCATGCCGGCTCCGGCCTCCCAGTACCAGTCGCCGCTGGCTGGCCGGACTTGGATGCCCGCTTTTGCCCATAGTTCCAGTTCACGCTTGTGGGTTCCGCTGTCGTCGCCGCGAGAGATAAAAGTAACGCCTGAGCGCGAGATGCGACGGAAAGCTTCCGCAATATCACCTACTTCTGCAACCTTCGCGGGATCTTCGCGTGGTCCGATCAGCATGAACTCGTTGTACATCAGGTCATCCCGCTGCAATCCGTAACCTTCAGCGACGAAATGCTCTTCCGATTCGCGATGATGAACGATCAGCAAGTCGGCATCTCCCCGCATCGCATTGCGGATGGCCTGTCCGGTGCCGACGGCCACAACCCGGAAACTGACGCCGGATTTCTTCTCGTAGATCGGCAACAGATAATCGTACAGGCCGGAGTGATCCGTCGAAGTGGTGGATGCGATGGTCAGGAATTCCGATTCCGCCATTGCGGAAGGAAAGGCCAGGCAGCTCAAGACGAAGGCGAATGTAAGGCGCATGTGACTTATGAGATGGCTCCGGAACGGGTTGGGTGAGCAACAAAATCGCGCATTGTGTCGTCGCCTTGATAATTCAGAAAGTCCCTGATCGGCAGGTGAGCTCTTAAGCGGCCGTATTCCAGGAAAAGGACGTCGTCTGCCAGATGGCGGACTTGATTCATGTCGTGTGTCGCCAAGATGACGCGAACCCCTTGGGCGACGACCCTCTGGATCATGGATTCGATCTCCCGGGTGGCGAGGGGATCCAGTTCCGAAGTCGGCTCGTCCATCAGCAAGGCGCGTGGTCGGGTGACCCAGGCCCGCGCGATGGCCAGCTTTTGCCGTTCACCGCCGGACAGAACCCGGGCATTGCGCCCGACCACTTCTGTCAGGCCGCAGAGCTCAACGGCCTCTTGAACAAGCCGTTGCCGTTCATCGCGAGGTATACGGCGCAGCCTCAACGCATAGTCGATGTTGGCTCGCACGCTGCGGTTGAGCATGGCGGGCAATTGAAAGACCATGGCCTGAGATGGCAGGGCTTGAACCGGCGTGGCTTCTCCCCACCGGACAGAACCGGCAGTAGGCGTGAGCATGCCGTGGCACAGACGCAACAAAAGGGTTTTTCCGGAACCGTTTGGGCCGAGTATTGCCGTACAGCCTTTTCCTTCCAGCTCGAACGACAATCCAGACAACAGTTGTTCTCCGCCGACAGAGAAGTCAAGGCCGGATACGGCGAGAGGAAACAGGGAATCTGGAGGATGTTGCATCATCCGGGCTCTACGTTGAGTCTGCGCAACTGGTGCAGTAGCAGGGTCAACAGCATGGCGATCAGGATCAGCACGATGCCGAGTGCCAGGGCTTGAGTGAGGTTGCCGCGGCTGGTTTCGTAGGCGACGCTGGTCGTCATGACACGGGTGACATGGTTGATGTTTCCACCCACGATCATGACGGCACCGACCTCTGCGTTGGCTCGCCCGAAACCGGCCAGCACCGTTACAAGAAGACTGGTCCGGGTTTCCCAGAGCAGGGTGGCGATGCGCTGCCAACGTGCCGCGCCCAAGGAACGAAGTTGTTCGTCATATTGGCCGTGAGCATCGGCAATGACCTGGCGGGACAACGCGGCAATGATGGGTGTGACCAACAGGCACTGCGCAATGATCATCGCGGTTGGGGTGTACAGCAGGCCCAGCACGCCGAGAGGGCCGGAACGCGACAGCCACAGATAGACAATCAGTCCGACAACAACGGGCGGTAGCCCCATGAAAGTGTCAATCACGAGCACAACGAACCCACGCCCCGGGAATCGCTTGACCGCAAGCAGGCCTCCCAGCGGAATGCCGATTATGGTCGCAATACAGACAGCAGTCAGGGTGACGAACAATGACAGCCGAATGATCTCTAGGAGATCAGGGTTCAGTCCCGTCAAGAGGCCAGCTGAGGCAACTAGGGCATCACCGAAATCGCTCATGGCTCAGACCCGGAGGAGGATGGGGAAGATGCCCGGACTTCCGCATTGATGAAAATCGCCTGACTGTCGTCGAAATGAAGTGCGAGCAAGGTCTTGTCACCGGCGTGAAGGGGACGCTCAGACCCTTCTAGCAAGAAAACGATGCCATCCGGCGGCAGTTCAATAGTTTGGTAGGCTTCGATGATGATGGAAGGCGGAGAACTGGAACCGGTTTTTGCGCGGATGTTCGCCTGCCTGAAGTCAGTCGCCATGATGTGCAGCAGGATTCGTGCTTCGTCGGTCCGGTTGTGCACGATCAGGCCGCCGGTGGAAATACCTTCGCCAGAGGGCTCGAGTATCCAAGCTTGGGCGCCCGTCAGGTCGGTTCTTTCCCCGGTGCATGCGGGTAGCAGCAGGAAAACAGCCGCCGCAAGGATGGCTGGAGGCAGGAATACCCGCTGGATTCGGCATGGATTCAGGCGCATGTCAGTATTTGCTAAACGGATATTCTCTTTCCCGAGTTTTCTGCCGGCACTGGCACATGGCTCCACATCCGCATTCGCACGGTGCGGAGCATGCAGGGCTAGTACAGGATTTCCTATTTTATGATTGCGCAAGAGTAGAATGGGAAGATGCAGCACGAGGGAAAATCATGAGCCTGAAAAAAGAAGACAACGACGCGACCTACACGGACGAGGAAATTGAGGCGCGGCTCAAGGAAGAACTACCCGAGTGGTATTTGGAATCCGGCTGGATCCGCCGCAAATACCGCACGGCGAGCTGGAAGGGTACACTCATGGCCGTGACCACGATCGGACACTTGGCGGAACAGGGCTGGCATCATCCAGATTTAACCGTTTCATATGCGTTCGTGATCGTCAAACTGACTACCCATGCGAAGAAAGGGGTGACCAACCGGGACTTTGAGTTGGCGGCCCGGATCGAGGAGGCCATGACATGGCAGCCCCCTGAAGGTTCGGCACTTGAAGGCACTCCGGATGATCCCCGGTTTGCCTATCTTCGCCACAGTTGATCCGGTGAGACGGGAACTTTGACAGAAAGCGTTGGGTCAGACAGGCGGATACACTGCCTTGCAGACAGGGCTAGGCCGGGCATTGCCCGGTTTTTCCTTCTGGTTTTGGAGCGATGGTGCCGAGAAGAGGACTCGAACCTCCACGGGGTTGCCCCCACTGGCACCTGAAGCCAGCGCGTCTACCAAATTCCGCCATCTCGGCACGGCGGTGAGCCCGCCCAACATTCAATTTTACCGTACCCTGGTCGTCTGTGCTACATTCTGCGGTTGAATCATGGATACTGTTTTCATCCGGGGCCTCAAAGCGAAGGCCGTAATCGGCGTTTTCGAATGGGAGAAGCAGATTCGCCAAAATCTGGTGCTGGATCTGGATCTCCGGGCGGATGTGGCGCATGCAGCAGCCAATGACACGCTGGAAGAGGCCGTCGACTACAAGGCGATCAGCCAACGTGTAGTGGAATTCGTGGAGAACAGCCAGTATCAGTTGGTCGAGTCGTTGGCCGAGGCGGTGGCGGGCCTTGTCCGTGAAGAATTCTCGGTGAGTTGGGTGCGAGTCCGAATCGCCAAGCCATTTGCAGTCCGGACCGCGCAGGAAGTCGGGGTCGAGATCGAGCGAGGGGATTGATGGCGCGGGTGTATGTCAGCCTCGGTAGCAACATCGACCGGGAGCGCAAGATTGCGGAAGCCTTGGAGCGGCTGGAGGAACATTATGGGCCGCTGACCCGATCCACCCTGTACGAATCCCCGGCGCTGGGATTCGAGGGTGACGATTTTCACAACATGGTCGTGGCGTTCGACACGCAAGACCACCCCCATGTCGTCAACAAAGCCTTATACCGGATCGAGACCGAACTGGAACGGGTTCGGGGCAAGGATCGTTTCGTGTCCCGCACGATCGATCTGGACGTGTTGCTCTATGACGATTGGGTACTGGGGGATGGAGTCTTGTCCTTGCCGCGCGAGGAAATCCTGCATCATGAGTTCGTGCTCGGCCCGCTGGCGGAAATCTGCGGAAGTCTGGAGCACCCGGTGCTGGGGATTCCCATTGCGAAACTGTGGCAGGAATGGCAGGACGACAACCCTGTCACCTTGCGCCCGGTATCAGGTCCAGGGCGTGAGGCTGCGCCCGCCGTCGACGGTCAGGACTTCTCCTGTCAGGTAGCCCGCATCTCTAATCAGGAATAGTGCCGCGCGGGCGATGTCGTCCGGGTGGCCGAGGCGTTTCAGTGCCGTGCTGTCGATAATGGCTTGACGATCCCGGCCATCGGCCTCATCCGGCCACAGGATCGCGCCCGGCGCAATGCCATTGACGCGTACGTCTGGAGCAAGTTCCAGCGCCAGGGCGCGGGTCAGTCCGGCCAAAGCGGCTTGACTGGTACTGTACGACAGGTAGCCACGCAGCGGGCGCACGGCGTAGATGTCCAGAAGATTGATAATGCAGCCCTGCATCTCGCGCAGATACGGCGTTGCCGCTTCTGCCAGCAGCCATGGAGCTCGGACATTAACGGCCTGGATTTCTTCCCATTGCTCCGGGTTTGCCGGCGCCACCCCCCCGGGATCGAACAGAGAGGCATTGTTGATGAGCGCGTCCAGCCGTCCGAACGACTGCACGGCTGCCGCAATGATGGAAAATTCACTCTGCTCCTCGCGAAGGTCGGCGGTAACGAGAGCGACCGAATCCGGGCGCTGTTCCTGCAGTTCTTCCGCCAGTTGCTGAGCCTCGACCACGGAGTGCTGGCAATGCAGCACGATGTTGGCGCTGGCCCGGTGCAGATGGCGTGCCATATGCGCGCCCAACCGGCGCGCAGAACCGGTAATCAGAATGGTTTGGCCGTCCAAAGAGGGAGGAGTCATTTTCCTGTCTGTCCGCTCATGTCCATGATAACGCGATAATAGCAGCGCCATGGCTGTCATTTCCTCACCCGTGTCCGAATCGGAGATTTCCGTGGATGCCTTGCGCATGCGCTTGGCGGAACGAATCCGGCAGGAAGGTCCGCTGCGGTTCGACCAGTACATGGAACAGGCACTGTATGCTCCGGAATACGGATACTACGAGCGGACGCACCCCATATTCGGCACATCCGGGGATTTTGTTACTGCACCGGGGTTGGGAGATCTTCTTGCCCACTGCGTGGCGCGTTTCTGCGATTTTTCCCGGGAAGAACTGGGCAATGGCGCGATTGCGGAGTATGGACCCGGTAACGGCATGCTGGCGCACGACGTGTTGGATGCGCTGAAGGAGCGACCGGATGACTATTGGTTGCTGGAGCGTTCGTCCGAATTGCGAAAGCGACAGGCCGAGACCTTGGACGGCCGGGGCACATCGCTGCGCTGGTCTGACAGGCTGCCCAAGGCATTTGAGGGAATCGTGCTGGCCAATGAATTTCTGGATGCCTTACCGGCCCGTTGCTTTGAGGTGACCGACGAAGGCATTCGCGAGCGCATGGTTGCCGTCCGGGACGGAGATGAGTTCTGTTGGGAACTTGGAACGCCAGCCAGCCTGGGCTTAGACCAGTTAATCGCCGAACTTGAAGAGGCTCCTGCGGCTGGATATTGCTCGGAGTGGCGGCATGACGCCCTGCGCGCGTGGCTGGATGAGTTGGATAAATCTCTGCAACGTGGCGTTGTGCTGATAATCGATTACGGCTATCCGCGCCGGGAGTATTACCATCCCCAGCGGGTCACCGGCACCTTGCGTTGCCATGCGGATCATCAAGCGCATTCGGATCCGTTTCGCCAGCCAGGACACGAAGACATCAGCGTGGATGTGGACTTCACGGCAGTCGCGGAACTGGCGGCGGAGCGAGGATTCGATATCCTGATGTTCACTTCGCAGGCTGGATTTCTGCTGGAATACGGCTTGCTGGAGGCTGCCGACTCCTCGGTAGATGAAGCCACGTGGCTGGCGCAACGCGGACAGATTGAAACCCTGACGCATCCCGATCACATGGGTGAACGCTTCCGGGTACTGGCGCTGGGTCGCGATTTTCCGGTCGAGTTGTCGCATCGCGTTTGCCCGGATCATCGGAACCGACTCTAATGAACTGGCTTGAAGTCCTGGTTCTGGCACTGCTGCAGGGAGCGACGGAATTCCTGCCGATTTCCAGTTCCGCCCATTTGATTCTGGCTCCGGTGCTGCTCGGTTGGGAAGACCAGGGCCATGCATTCGATGTTGCCGTGCATGTGGGCACTCTGCTTGCGATGTTGAGCTATTTCCGTCGAGAGCTTGGGGCAATGCTGCGTGCCGTGATGGCTGGGGAGGTTCCGGGATCGGAATCCGCACGTTACCTGGCCGCCTGGTTGGTTGTTGCGACGATTCCGATCGTAATCGTCGGCGCAGCAATGTTTAGCGTGGTGTCGACTGATTTGCGCGAAGTGCAGCTCATCGCCTGGACGACGCTAGGATTCGGCATCTTGCTGTGGGTTGCAGACGCTCAAGGCTCCCGGGCACGAACCGAGGAGCAATTGCGTTGGAGCGATGCCGTATGGATCGGGTCCGCGCAGTGCTTGGCACTGGTGCCGGGAGTGTCGCGGGCCGGCATCGTGATGACGGCGGCTTTGGCTCTGGGTCTGCAGCGAACCGCTGCCGCGCGAGTGGCTTTCCTTTTGGCAATTCCGACAATTGCCGCCGCCGGGACTTTATCCCTGCAAAAATCTTTGCATGTAACTCAAGCCGTGGATTGGGGGGCGCTAATCCTGGGTGCCTTGGTCGCGGGAATTTCCGCTTGGCTGTGCATCCACTTCTTCCTGCGCCTGATTGAGCGAATCGGGATGATGCCGTTCGCGCTGTACCGGGTGGTGCTCGGCGGGCTTCTACTGGCTTTCCATTAAGGCGGCGCTCACGGCTTCGAGCCGTGCCTCGTGAACTCGCTCGCGAACCGTCCTTTGGTCGGCTTGCTGGACAGCAGACTTCTCGTCGCAATCTCGAAGAGCAACGCAGGCAGCGTGCACGCGCCGGTTGGTTTGCTCACAATCCAGTTCGAGCACAGTGCTGAGAACGGCAGCGGCGGCACTGAAATCTTCGAGTTGTTGCGGTCGTCTCACGGCATCGAGGGATTCAAGCAGGGCCAACACGGTTGAAGGGTCATTGGAATCCAGATTGGACCAGGTGGAGAAATGCCGGTGCAGCAGCCGGGCGGCTTGGGCGAGCCTGCGCGGTGCGCGAATGGCCTGACACCAGGCGTCGACATCACGGCTGTGCCAGGAGAGACAGGCAAAACGCACAGGCAATGGCGACTTTGCCGCAGCCGACTCGCGCAAGGTCTGTTCGATGGCCGCCGTGTCGGGCAGTTGCGGGAAAATTGCAGGCCAAGCGCCACAGGCGGCGAGAGCGGCAACAAACACTTCGGGGGCGGACTCCATCAAAGCGCGCTGAAGCTCCAGGAATACCCGCTCTGGAGTCAGGGTATCCACCTCTCCGGTTTCCGCGATGGCGCGCATCCGCTCAAGGGTTTCATCAGCGACCTGGAACCCAAGTCCATGGAAACGGGCCGCAAAGCGCGCAACCCGCAGCACGCGCACCGGGTCCTCGTCGAAAGCGGGAGAGACATGGCGCAGGACCTTGGCTTCCAGGTCGCGTTGCCCGCCGTACGGGTCGATCAACTCTCCGGCCTCGTTCTGGGCCATCGCATTGATGGTCAAATCCCGACGACGCAAATCTTCCTCTAGCGAGACCTCCGGGCTGGCATGAAATGAAAATCCGTGATAGCCGCGACCGGTCTTGCGTTCCGTACGCGCCAGCGCATATTCTTCCTGGGTTTCCGGATGCAGAAAGACCGGAAAATCCCGCCCGATCGGGCGGTAGCCGAGTTCGAGAAGTTGCTCCGGACGGGCGCCGACCACCACCCAGTCGCGTTCCGAAACCGGGAGCCCCAGCAACTCATCGCGCACCGCGCCGCCAACCAGATAAATTTGCATGCGTCCAGTGTACAGCCCTTGGCCAAGCCTGCCGGTACAATGAGCCGGGACGGAGTTACCGTCGACTCGTGACCATTGAAAGTCCGCTATAGATTGGCGCCGGAACCTCCGACTGAGAAGCAGGATGTAATCTGCAATTGTCTCTTGTCGGAGGATTTCAGGCGCTTATAACTAACTAAATTCGACTTGGATTTTCACTCATCGTGCCGGGCCATCGCATCCTTGGCGATTTGGTTGCCATAGAACTCTCGAATGGATTCGACCGACTCGGGGCGGTTGGCGCCGGAGCCGACCAGGCAGACATTGTTCAAGTCACAGCCCCACAGGATATAAGCCGTGAAATTCTTCAGGTCGTCCGGGAATTGATCCTGATGCGGAACTCCGGAAGGCTCCACCCTGTCGCCCGAAACTTCACGCTTGATGCGCGCGAGTTCTTCTTGCAAATCCTTGACGTCCTTGCCATCCCATTGTCCGACCACGGCACCGGAACGGGAAACGATATCATCCGACATGAATACCTCCTGTATTGTTTAGGAATCGGAAGTCTAGTTTGCAACAAATGACCGAGTCACACAAGACCATGCCGACCTCGCTCAGCCTGTGGCAGGCCATGCGTTACTGGCTGCGTTTGGGACTGGTCAGCTTTGGCGGTCCGGGCGGTGCGATCGGGATCATGCACCTGGAATTGGTGGAGCGCCTGCGCTGGATTTCCGAACATCGGTTCCTGCACGCCCTCAACTACACCATGGTGTTGCCGGGCCCGGAGGCGCAGCAGTTGGCCACCTACATCGGTTGGCTGCTGCATGGAAGGCTGGGCGGATTGATCGCCGGCATCCTGTTCGTGGCTCCTTCGCTGCTCATGATCGTGGTGCTGGCCTGGCTATATTTGGCATTCGGAGACATCGAGTGGGTGGCGGCCTCGTTGTACGGGGTCAAGCCGGCAGTGACGGCAGTGATTCTGTACGCAATTTGGCGAATCGGACGGCGTGTTATGCGCAATGCCCTGCTTTGGGTGGTGATGTTTGCAGCATTTGCCGGACTGTACGTATTCCACCTTCCTTTTCCGTTAATCATCATTTCCGCAGGGGTTCTGGGCTGGTTGGTGCATTGGGTCAAGCCCGCTTGGGTCGCGCCGTCGGATTCCCAAACTGAAACGGCGGACGAAGACAATTTCACATCCGCACTTTCAATCACCCGGCGCGGAGTCTTGTGGCTGTGCGTGGCCGGGGCCGGGTTGTGGGCCGGCGTGTATGTGATTGCCCATTTAATCGACGACAGCGGCACATTGACAGACATGTCGCTGTTTTTCAGCAAGGCTGCCGTCCTGTCTTTTGGCGGTGCCTATGCGGTTCTTCCCTATGTGTACCAGAGCGCGGTGGAGCATTTCCAGTGGATTACAGGCGCTCAGATGATCGACGGGCTCGCGTTGCGGGAACTGATCCCCGGGCCATTGGTGGTGATTACCTCCTTCGTCGGCTTCGTCGGGGGATGGGAAGGACAGTTGTTCGGGTCGGACCGAATGGTGGAGGCCGGGATTTTGGCCGCCATGATCGCGGCCTGGTATACGTTCCTGCCCTCATTCCTGTTCATTTTCATCGGTGCGCCTTATATCGAACAGACGCGTCACCGTCCCGCCTTCACCGCTCCGCTGACCGCCATCACCGCAGCCGTCGTTGGTGTCATGCTGAATCTGGCGGTGGTGTTCGCGGGACATGTCATTTGGACGCATGGTTGGGAGGCTCCACCCGACTTCAACATGGTGCTGATGACCGGACTGGCATTGCTGGCTCTCTCCGCCGGACGGGTCCCGGTGGTGCCGGTGATGGTGACTTGTGCGTTGACTGGAATCCTGTTGACTGAACTGGGTTCCATGGCCGGCTAGGGTCAGTCGTCAGATATTTTTTTGTAAGTCGGAGTCAACGAGACCTCGTCTCCGTTGTGCAGGCGAGTGGTCGGTTCGGCAGATTGCCGGTTGACCGTAACAGTCAGCCGCCTAGGGTCGATGGCCTCGTGCCAGTCGTCCCCACGCTGGCGCAGCCAGTACAAAAAGTCGGCAACCGTTGCCGTTTCGCTGGGCAGGGCCACCTCCACCCATTCCATCTCCAATTCTTCGGCCAAGGCGCCGAACAGCAGGAGGGTGATAACTCGCTCTTCGCTTTCCGCGGGGGATTGCTTTCGTTGTTCGAGATCGGCTAGGTATTGTTGCCAGTTCTTCTGACGGTCTTGGCCCAACTGGTACAAGGACTCCCAGGAATAGATCCCGGTGTCGTGGCCGTCGCTGAAATAGAGGCGGACGGCGTATGTCCCGTAAGGCTCGATGCGCTCAATGTTGACGCTCTGTTTGTCCGTGACCAAGTCGCCGCGGGCCCTTGCCGTTTTCACCTCGGCGGAGGGGGAAAAGATGCGCAGGTACTCGCAGGGGAGCACGAATTCGGCCCCGTCGTCGAAGCGGACATGGAGTTCGCGCGCCTGGCGGTCGAGTCTCAGTTCTTCCGGGATTGGGGACATGGTTTCGCGCGAAGTAAGTCGGGGATTCCAAGATTGTACCGGGGGCACATCCGCGAGTTTTATGGTTCTGCTATTCAGGATCAGGTTCTTGGCGCTTCTTTCGTTGGCGCGGTTCATATTCCGCGACTGCCGTCACGATGTCCTGCATGGGAATGTCGGACACATTGCCGTAGCGTTCGAGTGAACGGTCCAGCAAGCCGGAGATGTCATCGACATGGGCGGCGTTATCGACTAGTTTGGCGAGGCCCAGCAGGCCGCCCGCCTGGACCTTTGCTTCCAAGCGGTGCGGGAGGATGTCTACCGGATTAGGCTGGGACAGCGCAAAACACGATGCTTGGCGCAGGGCGCGGAGCCAGTCGGCGCAGTTCTGGTGCGCTTCGGGGTGGGTGCAGCCGACGCCTTCCCGGTCTGCCAGATTGAATCGTCGCATGTGGCGGCAGGTGCAGACCCGGGCGTTGATCGTCTTTTCGAAATGACACCGTCGCTCGTTGACCGAGTGATAGGTCTCCCGGTACTGGACCTCATCCATGGATGCGGATCGCATGAATGACGGCCGGGTTTTCCGGCTGGGGCTTCTTATTGTCGCTGCGGGACCATTCGGGCACGCTTCTTCTCGTTACTTTTCGGCATCCCACGTTTCGCCGGTCGGCTGGGTCAAATCCACGTTCGGCATGATTGTCACAGTGCCTTTCAGTGCGCCAAAAATGCGCGAGAACGAGGAAAAACGCGTATTGGCGGTTTCAGTCGCGCGGCCTTCGTGAAAAGGAAGTGGTTTGCGGGAACGTTCTTCCGCCGACGCATCCGGTGGAATCTTTTTGGACATCAAGGCACCTCCGCTCTCACTTTTCCCATTCCTGCAGGATCGGCGCTTCGCGCCGCTGCCGCAGCAGGCCTTCGGCTAGTTCCTGGGATTCCGCGAAGACCACGCGGACGGTTTCCGGTCCTGCATCCGGTTGTTTCGCCCGCTCTTCCCGGGCAAGCGTACGTGCGTCCCGGTAGTTTTCGAAGACCTGCAGAAAATTGATTACACGGCTTTCCGAGTTGGCGCCTTCGACTTGGAAAACAAAATACGGCATGACACTGCCAATGTTAAACTTTGAAGCCCAATGGGAATTATGTAGCAAAATCCGAAAGGGATTCTTTGCCCATTTCTTGACGCTTCCCAGGCCGACTGTGGCAGGATGCCCCGCCGGTGTCGCCACCTCCACGTCCAGCAGCCCCATTCCCGAAGGCCAATATGTTCAACGCGGCGTTTACGTCCGCATCGTCCGCGTGCCCGCAAGCGGTGCACTTGAAGTCTGTTTTCTTCCTGCTGTCCTTGTCGACATGCCCGCATAAATGGCAGGTCTGGCTGGTGTACGCCGGAGGCACCTTGCGGACTTCCATCTTGTAGTTCAGGCACAACTCCAGCGTGCCCCATGCGCTGGCCAGAATCTGCCGGTTCAGGCCGGATTTCGATTTCACGTGCCTGCCGGGTTTCTCTTTCGTGCCCCGGGCCGATTTCGTCATGCCCCGGATGTTCAACTTCTCCATGTAGGCGACATCGTATTCGGAGGCGATGTCCTTGCTGACGTGGTGCCCCCAATTCTTCCGTGCGAAGCGTTCCGCCGCGCAAGCCCGTTGGTGCCTGAGTTGGGTCCGCAGATACCGTTTGGAGGGTTGATAGCGCGGGCGGCCTTGAGGCTTCGGCCCGCAGAGATTCTTTTGATCTTCCCAGTAGACCTCACGCTTGCGCGCCATTGACCGCTCATACCGTTTGCGTTTGGCCACCTTATTCTCCAGGTCCGGCCCGCTGTGCTTCGTCCCGTCCGACAGCACCGCCAGTCGACCTTCCGCCACATTGCGGTCGATGCCTACTTCCTTGATGGAATGGGGAAGACTGGCCTGCGCCTCCACTTCGTACATCAGGTAGGCGTACCAGTTGCCGCATTCGTACTTGACCGTGCCAGACTTGAATTCGCCGTTCGGGTATGGGTTGGTGCCGACCAGCTTCATCCAGCCGACCTTCTGCACGTACAGGCTTTCTCTCGCCACCTTTGCCGATTGGTAGTTGATCGGAAACGAAGGCGTGGTCGTCCACTTGTTGTGGAACTGCGGGGGCTTGCGATTCAACTTCCCGCCTGTTTCCAAGTCCTTGAAGAACGCCTTGTAGGTTCTCTCGATGGGCTGCAGCGAACTCTTGACGATGTATGCCGAGTAGCCCTGCAACCACGGGTAACTGTGCTTCCTAAGTACCGTGAAAGTCCGGCCCAGCCCCGGCGTCGGGATATTTTTCGTGGACATATAGGAGAAGTTGCAGGTGCCCCACGCTTCATACTCGTCCCTGAGTTTCCCGACCATATGGTTCCAGACGAACCGGCAGGCTCCGGCGGTACCGTGCAATTGCCGGTTCTTGCATGCAGAACCGGGGTGCAAACGGTAACGAACGGCGCGGTGGACTTTCATTTCGGCATTATACTGTTGCAGATTTTGCTACATAATTCCCAGTTCAATTATAGGGACTCGCGGGATGAGCGACGATAAGAAGAGAAAAGCGGCGGAAGCCGCATTGGATTACATTCAGCCGGGCGAAGTACTGGGAGTCGGGACGGGTTCGACGGTCAATTTCTTCATCGACGCGCTGGCCTCCGTCAAAAGCAAGATCGATGCCGCCGTATCGTCATCGCAGGCGAGCACCGAGCGATTGCGCCAGATTGGCATCCCGGTGGTGGATTTGAACACGGTCGGGCCCTTGCGTCTGTATGTGGACGGGGCTGATGAAGCGACGCGGCACCGCAGCCTTATCAAGGGCGGTGGCGGCGCGCTGACAGGTGAGAAAATCATCGCCGAATGCAGCGAAACTTTCGTCTGCGTCATTGACGATAGCAAGCAAGTGGATCGTTTAGGCGCTTTTCCCTTGCCGGTTGAAGTCATTCCGATGGCGCGTTCCATGGTGGCGCGCGAACTGGTCCAGCATGGCGGCATGCCAGAGTGGCGCGAAGGCTTTGTGACCGACCACGGCAACTGCATCTTGGATGTCCATAACCTTGAAATTCTGGATCCCCCGAAAATGGAAGATACCTTGAACGATATTCCTGGAGTGGTCACGGTCGGATTATTTGCCCGGCGCGGCGCGGATGTGTTACTGATCGGGACCGATCAAGGCGTGGAGTCGCTGCCGTGAGCGGTCCGCTGGTTTGCGAAAACGGTTTTCGCCGACGGGCCTGCGCCGGCGAAGTGCTGGTTGGCACGATCGTCAGCCTCAACAGTCCTCAGGCCGCAGAGATTTTGAGCGATACCGGATTCGACTGGCTGTTCATCGATGCCGAACATGGTACGCATGACCCGCTTGCCGTCGAATCTCTTATCCAGGCCACAGGAGACCGGACGCCTTGCCTGGTCCGAATCCCGGTGCACGAGGAGACTTGGATCGAGAAGATGCTGGACGTCGGAGCGAGCGGAATCATTGCGCCTCAGGTCAATACGGTTGCGCAAGCGGAACAGGTCGTCAATTATGCCAAGTACCCACCCCAGGGCGAACGAGGCGTCGGCATCGCTCGCGCGCACCGTTACGGGGCGGAATTCGAGACTTATCTGGCTCAGGCAAACGATTCACTACTGACGGTGATCCAGATCGAACATAAGGACGCAGTGAAAAACGTCCGGGATCTGGCCGCCGTGGAGGGGGTGGACGTGCTGTTTATCGGGCCCTACGACCTGTCTACAAGCATGGGCATCCCGGGCCAAGTGAACGATCCGGCGGTACAAGAAGCAATTGCCGAAGTCTTGGAGGTCTGCCAGGAAGTAGGCAAGATTCCGGGCATTTTCGGGATTGCGCCGGACGTGGTGTCCCGATACATTGATATGGGGTTCACCCTGGTGGGGATCGGAGTGGACACCCTGTTTTTGTCGCAGGCGGCATCTCAGGCACTCAAAGGAGTTCGATCATGAGCCTGAAACACACCCCGGTCTGCGATTTTGGCCTGTCGGCAATTGATTTCACCCTGCCTGGGGTTGATGGTCGCGAATGGTCACTGGATGACTGCCGTGGCGAAGCCGGGACCTTGGTGATGTTCATTTGCAATCACTGCCCGTACGTGAAGGCAGTGCGAGAACGGATCGTGCGAGATGCGGGCGAATTGCGTGCACATGGCATTCAGTCGGTGGCCATCATGGCGAATGACCCAACCGACTATCCAGAGGATTCGTTCGACAACATGATTGTGGTCGCACGCGAATACGATTTTCCATTTCCTTATCTTCTGGACGAGTCGCAACAGGTCGCGCAGGCCTACGGCGCGGCGTGCACGCCCGATTTCTTCGGGTACGACGCCGAGTTGAAATTGCAATACCGCGGACGCTTGGACGAGAGCGGCATGCACCCGGTTCCAGACGCGCGGCGGGATTTGTTCGAGGCGATGGTTCAAGTCGCGAAGACCGGTGAAGGACCAAGCGAGCAGGTTCCCAGCATGGGCTGTTCGATCAAGTGGCGAGGCGGCGGAAGTTAAATTCCCCGGGAGGTCGCGTATGAAACGCTTCTCTTCTTTCATCCTGCTAGCCTTGCTCTGGTTGCCGTTCGGGACCCTTCTGGTGACTGCGGCCAGAGGGATTCCCCTGTTCGTCGAGCCGCAGGCATGGTTGGAGTTGATCTTTCTGGCACCATTCGGTCTTCCGCTGGCATTGGCCTGCCGGGCATTGCGGCGCGGGGGGCATGTCGTGTCGGCCTGGGTCACGTTCATCGTGTTGGCGCCCGCGACTGTTTGGGCGGTTTTGATCGGTGGATTGTTCGGGCCCTTGGGCATCGCGATCTACGCGATCGTTTCCAGTGTTCCGGCCTGGGGCGGTCTACGGATTTTTCCGCCACCGGGCGAAGAGCCGGCCGGCCTGAGTTGTGGATGCCCCTCAGGCGAGAGGAGACGGCGAAGCGAGTTCTTCCAGAGGCCAGCGTGCCCGGCTCCGAATTTCCAGTCCGCTAAGAGCAGCCGGGTCCTGCAGGCGCAGCGAACCAGCAAAGGCGATCATGGCGCCGTTGTCTGTGCAATACTCGAGAGGTGGCCATAGGACTTGTTGTCCATCCTTTTCCAAGGCTGCCGCCAGCCGGTCTCGCAGCCGTTGGTTTGCGCCGACCCCGCCGGCCACCACCAGATGATCCAGCCCACTTTTCGCCAGCGCGCGCCGGGACTTCGCGACCAGGACGTCAACGACGGCTTCCTGAAAACCGGCTGCGATGTCGGCAGCCGCCTGGGCGTCTTCCGGGTGGGCCTCGGCCAGGCGGCGGGCATGGGTCTTGAGCCCGCTGAAACTCATGTCGCAACCTTCACGATCCAGCATCGGGCGGGGAAAGTGAAAACGTTCAGGGTCGCCGCGTTCCGCGAATTTTGCCAGGGCGGGACCGCCAGGATAGGGCAGATCCAGGATGCGCGCGGTCTTGTCGAACGCTTCACCGACGGCATCGTCGATGCTTTGCCCCAGGCAGGTGTACTGGCCGATTCGATCAACCCGCATTAACAGGCTGTGGCCGCCTGAGACCAGCAGAGCCGCGAAGGGAGGAGAAAAATCCGGGTTGTCCATGAGAGGGGCCAGCAAATGAGCCTCCATGTGGTGAATGGCGAGCGCCGGTCGATCCAACGCGTAGGCCATGGCACAGGCGAACGAGGCGCCGGACATCAGGGCGCCGATCAGTCCGGGCCCGGCCGTATAGGCGATGGCATCCAGTTCCGTAGACAGGCAGTCGGCTTCTTCCAGGGCGTCCACAGTCAACTGTGGCAAACGACGCACGTGATCGCGTGAGGCCAGTTCTGGCACGACCCCGCCATACTGCCGGTGGGTCTTGACTTGGCTGTAGAGCTTATGGGAGAGAAGTCCGCGCGCACTGTCCCATACCGCGATTCCGGTTTCATCGCAGGAGGTCTCGATGCCTAGTACTCGAGTGATTTGGACCATGCGTTCAACAAAATCAGTGTAGCTGTAGCGCTATTATCATGGTTTTTTAGGGATTTATACGTTTTGCTTGACACAGCCCCTTCTGGGCCAATCGTCTACTCGGTGAGTGGCTGAATCTTTCATAAAACCTGTGTGATGGGATGGTTCGCCCTGCTTCCAAAATCAGCCTTGGGCGGACACAATGAGG
>JAPPLD010000004.1 GCA_028819565.1 Gammaproteobacteria bacterium | reverse complement strand
GTCAAAACACATTCGCCAAGCGAGGCGTGTTCCGATATGTAGTGAACCTGCGCACGGAATTGCGGAGATCGCGCGCTGGGACTATGATGGGGGGGGCAAAGCATGAAGGAGGGAGTCCGATGTCGGAGAATCTAGCTACACTTCGAGGGTGCGTCCATTTGCCAGATCTTGGCTGCTGGTCGAGATTGATGCCATGCCAGTTCATGCTTCCAGGGTTGGCCGCGGGGCTCTTGCTGTGCGCGGCATCCCTCCCGGTATATGCCGACGAGCCTGAAGAGAATAGCGGGACGGAAGAGATCACCGTCACGGGCAGTTTCATCAAGCAGGACGCCAACGACACCTCCATGCAGGTGGTCACGATGGACCGGAGCATGCTGGAACTCCAGGGTTCGCCCTCCATGGTCGACCTGTTCAAGAACCTGAGTGCCAGCCACGGCATCCTCGGCGAAAACAGCAGTTGGTACGGCACCGGCCAGAACCTGGCCGAGTCGGTCTCCAATGTCAATCTGCGCGGGCTGGGCGCTTCGCGCACGCTGGTGCTCATCAACGGCCGACGGCAGGTCTATGTCCCGGCGCGCCTAGTGAGCGGCCGCTTCGTGGACGTGAACGCGATTCCCCAAGTGGCGATTGAACGCATCGACGTCCTGAAAGAAGGCGCTGCCGCCATTTACGGCTCAGATGCCATGGGTGGCGTGGTCAATTTCCATACGCGCAAGGATTTCGACGGTTTCGAGCTGAGCGCTTCGCATGACTCTTTCGAGAATGCAGGTGACAGCACAATTGCGGGTATCTGGGGCGTTGATGTCGGCGAAAACGCACACCTGATGGTCGCGGCAGAACACTATCGGCGGCAGGAATTGAAGGCCGGAGAACGCGAGTGGGGCCTGCGGGAATTCGCGGGGCGGCTCAATGGCTGGTCTAGCGTGGGCAACCCGGGAACCTTCTATCGGCTGCGGGACGATGGGGAGACGCGTGTTGTCGCAGACCTGAATGTCGAGGGATTCAACGATCCCCGATGTGAGGGGTTCGGTGGATACGAGTCAGGGGAATCCGGTGATGATTTGGACGATGTTACGTGCCGCTTCCGCTACAGCCAATTCGACAACCTGATCGAAAAGCAGGACCACACCCGGATCTTCGCAGAACTCAATGGCGAATTCGAGACCGGCATGGCGTACCACCTCGAAGCGATGTACTCCGAGGCAGACATTCCCGAATGGCGCAACACACCATCCTATCCCCCGGCTGCTTGGGCGAATATTGATGAGGTCAACCTTATCGATATGAACCACCCTGCCTATGGGACTCTGGTCCGCACTTTCGGTGCAAACGACGAACGCAATCCTTATGGTTTCAAAGGCCGGACAGTCGGGCATTCGGGGCCTGCACGGTTCTTGAAGAGGGAATCGGAGACCTGGCGCCTTTCGGCCTCGGTCAATGACGAAATCAGCCTGTTCGGCGACAACCTGTACGAATACGACGTGGGCTTCTCCTACTCGCATTCCGAAGGCACCGTGGGCCAGCCCGCGGAGTACATCACCCGGCGTTTTCTCGCGTATCGCGGCTTTGGAGGACCGAACTGCGGCGTGGAAGCATTGCCGGATCGCGGGAAGAAGTCGGGCCTGAGGCTCGGCGACACTACCGGCAAGAGCCCCGGAGAGGGTGATTGCATGTACTACAACCCCTACAGCGACGCACTGCAATACTCCGAACAGCCCGGAGCCGAGTTCGTCACGCGCCCCAATCCCTACTACGATGAAACGCAAGCGAACAGCCGGGAATTGCTCGACTGGATGGTCGGCAGCGAAGTGTCTCTGGACAGCGAAGCGGACCTGTATGTGTTCGATCTCACCCTGACCGGGGACGTGGGAGAGGACATGGGCAGTTTCGCCGCCGGCTACCAGTTCCGCCGCTTCGAGGCCGAGGCGACCCCGAACCGGCCCGGCGATCTCAGCATCAACCCGTGCCGGGTCAACAAGGACCAGGCCCCCAGCGCGTCAGACGAGGATCTTGACTGCGCCGAGCAAAACAAGAACCTTAACGATGAAGGCAATCCACTCAAGTTTACGGATGGACAAATTGGCACGTTTGGCTTCACCGTCGGGAATTTCCCCTACTCCAGACACCAGACGACCCATTCATTCTTCGGCGAGTGGGCCTACGACATCAGCGATACGATGAACATGCAGCTTGCTGCCCACTACGAGGAACACGACGAGTCCAGCACGTTCGACCCGAAAGCTGCAGTGCTCTGGGACGTGTCGGATTCGATCACCTTGCGCGGGTCGGTGCAGACAACCTTCCGCGCCCCTTCAGTGGACGACCTGAACGAGGATCCTTTCTACAGGCAGGAATGGGTCGATGGCGCCTACAAGCCAATCGAAGTGAAAGGAGACAAGAGCTTGGATCCTGAGGAAGCGCTAACGTACAACATCGGCATGTTCGCAGAACTTGGTAACGGGGTGGAGTTGACGCTGGACTACTGGAAGTACATTTTCGATGATCCTATCACGGCGACCCCCCACGGTTCCATCGTTACCACCTACAGAGACTACTGGTATCCGCTACAAAAAAACGAGGAAGGAAACGATGAATATGCTCAAGACCGCATTCAAGAACCCGCAACAAGCAACTCACCCGTGGATGACCTCATCGTCTGCGCAGCGGGAACCGGGCCGACTTTCGAAAACAAACCATACTGCCAAATTGAGGCGATCCGCACACAGATGATCAACGGCCCGACCATCCGCACATCCGGATTGGACTTCAATCTGGGCGGTAGCCACGACCTACAGCAGGGTGTCTTCTCATGGGGATTGGGTGGCACCTACCTTCTGGAATATGACGTCGATGCCCTGAATTTCAGGGGAATCCCACTGCGGGATAGGATTGAAGCGGCTGGTTATTACAATGATCCCAGCGACTTCGACATCCCGCCGTTGCCGCGGTTGAAAGGGCACGGCTTCGCCAGTTATTCCTCGGGCGATTGGACCACTAGCCTCTACATGAATTACATCTCCGCCTATGACGACAGATTGTCGAGTCTTTATCCTGACATCGACAGTTTCGTCACCCTGGACATCGGTCTGCGCTGGGAACCGCCAGCCGGAAACACGACGCTGACGCTCACCGTTCACAACATCGCGGACGAGGACCCGCCTGCGGTGGATTGGGAGGTGGCACATGACAACCTGACCCACGACGCCAAGGGCCGCCGATTCAAGCTAGGCTTCAAGTACGCTTTCGGCGGCTGATACGCCGCCGCATCCCGGTCAGATCTGCGCTCCGGCCAGTTCTTTCTCCACCTGCTCGATCGAAATGTGGCGCAGGTCCTTACCGAGGACCTGGTACAGCACATGCTCGCAGATGTTGGCCGCATGGTCGCCGATGCGCTCCAGCGCCTTGGCGCACCACAGAATCTCCAGCACCAGGCGGATGTCGTGCGGGTCCTCCATCATGAATGTGATCATCTGCCGGATCGCGGCTTCGTACTCCTGATCGACCTCGGTATCCGCCTTGAGGACTTCCAGCGCCTGTTCCGGGTCTAACCGGGCGAATGAATCGAGAGACTTGTGCAACATGTCCAGAACGTGACGTCCGATGTGCTTCACGGCGCGCAGGTGCCGCTTGCGGACCGCCTGATAATCCAACCGCACCGTCATGCGAGCGATCTTTTCCGCCTCGTCCCCGACCCGCTCCAGATCCGTCGTAGCCTTGATCACCGCGATCACCGTTCGCAGGTCCATGGCGACCGGGTGCTGCAGGGCCAGAAATTCGCTGCATTCCTCGTCGATCTTGACTTCCAGCGCATTAATCTTGAAGTCTTCGCGGGCAATCTTCTTGGCCAGTTTCTGGTTCCCATCAAGAAACGCTTGCACCGCGGAGGAGACATGCTGCTCCGCCAATCCCCCCATCTCCAGGGTGTGGCTGCGCACGTTCTTCAGAAACCGCGCGAACTCGCTGGACGTGTGCTGGATTACGTCTTCCGGCTCCATTGCACTGCTCCGGTTACCTTAACTCTCTCCCATTCTTGTCTGTTCTGTTACCGAAAGGGAACTTCAACAGACAGAAGTTCCTCCCCGGCGTCCACAGACGCCGGGGGGCGGGAGTCGGGCTGTCCATTCTGGGTCATCAAGGACCGTTGAGTAGTCGAGTCGTTCCCGCCCTTTCCCATCGTCCTGAATGGATACAGGAGCATCAAGGCTCGCATGACAAGAACAGGAGACAGGAGAGGAACCATGACTTATCTTACCCTTGGCGTGGACATTTCGAAAGACCGGCTGGACGCGCATCTGGCCCCCACCGGCGAGGTCCGGCAGTTCCCGAACAACAAGACCGGCTATCGCGACCTGCTGGCCTGGCTGGCGGGGCGGTCGCGCGACCGCGTCGTCTACGAGCCGACCGGGCACTGGCACCGGGACTTCGAGCAGGCGCTGCTCGATGCCGGGTTGCCGCTGGCGCGCGTCAACCCCCTGCAGGCACGGCGCTTCGCACAGGCTCTGGGCCGGCGGGCGAAGACGGATGTGCTGGATGCGGCCCTGCTGGCGCAGATGGGGACCGCGTTCGACCTGCGCCCGACCGTTCTGCCACCGCCCCGGCAGCGCGAACTGCGGGAGTTGCAGCTGGCCCGCTGGGCCCTGGTGCGGGATCGCACCGTGGCGAAAAGCCGCGAGCTCCATCTTCGCCAGCCGACGCCCAGACGACCGTGCCGGAACCGGCTCCGCCAGATCGAGCGCGCCCTGGACGCCCTGGACACGGAAACGGCGGAACTGATCCGGACCGATGCGGCGCTGGCGCGGGCGGATCGGATCCTGACCTCGATCCCCGGTATCTCCCGGATCACCTCGGCCACCGTGCTGGCGGAACTGCCGGAGATCGGCACGCTGGAGTCCCGCGAAGGGGCCAGCCTGGCCGGCCTGGCCCCGATGACCCGCGAGTCCGGGGCCTGGAAGGGGAAAAGCTTCACCCAGGGCGGGCGCGCGCGACTGCGGCGCGGCCTCTACATGGCCGCCTTGGCGGCCTCCCGGCACAACCCGGACCTCCGCGCCAAGTACCTTCAGCTCCGGAACGCCGGGAAGCCCGGCAAGGTGGCGCTGACCGCCATCATGAGGAAACTGATCATCCTGGCCAATACGCTCGTCAAGCAGGATCGGACCTGGACGGCAGACTACAGGGTCGCACCACGTTGAGCGTCAACTCATCCTCTGCTTGACAACATGGATACTACTCACTGACCGCCCTTCCATGAAGGGTGCAAGCCGACGACGGTTCATTGCGATCAGCAGGAGGCTCGGCACCACCATCAGGGTCGTGATGACGAAGAACAGCGGCCAGTCACCCCCCAACCCGTCGATCAGAATGCCGCTGCCTGCGGCAAGCAGGGTCCGGGACAGCGTGCCCAAGGAGGCCAGAGCCGCATACTGGGTCGCGGTCCAGTTCCGGTCACACAACTGCGACAGGAAAGCGACGAACGCGACGGTCGAGATCGCCGTGGTGAACTGGTCGGCGATCACGGCAACCACGAACAGCCCCGACGACGGGTACCAGGCCAACAACGCGAAGAGCAGGTTGGTCAATGCCATCGCCACGCCACCGATGATGATTCCGCGCAGCAAGCCGTAGCGGGCATTGATCAGGCTGCCCAGCACCGCGAAGACGGCAATGGCCACGGCCCCGTAGCCCTTGGAATACAGCGCGATATCCGACTTGGAGAAGCCGATCTCGGTATAGAACACCAGCGACATCCGCCCCAGGAAAGCCTCGCCTACCTTGAACAAGAAAATCGCCAGCAACAGGAAGACTGCAAGCTGCGCCCCGTAGCGCACCACGAAACTCCGCACGGGGTGCACGTACATTTTCACGAGATGAAGTCCCCAACCGACGGTCCGTTCCGCCGTCTGCCGGGGCCGGTCGGGTTCCGGCACCAGCCAGAGAAACAGCCCGACCAGCACGCCGACCAGCAGGATCAACCAAAGATAGCCCTGTTGCCAAGCCTGTTCGATCCCGGCTTCCTGCAACCACTCCACCAGCCACAGGGCAAGCCCCCCGCCCAAGCCGTAGCCGATCCACCAGCCGGAAGTCGCCATCGCCGAGCCCCCACCAACCTTGCGCGGCTCGTCTTCGCGAAACTGCTCAATCCGCAAGGCATCGATCGCGACGTCCTGGGTCGCACCGGCAGCCGCCAACACCACCGCCCAGACCGCAACCCACTCAAGCTGCCCGTCGGGCTCCAGACGCGACAGCGCGGCCAGGCAGACGACGATCACCGTCTGCATGGCGACAATCCAGGATCGTCGGGGACCCAACCATCGGGCCAGGACCGGAAGGCGCACCGCATCCACGATGGGGGCCCACGCGACATTGACCGCATACACCACCAGCACGAGACCGAACAGGCCGATGTCCGTCCGGCTGAATCCGCTCTCCTGCAACCACAGGGTCATCATGGACAGCACCGCGACCTGCGGCAGCCCGCTCAACGTGCCGATCAGAAGGATCCGCACCATCCGGATGTCCCGGTACATAGCCAGCGTCTCGCGCCAGCTCAGCGTGTGAATTTCCACCTTGTCCTCACTCCGGCAATTCGTAGTCCACGATCAGCGGCGAGTGATCGGAAAACCTCTGCGCCTTGTAAATACGTACACGGCGGGCACAGTTTGCCAGGTTGCGCGACACCACCTGGTAATCGATGCGCCAACCCACGTTCTTGTCCCAGGCCCGGCCGCGGTTGGACCACCAAGTGTATTGCTCGGGTCTCGCGTCAACTTCCCGAAAGGCGTCCACGAATCCGCCCGAACCGAACACCTGATCCATCCAGGCCCGCTCTTCCGGCAGGAAACCCGAATTCTTCTGGTTCGAACGCCAGTTCTTCAAGTCGATTTCACGGTGCGCGATATTCCAGTCGCCGCACACGATGGCGCGCCTGCGCCGCAGGGACTGGAGGTGCACCATGAATTCGTCCATGAACCGGTATTTCGCCTGCTGGCGTTCCTCGCTCGAAGACCCGGACGGTGCATACAGGGAAACTACCGACAGACGACCGAAACGAGCCTCCAGGTAGCGACCCTCAGGGTCGAATTCGGATGAGCCGAAACCCTCGATAATCCGGTCCGGCTTCTCTCGCGAGAACAAAGCCACGCCGCTGTAGCCGGGCCGCTCGGCCGGATGGTAGTAGCAATGAAACGACTTCGGATAGAACGTCGGTGCATCAATCTGGTGCAGGTGGGCCTTGAGCTCCTGCAGACAAACCACGTCTGCCCGCTGGCGGGCCAGCCACCGGAAGAATCCCTTGCGTTCGGCGCTGCGGATGCCATTCGCATTGAGCGTGATTATGCGCATTGCACCCCTCTCGCCAGCCGCATCGGATAAAATTCAGGCCGGAACCCCCGCGTACCGGCATGCCGCCACCCGACACAACCTCGCCGACCGACTACCGGGCTGCATTTCTGCAGCTCGCGCTTGAGTACGAATGCCTGAAATTCGGCGATTTCACGCTGAAGTCCGGCCGCAAGAGCCCGTATTTCTTCAATGCCGGATCCTTCAACGACGGTACGGCGCTGGAACAGGTCGGGGCGTTCTATGCCCAAGCCGCCACCGATGCGGGCATCCAGTTCGACATGCTGTTCGGCCCGGCCTACAAGGGTATTCCTCTGGCCACCTCCGCCGCCTGCGCGTTCCAGCGGCTTTACGGCCAGACCGTGCCAGTGGGTTTCGACCGAAAGGAAGTCAAGAATCATGGTGATCAGGGGCAGACCTACGGAGCCCCGATCGAAGGCCGGGTACTGCTTGTAGACGATGTGGTCTCGTCGGGGATCACGGTTCGAGGTTCGGTCGATCTGATCCGATCGCTCGGCGCCACACCAGTCGGGTTACTCATCCTGATGGATCGCGGCGAACGCGGACAAAGCCAACTCTCTGCGGTACAGGAGCTTGAAGAGCATTGCGGGATTCCGGTCATTTCGGTTGCGTGCGCCAACGATTTCCACCAGTTCCTGAAAGACGTCCCGCAGTATCGGCAGTATCAAGAGCAGATCGAAGATTATCTCAGGGAGTACGGGGCCTGACCGCAGAACGCAGGCGGTCGCGTACCGGCGTGGTGTCGGGACGGATGCCGTGCCACAGTTCGAAACTTTCCGCGGCCTGCTCCACCAGCATCCCAAGCCCATCGCAAGCACGGGTGCAGCCGGCCTGCCGCGCCCAAACCATAAACGCAGTGTCGGCACCGTACATCAGGTCATAGCAGACCGTCGATTCCGCCTCCAAGATCGAGGGCGGCAAATTCATTGGTGAGGCCGACAATTCCGCCGCTGTGGCGTTGAGAATCAAATCAAAGGAAACTTCGCCCAAGTCATCCAGTCCACATGCTTCGAGGTTTCTAGGCGAGCCATGCGCTTGAACCAGCGTGTGTGCGCGTTCGGGAGTGCGGTTGGCCACGGTCAAGTGCTTCGGGGCGCATCCCAACAGGGGGCCCAAAATGCCCCGTGCCGCGCCGCCTGCACCCAGCAACAGAATCCGCATGCCGGACAGATCAAGGCCCTGTGCCTCGGTCAGATCGCAAACCAGGCCACTGCCGTCCGTATTACCAGCAACGATGACGTCCTCCCTGAAGGTCAGCCAGTTGGCCGCACCCGCCGTGCGAGCCTGCGGCATGACTTCCCCCGCCAACCCCAACGCCGCCTCCTTGTGCGGCACGGTCACGTTAAGCCCGCAACCGCCCGCCTGCCGGAAATCCCGCACCGCAGCCTCGAAATCGGCTACCGGGACATTCAGTTGCTCGTAGTGGATTTCTTTCCCGGTCTGGGCCGCGAACCCGGCGTGAATGACCGGCGACAGGCTGTGCGTAACCGGATACCCGATGACGGCATAACGCTCCACGAACCGGAAACTCCTAGGGCTTTATTCGGAAAGCCAGGCGGCGGCATCCCGGGCGGCATAGGTGAGGATCGCGTCCGCACCCGCACGCTTGAACGCGAGCAGGGCTTCCAGCATGCAACTTCGCTCATCCAGCCAGCCGTTTGCGGCGGCCGCCTTGAGCATGGCGTATTCGCCGCTGACATGATAAACGAACGTCGGCGCTCCGAACTCCTCCTTGACGCGGCGCAGTACGTCCAGATACGGCAGTCCAGGCTTGACCATGACCATGTCCGCGCCCTCACTAAGGTCCAGTGCCACTTCCCGAAGGGCCTCATCGCTGTTGGCCGGATCCATCTGGTAGCTGTACTTGTCACCGCTGGCCAAGTTGGCCGCGGAGCCGACCGCGTCGCGGAACGGCCCGTAGAAAGCGGAGGCATACTTGGCGGCATACGCAAGGATGCGGACATTCTCGAAACCCCGCGCCTCCAAAGCCTCGCGGATCGCGCCGATGCGACCGTCCATCATGTCGGACGGCGCCACGACGTCCGCCCCGGCACCAGCACAGCAGAGCGATTGCTCCACAAGGACTTTCACCGTTGCGTCGTTCGCGACATAACCGCTCTCGTCCAACACACCGTCCTGCCCGTGCGAGGTGTAGGGGTCCAACGCCACGTCCGCGATCACGCCCAGTTCGGGCGCCGCCTGCTTGATCGCCTGGATCGCCCGCGGAATCAGGCCATCCGGATTGCACGCTTCTTCCGCCCCGGGGCTTTTCCGGTCGTCCCCGATCACCGGGAACAGGGCCACCGCGGGGATTCCCAACTCCTGAATTTCCTGTGCTTCCCGCTCCAGCAAATCCAGACTCAATCGCTCGATGCCGGGCATCGAGGGAATCTCGGTGCGCACCCCCTGACCTTCCTGGACGAACAGCGGCAGGATCAGGTCATCCACCGTCAGGTGGTTCTCGCGCATCAACCGGCGTGAAAAATCGTCACGCCGCATGCGGCGCATCCGGGCGTGAGGAAAGCGGGCGGGATAGGATGCCATTCGTTAAGTTTAGGGGATTGCGCCTGTTTTCGGAAACTGCAAAAGCCCCCACAACCCCGGCAATACTACAATAAAGGCCCATGTCTCGTATCCCGAACCTCCATCTCGTCGGTCTCGTCATCTGCGTGGCCGCGCTCGCTTTTGGCTACCTGTACCTGGAACGCACCTTGGGTCTTGAGCCCTGTCCGCTGTGTATCCTTGACCGGTTTGTCTTCATCGCTTTGGCCATCATCTTCGCGCTGGCTTACTTTCAGCGTCCCGGGGCGAGGGATCGGATCGGGTACGACATCGGCGCCCTGGTCATGAGCCTGGGCGGGACCGCAATCGCCGGGCGGCACGTCTACCTCCAGAACCGCCCGCCGGACACCCTGGGCGACTGCGGCGCGGGATTCTGGCACATGCTCGACCAAATCGGCCTCGAAGGGGCGGTGGCCTCCGCACTGCAGGGCAGTGGCGATTGCGGCACCATCCAGTGGACGTTCCTGGGGTTGTCCATCCCAGCCCTGACCTTAGGCCTTTTTGTGGTATTGTTTCTGCTATCTCTGGTCGACATGATCGACGCCATCCGGAAACGTCACTTGGAGTACCCGACATGAAACACGTAAATTTCGGCGTCCTTGCCCTCGTCTTGGGCTTGGCCTTGTCTCCCCTTCTAGCCGAAATGCCCCGGCAGCCCGCGCCTGAAGGCGCTGGCGTGTATTTCATCGAGCCCGTAGACGGCGCAACCGTCCAGTCTCCCTTCAAGGTGTTGTTCGGCCTGCATGACATGGGTGTCGCCCCGGCTGGCGTAAATCAGTCGAATACCGGCCATCATCATCTGCTGATCAACTCTCCGGAAGTCGACCTCGGCATGCCGCTTCCCACAACTGATCAGGTTCGCCATTTCGGCGGCGGACAGACGGAAACCACGCTGACGCTGGAGCCGGGCAGTTATACGCTGCAACTGGTGCTCGGCGATTACGCGCACATCCCGCACGACCCGCCGGTCGTGTCCGAGATGATTACGATTACCGTCGAGTAATCAGACCCAGTCGCGGGCGCCCAGAAAGCGTTCGGTCAGTTCCGCCTCCGGCGAGCCCGGCTCGGGTCGGTAGTCGTAAATCCAACCGCAGTCCGGAGGGAGCGACATCAGGATCGATTCGGCACGCCGGCTGTTCTGCAGTCCGAACAGCGTGCCGCGATCGTACAACAGGTTGAACTCGGCGTAACGACCGCGGCGGTATTTCTGGAAGGCTCTCTCGCGCTCGCCCCAAGGCGTCTCGCGGCGACGTTCCACAATCGGCAGGTATCCCTTGAGAAAGTGTTCTGCCACAACACGCATGAACGCAAAGGTCTTCTCAAAACCCCATTCGTTGAGATCGTCGAAGAACAGGCCGCCGACGCCGCGTGTTTCGTCGCGGTGCGGCAAGTAGAAGTAGCGGTCGCACCACTGTTTGAATTTCGGGTAGACCTCGTCTCCGAAAGGTGCACAAGCATCGCGAGCCATGGTGTGCCAATGTCGGGCGTCTTCCTCGAATCCGTAGTACGGTGTCAGGTCGAACCCGCCTCCAAACCACCACCGATCCTCGCCGTCGGGCGCGCGGGCGCTGAAGAACCGAACGTTGCAGTGTGCCGTGGGCACGTAGGGATTCCGCGGATGAACCACGATCGACACGCCCATCGCGGTGAACGGCTGCCCCGCCAGTTCCGGGTGCCGTTCGGTGGCTGCTTCGGGCAGCGCCGTGCCTGTGACATCCGAGAAGTTCACTCCTGCCTTCTCGAAAACTTCTCCTCCCTCCAGCACCCGTGTGTCGCCCCGGCTTCCCTCGGGATGATCCCAGGAGTCTTGACGGAATCTTGCCGTCGGTTCCAACTGCTCAAACACCTCGGTGGCATCCTGTTGTAACTTCTCCAGGAAGGCGCAAACGGATCCAGGGTCGGGAAGGTCACTCATGTCGCCTGTACCGGACGGATCACCTGCCCTGTCAACAAGTCCCGAATCTCGCTGGGACCTGAAGCTCCGCCGAGCGGGCCTTCCACGATTCCGTCTATCGTCGAACCGAACATCTCTTCAACCTCTTCAGACGTTTTTGCCGGGGGCGCCCCTTCCGGGTTCGCACTGGTCGAAACCAGAGGGCCCACCTCCAGACACAGCGCACGGCATAGGCTGTGTCGGGTGATGCGGACCGCCTGGGTCGCATGCGTGCCCCGCAGCAGGACGGATGCATTTTCGACGGCCGGGACCAACCAGGTCACCGGCTCCCCCGGGGACTCCAGTTTAGCCTGTTGTTCCTCGTTCAAGGGCTGGATGTATGGCTGCAGATCCTCGTAGCGGGCCGCAATCAGAATCAGCCCCTTGTCCGGATCCCTTCGCTTTAGGTCCAGCAGCCGGCGCACCGCGTCCGGGTGATCCGGCAGGCAACCCAAGCCCCACACGCCTTCGGTCGGATAGGCCAGGACTTTGCCGTCCAGCAGCGCCTTGATGCCCTCTCGGGTGTCCAGCGTACTGCCGCCCCTGCCGGAGACGCCTCCTTAGCTTTTGCGTTTTGCGCGTGAAGCGCGTCGCTTGCGCGGCGGTGCAGCGGCCAGAAGTTCCTGGCATTGTTCCAGCGTCAATTCCGCAGGATCCTCCCCCTTCGGAATCTTCGCGTTGCGCTTGCCATTCGTGACATACGGGCCATACCGGCCGTTGAGCACCTGAATATCGTCCACCCCGAAGTCTTGAATCGTTCGGTTCGCCTCACGGTGCCGATGTTCCGCAATCAATTCATCCGCCTGCTCGCGCGTCACCGTCATCGGGTCTTCCCCTTTCGGCAGGGACACGTATTTTTTCGGCCCGTATTTCACGTAGGGCCCGAAACGGCCAATGTTGACTTCGATCAGTTCGCCATCGTCCCCCACGCCCAGCGATCTCGGCAGTACCAGCAGGTCCATCGCTTCCTCGAACGTGATGGTCTCGAAACTCTGACCTTCGCGGAGGCTCGCGAACCGAGGCTTTTCTTCATCCTCCCGGTCTCCAACCTGAACGAACGGCCCGTAGCGTCCGACCCGGATGCGAACCGGCTTGCCGCTTTCCGGATCCGTGCCGAGTTCGCGCATCATCTGCGCCTTCTGGCGGGACACAGTCTCGCTCTTCTCATTCACCTGCTGGTGGAACGGCTTCCAGAAACTGTCCACGACCGGGATCCACTCGGTTTCTCCCCGCGCCACCCGATCCAGCGAATCCTCCAATTGCGCCGTAAATTCGTAGTCGACGTATCGCGAAAAGTGCTCGGTCAGGAAATTACACACCACCTTGCCGAGTGCAGTTGGGAAGAATGTGCGCTTGTCGAGTTCCGCGTACTTGCGGCTGACCAGGGTCGACAAGGTATCCGCGTAAGTGGAGGGGCGGCCGATGCCGTATTCCTCTAGGGTCTTGACCAAACTCGCCTCGGTATAGCGCGGCGGCGGTTCGGTGAAGTGCTGGTTCGCCTTGACCTCCTGGAGCGCCACGCGTTCGCCCTCTCGCAATTCAGGGAGGTAGCGTTCATCGCTATTTTTTTGGCTTCCGTTCCCATTTGCTTCGTCCGAACCTTCGCGGTACACCTGCATGAACCCCGGAACCCGAACGTGAGAGCCCGTTGCCCGCAGTTGGGTGCCTGGGCCACAGTCGAGATCCACGCTGACCTGGTCGATCACGGCCGGGATCATCTGGCAGGCCACGGCGCGCTTCCAGACCAATTCGTAAAGTTTCTGCTGGTCATCGCTCAACTTGCCGCGAGTTTGTTCCGGCGTTCGCGTGGCATCGGTCGGACGAACCGCCTCGTGCGCCTCCTGCGCGTTGCGGGTCCGGGTCTTGTACCGACGCGGAGACGGCGGCATCTGATCCTCGCCATAACGCTCCTTGATGGTCTGGCGAAGGTTATTCAACGCAACGGTTGCGAGTGTCACCGAATCTGTCCGCATGTAGGTGATCAAACCGACCGGGCCGGAACCCAGGTCGACGCCTTCGTATAACTGCTGGGCGACCTGCATCGTCCTGCGCGCGGAAAAGCGTAACTTGCGCGACGCTTCCTGCTGCAAAGTGGACGTGGTGAACGGCGGCGCCGGATTGCGCTTGCGCTCCTTGCGCTCCACCGACGCGACGGCCAGTTCCGTGGCATATGCTTGGACCTGTTCGCGGGCCGCATTTGCCTGCTCTTCATTCTCCAGATCGAATTTCTTCAGGCGTTTCCCGTCCAGCATGTGCAACTTGGCCGGGAATCCATGCCCATCTTTATCCAGCAACGCATCCACGGTCCAGAACTCGCGGGGCTGGAATGCCTCGATCTCATTCTCGCGTTCGACGATCAGGCGCAGGGCCGGGCTCTGGACGCGGCCTGCCGAAAGCTTGGGAGCGATCTTCCGCCACAGCAGCGGCGACAGGTTGAATCCAACCAGGTAATCGATGGCCCGCCGCGCCTGGTAAGCGTTGACCAGGTCGTCCGACAGATCCCGCGGGTGCTCCAAGGCCTGGCGCACCGCTTCGGGAGTTACTTCGTGGAACACCACCCGGTAGGTTTTCTTCTCGCCTAGTTTCTTGCGCTTGTTGAGCAGGCTGTACAGCGACCAGGAGATCGCTTCCCCTTCGCGGTCCGGGTCGGAAGCCAGATACAACGCCTCGCAATCCTTGAGCGCGCTCGCGATCTTGCGCAGGTGTTTCTCGTGCCCGGGCGTCACCTGGTACTTGAGGGCGTAGTCGCCTTCCGTGTCGACGGCCCCGTCCTTCGGAACCAAGTCCTGCACATGACCGTAAGACGCCAGCACCTGGAAGCCTGGGCCCAGGTACTTCTCGATCGTCCGGGCTTTTGCCGGCGATTCCACTACGACCAGATTGTTCGGCATGGTGGGGTGTTGCGCGTAAGGAGTCTTGGTTCTCTAATTCTGTCGGCTTTTAAATTAGGGTAGCACGATCTCGCTGCTGCAAATGTGAATTGTGTTGCGGACAGTCAAATCGTCCATGCAACCTACTCTGAAGCCTGTGCCGGCGCATGCGGGAAACACCATGCCGTTGGGCTGCGCGCCAAATCCCCCGGCTCGGCAACCGCCTGAGGCTCCAGCAACAGCGCGTAACTGTAACTGGGAAAGACTGCCACCACCACGGCTCGAAGCCAGGACACCGGCTCTGCTTCTTTCTCGGCCGGAACCACCGTCAACCCCATACCGATCGACAGGAATTCCAAGCTGCCCGCGTTCAGGCGGACCATCGGAAGAGGCTGCGTCTCGCTGCTCGGCCAGAACCTCGAGACCCTGCGGTGGATCGCACGCGCCGGTTCATGCACGACAATTTCGGTCAAGTCGATCTCGATGTGTTGCGGCGGGTGCACCCACGCATCCGGAATCCAGATGAAAGGCTCGATTTCGCCAACATCGAAAGCTTCCAATACCCGGGCATGCGGTTGGTCGCCATTGCCGAGTCGGGCGCGTTGGATCCAACCGCGCCCATTGACCTGCACACGAACCAGAAGATCTCCCGGACCGATTGGCACCGGCGGCTCGTACCCAGGCCACGGGCACCACACCTGTGGCCAGTCCCGAGGGTCCTTGACGAAATGCCGCGCCGCATCCGCTTCAACTTCTCCCTGGCGCACCAGGTAGACGTGCGGCGCGTCGTCACGCAGCCACTCCTTCGCCGGATCTGCCTCGAAAGAGGCAAATACGGAACCGGAAATCAGGAAAAGAGCTAAAACCGCTGAGCGCATCTACCAATTTTAGAGCATGGGGGTACACTACGCCCCTCTTACCGGCCAATCCCGTGAAAGCCACTCTCGTTGCGAACCTGACCCAGGCATGGCAGACCCTGCACCAACAGGGCCTGTTGCCCGACCCGAACCCCGAGCGCATCGAGGTCGTGTCGACCAAGGATCCGAAGCACGGAGATTACGCCTGCAACCTCGCTCTTGTTTTGGCGCGAGAAGCAAACCTTAATGCGCGCGATCTAGCCGAGCAGATCATTCAGAACCTGCCGGAGAACCCGGACTTGTTGTCCACGGAGGTGGCAGGCCCGGGATTCATCAACTTCCAGTTGCGGCCTGAAGCCAAGGCGGAGATCGTCGATCAGGTCCTGAGCCAAGCTACGAATTACGGAACCCGGCCGCCCGGCAGCGAACAGCGTATCCTGATCGAATACGTCTCCGCCAATCCGACCGGACCCCTGCATGTCGGACACGGCCGCGGAGCCGCGCTCGGCTCCTGCCTTGCCCGGATTCTCGAGGCAGCCGGCCATACGGTTGAATGCGAATACTTCATCAACGATGCCGGACGACAAATGGACATCCTGGCGATTTCCGTTTGGCTGCGTTATCTGGAACTGTGCGGAGAACCCGTGATCTTCCCGGAAGCCGGATATCAGGGCGACTATATCCTGGACATTGCGGCCGACTGCCACCGTACTCGTGGCGACGTATGGCGGGCTTCGTTCGAAAACATCCGGGCAGGCGCACCGGACGACGGACCGGACGAGGATGGGCACAACATGTACCTGGACTTTCTGATCCTTCGAACCCGGGATTTCCTCGATGAAACAATCTGGACCGAGTTAGCCTCGGTTGCAGTCGACACGCTGCTCGAACGTATTCGCCGCGACCTGGATCATTTCGGCGCGAGTTTCGATTATTGGCAGTCCGAACGTGAACTGTTGGACGACGGCAAAGTCGAGCAAACCATTGCGCAATTACGGGAGGCTGGCCACCTGTACGAACTGGAGGGTGCTCTCTGGTTCCGCTCAAGCGAGTTCGGTGACGAAAAGGACCGCGTCGTCCAGAGAAGTAACGGGCAGTGGACGTACTTCGCAACCGACATTGCCTATCATGCCGACAAGATGGCGCGTAGCTACGGCACCGCGATCAATATCTGGGGGGCGGATCATCACGGCTATGCGGGACGGGTGCGTGCCGCGCTTCAGGCGCTCGGGATCGACCCCGAACGGCTGGAAATCCTGCTGGTCCAGTTCGCCAGCCTATACCGAGGCAAGCAAAAAATCTCGATGTCGACGCGCAGCGGAGAGTTCGTGACCCTACAGTCGCTGCAGCACGAAGTCGGACAGGATGCGGCACGCTTCTTCTACGTCATGCGCAAATCGGACCAGCACCTGGACTTCGACCTTCAGTTGGCCACCGAACAAAGCGTGGACAACCCGGTCTACTACGTGCAGTACGCGCACGCACGGATCTGCAGCATCCTGGAGCGGGCGAAAGATGAGGAAATCAACATCCCCGAGGATCCCTGCGACTTGTCGCCGCTGACCGATGAGGGTGAGCGCGCGTTGCAGAAGCAGTTGTCACGCTATCCGGACGCGGTCCTGCGCTCGGCCCAGGAACGCGAACCGCACCACCTGACCGTCTACCTGCGCAAACTGGCTCAGGAATTTCACGCTTACTATAATGCCGTCGCCGTGTTGGTTGATGAACTTCCCGTGTGCCAGGCCCGGCTTCGGTTGATCATGGCAGTACGCCAGACGCTCGGCAACGGTCTGAACCTGTTGAACATTGACGCCCCCGAGAGTATGTGATGGCGGCCCCTAAAAAACGTACCGCAACTCCAAAACGACGTCCCGCGACCCCCAAGCGGCGACCGACCGCCAAAAAGCGCAAAACACGCGCACGCAAGCCCCTCCCCCCATGGCTCCTGCTCGGTGGTGGCCTGCTGATCGGCGTCGTCAGCGTCTTGGTGTTCAACATAGCGAAGGAAGTGGAATGGAGTGACCTATGGGGTAATGCGCAGCCACCGAAGACGGCTACGGCGAAACCGGCGGAAACACCACGGTTCGATTTCTACACCATCTTGCCCAGCCAAGAAGTCGTGGTGCCGGATCCGGAACCACCGACCAAAAAAGAGCCGAAACCGGGCGACAAGAAAGCCAAGCCCGTGCCCGAGGGCGTCTACTACTTGCAGGCGGGCTCTTTCCGCAGTCTCGACGACGCCAACGGCATGAGGGCCCAGGTCATCCTGCTCGGAACCGAAGCGTCCATCCAGTCCGTCACCATCGACCGCGACATCTGGCACCGGGTCCGGGTCGGACCCTACAAGAACTTGGCGCGACTGCGCGAAGTGCGCAAGCGGCTTCGTGACAACCGGATCGAGACGCTGCTGATCCGCGCGCACAAGTAGGCGCGATCACTCCGCCTGAATTTCTCCCTCGACCACTACGCTCAACGGCGAATTCGGGGGCTGGTCGCCGTAATCGGTCAAGTCCTCCAGCGTACAGCGCAATCGTAGAGGAACACCATCTCCCAGAACCGCCAGATGCCGGACGATGGCCTCGTCCGCCTGCACTCCGAACCGCTTCAGAAGCATGCGGATGTCCTTCCGGTTTTCTTCGCTCATCAATACCTCCTCAAGGTCTTTCAGGTTCAATCTTCACACCGGCAATTGTAGAACGGCGCGAGGCTCTTCCCTGCGCGTCTCTATGCTAGAGTATAAAGTTACCCTGACTGGCGGAGGTTCCCCTATGTCCAGTGACGACGGATTGCGCAAGGCGGGCCTCAAGAGCACCGTCCCTCGGTTGAAAATCCTAGCCGTGCTGGAAAACAGCGACGTGCGGCACGTGTCGGCCGAAGACCTCTACCGCAAACTGCTGGATGCCAACGAAGACATCGGGCTTGCGACCGTGTACCGGGTTCTGACTCAATTCGAACAGGCAGGCCTAGTGGTCCGGCACAACTTCGACGCGGGCCGAGCCGTCTACGAACTCAACGACGAATCACCGCACGAGCACCTGATCTGCACGGAGTGCAACGCAATCATCGAATTCGAGGACCCCGAACTCGTCGAGCATCTCCGAGAGATCATCCGGCAGAAACATTTCGACCTGCAGAGCTACTCTTTGTACTTGTACGGCGTCTGCAGCGACAGCAACTGCCAGAATAAGTAGGCCCCGCACGGCGGCGAGGCCTACTGTCATCGAGGCGGCCGACCACGGCCGCGTTCACCACTCCCAGTTCAACCGAGCGTAGATATTGCGCCCCGGTCCCGGCAGGCGCTCGCCGACCGCCAGTTCTCCCCCGCTGACCCGGTTGAAGCCGTTCATGTGATCAACATACATGCGGTCCGTCAGGTTCTCCACGCCGGCGGACAGCATAAAACCCATGGATGGGTGCATGTACTGGGTGCGCAGGTTATACAGCGCGTACCCTGAAGTCGGACGGTTATGGTTGTTGCCGCTCTGGGGATCGTCCAGCATGAGTTGAGAGATCTTGGACTGGCGCGCCGCCCAGTCCACTTCCATCGATATCACCCAGTCGTCCAAGGTGCGCGAAGCAGACAGCAAGCCGCGTAACGGCGGCATACGGTAAATATTGTCATCCCGGATCGTGTGGGTCGTGCCGTCCTCCCGTCTCTGGCTCTGGAAGGACTCGCGCAGCTTGCCGCGCACGTAGCTGACCGTGCCGTCCAGTCGCCAGTCTTCCGTCAGCGGGAACCCAAACACCGCATCGGCTCCATAGAACTCGGCATCAACATTGGCGAACTGGACCGGGGTCGGATCGCCATTGAGCACGCTGCTGACCCGGATGATGTGCTCGTCCGTGGCCGGGATCCCGGTAATGTAGTCGTCGACCCGGCGTACGAAGACTCTAGGTGAAAATTTCTTCTCACTGTCTTCCCAGTTCAGGCCCAATTCTATCTGCCAGGAATCCTCCGGCTTGAGGTTGATGTCGCCCACGTAGTTGTTACCGTCGCCCAGGCCCGCGTTGATCTCAAGCGGAACCCACAGATAGCGTTCCATGTAGGCCGGTGCTCGGGTCTTGTGCGCCAGGCCGAACTCGAACTCCGTGGACTCGCCCCATTCGTAACGGAATACGGCCGTAGCGTCGATTTCCGTATCCGTTTGGCTGCGGTCGGCCCGATTGAAGCGCTTGCTCAGCATGCCGACCGACATGGCCGGAGGAGGCATCCAGTCCCTCGGCATCAAAGTAGGGTCGTCGCATCCTCTCGCGGCCAAAGATCCGTTCCGCCTGTATTTAGGATGCCCACCATCGGCGTTGACCCTGAGCAGCATCTGGCAGGTTGGCCGGAAATGTTCGACGGTATCGGCGTCGGTACGTGTGTGGTGAACCCTAACGCCGAATTCGCCACTCCATGGGCCTGTCAGATCACCACTCCACTCAACAAATGCCCCGTATTCGTCCGTTGTCGCGTCGTCGAAGTTTTCGACAAAGAAAGGAGCCGCATCCGGATCGAAGACGGTCGCTCCATTTTCGCTCTGCCTGAAGTCCACTCCCATGCGCAGGGTCCCGTCGCCCCATGGGCGGCTCCCGGCCAGTTTGCCGCCGACTGACAATCCATCGACCAGCACTAGGCGCTTATCGGTTCCGCGGAACGGTGGCAGGATATCCGCCATGGGATTGCTGAAGTCCGGAGGGTCGCGCAATGCATAGTTGGACATGTCGTGATCGGTTTCCTGGTAATGGACCTGCGCCTCCATGTGCCACTCTCCCGCATCGCCACGGTAGCGCAGGTTGATCAGATCTGTATGGTAGAAGTGAATGTCCATCGGCAAGGCCGGTACGCCGGCATTACCAGTATTGTTTCGGGCATAGTCGATCATCAGTTCACCCTCGCCCAACTGGTGGCCCATGCCGAACCCGAAGAAATCCCGCTTGTAGTGAGAGGTCCGAATCTTGACATCCGCGCTGTTCGCCTCGTCGCCCTGATCGTGTGCCCCGTACAGGTGGTATCGGGAACGGTCGTTCGCCAGTGACAGGAACACGCTCGCGTTGTTGCCATCGTTGAATGAAAGGTTGTCCGCCGTCACCCGCGCGTGGAACTCGTAATCCTTCGACAGGGTGTAACGGCTGGTGTATGAAAGTGCATCGATGTAGCCGCCGATCGCGGATCCAGCCCCGACCGGTGCGATGCCCCGGTGAACCTGCACCGATTCCATCAGGGAACTCGGCATGTAATGCAGCGGACTGTCCATCCAGGCAGGCCCCGCCGTATGCGGCTGTCGACCGTCCAGATGGGTCTGGACCCGGTAGGTGTGCAATCCCCGGTATTGGGGAATGCTGGTCAAGGCACCGTTACGACTGACTGCGCCACCCGGCGCCAGACGGATCAGATTGGGCGTGTCCGTTGGAACACCCGCATGTTGGAACACCGTCTTGGAACCAAACACCGTGATGACTTCCTGTGCGTGAACAGTCACCGTCGTGAACAGAAACGCCGTGACGGCCAGCAACCCTGAGAGAGAAAAACTGCATACCTGCATGCAGATCACTCCACAATGTGCCATAAGAAATACTCCTTGTGATTTCCGGTTAATCGAAAGGCCGGTCAAGGTCAGAAGCCTCGACCGGCCAGATCAAGCAAGTTGCCAAAAGACTTTGCCTTGACAACCGGCAGCAATCCTACCAGAATTTTTAAAAAGTCCAGGTTTGCCGGTTATTTGCCTCTCGGCTTCAGGATTCAGCCACCCACTGCCACCAACCACAGGCACTGGTACGGCGCCAGCGTCAGATCCAGATGATGGTGATGGACCCGGATCCGGCTTTGCCCGATCAGGTCATCCACCGCACGCGGCAACCCCAGCGGATCTGTGTCCAGATTCACGCGCTGTGGCTGTGGCGTGATGTTGCAGAGCACCAGAATTTTCTGTTGTGAAGACTCCCGAATCAGACCGAGAAACCCCGATCCGAGAGCCAACGGCGTCATCGACGCCTGTGGCGCGAACCCAGGCTGCCCAACTCGCAAGCGAATCAGACCGAGCAGAGCCTCCAATACTTCCCGCCTCGGATTCCCCGGTTCGTCCAATTGCTGTTCGAGCGCTGCCCGGTCAAATTGGCCGCGGTTGACCGAGCGTGCGCGTCCGGTCGCACGCGCCTTCTCCTCGTCGTTCGGTGAAGCCAGCAAGCTGTGAATGTAGAACGCCGGAATCCCCGGAAGCGACAGAAGGATCACGTGCGCGCACAGCATCCGGGCGACCTGAAGCCCGTCTTCGCCGAAACGGGTGCCACGCAAGGCATCAAACAGGGTGATGTTGATCTCGTAGGGATATTCGCGCCCGTCGTCGCCGGTCCGGGTGCTGATTCGCCCACCGAAACGGCGCATCGTTTGTAGCAAATCCTCCAATTCCTCCGGAGTGACGATCCCCTCGACCGGGCGTACCCCGATGCCGTCGTGGGAGGCGATGAAATTCAGGAAAGTGCAACCCGGCGGCAACTCCGGCCAATCGCGGAGCCACCGGTTCAGGTAAACGGAACTGCCGCGGTGAAGAGCCTGTAACACCAAGGACGGCAACGCAAACTGGTAGACCAAGTCCGCCTCGTCCCCTGCACCGAAGTAGCTCAGGTTCTCGTCCTGCGGAACATTGGTTTCGGTAACGAGCCGACAGGCCGGCGCGTGTGCCCCGAGAATGGCGTGAAGCAGGCGGACAATGCGGTGCGTATGGGGCAGGTGAATGCAACTTGTTCCCGGCTCCTTCCACAGGTAGGCAACTGCGTCCAGCCGCAGCAGGCGCGTGCCGGCAGCTACGTATTGCGCCATCACGTCGATGACCTCAAGCAGGACTTCCGGGTTGTGGTAATTGAAGTCCAATTGGTCGTCGCTGAATGTGGTCCAGACCCCGCGACCTTGCGGGTCATTCGGCAACGGGGTAATCAGCGGGGTCGCCCGTGGCCGAACAACTCCGGTTGTGTCCATTGCCGAATCCACCACGTGAAACCAGGGTTCCGCACTGGCATCGCCAGACCACAGGCGTCGCGCTAGTAAGTGCTCCCGCGAGCAGTGATTGAGCACCAGGTCGGTCATCAAGTCGAATTTCCCGGCGATCCGGGAGACGTCTTCCCATCCACCCAAATCGGGGCGTACTTCGCGATAGGACGAAACCGCAAAGCCGTCATCCGAAGTGAACGGAAAATAGGGAAGCAGGTGCACCGCGCTGAATGCATCCTGCAGGCGGGTTTCCAGGAAGTCGGCCAGAGTGCGCAACGGCTCTTCCCCGGGTTTGGTCAGGGTGTCGCCATACGTGATCAGCAGCGTGTCCCGCTCTGACCAATCCTGATCCGGGCGGCGGGACGCATATGCATGCTGTTTGAAGCTCGCGGCAATCCGCTCCTGCAACGCATCCGCATCCGCATCCGGGTACAACGCCCGGAGATGTTCGACGATGGCGTTCACGCGTGGCGCTCCAGCGCCCACGCAACATGTTCGCGCACCAGTTCGCTGGGATGTCTGGCGCGGGTCTGTAGTGCCGTGACTGCGGCTTCATCGTGCGGCGCATTGCCGAGCGCCACGGCGACATTGCGCAGCCACTGGACATGTCCGATGCGGCGCATCGCCGTACCTTCAGTGTGACGCAGGTAGTCTGCCTCTTCCCAAGCCATCATCTCCACAAGCGACGACTTCTCCAGTGCGGCCCGTGGCTGGAAATCCTCTACCGAAGCCAGTTGGGCGTAGCGGTTCCACGGGCAGACCAATTGGCAATCGTCGCAGCCGTAGACCCGGTTGCCGATCAGGGGCCGAAGCGGCAGCGGGATCGAACCCTTGAGCTCGATCGTCAGGTACGAGATGCAGCGGCGCGCGTCCAGTTGGTACGGCGCGACGATTGCCTGGGTCGGGCAAACATCGATACAGGCGCGACAGTCCCCGCAGTGTTCTTCGCGGGTCGGTGGATCGGGGGTCAACGGCAGGTCCGTGTAGATCTCGCCAAGGAAAAACCAAGACCCGGCATCCTTGGCCAGCAGGTTGGTATGTTTGCCGATCCAACCCAACCCGGCGCGTTCGGCCAGCGCTTTCTCAAGCACCGGTGCGCTGTCGGTGAATACGCGGTAGCCGAACGGGCCGGCCACTCCTTCGATGCGCCGAACCAAGCGCCGCAGGCGACCTCGCAGCACCTTGTGATAGTCCCGGCCCAAGGCGTATCGGGACACGTAGCCCCGGGTTGAATCCTCCAATGCCTGTTCCGCGTGATCCAGCCCGTGCGGGAGGTAATTGAGGCGGACCGAAATCACCCGCTGCGTTCCAGGCACCAGCTCCCATGGGCGCGAGCGGCGCACTCCGTGGCGCTGCATGTAACCCATCTCGCCATGCCGGCCCTGTTTCAGCCAGTTCAACAGGTGCGCCTCGTGCTCCTCCAGGTCCAGGTCGGCGATGCCCACCTGGTCGAAGCCCAGTTCCCGTCCCCATCGGTGGATGGCACGCGAGAGATCCGGCAGCGAATCAGGCATGGCGAAAAAAAGTCCCGGAAAAAGGCTTTACTATACTTGCATTGTGTGTGGAATCGCGGGAGAAAGACATTTCCGGGGACCGGCCGATCCCGCCCGCATCACCCGCATGCTCCTGCCTCTAGCCCGCAGGGGACCCGATCACGAAGGCCAGTGGCACCAGGGCCCGGTCGCATTGGGACACCGCCGCCTGTCGGTCATCGACCTGAATCCTCGGGCACACCAGCCGTTGCTGGATCCCGATTCCGGACAGGTTCTGGTCTTCAACGGCTGCATCTACAACTACCCGCAATTGCGGACGCAATTGAAGGAGCACGGTCACCGCTTTCGCACCACGGGGGATAGCGAGGTCATCCTGAAAGCCTATGCCGAATGGGGTGAAGCTTGCGTCGAGCGCCTCCACGGCATGTTTGCCTTCGCCCTGTGGGATCCCCGCTCGAAACGACTGTTCTTGGCTCGGGACCGGCTGGGCATCAAACCACTTTATTACCACCAAACCCCCGATGTTTTCCGTTTCGCCTCCAACGTGCAGGCCCTGCTTGCCACCAAAGACGTGGACCTCACGCTCGACGAAGTCGCCTTGCACCATCACCTGAGTCTGCATGCGGTCGTCCCTGCCCCCCGCACCCTGCTGCGTTCCATCCGAAAACTTGCACCGGGTCATTACCTGATGGTCAACGCGGACGGTACGGTGAAAGAGGAGAGCTATTGGCAACTGGATGCACGGAATCCGGATCCTGCTCGCAACACGGAAGAATGGGTGGAACAGGTGCATGTCGAGCTTCGGGAGGCCGTGCGCAAGCGAATCGAGATCTCCGACATCCCGGTCGGCGTGCTGCTGTCCGGCGGCCTGGACTCCGGCCTGCTGGTGGCTCTACTGGCCGAGCATGGCTCCTCGCCCATCCGCACCTACAGCATCGGCTTCGAGGATGCAGGCGGGGAAGCCGGGCATGAATTCGAATACTCGGACGCGGTCGCCCAACACTACGACACCGAACATCATCGCTACTTCATCCGCAACGACCAGTTGTTGAATCGCCTGGACGAGGCCATTGGCTGCATGAGCGAACCCATGGTGGCCCAAGATGCGGCAGCGTTCTTCCTGCTGGCGGAACAGGTCAAGCCGGATATCTCAGTCGTGCAGAGCGGACAAGGCGCGGACGAAGTGTTTGCCGGCTACTCCTGGTACCCGAAGATGCAAGAGGAACAGGCGGACGGGCTGGATACCTTCTGCCGCCATTACCTAGACCGCAGCCATGATGAATTCGACGAAGCATTAGCACCGGAGTGGATCGGCGAGGACCATACCCGGACCCTGCTCGCAGAGCGGCTCGAATGCGGAGAAGATATCGAATTCCTGAATGCCGTGCTGCGCATGGACGCGACCATGCTGATCACCGACGACCCGGTCAAGCGGGTCGACAACATGACCATGGCGTGGGGGCTTGAGGCACGTGTGCCGTATCTCGACCATCAATTGGTGGAATGCGTCGCCGGGATGCCAGCAGAACTGAAGCTGCGCGACGGCGGCAAGTACCCGTTGCGCGCCCTGGCCCGGGCGCGGCTGCCGGCAGAGGTGATCGACCGACCGAAAGAGTATTTCCCGGTTCCGGCCCTCAAGTACGTGCAAGGACCCTTCCTGGACTGGGCCCGGGAGGTTTTGAGCCAGCCCGAATGCCTGAACCGCGGGCTATTTCGAAGAGAATACCTTGATCGATTGCTTCAGAATCCCCTGCGCTATCGAACCGCGTTGGACGGCAGCCTGCTATGGCACGCAGCGGCACTGGAATGCTGGCTACAGCAACACGTTGACGGGATCAATCCCTGACGCGGGAATTCCGGGCTCGTCAGGCCGGATTTTTGGGCGTGTCTACCTCGCGCAAGGTGCAGACGGCAGGGCTCAATTCCTGCCAAGAACCACAATCCACATCCAGACGGACCACCGCACAGGTCGGAAGATCGCCCAAGACTTGATTGGCCAGATACGCGGCAACTCCACTGGTCGCAGGATTGTGGCCGAAAACCACAACCCGGTCGGCGGCATCGTCCAGTTCGCGTAATTCGCGCAGCATGTCATTGGGCGAGAACGTGTAGAAACCCTTTCTCAAGCGGAGATCCGCCGCGTCCATACCCAGCGCCTCAGCGAAATGCCCCGCAGTGTCCAGCGCCCGGCGGGCAACCGAACTGTACAGGGCGTCGATGCCCTCTTGGCGATCCGCCAGCCGCCGCCCCATTTCCGGCGCATCCCGTTCCCCTCTCGGAGCAAGTGGACGTTCGACATCCGGAACGCTCCAATCGCTACGGTCAGACTTGGCATGACGGACTAGAATTAACTGGCGCATAAGAGGGAACAAAAAGGTAAGAACCTCTCAGAAAAGATAGATGCGCTCTGCTTTCGCAGATACTGCATACTAACTTGATTTGCTACTTGCAACGTTTGCAGTAACCCCGCACTAACACAGTGAGCAACACGGCAGCAAGAATACTTGATATGGCGAGAGGTACGGCGAGAGATGGAGACAGAATCCATGCCGCAATAGCAAGTACGGCCAAAACTAGTACGAGCCCTGTAACCAGATTCATGATAATTTCATAACACGGAACCCAAGCCTCATTCCACCAGATCAGCGGTTTTAATTGCTTCAAGGAATAGCCTGATGTTATTTCTCACTGAGCGATTCACGCTCTCGCGGGCACGAATCACTCCCGCAAAGGCATAGTCCGCCGGTACTTCTCCAATCGAAGTGATTTTTTGGTTGAAAATTATTTCGCCGGATGCGCGATTTACTATCTCATAACGGGCAATGGCATCTGTCGTGAATGAAAAGCCAAACGCAGGCACATCCAGCTTTAGCACTTTCACGAAAATGGATATTTTGTTAGACGCGTCGTCTTGGAAATGAGAGAGCGGGTAAGTGCTTCTTCAAGTGAGGATTCCCACAGACTTGCAGTAGCTGTTCCAGATGTGATATTCACTCCTGCGCTTTCGATAACAACAACATCTACGTCGCCTTCTTGCTCGTCTTCATTCGCGAAACTTACGACGATTGATTTGACTTCAGCGTCGTGCCTTCGATCAGATATCTCTACATCTGGAAGACTGAAGTCAAGAGGGGGAAGCTCGGAGCAGCCTACTAGCCCCAGAGAACCAACTGCCGCTGCTAGCAACAGAAGTGTTTTTTGTTTCATAAACTTTGCTCTCTTTTGGATTCCGAGAAAAATTTGTGCGTGGCTATAAGAACTGGGTGAAAAATTGTATCACTCGCATCTCACCGCACATCGTTTGCCCTGATGTTAATGATTTTGATCCACATAGTGAAAACCAAACCATATTTCTTTCAGATGTTTGAAGTCCTTGTCTGTCGATAATAAGGTCGCTTGGCTTTCATGGGCTGTGGCCGCGATCCAAAGATCATTCTGCTGCATCGAAATGGCTGGCTTGGGTGGAGGAGTCCGACGTGGGGCGTCCACTTTCTGTCCATGGGTCCAAGCGTCGATCATTGCGTATGCCCGCAATACGCCCTGATCATTAATATCGAGCGCTGAATATTTGGCCAAAACCTCTTCAAGACGAGACTTCTTACTTTTTCCCCACCCAAGCTTTTCCGAAAGTGCTAGAAGTTCACCGACGCAGATGATAGAAGTAAAAATGATTGCTTCCTTGCTATCGAGGTTCAATTCTTTCCATACACGCTCTGCCCATTCTGCTTTTCGAATAAAACCGAGAAGCACGCCAGTATCCAGAAGAAAGCGGCGCATCTTCGGGTTACTCAATCAAGTTTGGAAAGAAGGTCTTCAATCGGCTCGTCGCCCGGCCACGCATCCTTAAGTTTAGAAAGGTCTGTAGAACGGATTGGCTTGCCTTGAATGGCCAAAAGCTTGCCTGTTCCCCCCTTATCCGCAACAGGCATTTTCCCGAAAACCTTATCACCCTCGGCGCCCTCGCTCATCCGGCGCGCTTCGATTAAACGTGGCTGGCCATTGACCTTGAAATGAACCATTCCCTCCACCGTGGCCTGTCTACCCCACAATGAGCGCAAAGTCTCTGCATCTAGTTCGGAGGAAGATAACTTCCCGAAAAGTCTAGACCCCTGATCCAGCACAAGCTGAAAACGTCCGGCACTATGTTTAATTTCGTCCAGCTTGCCACTAACAACCCAAGCTTTCGACGCTGGAATCTCCGCCTTCCTCTCGCTGACTTGCTCATAGAGGACTTCATCCAGCCTGAATCTTCCCTGCGCCGAATCCTCCGGAGTTAACTCATAACACACCCCAGGGAGTCTAATAGCCGTTTTGAATTTGAGAACAGCCTCAAGGACAGCATTGTCGAAACGGTCTCCGGGAGAATTGACATCCCGGGCTTCTTCTATCGCCAGTGTTGTCAGTTCCAGCGCGGTGTGGTCGAGGTCTGGTTGCTCTCTCCAGAACTCCTGTTGAGCAAACACTTCGGAGGCCGTCTCGCCAAGACATGGAGCTTCAATGCCCAAAACCGTAGAACCTGACGCCAGCCCGGTGACAGTAAAATCAGCGGTTACGCCAAGCCATTTGGGCTTGGGGCCCCTCCCGCTACTCTCACCTGTTGCCAGCAGACGAGTCGACCGTTCCGCCAATTCAGTGAGGGCGTTCAAAACCCGGGCTAGATCTGATGCCTTGATCTGCCCCTCTCCGTCCTGAAGGCCGCTGATGCGCAATTGGTAATGTCGCTTGTTCGTGGTTGATGCTCCCGCCCGAATCCCTCAAGTATCAGGCTCTCCGGTGCACAAGCCTGCACCGTTCAGATTGACGTGGTTATTCGAAACCATGCGGTCTTGACGCACGGTGGGAAAAAGACTTTATCACATCGACAATTCCCAGCCGAAGCCGAGTTGCGATCATGTGATTCCCCAAGTTCCGGTCGAGAAAGAAAACCGGCGTTTCAGGCTGCTGCCGGGAGTTCGCACCGGACGGCTTCCTCGATTTCTTCATGGCTGCGCTCGTAGTCCTGCGCTAAATCGTTGATGGATTCGCCAGCCTTGTATCGTTCGGCAATAAGCTGGACGGCCAGTCCGGTACCAACGATAACCGGGCGTCCTGCAGAAAGATTCGGGTCAATGACAATCATCGCAGGCGCATTCTTTATGTCATCGGCCCGGGTGAACGGGTAGAGCTTGACAGGAATGCCTTCGGGGTCGCGCTCAATACGGCTCAAGGCCGCGCCAATTATTTCCCGCATAGCCATCTGGCCTGACTTACTGATATTAATCAGGCTTCCATACTCTTCAATGAACAGATCCACGCCGTCTGTATCAAGATCGCGGCTAAGCAACGGATACTTCCGGTCAACCGGGCTCTGGGCCCTTTTCTTCAGAAATCGGATTGCCTTCCGGATGCTTGGCATCTTCACGGCGTGTACGCGCCGGATGGAAGCCAGAATGTGAAGTTCCGCAAGATTGAGAAACGAAAGTAGGGCCGGAGAATGCTTCGGGGTTACGATCAGGGGCACATAACGGTCCCGGCCTAGCGCCCAGTATCTGACCGTTGCCGGAGGGACGGCAAGGTAATGTGCCACTTCCAGTGTCGTGTAGGCGGGCAACACTCGAGGATCGGTCCGCCGCATTTCGATGCTCATCCTTCGTTCCCCGAATGGAAATGGAAACTTTTGAGTTGAAAATTATTTTAGCATTCTGCCCTCTGCCTCACACAAATAAGTCAGTTGAACATGTGTCTGTTTTATCAGGAAAATTGCATATACTGTAAGATGATATTCATTCATGTCCCTATGGCAAGTGTTATTGTCTATCAGGACATTTTTTGAAAGGAGAAACCATACTAATGAGCGAAAAAGAAAACAACGAAAAAATTCAGGATACGGACGATCAGGAGTTAGAACGCATCCATCGTGTTCTTTTCGATCATCCCGACATCAAAGTTTGGAATGCCACTCGCTCGCTCGCCCAACCATCGTTTCTGGATCAAATTGATAGCTATAGTGCCGCCTATAGCAAACCACTAGAATAATTTCTTCTTGTTGCTGAAGGAAATTAGCAATGCCTAATTGGTCCGAGGTATTAAATGAGATAAATCAGCTTAAGGTTGAGCTAAACGCTCAATCCCCGTCAGACATTGTCCGTCGAAAATATCTAAAAAAACTGTTTGAGAAGACCGGCCGTAATGTGATCGCTTATTATTCGGGCTGGTTGTCAAAACCAAATCTAGAAGGAATACAAATCACCGATGAAGATAAAAACGCCATCATGATGGCAGTTCATGAACTTGACCGCTCAGTTGGGCTCGATTTGGTTTTGCATACCCCAGGTGGAGAATTGCCTGCAACTGAATCAATCATTGACTACCTCCATAGAATGTTCGGAGATGACATTCGTGTCATTGTTCCGCAAATTGCCATGTCGGCAGGTACGCTTATTGCCTGTGCAAGTAAAGAAATCCTGATGGGCACCCACTCAAACTTAGGCCCTATCGACCCCCAAGTTCGGGGGGTACCTGCATATGGCGTAATCGAGGAGTTTCGTTCTGCTGCTGAGGAAATTAAAGAAGATCCTCACAAAATTCATGTTTGGGGCCCGATTCTCTCCAAGTATCACCCGACCTTCCTCAGCCAGTGCCAAAACGCGATCAAGCATGGTAGGGAAGTCGCTTTGTATCACCTTGAAAACAACATGTTGAAAGGAATCACAAATGTCAGGACTAGGCGAGGTCGTGCCAGACGAATAGTCAAGGGGCTAACCGACTATTCTGGAAATGGGTCCCATGCCAAACATATTCATATTGACGAGTGTAAGAAACTCGGGTTGAGAGTGAAAGATCTGGAAAAGGATCCGGAACTGCAGGACATTGTTTTGACTGTGCATCATGCTTTCATGAATACTTGTATGAATACACCTTCGTTCAAGATAATTGAAAATCATCTTGGTCGCGCTTTGGTTAAGCTCCAAGTCGCTCAACCAGTGCAAGGATAACCTCATCAATCACCGTAGATCGTGAGCTAGGGTCGCCAGCACCTGATCGCAGGCCACCAGCCCCCACAGGTGCCCCACCTTCGGGATAACGGTCAAATAGGAACCGGGAAACATGCGTGAATAAATAAACGCGGCTTTTGGCACAATCACTTTGTCCTCCGCCCCATGCCAGATTCGCACCGGCGCATCCAGAGCAATCGGTGAAGAGGGGCGTTCGCGATAAAAATTCCTTGCTTCGAGGGCGGTCGCGCGCCCACTCCAGAGGACCCCGGCAATGCCTTTGGTCAGGCATTGGCGAATTTCCCGATTTTTCAGGGCCTGCCGATCACTGCGATTAAGGCCGGGACCAATCAGGAATCGGGAAAAATTCGGTGCTGCGACTGCGGGAATCGCAATCGCCAAAAACACCAATCGAGCCGCCGGGATGCTGACATTAGCCAGTTTCATCAAAGTCTGGTGCCCCGGGCCGGGCGGCACACCCTGCACGTGCGCGCTGACCAGGGTCAAGGCTCGAATCCGATGTGGCACCTGCCTGGCCACTTCCGCCGCATAGGGACCTCCCCCGGAAAAACCGAGCACCCCGAATTTCTCCACCCCGAGATGATCCAGCAAGGCGACCGCATCCTCGATATGCCCCGCGAGACTGTGATCGGGGCGGTCATCCGAACCCCCGACACCTGCCCGGTCCGGCGCAATCAGGCGCAATCCATGTTTCCGAGCCGAAGAGTTGCCCAGCGAAAAGATGTGCCGAGTTCCGGGCGTGCCATGCAGACCCAGAACCGCAATGCCATCGGAATCACCATATTCAGCATAGGCCAGCATCCGTCCATCCGGCAGCCTCATGCTCAAATCTTCATTCATGATCGGCCAGACATTCCAAATGTTTCCTGATCGGCTGGACGACCGGTTCGATCCGCCGGCGCATGACCGACCCTACCGCATCGCTGACGCCGAAAATCGGATCCAGCAACCGTTCCCCCACCCGGGCCAGACACAACACGGAACGGCGGAGCTCGGAGAGGTCCGCATCCTCTTCCCAAGGTGCCTGGGACGGCAGGGCGCTAACCTCCTTTTCCAGTTCAGCAAACGTGCGGAACGAGGCGGTGGCACCAGGCAAGACGAATCCCTGTCCGATCGCGTTCAGCAAAGCCACCACCACGTCTTGGTTGGGCGGACGTGCGAGCGCTTTTCGGGTGGCCACAAGGAAACCCTGCCCGGACACGTCCAAAGTCCACAGCAGACGTTGCGCGAGAGGGTCTTCGGAATCTTTGCCGATTGCTGCCCGGGCTTCTTCAAGTTTCGGGTGCGGTGGATGCGTTTCCGGCAGACACTCGGCGCCAGCCGACAAAAAGCCCACCATGTAGGCGGACTGCCTCTGGGCACGTTGCCACAAGGCGGATCGTCGTTCTTCGGTCAAGGATGCATGCCGCAGCAGGCGCTGCAGCGAGGCGATGACATCGCCCGGGCGTTCTTCGAACGGCAGGAACTCAAGAAGAAACTCCACCAGTGTCGTTCCCAGCGTGCTGTCGGCAACCGCCGGACTGTCCAGCATCCGTCGGGCATGTTCGGAGTTCGGTTCCACCCACCAGGCACGCCGCGCAAGCTCTTCCGTAAGCCCCAGCGCATGCACCACTGCCGCGACCGCTTCCGGCTCGCCCAACAGCAGCAACCGCTCCAGCGAACCGTCACGCGCCTGGCCCATCCGGGTCCAGCGCCGGATGTACAGCGGGTAGCCGCCCGGAGAACCCAGGATCCGGGTGGAAAGCATGGCGCGCACTTCGCGCAGGTAGGATTCCGGACGGGTGTTCGGGTGCAGCGCCACTCGCGCTTCTCCCTGATCGGTCAAAGCCTCCAGGCACATGCGAGATTCATCGATGCGGACCGCCTGCAACGGCTGAGTCAGCAGCACGTTCATGCGCAACAGGTCGGCTTCGGCCAGCACTGCGTCAGTTCAGCTGGATTCTCTCGCCCCACGGCACGGTAGCGCGGCCCTTGACCAGCCACAACACCGGATAAGGCGGCTGGGTCTCCGGGTAACGGCCCTGAGCATCCGTGAAATACAGCAATAGGTCCGGCATACGATCCTGCCCATTGACCCACTCGAAGACCGGACGGAACGAGGTGCCGCCGCCGCCGCTGACCTTCGTCGGCGGCTCCAGTGTCTCCCAAGGTTCAAATACTTTCGGGCTGTCCGAGGATAACTCCTGGTCACATGCGAGCAACGTGATGCGGGCACGCAAGGTCCCCTTGATCGCATTCACCTCGCCAACGAACTCTGCGATTTCAGTGTCCGAAACCGAGCCGCTGACGTCCAATGCGGTGACGAGGTCGATTTCGCGCCCGCGAAGACTGGGATAGATCGCAGGCCCCTCTCGGCGCGTGGAAGTCCTCTGGTAACTGTAGTCGTCGCGGGCCAATACGCCGGTATAACGGGCGAGCAGTTGCCGCCACGGCAGGCGCGGCATCAACTGCGGGGAGAAATGGCGCTCGAAGTTTCCAGACAACCGGCCTGCCTGCCGAGTCGCGTCCAAGGCGCGGGAAACCCGGGCCTGCCAGGTCGCCGCCATGGCATTCTGCTTGGCTTGGCTGAGCGGGCGGGGTCCTGCCGCCGAATCTTCTTGTCCCGACGAATCGCCGTACAGGTGCAAGTCCTGGGTCCGCTTGTCCTCCATCTCGTCGAGACAGGGATAGATTTCTTCCGCAGTGAGATCTGCGAACTTGGACTCGTACAGGGCGCCTTGGGGAAGCATCATGTTTTCGGCGACCAACAGGCAATTTACCGCGTAGTCGCAGGCGACATCCCAGCGCCCGCGCGCCCGGTGCCCTCGCCGATGCAGGTGAAGCAAGGCGCAATGGAGAGCCTCATGGCACAGCACCGACTGGACTTCCTCGCTGGTTAGGCGGTCGATGTAGGCCGTGTTGTAGTAGAAACTTTGCGTGTCGGTGGCCGTGGTACGGCACCAATCTCCCCCTTCCACCAGCGGCAGTTGCAGCACTAGGGCGCCAAGAAAAGGCCGGTCCAGAACCAACCGGGTACGGGCTTGTGCCAGCCGGGTCTTCGCGTCGCGCGTCGCCGGCATCAGTCGTAGACCAGCAGTTCCGCGACTTGATCCGCCCAGGGTTTGAATTCCGGCGCGCCGAAGACCGCCTCTTCGCCAACCCCGCGCATCAGGTCGCAGACCAGCATGACACCGATCTCGCGTTGCGGGAATTGTCCGGCGTAGGTCAGGATCGGGCCCAACACTGTCCCGAGCTTCGATTCGCCATTGGCGCGCACGGCCCGACCGACCAGCGCAGCGGCGACAGCGTACTGGAGATCCACCGACTCGGGAATCGCCGTGTCCTTGCCTGCCAATACGTCGTCCAAATCTGGCAATTCCGCGGCATGCTGCACGAAAGCATGCAACTGCATCCCCGCTGCCGGACCCACGCAGGCTTGGAGCGCCTCACCCAGCACCAAGGGATCGGATTCGAACTTGCGCAATGCCCGATGTGCAAACTCCCAGGATCGCGGGGTGGGGAATGCGCTGGGATTGTGCTCGGCGTCAAAATCGAACAGAAGTTCCGGGCGCAACCGCAGGAAGCCAATCACCCGGTCGTCGATCCCTTCTCCATAAGCCCATTGCACCCAGTCGTCCATGTGCACTTCGATCTCGAAGTGCGAGAAGCGGTTGGCCAGCGGCGACGGCATCACGTAGGTTACGCCGCGGTCGCCCTGGCGGTTGCCGGCGGCGAAGATGGCCCAGCCGTCCGGGACCTGGTAGTGCCCGAGGCGGCGATCTAGGATCAACTGGTAGGCGGCAGCGGAGACGGTCGGTGCGGCCGAAGTGATTTCATCCAGAAACAGGATTCCATTCGGCCCGTGGCGATCCATGTTCGGCAGCATGGCCGGAATTGCCCAATCCACCGTATCGTCAACGCGAAAAGGGATTCCGCGCAGATCGCTCGGCTCCATTTGCGACAGGCGGATGTCGATCACCGGGGCCGCATGGCGGTCGGCGACCTGTGCCACGATCTGCGACTTGCCCACGCCGGGCGGCCCCCAGATCATGGCTGGCGTATGGTGTCCTTGAGCCGCGCTGCGGAACTCCTCTTCCAGCACCCGGGCGAGTTGGGACGGACGCATGCCGATCAGAACCCGGCTTTCTTGTACAAGGCGCGAGCCCGCTCCGTATCCCGCGGCACCAGCTTCCCTTCCTCGTACATCATGGCCAGCGTGGTCAGGGAGCCCGCCAAACCCTGCTCTGCCGCTTTCTCGTACCAGTACACGGCTTTCTCTCCATTCTGTTCAACGCATTCGCCTTCCATGTACATGAACCCCAGGCCGTGCTGCGCGAGTGCCAAGCCCGCCTCGGCCGCCGCAGTCATCCAGGCGAATGCCCGCTCGGCATCCACCACGCAACCCAATCCATTCTGGCACATGATCGCGCATCGGTACTGGGCCTCCGGCTCTCCTGCATCGGCCAACGGGGTCAGCAACTGGAGCGCGCGCGAAAACTGTTTGGACGCGAATGCCGCGATGCCGCTTTGCAGGCTCAACTGGGTCGATTCGTCCATCGCTACAGCCCCGCTTCGAAACGTGCCCGTGCCCGACCGCTGTCGATGGCCTCGCAGGCGGTCGGATAATGACGCCGGATGTCCCGGCTGCCATCGAGATGCGCCAGGATCATTGCCGCCGCATACTGCAGGCTGTCCTTGGCCGGCCCCGCCTGTCCGCCCAACGCCGCTAGCCCGGTCTCGGCCGCGGCCTGCGCTATCTGCTCCGCCGGCATATCCGAATCCGGCAAAGGTACTGACCGGCTGTCATGCGCGAAATCCAAATCGTCAGCATGGAAATCCCATTCCGTCTCTTCATCCTTCCCGTGAAGTCCAAACGCTTTTCCGGCCTGCTTGAGCGAAGGAAAGATGCCGCCTTCCACGCCACGAACGATCAACGCGGAATCGAATCCCGCCGCGCGGGCCAGATGTGCGTAAACCGGCGGATAGGGCTTGTGCACGTAGCCGGTAACGAGGTGGGTTGCCTCGCGGCCGCGCACCGGCGCGAGCAGCACTTCCACCGTCGTCAGCACCGGGCGCTTGACGATGCGGGTGCGAAATTCCAGCAACTGGTGCAGGGCAGGACAGAACTGCGATTGATCGACGTAACTCCAGCCGCACTCGGCTTTCCCCATCCGTGCGGCGGCTTCCCGGGTCGGACGGTCCACATCCGCCCCGCAGGCACGCAGGATCTGCCGCGGCGTCACCCCGAATTTCGGCCCGACCGTCTCGGCGCCGTGGCAGATCGAAGGTGCCCCGCAGGCACTCAGTACGGCTGGCAGGAACGCCCCCATCGGCAGCCCGCGCACGAAACCATCGTACGGTTCCGCCACGTCCACAACCTGCGCGACATCCGCCACCTCCGGCACGGTGTGGTCGTGCAGGGCCTCGAGCGCCCCGGTGTTTTCTTCCAGGGTTTCCCGCTTCATGCGCAATGCAATGAAGAAAATCCCCGC
>JAPPLD010000002.1 GCA_028819565.1 Gammaproteobacteria bacterium | reverse complement strand
TCGCTCTTGCTGCCGTGCTGTCGGCAATGCCAGCGCAGGCGCAACAACTTGTCACTTTCGACGCTCCGAGTCAGGTATCGATACGGGAGGGAATGCTGAATATTGTGCTAGTCAATATTACTGCTAGTCGAGATGTGTATGATCGTTTGAGACCGGAAGATGGTGACAAAGATATTGAATTTGCTTTGGAGGATAGCATGGGTAATAAGCTGGCATCTACTAGCGGGGATAAATGGCAAGAATATCAGAAAGGCTGGAAAATTGTCCCACAATACCACTATTCATATTTTTCACAAACGGGTTCGGACGAGTATCGACAGACTGTGCGAGTCTATGTCTCCATCAACAATGATAACTGTCTAGGAGAACAACCTGGAGACATCAGTAGCGCCAGGCTGTCAGTTTCTCTTGCGCCTGAAAACTCGGTAAGTCATACAGTGGAAATGACAAAAATTGACGATGAGCCTCCCGGAGTAGCGGCTTGCAGTGTACCTGGAAATTGGCCTGATCCGCCTCGATGAACAACTTAGCAATTAATCAGCATGGCCGGTACTCTTTAAACGATCCTCCTGCTCAAGGTATAGTAATGTCGGGCTGAATTCAGGAACATTGCATGTCGATACTATTCGGATCACCCTCACCATCCGCGAACTAGGATCGGCAAGCCGGAATGCGACAGGATTCCACAGACCGCGTCGCGGGCACGGGAAGAGCGGTCGTGGGGCGGGTCGTAGCCCAAGGGTTGCTTTGCCTCTGGGGGCTCCTCGCCGCGCCCGCTTCCCTGCCCGAAGGGGGGCCTTCGGGCCCGGCTTCCGCGGGCGCGATCCAGTTGACGCTGGAAGAGGCGGTCGTGCTGGCGCTGGAGCGCAACCGATCATTCCTGGATCGCCGAAGCGACCGGGAAGTGCAGAAATTCTCGCTGGTGGTCGCCGAGGACCGCTGGACGCCCAAGCTGAACCTCCGGCCCTTCGTCAGCCAGGACGAGGCGGACAAGAAGGCGGGGGGCGGGGCGGAGGTGAACCTGAGGGTTCCGACCGGGGGGACGTTCAACCTGCGCTGGGATAAAGTGGTATCGGAGAATTTCGAGGATTCCAAGTCGCAGGCCTTGAGCTACTCCCAGCCGCTGCTGCGGGGGGCCTGGCCCGAGATCGATACCGCATCCGTCCGCCAAGCGCGTCTGGACGAGCGGATCGCCATCCTGAGCTTCCGCAAGTCGGCGGAGGACCTGATCGTGTCGGTGAGCGGCGCGTACCGGGCGCTGATCAGCGCGATCCGGCGGGTGGAGATCGCGGAGAACTCGCTTCGGCGGGCCCGGGAGCAGTTGGTGACGGCCCGCACCCTGATCCAGGCCGGGCGCGTGGCCCAGCGGGAGACGGTCCGTTCCGAAGTGGAGATCGCGAACCGGGAAGTGTCGCTGACCCAGGCGCAGAATCGCCTGGATACGGCCAACTTCGCCCTGGCCGACATCCTGGAGTTCGAAGGGGACATTCCAATCCGCCCGCAGGTCGCACTGGAAGTCGAGCGCAGAGAGATCGTCTTCGAGGCCGCCTTCGAGGAAGCGCTTCGGAGCCGCCCGGATTTCCTGCAGGCCCAGTTGCAGGCCGAGATCGCGGAGATTGGGTTGACGGTGGCCCGCAACAACCTGCTGCCGGACCTGGACCTGAAGCTGGAGTGGCGCCGCGACAGCGCCGGCGAAACGGATACCGCCGTGCGGGTGGACGCCAGCATTCCCCTGGACGACCTGGACCGGGACCTTCGGCAATTGCAGGCGCACACGGCCTTGCGCAAGGCGAAGCGGAGCGTGGTGGAGCTGCGGGAGTCGATCGGCATTGCGGTGCGCGAGGCGATCAAGGACGTCGAGGTGAGATTCCGGCTGACCGAACTGGCCCGCAGCGCGCGCGAACTGGCAGAGGAGAGCCTGATGATCGAGGAGCAGAAATTCAGCCAGGGCCTGTCGTCGAGTTTCGAGGTGGCCGAGTCCGGGGACGTCCTGATCCGGGCGGAGCAGGCCGAGGTGGAAGCCATCATCGCCTATCTCGACGGGTTGACGCGCCTCGACCAGGTCTCCGGGAAGACGCTTGAGCGCTGGGGCATACGACTGGAGACCGAAACACCGTGAAAACCCACGACCCGGCCATCTACCGGACGCTCCTGGAGAGCCTGTCCGATGGCGTCCTGGTGCTCAACTTCAACGGCGTCATCCAGATCGCCAACCCGGCCTTCTGCCGGATGTTCAAGCTGGATCCAGACACGATCATCGGCCAAACCTTCGGGGACGTCTTCGTCCCCCTGGAGGGGCTGGACGAGTTCACGCAGGTCATTTTCGACCTGATCGTCGAACGGGGGGGCGCCGACCGGCAGGTCGCGGACATCCGCATCGATGGCAAACCGCGCTCCCTGACCATCACGACGTCCTACCTGAAGGCGACCCCGGAAGACGATGCGGACCAGATGGCGGTGATCGCGACGGTCTCCGACATCACGGAGATCCGGGAGTTGCGCGAGACCGAGTTGCGCATGGCGAAAGTCATCGAGACGCAGCTCGGCGAGCTGCAGGACGCCTACCACGACCTCGAAGCCCGCAGCGAGATGCTCTCGCTGATGACGAAGAAGGTCCGTGCAGCGCGCGGAACCGCGGTGCTTTTCGTGGCGGGGCTGTTTCTTGCCATCGGCACCTGGTACATCCGACCGCTGGACCTCTTCATCTCCTCCGCCCCGCCGGACGCCTATTCCACCGTCGAACCCGGCGAGCCGGGAGCCTGGCCCACGTTGACGCTCGAACCCCGGGAATTCCAGTCGACCATCGCGCTGCGGGGACGTCTCGAGCCGGGCCGCGTCGTGAAAGTGGTCAGCCCCATCGAAAGCCATGTGAGCGAAGTGCATGCGGCGCCCGGCCAGCGGCTGGCCGCCGGAGACCTGCTGGTCGAGTTCGAGACCGACCGGCTCATGACGGAGCACCGCGGGATCCAGATCGAACACATCCGGGCGCGCGACCGGCTCGCCGAGTTGGAGGACTGGGAAAATAGCGCCGAGATGGCGCGCGCCCGGCGGGCACTTCGCCAGGCGAAGATCGCCCTCGGCGATGCGGAACAGTCCATGGAGCGCGCCGCCTTCCTGCTGAATCTGGGGATCGTCCCGGTCTCGGAGCACGAGCAGGCGCAGCGCAACCTCGAGAACCGGCTGCTGGATGTCGAGTCGGCGGAACTGGAACTGGAGGGCGTCAAGGAAAAAGGCGGCGAGCAGGCAAAGCGGGTGGCGCGGCTGGAGGCGGAAACCGCACTGACCCGTCTGCAGATGCATGAGGAGAAACTGAAGCAGACCCAGGTCAGGGCGCCGATCTCTGGGATCGTCATCGCCGCGGAAGGACCCGGCAACAAGCCCCTGACGAAGGGCCGCTCGGTGGCGCAGGGCGAGCTGCTGCTGACTCTCGCCGATTTCGACCACCTTTCGGTGACGGCCCGCGTGGACGAGGTGGATGTGCGGAAGCTGAAGGCCGGTCAGCGAGCCTGGGTGACGGGTCCGGGCTTTCCGGGCCTGCGGGTCGAAGGGGTCGTGGAGCGGGTCTCCTCGCAGGCAGGCAGGGGAGCACGGCGAAGCTATGCGCCAGAGTTCGATCTCATGGTCGCCCTCGCCCGGCTCGAAGAGCATGCCCGCGACCTTCTTCGGGTCGGAATGTCCGCGCACGTCACGATCGTCGTTTACCACCGCCCGGCGGCCCTGCTGGTCCCCCTCGACGCGGTGCAGCAGGCGGGCGGGCAAACCTGGGTGCGCGTTCGGGACCGGAAAACCGACACGATCGACAGGCGGGCCGTAGAACTCGGCCTGACCACACTGGATTCGGTCGAAGTGGTGGCCGGACTGTCGGCCGGCGATGAAATTGTCCTGCCGGACGCCGCCGGGGGCTTCCCCGTATCCCGAGGGGGGACGCCGTGAAGGCGACGCAGAACACGCTGAGCCTGACCGACGTCTGTCGCTCTTACCGGATCGGGCCCGTGACGGCGGAGGTTCTGCGCGGCGTGAACCTGGAAATCGGCAGCGGCGACCTGATGTCGATCATGGGACCGTCGGGCAGCGGCAAAACGACGCTCATGAACATCGTGGGCCTGCTGGATCGCCCGAGCTCGGGCACGCATGTCCTCGACGGGCACGATGTCTCTGGGCTGGAAGACGACATGCTCTCGACCCTGAGAAACGAGTACATCGGCTTCGTCTTCCAGGCGTTCCACCTGCTGCCGCGTCTGACCGCGCTGGAGAACGTCTGCCTGCCGCTGGTGTACCGGGGGGTCGGACGCGCCGAGGCCATCCGCCGGGCGCAGGCGATTCTCGGTCGGGTCGGCATGGCGGATCGGAGCCACCACCAGCCGAGCCAGCTATCCGGCGGACAGAAGCAACGGGTGGCCATTGCCCGGGCGCTGGTGGGAAACCCGGTGCTGCTGCTGGCCGACGAGCCGACCGGGGCGCTGGATGCCGAAACCGCCCAGGAAGTGATGGCCCTGCTCCTGCAGTTGAATGCGGAGCAGGGCGTGACCATCCTGATCATCACGCACGACTCCTCGGTGGCGCGCCAGTGCACCCGGCAACTGCGCATCGACGACGGCAAGCTTCTGGAGCTGCCGGGGCAGGACCGGGGTGCCGACCGACCCCCCCGCCCCCTGGCAGACGACGGGATCCGGGATCAAGGCGCAGCCGCCCCCTAGGGGAAGACCGGGATCCGGGGCGATGTCCAAGACCCTTTCCATTCTTGGCGCCAATGCGCGGGAGGCGCTCGACAGTCTGCGCAAGGCGAAGCTGCGCACCGTGCTGGGCCTCGTCGGCATCATGATCGGCATCTCGTCCGTCATCGTGATGGTCTCGCTCGGAGAGATCGCCCGGGAACAGGCGCGCCAGTCTTTTGAAGCCCTGGGCACCGACATCCTGCTGGTCAGAAAATCGGGCGGCACCGTGTCCGGCCGGCCCGCGGAAATTGGTCTGGCCGAGGCCGTCGCCATGCCGGAGGTGGTGCTCTCGATCGCCGATGCGGCGCCCAGAATCATGGGCTACGGGACGTTCCGCCACGCGGGCAAGGAGATCGGGCAGGGCAGCGTCCAGGGCGTGACCGAGGCGTTCGCAAGGGTGAACCGGCTCTCCGTCCAGGAGGGTCGGTTCGTCTCGGATCTGGACATCGACCGCCATTACTGCGTCGTCGGAGCCGCCGTCGCGGAGGCGATGCGCCAGGCCGGGACTGAGCAGCCGGTGGGCGCGCTGATCGAGGTCGAGGAGCACCTTTTCACCGTCGTCGGCGTGCTGAACCCCAAGGTGGAGAGTTATGCCCTGCCCGTGCAGATCCAGGCGAACGATTCGGTCTTTGTGCCGATCACCGTCTCCAAACGCGTCAGCACCAACCCCGAGATCGATGTCATCATCGCCCGGTCGCGGGCTGGCGTTCATTACGAAACGGCGGTGTCCGGCGTCCGAGCCTACTTTCAAAAGCAGGCACCGAGCCTGGAACTCGCGATCGTCACCGCAAAGGAGCTGATTGCCCAGATGGAGTCGCAGATGGGCATCTTCACCCTTCTGCTCGGTTCGGTCGGCAGCATTTCCCTGGTCGTCGGCGGAATCGGAATCATGAACATCATGCTGGGGTCCGTGGCGGAACGGCGCCGGGAGATCGCCATCCGCCGGGCGCTGGGCGCCCGGCGCCGGGACATTCAAAGCCAGTTTCTGATCGAGTCCGTGATTCTGACGATGGCGGGCGGCATGCTCGGCATCCTGCTCGGTCTCGTGGTGACCTGGGGAATCTGCCAGTATACGGAATGGATCTTCCTCATTTCGGGCATGTCCGTGGGGGGAGGGCTCGGCACGGCCAGCGCCGTCGGCCTCTTCTTCGGCCTCCAGCCCGCCCGCCAGGCATCGCGGCTCGACCCGATCGCGGGCCTCCAGAGCGGCGAATAAGCGGGACACCGCCCTTCGCCCCCCCTTGCGCGGGTCTCCGGCAGGGAGAGACCGGCACCGCCCCGCGCAACGCGGGGCAGCCTATTATGAATGGGCCTCGATTACGTACTCGATACGGACCTGCTTCGGCACGTTGCTGCTGCCGCTATGGGACTCCCACGCCCCATTGGCACTCTTTTTCACTTCGGGGTCGTCCAGATAGAGCCAGAACCACTCCCGCCCTTCCGGAATCCCGTCCTTCTTGACGTTGTAGGTCAGGTTGGCGCTCCACTTGTACCCTCCATCGCCCTTCACCATCGGCCACTTCCATCCCCATTCTTTTTGGGAATTATATACAAAAGTAACGGAGGAGTGTAGAATGAGTATGATTTTCAATTTTGTGTATTCTGCGCCAGCAGATGTAGCGAGGAGGCTTCTTGTGGAAATAGGGCTGGAAGGACTGGTTAAAAAGTTTGAGGAAGTGATCGGCAAGAGGCCGGTTCAGTTTGTGATTTGGCTTGCTTTTGTCGCGTTTGGTCTATGGCTTGTGAAACTCATCATGCAAACCTTCAGCTGGATTTTCTTGGAGTGGGCTTTTCTCGAAGACCCGGCCATGACGAATCACTTGCTGATGATCAATTCCGTTCTGCGCGTGGTTGTCTGGGGGTCTGTGGCGGCTTTGTTTGTATGGGGATATTACAAATTCAGGGAAGTCAAAAGCAAACAGAAAGAATTGGATAAAGTACAGGAAGAAATAAGAAAAGACATGAAAAAGGCCATAGACGACCTTCTTTCGGACATCGACAAGGCTTGACTTTTTCGTTACTTTGCAGTACAATGGGGGCGTAGAGACAAGGAGAAAATCATGGCACACAAAGCACCCGGAAAGCACTACAGGAAAGGCATGAGCCTAATCGAGATCATGCGCATGTTCCCCGACGACAAAACCGCCGAAGCGTGGTTTGTGGAGGAACGCTGGGGAGGCAAAATCCACTGCCCGCACTGCGGATCGGAGAATGTCCAGACCGGCTCGAAGCATCCCCGGATGCCGTACCGATGCCGGGAAAAGGAATGCGCCAAGATGTTCAGCGTCAAGACGGGGACGGTGATGCAGTCGAGCAAGCTGGGCTACCAGACATGGGCAATCGCCATCTACCTGCTGACCACGCACCTGAAGGGCGTATCCAGCATGAAACTGCATCGGGACTTGGACATTACACAGAAGTCCGCATGGCATCTGGCGCACCGCCTGCGCGAATCGCTTGATGATAAAGATGCTTTGTTTTCCGGCCCCGTAGAAGTGGATGAGTCCTACTTTGGCGGCAAGCGCAGGAATATGCACAAGACGAAGCGCAGGAAACTCGAAGGCCGGGGCGCAGTCGGCAAGGTGGCCGTCACTGGCATCAAGGATCGCCCCACCAAGCAGGTGCGGGCGAAGGTCGTGGAAAAGACCGATGCCGAGACGCTACAAGGCTTCATTCGGGCTCACACCGACCCAGAAGCCATCGTGTACACGGACGATGCAACGGCCTATTCGAGTCTCCCGTACAAGCACGAATCGGTGAAGCATTCGGTTGGGGAGTACGTCAAGGATCAGGTGCATACCAACGGAGTGGAATCGTTCTGGAGTACCCTGAAACGCGCCCATAAGGGAACCTTCCACCAGTTCAGCCCGAAGCACCTGAACCGATATGTCCAGGAGTTTGCTGGCAAGCACAACCTACGAGAATTGGACACCCTCCAGCAGATGCGCCGTATCGTTGCTGGTATGGTGGGCAAGCGGCTCAAGTACCGGGATCTGGTGGCGTGACAGGGCTTGACAAAATTTGGCCGAGGCGGATACTGTAAAGGTCTTATTTGGAGGAATTGACCATGACTGTTGAAGTAGGAGTTCAGATTGCGGCGGTTGTTGCCATTCTCGCTTTCCTGTGGAATCTGCATCGGGATGTTTCTGATTTGCGGGAGCGTATGGCAAGGCTGGAGGGCCTGATGGAAGGCTTTATCGGCAGGGAATCGACTGGATGAAAATGCTTGCGCTTCTCCTAACCTTCTATTCTGGTGTTGTAATGGCACACGGGACTTACACAGAAGAAGGGGCTCCTTTGCATGATGCACGACACGAGGTCGCGAGCGAGTACATGGAAGCGTTTATGGCGGAAATGATTGATTCGGATCCCGCCGACTTTCGTCTTGCGGGAATCTTTTTTTGCGATGCCCGTGAATCGACTTGGAAGAAATTTTTTCGGAATGCGTTTGAATCAGACCTTTCTCTGGGCGCAGATCCAAAAGAAGCACGGGCTTTCTATGATGCCCTGCTTCATGCCGGAAAATCCGAAGCGGACAAACAATGTCACAAACACCGATGGAGGTGGAAATGAAACCGAAGAAGACGATCACGATTCCGCACCCGCGCCACCAGCCGAGCAAGGCGGAGCTGGAAGAGGATTTGCGGATCAAGTCCACGCCCCTGAAACTGGTGAAAGCCGTGGTTCAGGATGTGGGCATTCAGTACAAGCAGAAGCCGAAGTGGATGCTGTGAGTTTCGTTACTTTTATATATAATTCCCTTCTTTTTTGACGGGATAATAATCGTCCGGTGCCTCCGCCGAGCCGTCTTTGGTGTAGATCCTGTAACGGACGCCATAGTACTTTCCCGTGCCATGCCTGCGCGCCTCCAGAGAAACAGAGGGTAGCGTGATCTTGCAGCTAAGATACCCTTCCGGGCCTTGGCAGGTGTAATTGACGGTGCCGCTATAAGCAGGAGCGTCGCTTGAAAGAAACAGCGCCCCGCACAGGATTGCGCCAGCCGCCATCAGTGAGATTCCTCGCGATTGAATTTCCATGATTTTCTCCCTCAAACTGCGAGCGGGTCGCCCGTCGGGGCTCCCTGCACATTACTGTGGCGATTATGCCGTATTAAGTCGCTTCGTTTCGGCAGTGTGCGCCCGCGCCCAGGCCCCTTCGTCCCGATCAAATTCGAACGGGATGAACTCGAAGCGGATCAGGCCCTCCAGCATCTCGGAAAACCAGGCCGGAAAGACCTGGTAGGCCACCGCCAGCCCGATCAGCAGGGCGGCCAAAGCCACCATGTAGCCGATGCGGGTCTGCTCGAAAAACACGAGGAAGCGGTTTCGCCGCGCCTGCCCTTCCGGCAACAGCGCGTCAAGTCCTTCATGATCGTCCGTACTGAACGCGAAATCATTGGAAAAATAGATTAGCCGATCGGAACCCGCAACGCGGGCCGTCACGCCCTTCATGCGGCCCAGGGAAACGGTCTTGCCTTCGGAGACGACGACCGCGGTGAACTCCCCGCCCTCAGTTCGGGTGAGCGCCGCTTCGCGGGCCAGGGTGGTGCCTCCCTGGTACAACTTCCCGCGTACGCTCACAACCCGACCTCGTAGCCTTCAACATCCGCGTATTCGGAGGCAACGGCGACTCCTGCGGCATGCTGCGAGTCGATGAAGTGCCCAAGTGACCCGACCGGCCTCAAGGCCATGGCTTCGGCCAGATAGCGCCAGCGGCGCACCTGAGCCCACGGCCACAGCAATCCCAGCGAAAACAGGATGGCCAGCATGTTGGTCACACTGATCCAGATGATCGTGGCGCCGGACAGGCTGCAACCGAAGTGATGCCCCGGCTGCAGGACGAGCCGGTTGACGATGATGTTTCGCGTCAGGGCCATGAACAACTCGCCCCCGGCATAGGCCGCCAACGGCGCTGCCAGCAAAGCAATCAACTTGGCTCCCCCAATGACGAAAGCATCAGACGCCAACCCGAACCCCAGCAATGCCAAAACGACGCTGAGCACGGCCGCAATGACACTGCCACCGAACAGGAAGACCAAAAGCGTCACTCCTGCGGCAAGGTAGTACTCCGCAACACCCGTGCGCGCCGAAAACCTCGCATGCCCGAACGCCTGGCTGTTGGCGGCGTACTCGCGCATGGCGCGGGCGGCAAAGGGAAACGCGATGCCCAGCGTCAGGATGCTGGCAACCGGCCACAGGACGAACACCTTGAACGCTTGCGGATAGGTTCCGTGCCAATCAAATCGTACGGTGCGCCATGCCGTCATGCGGCTATTGAAGCGCAGCGAGCGATGAATGACCCAAGGGTAGACAGGAATGAACCCAAGGGTCAGCAGGAAACCGACCGGAGGCGAAAGCCAGAGGGCCGCGATATAAAGCGACAGGACGGCAACCACCAGAAGCCGGGCACGCAACAGGACAATGGGACGCGCCAGGTAACTGAATCCGTCGCCCGCCAAGCGGGTGTTGCCGTAGAAAAACTGCAACCGGCGAACTTTTGCCCAGGCCGAATACACTCCGAGCGTGAGAATCGTGAACAACAGGTTCACGATCCAGATCGCGAAATAGTCCTCGGCACGCCCTTCGAATGCGAAGGGAATAGGGTCGGAAGGCGATTGTCGCGTCTCTGCATCCATGCCGATCTGCCGGCTCCGACGGCGAATCCGGACTGACGTGGTAAACGGATTTTAGACGGACACGAGATTTCGGACAGCCACGACCCGAACCGAATCGGAAACCACCCTAGTGCTTTAATGGGATTATGACTCCCCACTCGTTCGTCAAGGCCCTGAGCCGCATCCGTCTCGACGGAGTCTTCAATCCGTATGGCGAGCGATGCCGCCTGTGCGACCGGGCCGACGCGGACCGCCGGCGCCGCGCCAATTTGCGTGCCCTGCTCGATGCGGCGATTCGCATGCGTGTGGATTCCCTCTGGGTCGCCCGGGACCTCGGTTACCGCGGCGGTCGCCGCACCGGGTTGCCGCTGACCGACGAAGAACATCTTCCGGCCCTTTCCCAAGCCTACGGCGGTCTTGCCCTGCACCGTGCCACCAAGGGCTCGCCCGTTGCCGAACGCACCGCGGCCGTGATCTGGAAGATGCTGGCTCAAGTGGATCAGCCAGTCTTCCTTTGGAACGTCTTCCCCCTGCACCCATTCGAACCCGGCAGGCCCCTGTCCAACCGCCGCCATACCCGAGCCGAACGCCAGACCTGCCAGGATTTGTTCTTCGCCCTGCTGGGCACCCTCCAACCCCGCAGGATCGTCGCTATCGGGAGAGATGCCCACGACACGCTGGATGAGTTCGGCCTGGAGCACCACCCGGTGCGGCATCCCAGTTATGGAGGGCAGGCGGCATTTGCCGAAGGCGTGTCCCGGCTCTACGGAGTAGAGGAACAAATGTCGGGAAGGGAGCGATTCGCGGGTGGCTGAAAGAAAAATAAGGCCTCCCGGCTTCGGGCCGGCGGTCGACCCCCTGCTGGCGCAGGCTCTGGAAACGTTGCAGGCACCCGGCTTGTTGCTGGGGCATCGCGTCATCACGCCGGGAGACGAGCATGCGCTTTCGCCTGCCGAGCGCGCAGGCCGCGAGAAAGCCACTCTCAAGGTTCACCGGCAGAGCGGCGCGGCCCGGATATTGGCGCGGCAACTTCTGGGGCAACTGGGCCTGCCCGATGCCGAGTTGCCTCGGCTCCCGAACGGCGCGCCCAAGTGGCCGGACGGCGTGGCCGGCTCCCTCGCCCATGACAGGGATGTGACCGTGGCTGCCGTGATGCACTCCGAGGGTTCGTCTTTCGTCGGCATTGACGTGGAGCCGGCAGAACCCTTACCGCCCAGGGTCATGGAGGAGGTCTCCACTCCCGGCGAGCAACGCCGGTACGACGCCGAGCTCCTTCAAAGCCGCGTCCTGTTCTGCGCCAAAGAGGCCGTCTACAAGGCTTTCAATTCAAAAACCGGGCAGTTCCTGGGATTCCAGGACGTCGAGGTGGATCTGGCGAAAGAGCGCGCCCACATCAAAGGCGGAACCGACATGCGGGTGGCGGTCGTGACGCATCCCCGGATCGTGGCGCTGGCTTTCTGGCCGTCTTCATAAAAAAACCCGTTGGAAACCTAAAAAGGGGCTATTATCCTTGTATTTGTGGAATTCTATGCCATAATTACAAGGATGGTAGTGCGGAAGAAATTACAGACCATTGATGCCAGGCTGAAACAATTCCCGGCAGTGGCCCTGCTCGGCCCACGCCAGGCGGGCAAGACCACCCTGGCTCGTCAGGTCGCCGGGGAACGCCCCAGCGTCTACCTCGACCTGGAGCGGGCGCCGGACCGGAAGAAACTGGCAGACCCCGAGAGCTTTCTCACCCGTCATGAAGACCGGCTGATCATCCTGGACGAAATCCAGCGGATGCCGGACCTGTTCCAGACCCTTCGCAGCCTCATCGACGAAGGTCGGCGACGCGGCTTTCGGGCCGGGCGATTCCTGCTCCTGGGCTCGGCGTCCGGCAATCTGCTCAGGCAGTCGGGCGAGTCTTTGGCCGGGCGCATCGCCTACGTCGAACTGGAACCTTTCGGGGTGCTGGAAGTCGGGGCCGGTGCCCGCGAACGGCTCTGGGTCCGGGGCGGATTCCCGGACAGTTTCCTCGCACGGGACGACGAGGCCAGCGTGACCTGGCGGGACAACTTCATCCGAACCTACCTGGAACGCGACATCCCGCAGTTGGGCCCGCGCATCCCGGCGGAAACCCTGCGCCGGTTCTGGACCATGCTGTCCCATGCGCAGGGCGGCCTACTCAATGCGGCGCAACTCGCCGGCAGCCTGGACGTCGACGGGAAAACCATCGCCCGCTATCTCGACCTGTTCGTTGACCTCCTGCTGGTCCGCCGCCTGCCGCCGCTCCATGCCAATGTCGCGAAGCGCCTGGTGAAATCCCCGAAGGTCTACGTGCGCGACAGCGGCCTGGTCCACACCCTGCTCGGCCTCGACCACCGGGACGCGGTGCTCGGGCACCCGGTTGCGGGCAACAGCTGGGAAGGGTTTGCGCTGGAGAATCTGCTCGCGGCCACCCCCCCGAGGGCAACAGCGTCTTTCTACCGGACGGCCGCCGGCGCCGAGATCGACCTGGTGCTGGAAATGCCGGACGGGAAACTGTGGGCCATCGAGATCAAGTACGGCCTTGCGCCGAAACTGCGCAAGGGATTCCACCACGCGAGAGAGGACCTGAGACCCGAGCGTGCATTCGTCGTATATGCGGGAGAGGATTCGTATTCCATGGGCGAAGGAATCGAGGCCATCAGCCTGAACGGCCTGGCTGCGCTCCTCTCAGAGGCTTGAGTCGAGCGCAGGCCCGCTCTCCGCAGAACCTCGCTGGACTGGCGGGGCGGCCCCGACATTCCGGCACCCCAATATTCGAGTCAATTTCGATCAGGGAAGGAGTAAGCCCCGCTCGCTTGGCGAATTGTGCGGGAAACCCGCATCAGACGGCTTCCCATACGCGGAAGACAAAAAAATTTGAGTGGGTTCCGAGAGCGCATGAATGCGGCTCGAATGACACCCGAATGACCTGAGCAAATGGCCATCACGGCCTGACCCTTTCGGGTGAAAATCACCCCTTGCGCCGCACGCGGCGAAGTCGCCGGTCGATCTTGTTCCGAGGAAGGAAAGCGGACTTGTCGTCTCGCTCGCTTCCCGAAGTCTGCCCCAGTCACTATAATGCGCACGCATCTGGCTATGTAGCTCAGTTGGTTAGAGCGTGGCACTCATAATGCCAAGGTCGGTGGTTCGAGTCCACCCATAGCCACCATTTCATAATCCGAAGACACGTCGAATATCCAGTTAGCTGCTGACAGCAGGCCGCAACCATCCTTCAGTGCTGGGCGCGCATCCTCAGTCTGCAGAACTCGTGCAATGGGGAAGCCGGTCTTCCCGTCTCTCTTCCAACCTCCTCGGTCAGCACGCCGGCGCCACCAGGTCATTGTCCTTTTTCTTGATCGTGAACGTTTCGGACTTCAGATCGCGTAGCGGGTCGTCCCCCTTTATTTTTACCGTGATCGTGTGGGGGGTTTGCCCCTTGCAGGTGTCGTCAACGGCCATGATCGTGAGCGTCACAAAATGCTCGTAGTGATTCAGGACAGGTCCCTGCGGCACTTCGGTGTTCCACGAAGCGCCCGTGCTGCTGGGATAGCTGGACGCGTTGATGGTCCACGCGGCACTGTCGACGGTTCCAAGAGCAACCTCGATGTACGGATCGATCAGAGGTCTGTGACCTGAATTGGGCTTCGGGTGATAGCAGCCTTTCCAGACCAGTCGATCAGCGGGTCCGCCACCGCAATTCGTCGTCACCCACGTTTGCCAGCTCGTCTCGTCCGCTAAAGCGCTCCCTGGGGCTCCAAAGAAATCGGATATGTGAATGTTGCGCGCCTGAAACAGTATCCTGATTGAATGGCTCTGGCCTTCCTCAAGAGGCGTGCTCGCCATCGCCTGAAGGCTGTCCGGATTGTCGGCGTGTTTGATGATGTAATACGGCGCGGGCCAGTCGTTGTCCGCCATCGCCGGCATCGGCAGGGTGACCAGCGCGGCGAGGAGCGCGAACGTCAGGGAGCCCCCCCCCCCCACCACTGTTTAAGAGTATATGAGAACATTATGAAATAACCTCCAGTCTAAGCGTCTTGGCGTTATTGTACTTGAAGTCCAGGCATAACCAAGCGAATGCGCAGGAGAAGTGTGGCTTCTTGGGCGTATCCACCTAAAGGCAGACCCGTTTATGGAGAATAATGCTGACAACCAGTGAATTTCGGCATTCCGGATGAGTGCTGCGGAAGGCCCACCGACTCCAGGGCTGGGAAGTGCTCGGGCATAAGAACCATATCTCATGGTTCGAATCTTGCTGAGTCTGTGGGCAACTGGATTATCGGCTAGTCGACTGCTGTCAACATAGCAAATAGTTGTAGATGTCCTTCGGCAGCAACCATGCCCCGAAAAGCCAGTGTCCCGGCCGGATTTCCGTGGTCCTGGACTCGTCTCCCATGCTCCCGGACCCGCCTTTCCGGCGGCCCCTCCAAGCCCCCCGGAACAGGTGCGGAAGCCCGCGGTTTCTGGTAAAATTATCAGCCAGAAAATCAGCCCGAAATCCCACGTATTTTTACCCACGGAAAACCCCCTCAGAATGAGCGATCCCGACCCTTTGCAAAGCCCCGAAATCCTGCCGATCACGATTGAAGACGAGATGCGCCAGTCGTATCTCGACTACGCGATGAGCGTGATCGTGGGCCGCGCCCTGCCCGACGTCCGCGACGGCCTCAAGCCGGTGCACCGGCGAGTGCTGTACGCCATGAACGAACTCAAGAACCACTGGGACAAGCCGTACAAGAAATCGGCGCGCGTGGTCGGCGACGTGATCGGCAAGTACCACCCGCACGGCGACACCGCGGTGTACGACACCATGGTGCGCATGGCGCAGCCGTTCTCGATGCGCCACATGCTGATCGACGGCCAGGGCAACTTCGGCTCGGTGGACGGGGACTCGCCGGCCGCCATGCGCTACACCGAGGTGCGTCTCGCGCGCATTGCGCACGAGGTGCTGTCCGACCTCGACCGGGAGACCGTGGACTTCACGCCCAACTACGACGGCAACGAGCAGGAACCCGCCGTCCTGCCGACCCGCGTCCCCAACCTGCTGATCAACGGCGCGGCCGGCATCGCGGTCGGCATGGCGACCAACATGCCCCCCCATAACCTCGGCGAAACGGTGCGCGCCTGCATCGCACTGATCGACGACCCCGAGATCGACCTCGACGGCCTGATGGCGCACCTGCCGGGGCCGGACTTCCCGACCGCCGGACTGATCAGCCGCGGCGGGATCCACGCCGCCTACGCCACCGGCCGGGGCCGGGTCATGATCCGCGCCCGCACCGAAATCGAGACGGGCGCCAAGGAGCGCGAGAAGATCATCGTCACCGAACTCCCCTACCAGGTCAACAAGGCCAAGCTGATCGAGCATATCGCGACGCTGGTGCGCGACAAGCGCCTCGAAGGCATCCGCACCCTGCGCGACGAATCGGACAAGGACGGGATGCGCGTCGTGATCGAACTGCAGAAAGGGGCGATCCACGAGGTCGTCCTCAACAACCTGTACCAGCAGACCCGGATGCGCCAGTCGTTCGGCGTCAACATGGTGGCCCTGGTCGACGGCCAGCCGGAAGTCGTCAACCTCCGCGACGTGCTGGAGGCGTTCCTGCGCCACCGGCGCGACGTGGTGACCCGCCGCACCCTGTTCGACCTGCGCGAGGCGCGCGACCGCGCCCATCGCCTGGAGGGCTTCGCCGTCGCATTGGCCAACATCGACGAAGTCATCGCCCTGATCAAGGCCTCGCCGGACGCCGCCACCGCCCGGGCCGGATTGATGGAGCGCGCCTGGCCGCCCGGCGGCGTGGCGCAGTTGCTGGCACAGAAAGGCGCCGAAGCTTCCCGCCCCGAGGGGCTGCCGAAGGAATTCGGGTTCCAAAAGAAGGGCTACTACCTGTCCGAGGTTCAGGCCCAAGCCATTCTGGAGTTGCGGCTGCACCGGTTGACCGGCCTGGAGCAGGAGAAGATCCGCAGCGACTACCAGGAAGTGCTCGACCTCATTGCCGAGCTGTTCTCCATCCTGTCCGACCCCGAGCGACTGATGCAGGTGATCCGCTCCGAACTGGTTGCCATCGAGGAACAGTATGCCGAGCCGCGCCGCACCGAGATCGAGGACGTGGACTACGACATCGAGGACGAGGATCTCATTCCGGTCGAGGACCGGGTGATCACGCTGTCCGGGCACGGCTACGCCAAGTCGCAGTCGCCGGACACCTACCGCGCACAGCGCCGCGGCGGGCGCGGCAAGGCTGCCGCCTCCACCAAGGAGGAAGACTTCATCGAACAGATGTTCGTGGCCAGCAGCCATGACACGGTGCTGTGCTTCACCAGCCTCGGACGGGTTTACTGGCTCAAGGTCTACCAGTTCCCGCAGGGCTCGCGCACCGCGCGCGGGCGCCCGATCGTCAACCTGCTGGAATTGCAACCGGAAGAGAAAGTCAACGTCATCATGCCGGTGCACGAATTCAGCGACGACCGCTACGTGGTCATGGCCACCCAGAACGGCGTCGTCAAGAAGGTCAAGCTGTCCGCGTTCTCCCGTCCCCTGCGTTGCGGCATCATCGCCGCCAGCCTGCGCGAAGACGACCGGCTGGTCGGAGCCGCCTTGTCCAACGGCAATGACGACATCCTCCTGGTCAGCGACAACGGCAAAGCGGTACGCTTCGCCGAAAACACCGTTCGGGCAACGGGGCGCACCTCTGCCGGCGTGCGCGGAATCCGGCTGGAGCCGAAGGCCAAGGTGATCAGCCTGGCGGTCATCGATCCCGAGGCGCAGGACCATCGCCAGTTGCTGGTCGCAACCCAGAACGGCTACGGCAAGCGCACCGAACTGGCCGACTTCCCGCGCAAGGGCCGCGCCATCAAGGGCGTCATCGCCATCCGCACCTCCGAGCGCAACGGCCGGGTGATCGGAGCGGTGGAGGCGGAACCCAACCAGGAAGTCATGCTGATCACCGACGGCGGCACCCTGGTGCGGACCCGAATCGACGAGATTTCGGTGGTGGGGCGCAATACCCAGGGCGTCCGGCTGATCGAACCGCGCGACGGCGAGCAGCTGACCCGGGTCGTCTGCGTCGAACCGCTGGACGACGACGACGAGACAGAGGACGAACCGGTTGTCCACTGAGGGCACCCCGGCACGTTACAACTACGCGCCCGGACCGGCCCAGCTTCCGCCGGAAGTCGTCGCCAAGGCCGCCGAGGCCGTCCGTTCCTTCCCCCCGCATGGCCGCTCCATCCTGGAGCTGAGCCATCGCAGTACGGATTTCGGCGCCATCGCGGAGCAGGCGGAAGCCGACCTGCGCGCCCTGCTCGCACTCCCCGACGATTACGTGGTGTTGTTCCTGAACGGCGGCGCGCGGGTGCACTACACCTTGTGGGTGCAGAACCTGAGCACCCCGGGCGACCGAATCGGCTTGGTCGATTCGGGCTTCTGGTCCCAACAGGCTATCAAGGAGGCGCGAAAACTTCGCGAAATCCGCGTGCTGCCGGATTCACCGGACCCGGCGGATTATCCCGACCTCGCGCCGGCAGATGCGGATGGACTGGCTTTCCTGCACTACGTCTCCAATGAGACGCTGACCGGCCTGGCGATGCCGGCCCCGCAGGCGGCCTGCCCCTTGGTCTGCGACCGCACCTCGGATTTCCTGAGCAGGCCGTTCGACATCCGCCCGTATGCGCTGTGCTATGCCGGCAGCCAGAAAAACTTCGGCACGGCCGGCCTGACGGTGCTGGTGGCCCGGCGCGACTGCCTTCGCGAAGAGACCGGGCTGGCTCCGGGCCTGTCCTACGCGGCCCAGGCCCGCACGGGCTGTCTTTATCACACGCCCCCCATCTATGCCTGGCACGTCAGCGCACTGATGCTGCGCTGGATCCGCGAACAGGGCGGGTTGGAGGAAATGGAGCGGCGTGCCCGGACCCGCGCCAGCCTCGTGTACGATTGCATCGACGCCAGTTCGCTCTATGCGAACGCCATCGTCCCCCGGGCCCGCTCGCGCATGAACGTCTGCTTCACCCTGGCGGACTCGGGACTGGAAGCCGCCTTCCTGCAGCAGGCCGAAACCGCAGGTCTGATAGGGCTGCGCGGCCACAAGGTGACCGGCGGCATGCGGGCAAGCCTGTACAATGCCATGCCTGTAACCGGGGCGGAAGCCCTGGTCGAATTCATGCGGGACTTCGAGCGAAAGGCATGAAGAATCACGAACTGGAATCGGCCCGGCAGCAGATTGATGCGCTGGACGCCGAAATCATGGAGCGCATCAGCCGCCGTGCGGCGCTGGCGCTGGAGACGGCACGCGCCAAGGAAGCAGGCGGCGCGTTCTACGACCCTGCGCGCGAAGCGCAGGTTTTGCGCCGCATCCGCGAAGCCAACCCTGGTCCCCTTTCCAACGACAGCATGGTGCGCCTGTTCCGCGAAATCATGTCGGCCTGTCTGGCGCTGGAACACCCGACCCGGGTCGCGTACCTCGGTCCGGAAGGCACGTTCACCCACCAGGCTGCCTTGCGCCACTTCGGCAATTCCGCGGAAATCACCCCGCGCGACAACATCACCGAGGTGTTTCGCGTGGTGGAAAGTGGCCAATCCGAGTACGGGGTGGTGCCAGTCGAGAATTCCACCGACGGCGTCGTCGCGCACACGCTGGACCTGTTCGTAGAGTCGCCGCTGAAGGTCTCCGGCGAGGTGGAACTGGCGGTTCATCATCACCTGCTGGCCCGCGACGAGGATCGCGCGGCCTTGCGGCAGGTGCGTGCCCATCCGCAGGCCCTGGCTCAGTGCCGGCAATGGCTGGACCGGGAACTGCCGGGCCTGGACTGCATCAGCGACGCCAGCAACGCTGCCGCCGCCCGCTATGCCGCTAGCCACCCCGACACCGCAGCCATCGCCTCGCGCGACGCGGCCGAGCAGTACAACCTGAACATCCTGGCTCAAGACATCGAGGACAATCCGAACAACCGGACCCGCTTCCTGGTGATCGGCCCGCACGACCAAGCGCCGTCCGGTGAGGACAAGACCAGCGTGCTGGTATCGGCACGCAATCAGCCCGGCGCGCTGCTCGGGCTGCTGCGCCCGCTAGCCGAGGCCGGCATCGACATGACCCGCATCGAATCGCGCCCCACGCACCTCGTCAACTGGGAATACATCTTCTTCCTCGACATCCGGGGCCACCAGAAGGACCCCGAAGTGGCACAGGCACTGGAACAACTGCTCGCGGCTGCCGCATTCTGCAAGATCCTGGGCTCTTATCCCTGCGCATTGGGTTGACCTCATGACCGTTCCCAACTCCGATGCCGCGGCATTGCGGCACATCGTCGCGGCCGCACGCCCCTGCGTGCAGGGCCTGGCCCCCTACGTGCCCGGCGCCCGGCCCAGCACCGTGGACGAGAAGGTCTGCCGCCTGGCTTCCAACGAGAATCCGCTTGGCCCATCCGCCGAGGCGATGGCCGCCCTGAGGGAGCCTGCCAACCTGTCCCGCTACCCCGACAACGACGGACACGCGTTGAGAGAAGCGCTGAGCGTCCGGCACGACTGCCCGCCCGACTGCCTGATCTTCGGCAACGGTTCTTCCGACCTGCTGGACCTGGTCGCGTGCGCCTACCTGGAAGCGGGCCGCAGCGCCGTGTTCGCGCGGCACGCCTTCGTGGTCTATCCTCTGGTGGTGCAGGCGGCAGGCGCCACGGCACGGATTTCGGCCCCATACCCGGTCGAGCACGAGCAGCCGCTGGGGCACGACCCGAAGACGCTGCTCGAATGCGTGGACGAGACCACGACCGTGGTGTTCATCGCCAACCCGAACAACCCGACCGGCACCGTGCTGGAAGACGACGAGATCCGGGCTTTGATCGAGGCGCTGCCGCCTCATGTACTGGTCGTGCTGGACGAAGCCTATGCCGAATACCGCGATCCGGTCCCGGCGGCCGGGCGTTTCCTGGAATACCCGCAGGTGATCGTGACCCGGACGTTTTCCAAGATTTTCGGGTTGGCCGGTCTGCGCATCGGCTACGCGCTGGCCCACCCCGAAGTCATTGCGATGCTCAACCGGGTGCGGCAGCCTTTCAACGTCAACACGCTGGCGCAACAGGCCGCAGTGGCCGCCGTCGGCGACGAGGAGCACGTGACGCACAGCCGGACCGTCAATGCCCAGGGTATGCGACAGCTACTGAGGACGGCACGCGAGCTTGAATTGCGCGCTCTGGGCACACATGCCAATTTCCTGACCCTGGATTTCGGCGAACAGGCCCGGGCCGTGGTGGATTTCCTGCGCGAGCGCGGGATTCTGGTGCGTGCATTGCCGGAGTATGAACTGCCAAACTGGCTGCGCTGCACCATCGGCACCGCCGAGGAAACTCGGACTCTGATCGGCGCTCTGCAAGCGTGGCGGACATCATGAGCACGTCTCTCGCGCTGATCGGAGTCGGACACATCGGCGGATCCATGGCGGCAGGGCTGCGGGCAGCCGGTGCCGTACATGCGATCCACGGCTACGATTCGGACTCGGAGGCGCTGGAGCAAGCGCGCAGCCTCGACCTGATCGATGCGATCCACCCGACCCCCGAGGCTGCGGCCAAAGAGGTTGAATTGATCGTGCTGGCCACTCCACCTTCCGCTATTGCCGAGGTCTGCCGAAACCTGGAGCCGCATATTGCCGAACACCAGGTGGTCACCGATGTCGGCAGCATCAAGAAGCCCGTGCTGCAAGAGATCGAGCAAGCGTGCGGCCGGGTTCCGCCCTGGTTCGTGCCCGGACATCCGATTTCCGGTACGGAGAAAAGCGGGGCGCAACATGCCAGCAGCGGCCTGTTCCGCGACCGTCGCGTGGTGCTGACCCCGGTCAGCGGCACCGACTCCGGGAAAGTCGACCGGGTCTGCTGGATGTGGGAGCAACTTGGCGCGCAGGTCGAGCGCATGGATGCGGATACGCATGACGCGCTGTTCGCAGGCATCAGCCATCTCCCGCATGTGCTCGCCTATGCCCTGATGGAGGTCCTGACCGACACGTTCCCGGCCGAGGAATTGAAACGCTATGCCGCAGGCGGCCTGCTCGACTTCACCCGCATTGCCTCCAGCAATCCGGAACTTTGGCTCGACATCTGCCAAGCCAACCGTGAGCATCTAGCACCCGTCCTGGAGAAATTCCAAGGCCGCATCGGCGAGTTGATCGCCGCCCTGCACAACGACCAGTCCGATGTGCTGCGGGGCTCGTTCACGACCGCGAAGAAGACCCGCGACACCTTGCGTCCCGATGGACACGAGTGACGGCTGGCGACTGGAACCGGGAGGTCAGGTCCGCGGAACCCTCGCCTTGCCCGGCGACAAGTCCATCAGCCACCGGGCCTTCCTGATCGCCGCCCTTGCCGAGGGCACCAGCCGGCTGGAAGGCGTCCTGGACAGCGAAGACTGCCGGGCGACCGCCCACGCGCTTGCCCAGATGGGCGTGGACATCCGGGAAGTCTCGCCCGGAAGCTGGGTGGTGGAAGGCCGCGGTCCCGACGGATTGACGGCTCCGGAAGCACCCCTGGATCTTGGGAATTCCGGCACGGCCATGCGGCTGTTGTGCGGCCTGCTGGCGGCCCGCCCTTTCCCCGCCACACTGATCGGGGATGCCTCGCTGTCGCAGCGGCCCATGGAGCGGGTCGCCGTCCCCCTGAGGGAGATGGGTGCACGCATCGAGACCGATTCCGGTCACCCGCCGATCCGTATCGACGGCACCTCCCTGCAGGGAATCACCCACGGGACTCCGGTCGCAAGCGCACAAGTCAAATCCGCCCTCCTGCTCGCCGGGCTTCAGGCCCAAGGCCGCACCTGCCTGACGGAAGCGGTGCCGTCGAGGGACCACACCGAACGCATGCTGCCACTGTTCGGTGCGGACTGCGAAGTGAATGGCACGCAAATCTGTGTCGAAGGCGGACAGGCCCTGCACGGTGCCAAAATCACTGTCCCGCGCGACCTGTCGGCCGCTGCCTTCTTCATCGTCGGTGCCTTGATCGCACCGGGCTCTGAGTTGAAGCTGCCCGGCATCGGCGTCAACCCGCGGCGTGACGGGATCCTGCAGATCCTAGAGAAAATGGGGGCCGACTTGACCCTTGATGCCGCTGATTCCGTCGGCCGGGAGCCGGTCGCCGACCTCACCGTGCGCAGCAGTTCGTTGACCGGGGCCGACATCGGACCCGATCTGGTCGCCAATGCCATTGATGAATTTCCGGTGCTGTGCGTGGCTGCCGCCTGTGCAGAAGGAGTAACTACCCTGTCCGGGGTCAGCGAGTTAAGGATCAAGGAAAGCGATCGGATCGCCGCCATGGCGGAAGGCCTGAAAACGCTGGGCGTGCCGATGGAGATCGACGACGATGCTGTCCGGATTACAGGCGGGCCACTGGGCGGCGGCACGATCCAAAGCCACCAGGATCACCGTATTGCCATGGCTTTCGCGATTGCCGCGCTGGCAGCCTCGGAACCGGTTACCGTCGAGGGCGCGCAATGGGCGGCGACCTCGTTCCCCGAATTCCCCGGTCTCGCCCGTCAGGCCGGAATACGCCTGCACGATGCCTGAGGCCGCTCCCGTCATCGCCGTCGACGGCACGGCCGGGTCCGGCAAGGGCACGCTGGCCCGGAACCTCGCGAACGAACTGGGCTGGCACTACCTCGACTCCGGCGCCCTGTACCGCGCCGCCGGGCTGGCCGTTCTACAGGCGGACACGGACCCCGACGATGCAGTCGCCTGCGGCGGGATCGCCCAAGCCATGCAAGTCGAGATCGAGACCCGGCCGGAATCGATCCGGATCCTGCTGGATGGAACCGACGTCACGACCCGTGTTCGGGCTCCGGAAGTCGGGCGGGTCGCCTCGCGCATCTCGGTCCATCCGGAAGTCCGCCGTGCCCTGCTGGATCATCAGCGTGCAGCACGCCGCATGCCCGGGTTGGTGGCCGACGGACGTGACATGGGAACCGTGGTTTTTCCGGACGCCTGCCTGAAGTTCCACCTGATTGCTTCGCTGGAAGTCCGGGCGCGCCGGAGGCAGCATCAGTTGGAGGAAATGGGGATCAATGCTAGACTTAATACGCTAATCGACGAGTTGAATCAGCGTGATCTTCAAGACATGCGGCGGGGTGAATCGCCCCTGGTTCAGGCTCCCGATGCCTGCCTGATCGACACCAGCGAACAATCGATCGAGGAGGTTCATGCAAAGGCCCGGGCCTGCCTGCCCGGAATATTAACTCCATCAGACAAGGGCACCCATCCATGAGCGAATCCTTCGCAGAACTTCTTGAAGAGAATATTGCACACCTGCAGACGCGGGCCGGCTCGATTATCGACGGCACCGTTGTAGACATCCGGCCGGACTCCGTCGTCGTCAGCGCCGGGCTGAAATCCGAATGCTTCATCCCGGCCGACCAGTTCGTCGGCCCCGACGGCAAGTTGGAAGTCGAAGTCGGCGACACCGTCGAGGTCTCCCTGGACGCCATCGAGGACGGCAACGGCGAGACCCGCATGTCGCGCGAACGCGCCAAGCGCATCCGCATCTGGAGCGACTTGGAGAAAGCCTACGAGGAAAACACCAACGTCACCGGCACCATCGTCAACAAGATCAAGGGCGGCTTCACCATCAACCTCAACTCGATCCGCGCTTTCCTGCCGGGTTCGCTGGTCGACGTCCGCCCCGTGCGCGACACCGCCTACCTGGAAAACCGCGAACTGGAATTCAAGATCATCAAGATCGACCGACGCCGCGACAACGTGGTCGTATCCCGTCGGGCCGTGCTCAAGACCGAACACAGCGCCGAGCGCGATGCCATGCTGAAGAAGCTCTCCGAGAGCGGCGTGGTGCGCGGCACGGTCAAGAACCTGACCGAATACGGCGCCTTCTTGGATCTCGGTGGTGTCGATGGCCTTCTGCACATTACCGACATGGCTTGGCGGCGCATCAAGCATCCGTCCGACGTGGTGGAAGTCGGCCAGGAAATCGACGTCAAGATCCTGAGCTACGACCAGGAAAGCGGCCGGGTCTCCCTCGGCATCAAGCAACTGACAGAGGACCCGTGGGAGAACATCATGGACCGCTACGAGGTCGGCAGCAAGGTCCCGGGCACGGTGACCAGCATTACCGATTACGGCTGCTTCGTCGAGATCGAGGACGGCATCGAGGGCCTGGTGCACGCCTCGGAGATGGACTGGACTTCGCGCAACGCCAACCCGTCCCGGGTGGTGACGCTCGGCGAGACGGTTGAGGTGATGGTGCTGGAAATCGATCTGGAGCGCCGCCGCATCTCGCTCGGCATGAAGCAGTGCACCTCCAATCCCTGGGAGGCATTCGCCGCCATGTACACCAAGGGCGCCCAAGTGACCGGCACCGTCAAATCGATCACCGACTTCGGCATCTTCGTCGGCCTGGACGGTGGCATCGATGGCCTGATCCACCTGTCCGACCTGTCCTGGACCGATCCCGGCGAGCAAGTTATCCACGAGTACCGCAAGGGCAACGAAATCGAAGCCAAGGTGCTGTCCGTCGACGTCGACCGCGAACGCGTCTCGCTCGGCATCAAGCAGTTGGCGGAAGACCCGGTTCAAGGCTGGCTCAAACAGCATCCCAAGGGCAAGACCATCTCCTGCACGGTCATCGAAGTCGAGCCTCGCACTATTACCGTGGAGGTGGCGGAGCACATCACCGGCTCGATTCCGGCCTCCGAACTGGCAGACGACTCGGTGGAAGATGCCCGCAACCACGTCAAGGTCGGCGACACCCTGGAGGCGATCATCCAGTCGTTCGACCGCAAGAACCGCCACCTGAGCCTGTCGGTCCGAGCCAAGGACCAGGCCGAGGAAAAACAGGCGGTCAAGGAGTACAAGGAAGCCGCCCCCAAGATCAGCAAATCGCTGGGCGGCATACTTCGCGATAAACTGGTAGGCCGGAAGAGCAACGAATCCTGAGCCTGGACCCGATCATGCCTGCCCGAGAAAACGCCTCCCAGATCAACCGCAGCCAGTTGATCGATCGCATTACGACCAAGCAGAAGCACCTGTCGCCGCGCGACGTGGACGAGGCGGTCAAACTGGTCTTCGACCATATTGCCGAGGGCCTGGCCCAGAACGACCGGGTGGAATTGCGTGGTTTCGGCAGTTTCAGCCTGCGCGAGCGCCAGCCGCGCATGGCCTGCAATCCCCGCACCGGCGACCACGTCATGCTGGGCACGCGCCACGTGCCTCACTTCAAGCCCGGCAAGAGCCTGCGCGAAAAACTGCGCGACCTATTCCAGTAGTTCCATAGTTAAGAGCATTCCAAATCTGTAACATAGAGCCTGTAATTTTTTTTCAGCGCTCTGAATGACGAGGAAGTGATGTCATGTCTATTCAGCATAGTCTCTGGATAGTCGAAAAACCCCTACTTCGGATGTTTAAATCAAAACATTGGAGTGCAAGCTAACGTAAAAAATAGTAGGTAGCAGCGAGAAATTAAAAAAACACCCTTCCAAAGTATGGCAAAGGATTGGATTGGAACAGTTTGTCGAGAAATAGTCTTATCTAAGCAACTTGCTGCAAAATTGACTTACGAAAAGATAAGTGGAATAAATGTATAACACGCTGAAATTTCTCAAAAGGTCTTCACGGAAAAACTAGATAATAAGTTTCGGGGTGCGATAAAAATAAATGTCTGACTTCTCTACCTCGGTGCTAGTGACGTGGCTAGTTAAATCATTCGGACGTGTCTTCGGGTTTCTGAATCGCTTGCACACAGAACGACAAGCCGGGCAAGCACCCTTTCAACATTCTCGAAGTCAAATGGAGTTGATCTTTGACCAAACCCTATGTAGATTGCGAGGAGGAAGAGTCGAAGCTTCATGGTGGGAAAACGCATTTAGCACCGCCAGTCAACAATATATTGATCCGGGCTTTCTGAAAAAGCCAGCAGTGCAGGATTGGCTCACTGAAGATCAAGTAGTGCGTGATCTATTCTTACTCGCACAAAATCGAATAAGCAATATTGATGAAGACCCAGAAGCCTATGCACGTTTAGTCACAAGTTATTCAAAATTTACAGGCGAAATTGACCAAAATGCCTACCTACCTATCAGAGCCATAGTATTTATCCTTGAGCAAGGGTATATGTCGGAAATTCCTGACAATCAACTAGCAAACGTCGGTATAAGCCAATCAATTTTTCAAAATCTAAGTGCTCGCTTTGATCGTTTGGAAGAAGGATTGCGACACACCGAGAACCCTATTACTCAAAAAAACCAGACAGAACAGGCATGTCAGGCGTTATCAAAAATCCTCGTCTCTCGACCTTTCAATCCACCTAAAGCGCGACAAGACATCCAAAAGCTGTGGCAACAGATAAATGAAGGGAATCTTTCACTCATTGACCATCACACTAAATTAAACATTTCCTATTGGACCGCCAGATTATGTGCCAGCGACCCTGAAACACTTCCTATCTCGCAACAAATATTAGTTGAACTTAAGCAGGCTGACGTGAATTGGAATCTCTCTATCGTAGATGCACTGCTTGCTGATACTAGTGGTGATACGGATAACGCTCTACACATTCTTCGCGACCAAAACGACGCAGAATCTAGATCAGTTTTCTTAATAATCTTGACTCAATCAAAAGAGTTGCAAGATGTTTTAACTTGGTATGGTGAAGAAAATGCATGCAATGATCCTCTGTTCTTTACAGCCATCGGTTGGATTAATTGGGCCATTAATATGGCTAAAGCTAATAAGTGGAAAGAAGCCATTCAACAACTTGTCAAGGTTGAATCACCAGAACTTGAGATGCCTGCACTTAGGTTCATCGAGGGAATAGTAAATGCTGCAATGCTCTTACCCGAAGAGATGCGTAGTATGACACTGGAAAAAGTTCCAGTGTACAAAGATGTGACTTTAAATCTAGGGGCTGAAATTGCAATTCACCATGCTCGCGCGACAACTTGTTTCGAGTTTGCTCATGAAAATTTAACAAATGTCGTTGACCATGAATTGGATCAATTCATCACTGACTGGCGTCTTTGGCTTCGTTTGATGAATCCGGATACTGAAGCATCAAAAAGTGTTCGCCAAGAAATTAGCAAAAAAATGGAGGATGGCAAACAAGCAGCGAATTTAATGATGTTTGCATGGGCTTTTAACATCACAATTAGTGAAGAACCCTTGAGACGTTATCTAGAACGTAGAAAACAATTTGGTGGCTTAGATGATCGTGATTTTTTAGCAGAATTCCTTCTAGCCGAAACATCCAAGACCCCTCATGATCTACTGATTTATATAGAACAAAATGAAGCGCGATTGAAGCAAATAATTCCTCCGGTTGTTGTAACAGGCATTAATATCGAAACCCTTGTTGAGGATAGCCAGATCAAAAAAGCGCGTAAAGTCTTAGAAGGAAATCAGGATAATCTTGATGAAGAAAGTGTACATCGCTTGACTGCGATAATAGAAGCTGGTGAAGGAAAAGACATTCGGCCTCAACTCGAAAATAATTATCACAAAACAAATTCTCTTGTTGATTTACAAAATCTCATTGAACATTTGAGGCGAGTAAACGACCATAAGGCACTACGGCCTTTACTCCATGAACTGTTCCAGCGTCACTCAACTCCAGAAAATGCTCACAATTATGTGGTATGTCTTACCAAACACCCTTTTGCTGATTACAAAGAAATCATCAAATTTTTGGGTGCAAATCCAAATGTTCTTTCACAGACCGATGATTTGAAAGCGGTCAAAGCGCAGGCGCTATTTCATGTTGGGCGGTTTGCAGATTCTAGAGTCGCCAATGATTCTCTTTTACACCAGAGGACGCAGCCAAACGATTTACTGCTCGACGTTGATTTAGCAATAGCAACTGGAGAATGGGAACGAATACCAGAGATAGTCAATCGTGAATGGTCTCGGCGAGGTTCACACACTCCAGAAACGCTAATGTCCCTAGCTCAACTTGCTGGTCAATTTAATCAAAATACTGAGCGCGCATTACAACTTTCTCGACTAGCCGCACAAAAAGCTCCAGACAATCCTCACATTTTGATGGCCACTTATGCGCTGCACATGCAACTGGGGCGCGATGATGAAATAGACCCTGATTGGCTTGCACATGCGCTTGAATTTTCTTCTCCTGGCAAAGGGCCATTGTGGCAAATTAATTTGCCAGATTTAATTGAGAGTATCCCGCAGCATAGGGAACACATTCGGGCTGCAGAGCGGCAGTGGCTGGAAGGTGAAATTCCGACAAGTTTTGCTACTAATTTATTTAATGAACCATTGCTACGTCTATTGATCGCAATCCCTAATCAAAATCGTGTCGAATTAGACGGTCGCCGTCGTACGGTGCTTCCTGCTTTTGCGGGAAGACGAAATTCTGTTGAATTTCAGAAAGGCTGGGTAGTTGGATTGGATATCACTTCGATCGTAATTCTTTTCTATCTTGGACTACTTGAACAGGCTATTGAAACTTTTGAACACGTGAAGATTGCCCCAGAAACTCTGAGATTTCTAGCATCAGAAAAGAATAGGATTCGTTTTCATCAACCTTCTCAAATTAAAGCAGCCAAAGAATTACAAAAATTGGCAAGATTGAATCATATACAAGTAGTTTCTGATTCAAAGACGCCCCCGACCAACGTCACTAGCGAAATGGGATTTGAGTTGGCGTCCTTATTGCAACAAGCAAAAAGTGTAAACGGGAAAGTTGTATGCACGCTACCCATTTACAAGGCTGGTTCACTTATGAACAAAGAAGCAGATGTTAATGAATATGAAGATCAAATCGTTTCTACTATCGATTTTTGCATAGCCCTACAGAATGCAGGAAGAGTGGGAGAAGATGATTACAGTCGAATAATGTCTTTTCTGCGCAGTCAAGGCCAAATTGAGCATACAGATGATCCATTATCAATTCTCAATGAAACTATTTTCATTGATCGCCTTGCTTTATCCTACCTACAAAGTTCTAGTGTATTGCAATCCGCTTCTACCAGCGGGCTAGACATTCAAATCCATGCAAACGTTCTAGCCGATATGGAGATACTAATACAAGCGGAGGATGCGAGCGATCTTCTTATGGAGAAAGTTGAAAATATCCGGGGCATTCTGCGGGATACTATTGATTCTGGCACAGTAGCATTTCTTCCTCATAATTTAAATCAGGAAGAAAACCTAGAAGATTTCGACATACAATCCCATGCCACAGCATCTCTACTAGCAGCCTGTGACACTTACGATGTACTGTGTAGTGATGACCGTTACATCAACGACAGATTAACTATAAAAACTGATGATACTGAAGCAATACCCATCGTTTGCACACTAGACATACTGCAGCATCTAGTTTCTTGTAAGTGTCTTAGCGAAACTGATCATTGGAATATGCGACATAAACTGCGGCAAGGCGGTTTTGTATTTGTTCCTTTTGAAGCGGCAGAATTAATGCATTGGATTAAGGCCGCCACGTACGACGAAATGGGGCTGAAAGAAACTGCTGAATTGCGAATTATTCGACAGACAACCGCTCAAACCAATTACTTGGGCCTAGCTAACTTACAAGAAACTCTTGCTTTATCCTCCGATATTACCAGCGCTTGCACAACAACCATTCGGTCTTTGTGGTCAGAAGAATCGGTACCTATAGAGCAAGCAATAGCTCTCTCTGACTGGATCTGGCACTATTTAATGATAGTGGCCGCGCTAGCTCGCCAACATGCCGAACAAGATGTTTATTGGAATAGGCTTCGGGCTACAGTGGTTAATCGCATAGCCACCCTATATACTCCGACACATTCGTCCTCAGAAGAACGGCAGACCTCTTACGCAAATTGGATAAATAAATCTGTTCTTACGTCATTCTGGCTCGCCAATGAAGACCTGATAGAGGAAACAGTCGAGACTGCGTGCAACGCGGTTTTGTCGCTCGCTGGTGACCAAGCAAATCAGTATGGATATTGGTTTTTAAAATGCCTCCCAGAAACTCTTCGCAGAATTGTTTTCGAAAAACCAGACCTTTCAAAACCTTTTGGCCTACTAGCACGAAAGACATTTAACCTTGGAGCAGATATTAGCCTTACAGATATCGACCTGTTTGTTGCAGCCAAGAAAGTTCTTTCGAAAGACCAAAGTAGAGTTACCCTAGAGCCCAATGGAATAAAGGTATCAGTCAGCCTTGATAACGAGGATGGCTCTATTGTCTTGGAGTGGCAAAGTACAAATTCAGAAAATCATCGTGCAAAGATACCTGATTTTTTTCTTCTTTCTGCTGATCCAGAAGCCCGAACTACTACGCTTCGTAACCTCATAAAGAGATTAGGTCCGACAGCACCAGATTTTCATCACTTGGTACAGAAGGCTCAAACACACGAACTGGACTACGATGAACTTTCTAGCATATTTGAGGAGACACACAACGGAGTTGCAGCCGCCCAGCGCGAATTGAATAACAAAATTTTAAACAATTTCAGTGTCAAGGATCTTATTCCAGATTCTCTCTCCTATTTTGAGCGATTCGTTGGCCCCACACCTGATGAAGAAGCGCCTGATTCTTATATTTCTGGATCATTGGCGAAGTATCGAAAGGCGCTTCTGGTTAAAGATCTAAAGGCTGGGCTTGATATATGCTGCTTGGGAGCCCTCCGTGATGATTTAATGCCTGGGCAATGGCTTCAATCCATTGATAACGATACCCTATGGGATGCGCTCTCGTCATGTGACGTTCAAAACAACCCGTTTTCTTTACTTGGAGCTTTAGATGTTGCGCTATATCGGCAAGATGATGTTCGATTTCAGGAATTTTCTACAAATGCAATCAGTCAACTCACCGATGACAAATTCGGGCAAGATGAAAATAGCAATATATGGGAGGTTCTAACAGTCTTCGCAAATTTAATACATAATCGAATCAATGTGTTGGAAAATGGTCCAAATTACCCTAGTTACTGGAAACGTATGTGTGCATGGATGCAGGCTGGATTAATTGTTCGAATTCTGATCGAACACTCCTCTGAATACGATATTAATTCTCTTCAAGAATGGGCAAACAAGGGTATGACGCCAGGCGGCCTGTATATGGCTTTTTTTGATGCTCGAGAAGAACCAATGCTCTCGGTGCAACAAACCTTACGAAATGAAGTGCTTAACCATTTGCTAAAACTTGTAAGTCGCCATAAAACAGAAGGTAGAAAAATTCCGGGATTGCACGACATTGACAAGGCACTTGATCAATGTAAGAGCGGTGGACAATCGTTCACACCTAACCTCCCCGGGCTTCTCGAGGGACACAGGCGTCCCAGCCCACCTGTTCCGAACACTTTATTAGAGGAATTGGGGCTTCGCGGAACACAAAACTTGGAATCATTTCCGTGGTCGGGAATGGTAACAGTTTCTCAATCATTTTCTCTAGGAGAAGCGGAGCTAGAATATGCTCGGCAAGCCGTCAACCTAACAATTAAAGATGTCGCTCCCTCGAATTTTTCTAAAAAATTGGAATGTTTGAATTTGGCAAGCATTGTCGCGCTTACAAGTGGTGACAGAATACTCGCAGATTCCGTCGGAAACGGAATCATTCGCTTAGCAGAAGATATTCCAGAAATAGATAAAATTTCGCAGATGCTTGTAATCTTGCTGCATGCCGCCGCCACCTACAGCGAAAGAGAACTATGGCTTGAATGGCTCGAAAAAAAACTGGTCGATTTTGCCGAGCGTTTGCCAAGCGACCCAAAAGATTTTTTGCAACTATTTCTCTTCCATCTTAGCGCGATGGAAATAACTTTACCGTTAAGGTCTTGGTTTCATCTTCGCGCAAAGTCAATTACGTTGGCAGGGCTTGATGTAGAAAAACCTACAAAATCTATCGCGGACCTCAAAAAGAAATCTGGATAGATTTCAGAGAAAGATTGTGGTTCGAATAATGGCTCCACTTTATCGCCAAAACTTCTCCCGCCCACCATATCGACAACTTTCTCGGCTATAGTCGTAGCCCAAGGTAGGAGTAGTTCATATTCTCCCTTGATTAGGTCGCTCTTTTAGGGATATATCATTGTCTGCTGTATTGAAGTATTCCTCATGATATGAACGCTACGTAATTTGGAAAAAAGGACAGATTTCTGACGGCAAGTTGCAGTTTGTCCAATATGTGACGGATAGAAAAAAATTTCTTCAAGTACGCTTAGTTTTGTCGTTTATATCCGGAATAGTCACATTGCTATACTTTGAGCAGATGGAGTTGGCCACATAGTGTTCTAATCTAACCAAATGCAGTAGAATCTTTTGTCCATAGAAATATTACATCTAAGTCTTTGATATTATGATATAAATTTAAGTTAATAGTCATGTTCTACAATGCGCTTACTATCACTGTGAACATTCTGGCACCCCAATTAGAAAAAGATCAATGACTTCTGGAGAAGGATTTTCGATAGAAAGTACGACTTCCTTGACGGCCGTCGACCAAACTCGCCTGAAAGTGTCAAAACGCACCGGCGCAGAAAAGAAATCACATCTCGGACAATTCCTCACGCCTGCGAATACAGCTGCATTCATGGCAGGGCTTTTCCCTCGATCAAATGGAGAATGCCGCCTACTCGACGCTGGAGCAGGAATTGGTTCTTTGACAAGCGCATTTCTTGAAAGATGTGTTAATGGAGACATGGCCTTTGACACCATCCTACTAAAGGCATTTGAAATAGATCCTACAGTGCAATCAGAATTGCGGGATTCCTTGTCCTTTTACACTAAAAAATGTCCCCTATCCTACGAAATTATCAGCGATGATTTTGTCGAAGAAGCCACCAATGCAATCCAGTTCCAGCAATACAATTTCACACATGCAATCTTGAATCCCCCCTATAAAAAAATACGGAGCGATTCCAGATATCGGGGACTTTTGCGAAAGGTTGGAATTGAGACAATCAACCTTTATTCCGCTTTCCTAGCGCTGACCATCGCACTAACCGAACCAGGTGGGCAGATTGTCGCAATTATTCCACGCAGTTTTTGCAATGGGCCTTACTATCGACCTTTCCGCAGATTCATCTTCGCTCACACTGCCATCCGGCACCTACACTTGTTCGAATCCCGCACCAGAGCGTTCAAGGATGATAACGTGTTGCAAGAAACTATCATCATCCAACTCGAACGAGATGGGCAGCAAGGACCCGTAACCGTTTCCACCTCGACTGACAATACATTCACTGATCTGACCGAGATTTCTTGGCCGTTTAAGCAAATCGTACTACCAGATAACCCTGAACAGTTTATTCATGTTCCAACCTCTTCTGCCGTTACAGCAAAACTCCCCCCTGCTATCCACCACACGCTTGATGAATTGGGTATCGGTGTTTCCACGGGCCCCGTTGTCGACTTCCGGCTCAGAAAATATTTGCGCGAAACTCCTGACCCCGATTGTGTCCCCCTACTTTATCCTGGGCATTTCAACAATGATGGTGCCAATTGGCCAGTTTCTGGGGAGAAAAAACGAAATGCTATTCGCTACAGTTCTGACACCCAAAAGTGGCTGTATCCCAGCGGTTATTACTGTGTAGTTAGACGTTTTTCGTCCAAGGAAGAAAAACGTCGGGTCGTAGCAAACGTGGTAGACCCTAGTGTATTCGGTGAACCCAAAGCACTCGGTTTTGAAAATCACTTGAATCTGTTCCACGAAAATAAACGCAGCTTGCCACAAGCACTAGCACATGGCTTGACAGTGTTTCTCAACTCGACTCTCGTTGATAATTATTTTCGATGCTTTAGCGGACACACCCAAGTCAATGCGACTGACTTAAAATTAATGAAATACCCGAGCCGCACTACTTTGCTTAAGTTAGGCAAGTGGGCCATGAAGCATAAAAAGATCACTCAAACCATGATTGATGACCGGATCCAAATACTTTCCACATGAGGGACAAAAACGACCGTATTCAGGAGGCCCATGAAATTATTGTTTTTCTGGGCCTGCCAAGGGCTCAACAAAATGAGCGTTCAGCCCTATGCTTACTGGCACTGCTAAACCTCACTTCAAACAAAGTATGGGCAGAAGCGGAAGACCCATACATCGGCATCACTCCAATCATGGACTGGGTTAGAGAACATTACGGTAAAGACTACGCACCTAATACTCGGGAAACAATTCGTCGCCAAACGATGCACCAGTTTTGTGATGCGGGCCTTGCCTTATACAACCCAGATCAGCCAGACCGCCCTGTAAACAGCCCTAAAGCTGTCTATCAAATTGCCCCTGAAGCTTTGGATTTACTGCGTTTGTACAAAACCCCTGCATGGGATAAAGCACTTATATCCTATCTAAATGAACGCCAGACTCTTATCTCCCGCTACGCAAAACCGCGCGAACAAACTCTTGTCCCTGTCAAGATCTCACCAAGCCAAGAAATAACCCTTAGCCCGGGTAATCATAGTGAGCTTATTCGGGATGTTATTGAGGAGTTCGCCCCACGTTTTGCTCCAGGAAGTACTTTAGTCTACGCTGGAGACACTGGTGACAAATGGGGTTACTTTGACACTGATCTTATGGGCAAACTCGGTATCAATCCCGACTTACACGGCAAGATGCCTGATGTGATGTTGCATTATGCGGATAAAAATTGGTTGATCCTGGTCGAATCCGTAACCAGCCACGGACCGGTTGATGGTAAACGGCACGAAGAATTAGCCGAACTATGTGTGGAAGCTAAGGCTGATCTCCTATACGTCACTGCCTTTCCTGATCGCGCCTCTATGCGACAGTTTCTTGCTGAAATTGCCTGGGAGACGGAGGTCTGGGTCGCTGATTCTCCATCTCACCTGATTCATTTCAATGGCACTCGTTTTCTTGGACCCTATAGCGAATCGTAATGATTCAGCAATGCTGCCAATTATAGTTTTAGTAGTGGCGCTTCAGGGTTTCGTGTGGAATATCGATGTTAGAGTATGCCCATCATGCATCGGGCCTCCCGCTACCGCCTGCACCCGAACAAAAAACAGGAACAACAGTTCATCCGGCTGTGCGGAGCCGGGCGGTTCGTCTACAACGAACTGCTGGCCGATCAGATCCGGGAATATGAGCGTTTCGAGGCCGGCGAGGTGGAGAAGCCGGGGTGTTCCGAGTTCGATTTCGCGAAGCGGTATGCACGCCTGAAGGCAAAGGAAGGCCACGAGTGGCTGCGAGAGCTGTCGTCCGTCGTCGTCCGCGGCACGGGCGCGTTTCCTCTGGGAGCGGCGTTCGCGCATTTCTCCCGGCGGATTCGGGAAGGCAAGCGCGGAAGACAGGCCGGGTTCCCCCGCTTCAAGGTCAAGGGCGTCAGCCGGGAGTCGTTCACGATCCCGCACGATGTGAAAGTGCAGAACAAGCGACTGTGGGTGCCGAAGGTGGGCTGGATCCGCATGAACCGCAAGGCGGCCTCACGCACGCGGGGGACCGACCCCTGGGATGGCGGCGAAGCCAAGGTTGCGGTGGTGTACCGGGAACTGGACAAGTGGTACGTGTCGGTGCTGTGGGAGGTGCCGGACCCGGACCGGCGCTGGCACGGCGGGGTCTGCGGGATCGACCGCAACTCGGAGAACATCGCGGCGGACTGGATCGGGGGGCAGAGGCTTATCAAAATCCCGTATGAGCGGATCAAGAAATACGAGGCCCGGGTCCGGCACTATCAGTGGCGGGCGAGCCGCCGGGAGTGGATCGAACTGAAGGACACTGACGGGGAGCCAGTGCGCACGAAGTCGGGCAAGGCGGTGAAGATGGCCTCGAACCGCCGGCAGCGGCTGCAGCAGCGCGCGGCGAAGGCGAAGCGCAGGGCGGCGGAGATCCGGAAGGACTTCAGCCATCAGTCCTCGGCGGACCTGGCGCGGCTGTTCGGTCACATCGTACTGGAAGAGCTGGACGTGCAGTCGATGCGTCGCTCGGCGCAGGGGACGAAGGAGAAACCCGGAAAGCGTGTAAAGGCGAAGTCGGCGCTGAACCGGAAGATGGCGCAGGTCTCCTGCATGGGGATGGTGGACCGCTTTCTTCAGTACAAGGCTTGGGATCTGATCCGAGTGCCGGCGCGGAACACCAGTCGCACTTGCGCGGAGTGCGGGCACGTGGACGAGGACAACCGAAAGGAACAGGTGCGCTTCAAGTGCCTGGCCTGCGGGCACACGGACAACGCGGACCTCAATGCCGCGAGAAACATCCTGGACCTGGGATTGAACAGGCTCCTGGCCGGAGGCGCTCCGGTGACGGGACGGGGAGAGGACAACGAAGCGGGGGCATTCTTCATGGAGTGCCTAGTGGACACCGTCAATGATCCGTCAACGATGCAGTGGAATTATCGGGACAGGCCCGAATTCCACACTTAATCGCGAAGCGCCTTAGTAGTTGGCGCTTCGAGATTTTGTGTGGAATGAAGAGTAGGATGGTCTTTTTGTTGGGAT
>JAPPLD010000007.1 GCA_028819565.1 Gammaproteobacteria bacterium | reverse complement strand
TGAAGCCGGATTAGAGAGGGGCGGACCATCCCATTACACAAAATCTCGAAGCGCCTTCCGTGCATAAGAGTTTTGGTGGGGGCCTGAGTATAATAAGATCACATCCGTCGGCAGCGTGCTGTCGGCTCAAGGGCTGCTCCTCGGAGCGGCCCTTGCTATTTTGGTGGTTGGCGAGTCTCTGGCCTCAGTTGGATTTAAGGCTTGATGCTGTCTTCTTTGCAAGAAAAAAGATATTCATCGATAGATCGTTGGAATTCGGCTTGAAGATCATCCACGTCGGTTGCCTCGAAAGTGGCAATCGGATAAGGACCGCTGTTGACGACTCTTCCGTGAAAGCGTTCTACGGAGTCATCGAACCCAACCGTGGCCGTGTACCCTTTGTATGTCATCATGTCTGGGCTCCCATTTTCGAGAAATGTAGGCTAGGTCCTTCTTGCCGCTGCTCGATAGACGGTATTGCGCTCGCGTTTGCCGACAGCCACCACCGCCACGACAACGTCCCGTTCTCGTACTTGGTAGACGAGCCTGTATCCCGCGCTGCGCAGTTTGATCTTGTAGCAGTCCTTCATGACACTCAGGCGGTCTCGTTCGACCCGTGGCGCTTCGAGGCGGGCGATCAGTTTCGTTTTGAATTGTTTGCGGATATCCGGATCCAGTTTTTTCCATTCGCGCATTGCGCTTGCGAGGAAGACCAACCTATAGCTCATCGATACCAACTTCGATTTCAGTTTCTCCCTCGCGTTCGCGAACAAGTGCCGCGAGCTCCAGATCTTCCAGTTTACTGATAATGGCCTCCCAGGCAGCGGCGGGAACGGCGTAAAAAACTGGCCGGTTGCGATTCAGGATCGCGACCGGTGCTCCCTCGGCGTGCTTGACGATAGCCATGGGATTCTTCTTTAGATCGGATATGCCGACGCTCGCGTCAGCAAGGACAGGGTGTATTGGGTTCATGAAAAGACCTTATAAGAGACTTATATAAAGACCTATTATAAGATCGTTAATTTAAAACGCCAACTCTACCAAAATACTTATCGCCATAACGGATTTTTCTGAAATCTTGATTCAGCTACTTGAGTAGTTGTAAGGCCAAAAATTCTATATCGTGTTCACGAACCTCTTCAGCATGCTTTACAGTTAAATCCCGTTTTACGATAGACAAATTAGAGAAGAATCTAGGGTTTGTTACTCCGACAGCAGGAACTAAGTAATAATGTCCAAAGTTTCTGTAGCCAGTCAAAAATGTTTCCAAATTTTCACTATCATGGGGCGTTATTACCAATGAACGGCTTACTCCATGAATTGGCGGTGTTGAGTCGCTGCCAAGTGCCAATAATTTAGATGATACTTGGACACAATAATGATGAGGGTCAATCCCTGGTAGATGCCTGATGATGGAGATATGAATGTCTTCTTCCACATCATTGTCTCCAAAACGTATCCTCCAGTCAGTGAAAATCTTTACTGCCGCATCAGTGTTTTCAAACAAAAATGCCATGTAAGGCGGACCTGATGGACTTAACTTGTAGTACGCGCAGCCTCGCCACTCGGCTTGGTCCCACGCATGCAGGTTGATTACAGAACTCACACATTTGTCCCGATGATTGCTAGCCGTGAATGCTTTCTCGTTATCTCCGGGGGTTTCACCCGCTGCATCTGCACTTGATGGGATTTCAATTTTTGGAATAGTGGTTTGGTTGCGAGGAGGGTATGAGTGGTGCACAACTTCTCGCCAATCAGACAAACAGGAAAAACTTCGTGATGTCACGCGGCTATAGTTATTGGGGATAGACATAACTATTGCGATTCTGTGCTGAACAAAATCATCGGCAAATAAACTTTCTAGCAGTGAATCTGTGTCTTCGGCCATGCAGGTTGTCCCCCATACATGCCCTGCGACTTCAGCGAAAAAGCTCCGTAAATTGATCTGTTCTTCATACTTTGAAACCTGAAGCCCACATGGCCAAAAAACAGTAGATTTCATATCAAGTTTACTGGTTTCTATGGTTGGCTTGGTAATCTTTTCACTTTGCATTATGGTGATGTGGAAGAACTCGGCGTGTGGGGCCACCTGGTGTTCAACCATGGTGGCAAAAAACGCTTCCAGTGAACCTAAAAGAGATTCCGCGACCAGAATTAAATCGTTCTCATCGATTTCCACTTCAACCCGTATACCAAGAACCGTAGTGGATAAGGTTTGGTTTCCGCCATCGTTTAGGATCAATGAATCTCTAAATTGCTCTGCTATTGGCTGATTTTTAAGTGTCGAAAGTAGACGTTTTAAATCCTCCTCTGTTGCCTCTTCTGGCACACTGCCATCCTCGCGCAGCACATCTTCATAGCCAAGCGCATAAAGAAGAGAGGTACGTGCCTGAAATAAACCCAAGGCATCTAAAATATCTGGCGCACCTTGAAGTCTGTGTAGGTCAGATTTGTCAAGATTTAGGAACAAGCAACCAAGTCCTGCATCCAGTTTTTGAATATCAGCTTGAATTTTCGATTTAGATTCATCATTCAGCGGTAAAGATGAGATGAATCCGTTCATGAGTTGAATCGAGAAAAGCAAATCAGGAATGTGACAAAGTTCCAAGGCAATCCAAGCCCAAATACCCATCACGGGTATGAAGTTGATAGGAATATCGTTCTCTTGTTCTCCTATCCTGGCTATAGATGCAGTGGCAAAAATACAACTTGCGCGTGCGGCCCAAAGTAAGCCAGCACTTCGGTATGCGAGAGTTAAAAGCTGGGTTGCTTCGGCCAAATCTTGTATATATTCATGCTTCGCGAGCCCGATAGAGGCTTTTCCCAGCCATCGAATCATATTAATTTGATCTTGAAAATCAAACTTTTGCGCATGATTAAGAAGAACAAGAGATCCCTCCCCTTCACTTTTTCTAGAGGCAACAAAATCTGCAACTTGTTCAACTAGGTCGCTATAGGCAGGATTATTGCCTGCAACCAAACCAGTAATTTCGATGAAAGAAACAAGGTTCTCGACATCAAATTCACTAAGATCATGCGCTCTCTCAAGGATGGTAGAAAAACGTTCACAAATTGTTGGTAGAGCGTCACTGTTTCCAGTAAGAGTAACCTGATTTAAATCAATGCGTAAAATTGCAGCCTCTGCTTCTAGGCTGTTATTAGGCCTATTTACATCTGCCGCAACTGCGGCCAATGCCTGTATCAGTTTCTCAATACGTTCATCAAGTTGACATTCCTCACGTGTCATATGCCCGTGAACTACCGAGTTGACAAGCAATTGGTTAATGTTGAGCAACAATTCGAGGTCTTTTATATGGTTGGATGCTAGTGCAAGATTTTCAAAACTGCCATAAGAATTGTTGAGAAACGTAAAGTCATCAAACCACCAGAAAGCAGTCCAGATATGTCCATATCGGGCTTCCAACTTTTGACGACATGAGCCGTTCTCATCTGCGAGCCGAATGGCACGTGTAAACCGGCCATCGGTTTCGGTGCGGGGACGTTCCAAGTTGCGCGAAAGTTTTGCGGCCACGAGGGCTTCTGTAGCTCGCTGACGCTCCATACCGCGAAATGCTTCTGGATCTTCAATCGCTTGTTCTGCGTCTGATAAATGTTGTTGGCGAGAGTAGTCTGTGGGGCCTAATCTTGAAGAACTGGTGGTGGGTTCACCAATGCCGAGGTAATTAAATGCTAGGTCAGTACGATTTTTATCGACTATTTCATTCACAATCCAAGAACGGTCAAGAATAGTGACCGGAACTGAGTACTTTCTAGACAGTTCATCCTCTATCCGTGCTCGGTCTCTCGCTCGCGCAAACCGACTCGTAATGAAAAAAATTCTGCCATAAACTCTATCTGTTTCAGCAAGCTTTTTTACGTCACTGCGTACTTTTTTGCTCCAAGTTTTTTGCGCACTGAAAGCAAACGCCCACCGGTCATGACCGTGATTAGCATTACCAATATATGTAAGGTTGGAAATTTCTTCTGCGACCGGATATGACTCTGAATCAGCTTTACTATCACCACCACCATCTGAACCTGTTTGAGGCCGTAGATTTGGACAAATTGTACGCTCGCATAGTTTTCGACAAAAGGTCTCAAAATCATATGTCTGATTGTGCGATGTTATGGTTTCTAAACAGTATTCGAGAGTTGAGGCGCTTAGGGGATAGGAAACATGATCTCTCGTATCCGAATAGCATTCAGGACGAAGTTGCCGCATCAATTTGGACGGTAAAATGCCGTGAGTCACAATTTGACCGACATTTTTTGGCAGGGTATAACGCATACGTCAAGACGTAACTGGTAACTAAAAGTTCAGACGTATTGGGTTAAATCTTTAGCCAATACATCGATTGCCGCGACAACCCTCTCTTTCTTGAGTGGCTTGTAAAATTCCGCCTTGTGTATGGGGCGGTCCACTTTTCTTTCTCCCTCCAGGAAGGTAAAAATCTGCAAGTCAACATCAGGAAAATATGACATCAATGTGTGGCTAGATGCGCTCCCATATGTAACCTCATTATGCTCTCGGTAGTCTCCGCCCAGTTGACTTTCTAGCTGGAACAAATAACTGCTAATATCTGGAAATGCAGACTTCAGCAAGTGAAAATCCACAAGAATCCGTTTAAGCATAGCGTTTTCGGTATAAGCCTTGCATTCAATGCCCATTACGAATTGGTCATCAATGAATACTTGCTTGTCAACTTGCGCGGGATAAGAATATTCACCGATAGAAGTCAGAATATATTCCCGCACCTCTTTGTCCAATGCTTGCACATATTCTTGACGCATCGGAATCTTGTGACGGTTTGAATTCACCTTTATTCGAGCAATGTTTCCGCCAAGTTCAAGCCACGCTAAATAGATAACATGCTCGGTTAAGCGTTCTACCCACTTACCCTTGGATGCTCGAACAACGCCACCGTATGCTCGCCCTATCTGATCTGTCGCTTTTTGATCTACATTCCCAATCTCTTCTTCATGTGCACGAACTAGCAAAGCAATTTCTTTTTCTAAATCATGCGGCATTGCACACTCTCCAGTCTGCGTTCAGCAGTCTTGCAATATTCTTCGGAAATGTCGATTCCTAAATATCTGCGCCCCGTGCGGGCTGCCACGGTGGTTGTGGTTCCGCTTCCATTAAACGGGTCGAGTACGATATCTCCACGATAACTAAAAAGTTTCAGGACTCTCTCCGCAAGTTCTTCCGGGAACATTGCAGGATGGCCATATTCACCCATTTTCCTTTCTGGGGCGATTGACCATTTAGCCACAACCCATTTCTTGAATTCTTCTGCGTTGATGTCTATGTCATCCCTGGATCCGGGCTTCTTCATTTCTCCCTTGCAGAAAATCTCAAGAAACTCCCACGTGTATTTGAGATAGGGATTGCTCGGGCTTTTCCAGCTCCCCCAAGCCGTGTACTTGCAGTTGTAATTGTTCTTCTCCCATAGTACTTCACCTTTCCAAATCAATTTCTTCTGAATGAAAAAGTTGCTAATCAAATGATGGCTGGGTATGTAGTCTGAAAAAAGTGGCTGAACATTAACAATGATTCTGCCACCGTATTTTGTGACCCGAATACACTCGTCGAACACAGAAAACAGTTGGTCAAAATAAGTTTCCCAGTAATGTGCATCTTGATTTTCAGCATATTCCAGCCCGAAATTGTAGGGAGGAGAGGTAAAGATCAGGTCAATAGAATTATCCGGGATGTTCTTCAGGATATCCTTGCTATCACCAACGATAATTTTGTCAGTATATTCTGCCGGAAAATCATTGTTGGTTTCAGAATGGGTATGGTTCTGTGCGTAGAAATACGGTGAACGGCTCGAAACTTTTTTAGCCCGATCTTTAACTTTGCGTTCCTTGTTGTAATCAACATAGTTTCTTTTGCCATTCGCGATGCCATAACTTTTAACGCCCTCAATTGCAGCAACAACATCTTGAACCAACTTTGAGTTCAGAGTTCCGTTCAAGGTTTTTCGGCAACTGCGTAACTTGCGAATGTCGACTTGCCTGAACAGGATGGTGACCTGATCTCCATTAGGCTCCAGTTGAACCTCATCTTGGTCAAAGGCGGAATTAAACGAGGCAATAGTTGCCATGTCGGTCTTATCCAACCGATCATAAGTCAAGGTCAATTCCTTGAATGCCTTGGTTTGACTGCTTTTCACTTGTGCGTGCCCAACTGGGGTGCAAGTGGCCAGACAATGCTCCGCATGCCCCCAACACGGATTGTAGAGACCTTCCTCCGAGTGTCAACTAGCCCTATATTTCGGTTCGAATTTCTACTTCCAGAACCCAAAATTTGCCAATTTCCTGACTTCCGGGGAAAATACGCACCTTAGTCAATGACCCCACCTGAAAACCCTTCTTCTTCCGGGCCGATGCCTGCACCGCGAACGCTGGCCAACGCCATCCGGGCGTTGAGCATGGATGCTGTCGAACAGGCCGCTTCCGGCCATCCCGGCATGCCGATGGGAATGGCGGATATCGCGGAAGTCCTGTGGCGTCGACACCTCAAGCACAACCCTGCCAACCCCGGCTGGCCGGACCGGGACCGCTTCGTGGTCTCCAACGGGCACGGCTCCATGCTGCTGTACAGCTTGTTGCACCTGACCGGGTATCCGCTGTCAATGGAAGAACTTCAGGCTTTCCGCCAACTGCACTCGCGCACGCCCGGGCACCCGGAGCTTGATCGGGACATCGGGGTCGAAACGACGACCGGCCCGCTGGGCCAGGGGCTGGCCAATGCGGTCGGAATGGCGCTGGCGGAACGGTTGCTGGGTGACCGCTACAACCGTGACGGGCATGAGGTTGTCAACCACCGGACTTATGTGTTTGCGGGTGACGGATGCCTGATGGAAGGCGTCTCGCACGAGGCGTGCAGCCTGGCCGGCACGCTCCGCCTGGGCAAACTGATCGTGTTCTACGACGACAACGGCATCTCGATCGACGGCGAAACCAAAGGCTGGTTCACCGACGATACGGCCGGGCGCTTTTCCGCCTACGGCTGGCACGTAATCCCGGACATCGACGGGCATGATCCGGAAGCGGTGGATCAGGCCATCCGCGAGGCCCAGGCCGACCCCCGGCCGTCGTTTCTTTGCTGCCGGACCGTGATCGGTTATGGCGCACCGCAGAAGCAGGGCACTGCAGACACGCATGGCGCTCCGCTTGGCGCCGAAGAAGTGGCGCGGGCGCGAGAGACTCTGGACTGGCCCCATCCTCCTTTCGAGGTTCCGGCCGAGATCCGCGAAGCCTGGGATGCCCGGGAGAAGGGCGCGGAGATGGAATCCCAATGGCAGGCGAGCATGGAGGACTATGCCGCCAGTTGCCCGGAGGATGCAGCCGAGCTGGCCCGGCGCCTGGAAGGCGACTTGCCTGAGGCGTTCACGGAAGCGATTGACGCCCATATCAAGAACCAGCTGATGGAGCCGGCGAAAGCGGCAACCCGCAAGCATTCGGGAAACACCCTGGATGCGATTGCCGGCAGCCTGCCGGAATTGATCGGCGGTTCGGCGGATCTGACCGGGTCCAACAACACCCAACCCAAGGGCAGCCGCGCGATTAGCGCAGACGAATCTGGCACCTACATCTACTACGGGGTCCGGGAGTTCGGCATGGGGGCGGTGATGAACGGTTTGGCCCTGCACGGCGGGTTCATCCCGTATGGCGGAACCTTCCTGACGTTCTCCGATTACGCCCGAAACTCTATCCGCATGGCGGCGCTGATGCACCAACGGGTGATTTTCGTCCTGACGCACGATTCCATCGGCCTGGGCGAGGACGGTCCGACCCACCAGGCGGTGGAGCATCTGGCGAGTCTCAGGCTGATTCCGGGGCTCGAAGTCTGGCGACCGGCCGATGCCGTGGAGACCGCAGTCGCTTGGAAGTGTGCGCTGCAGCCCGGGAATGGGCCGACTGCGTTGGCGCTGTCGCGCCAGTCCGTGGCGCAACTGGAGCATACTCCGGAGACTGTCGCGCTATCCGCGCGCGGTGGATACGTGCTGGTGGATTCGGACGGCCCGCCGGAACTGATTTTGCTTGCCACCGGGTCCGAAGTCGGGCTGGCCGTCGAATGTGCCGCGGCTCTGGACGGAATCCGGACACGGGTCGTGTCGATGCCCTGCATGGAACAGTTTGCCCGACAGGATTCGGGCTACCAGGAACAAGTCCTGCCGAGCGAGGTTTCTGCTCGGATTGCAGTTGAGGCGGGCGTTAGCGCGCCGTGGCACCGCTGGATAGGACCACAAGGACACGTGTTGGGGGTTGAGGAATTCGGCCATTCGGCACCGGGCGCCCGGGTGATGGAACACTTCGGATTTACTGTAGAAAATTTGAGGGATTTATGTAGCAAAATATGCAAGAGTATAATTCTAAAATGAAAGCCCACCGCGCCGTCCGATACCGCCTACATCCGGGTTCTGTAAGAAAGAACCAGCAACTGCACGGCACCGCCGGGGCCTGCCGGTTCGTCTGGAACCACATGGTCGGGAAGCTCCGGGACGAGTATGAAGCGTGGGGCACCTGCAACTTCTCCTACATGTCCACAAAAAATGTCCCGACGCCGGGGCTGGGCCGGACTTTCACGGTACTTAGGAAACACAGCTATCCGTGGTTGCAGGGCTATTCGGCATACATCGTCAAGAGTTCACTGCAGCCCATCGAGAGGACTTACCAGGCATTCTTCAAGGACTTGGAAACGGGTGGGAAACTTAACCGCAAGCCGCCACAGTTCCACGGCAAGTGGACGACCACGCCGAGTTTCCCCATCAATTACGTATCGGCCAAGGTATCCGGCGACAGCCTGTACGTGCAGAAGGTCGGCTGGATAAAGTTGGTCGGCAACAACCCGTACCCGGACGGCGAGTTCAGGTCCGGCACGGTCAAGTACGAATGCGGCAACTGGTACGCCTACCTGGTGTACGAAGTGGACGCACAAGCCAGCCTTCCTCATTCCATCAAGGAGGTGGGGATCGACCGCAACATCGCCGAGGGCCGGCTGGCGGTCCTGTCGGACGGGACCAAGCACGGCGGGCCGGACCTGGAACGGAAAGTGGCCAAGCGCAAGCGGTATGAGCGGTCGATGGCGCGCAAGCGCGAGGTCTATTGGAAGGATCAAAAGAATCTCTGCGGGCCGAAGCCTCACGACCGATCACGCTATCAGCCCTCCAAGCGGTATCTGCGGACCCAGATCAAGCACCAAAGGGCTTGCGCGGCAGAGCGCTTCGCCCGGAAGAACTGGGGGCACCACGTCAGCAAGGCCATCGCCTCCGAATACGATGTCGCCTACGTGGAGAAGCTGAACATCCGGGGCATGACGAAATCGGCCCGGGGCACGAAACAGAAGCCTGGCAAGAACGTTGGTGCGAAGTCAGGCCTGAACCGGCAGATCCTGGCCAGCGCATGGGGCACGCTGGAGTTGTGCCTGAGCTACAAGATGGAAGTCCGCCATGTCGACCCGGCGTACACCAGCCAGACCTGCCACCGGTGCGGGCATGTCGACAAGGACAACAGAAAGGATTCAGACTTCAAGTGCACCGCTTGCGGGCACACGGACGATGCGGACGTGAATGCCGCATTGAACGTTTTGGCCTTCGGGAATGGGGCGACTGGACGTGGAGGCGGCGACACCGGCGGGGCATCCTGCCACAGTCGGCCTAGGAAGCGTCAAGAAATGAGCAATGAATCCCTTGCGGATTTTGCTACATAATTTCCACTTGACAACGATGGCCCGGGAGATGTTGGGTCAGGGAGTGACAGCATGAGCATTCGTGTAGGAATCAACGGCTATGGACGCATTGGGCGCAACATCTTGCGTGCCTTTTACGAAGCCGGGCGGCAGGATGAAATCAGCATCGTTGCCATCAATGACATCGGCGATTTGGAGGTCAGCGCACATCTGACTCGCTACGACTCGGCGCATGGGCCGTTCAACCTGAACGTGCAGGCTGATGGAGATGCCATGATGGTGGGAAACGACCGCATCCGGTTCACCGCCTGCCGCAACCCGGCAGATATTCCCTGGAAAGAGTCGGAAGTGGACGTGGTGATCGAGTCGACCGGGCTTTTCGCTTCGCGCGAGAAGTCGCAGGGTCACTTGGAGGCAGGCGCCCCCCGGGTGCTGATCTCGGCTCCGGCCGGAAAGGACGTGGATGCGACCGTGGTGTATGGCGTCAATCATGACCAGTTGGGCCCGGATCACGTCGTGGTTTCCAATGCCTCCTGCACGACGAACTGTTTGGCACCTCTGGCGAAGGTTCTGATGGAATCGGTCGGCATCGAGTCCGGCATCATGACCACCATCCATTCGTATACCAACGACCAGGTGTTGACGGATGTGGCGCACAGCGATCTGCGCCGGGCCCGCTCAGCCACGCAGTCGATGATTCCGACCGCGACCGGCGCGGCGCGGGCGGTCGGCCTGGTACTGCCGGAACTCGACGGTCGCCTGGACGGATTCGCCATTCGCGTACCGACCATCAACGTTTCGGTGGTGGACTTGACTTTCGTGGCCAGTCGGGAGACGAACGCAGAAGAAGTCAACGCGGCCGTGCGTGCGGCAGCCGAGGGACCGCTGAAAGGCGTTTTGGCATACAGCGAGGATCCCCTGGTTTCGATCGACTTCAACCACAGCCCGGCGTCGTCCTCGCTTGATGCTTCGCTGACCAAGGTGCTTCCGGGCAACCTGGTCAAGGTTCTCTCGTGGTACGACAACGAGTGGGGCTTTTCCAATCGTATGCTGGATGTCATTGCGGCCTGGATGCGCGCCTCCGCATGAGCATGCCTCCCGGTTTGCCGGGCAAGCTCAAGCCGGGCAGCCGGGTGCTGTTGCGCACCGACTTGAACGTACCGATAGAATCCGGTCGCATCACTGCGGATGAGCGGATTCGCGCCAGCATCCAGACCCTTCGCCGCTTGCAGCAGGCCCAGTGTCGTGTCCTGGTGATGTCGCATCTGGGGCGGCCGCAGGAGGGGCGCTACGATGCAGCTGCTTCCTTGGAACCGGTCGCGATGGCTTTGTCGGAGCGGCTGGACGAACCGGCAGTTTTCCGGCGCAACTGGATCGACGGCGTGGAGTCCAAGCCGGGTCGCGTCACCCTGCTTGAGAACGTGCGGTTTCTCGAAGGGGAGACCGGGAACAGCGACGATCTGGGCCGACGCATGGCGGCCTTGTGCGATCTCTACGTGATGGATGCCTTTGGCAGCGCGCATCGAGCGCATGCCTCGACCCATGCAGTGGCCCGGTACGCTCCGCGCGCCTGCGCGGGCCCTTTGCTGAGGCGCGAACTGAGAATGCTGCAGCGTGCCCTGGAGAAACCGGAACGTCCGCTGGTCGCTGTCGTCGGAGGAGCCAAGGTGTCGACCAAAATCGAGGTGCTGGAACGCCTGGCCGAGATCGCTGACGAACTGATCGTCGGCGGTGGGATTGCCAACACGTTCATGGCGGCGGCAGGCCTGGATATCGGGGATTCCCTGCACGAACCGGCGCAGTTGGATCTCGCGCGGCGGTTGATGGAGTCTTCTTCCCGGCGCCGGGCGACCGTCCCGTTACCCCAGGATGTGGTCTGCGAGCTTCCCGGTTCGCAAGAGCCGGTCGTTCGCGAAGCGGACGAGGTGCGCTCGGGAGAGCGGATTATGGACGTAGGGCCAAAAACCCAGGATCACTATGGCCGGCTTGTTGCCCGGGCCCGGACAGTGATCTGGAATGGCCCGCTGGGCGTATTCGAGGATCCGCGCTTTGCAGCCGGAACGAAGGCCTTGGGGCATGCCATTGCCGACTCGCAAGCCTTTTCTATTGCGGGCGGGGGTGATACGCTGGCCGCTGTGGGAAGTTTTCGGATAAAGAGCAAGATGTCCTATCTGTCGACCGGCGGGGGTGCATTCCTGGAGTATGCGGCGGGCCGCACGCTCCCAGCCGTTGAAATTCTCAAGACGGTGGCCTCATGACTGCGCCTTCCTCCGAACTTCGCCACCGGCGAACCAAGATCATCGCCACCTTGGGGCCGGCGACTGATTCGCCGGAGGTATTGCGCGACTTGATCGATGCCGGCGTGGACGTGGTTCGCCTGAATTTCTCGCATGGCACCCAAGACGAGCATCGCGAACGCGCAGAACGGATTCGCGAGATGACCGAACCGAAATACCACTTGGCGATTCTGGGCGACCTGCAGGGGCCGAAGATTCGCATTACCGGCTTTCGTGACGGTTCGGTCACCCTCAAGCCGGGCGACCCGTTCATCTTAGACCCGGATCTCGAGCCGGATGCCGGCACGAGCGAAGGCGTTGGGCTGACGTATCCAGAACTGTCCGAAGATGTGCGTGTCGGCAACAATCTGCTGCTGGACGATGGCCGTCTTGTTCTACAGGTCAAGGCGGTGGAGTCCGGGCGCATCATTACCGAGACTATCTCCGGAGGAGTCTTGCAGGACGCCAAGGGCGTTAATCGCGCCGGTGGCGGCCTGTCGGCTCCTTCGATCAGCGCCAAGGATCATCAGGACATCCAGTTGGCCGCGGAAATCGGCGTGGACTATCTTGCCGTGTCCTACCCGCGCAGCGGGGGCGACATCTACTATGCACGCGAACTCCTGCGCGAGGCCGGCGGCAACGCGCACATGATCGCGAAGATCGAGCGAGCCGAAGCCGTCGAGAACATCGACGAGATTCTGGATGCTTCGGACGCAATCATGGTGGCGCGCGGCGACTTGGGCGTGGAAATTGGTGACCCGGAACTGCCGGCAGTACAGAAAAAATTGATTCGAAGAGCTTGGCGGCACAACCGGGTAGTGATCACGGCGACGCAGATGATGGAATCTATGATCACCAGCACTATTCCGACGCGTGCAGAGGTGTTCGATGTCGCCAATGCCGTGCTGGATGGGACCGACGCCGTGATGCTGTCGGCAGAGACGGCAATCGGCGACAACCCGGTCGAGGCGGTGCTCGCGATGAGCCGTATCTGCGTAGGTTCCGAGGGCAATGCCGCCGGCGACATCTTGGATCTTGCCAACGAAGAAGAAGACTTGTTCGATGCGGACGAGGCGATCGCGTTGTCGGCGATTTTCACCGCCAACCACCTGGAAGTCAAAGCGATTGCCGCCTTGACCGAATCTGGCTCCACTCCCCGGCAGATGTCGCGTTTCCGTTCCAGCATCCCGATCTATGCGGTCTCCCGCAACCTTGAGACGCGCCGACGGGTCAACCTATACCGCGGGGTGTATCCGGTCACCTTGCGCAGCATCAGCACCGACCATGCCGAGCTCAACCGGGATCTGGTCGACGTGCTGAAAAAGAGCGGTGTGGTGGAGGATGGCGACCTAGTGATCATCACCAAGGGCGATCTGGCGGGCGTGCAGGGAGGTACCAACGCCCTGAAGATCGTAGAGGCCGGGGCGATGCCCGAATCGCATGGCGTTGCGGTCGAGTAGCGATAAAATAAATCGTTCGCGAACATTCCATTTTTTAATCTTTCAACCAGATATTTTTTATGAACCGTGAAACATTGAGCGCAACCGCGCGCGCCATGGTGGCCCCCGGGAAGGGGATTTTGGCGATGGACGAAAGCCACCCCACCTGCAAGAAGCGCTTTGACGCTTTAGGCATTGAATTTACTGAAGAAAATCGCCGCACTTACCGCGACATGCTGGTCACGGCAGCGGGTCTGGGCGACCATGTCGGCGGCGCGATCCTGTTTGACGAGACCCTGCGCCAGAAACTGTTGGACGATACGCCGTTCCCGGAGCACCTGAACTCGATCGGCATCGTGCCGGGCATCAAGGTGGATAAAGGCGCCAAGGACTTGGCGGGTCATCCGGGCGAGAAGGTGACGGAAGGCTTGGACGGCTTGCGCGAGCGCTTGGTTGAGTATGCCGAATTAGGTGCCCGCTTCGCCAAGTGGCGGGCAGTCATCACCATCGGGGAAGGTCTGCCGAGCGAAGCCTGCCTGGAAGCCAATGCCCATGCCCTCGCCCGCTATGCGGCCCTGTGCCAGGAAGCGGATCTAGTGCCGATCGTCGAACCCGAAGTCCTGATGAATGGCGAACACGATATTGATCGCAGTTATGAAGTGACCGTCCGTGCGCTGGAGGTCACCTTCGATCAGTTGGCGCGCCAGGGCGTGTGGCTTGAGGGCATCGTGCTCAAGCCCAGCATGGTAATTTCCGGAGACCGGTGCGCGGAGCAGGCGGATGTCGAGACGGTGGCCGCCCGCACGATGGAATGCCTGAAGAAGACGGTACCGGCGGAAGTGCCTGGAATCGCGTTCCTGTCCGGCGGACAGAGTGACGAAGAGGCCAGCGCGCACCTGAATGCGATCAACCAGCATCCGGATCTTCCTTGGGCAGTAACTTTTTCTTATGGTCGTGCCTTACAGCAGCAGGCGATGAAATCCTGGGGAGGCGCCGAAGCCAATCGGGGAATCGGCCAAGCTGCGATCTCCAAGCGTGCTCGCCTGAACGGGGCGGCTGCACGCGGGGCTTACGACGTCGAGATGGAAAAAGCGGCCTGATTCGGTCCCATGGCGATCGTCCGGCTCCGCAACGCCGACCGCTCGTTCGAAATCCAGGGGAACGAAACCCTGCTTGAGGCCGCCCTCCGAGAGGGTGTCGGCCTTCCGTACGGATGCAGTGCCGGGAATTGCGGGCTGTGCCGTGCCCGGTTGATAGAGGGCGAACTCAAGCCCACTCGCCATCACGACTTCGTGTTCACCCAAGCCGAGCGGGCGCATGGCGATTTCTTGATGTGCAGCAACGGCGCGCAGAGCGACCTCACGCTTGAGGTTGTGCTCGAAAAAGACCCGACATCCATTCCTTGGCAAACCTTGCAGGCGAAAGTGAAAATCGCCGAAAAGCTCGGCGAACGCCTGCTGTGGCTGAAGTTGCGGGTACCCCGCTCGCAACGGCTTCGCTTCATGGCAGGCCAGTATGCGAGCCTGACGCTGGAGAACGGCGCGGTAAGTGACAGTGCAATTGCCAGTTGCCCGTGCGACGAACGACATATCGATTTCCACATTCGGCGCCTGCCGGATGACGATTTCTCCGATAGCGCGTTCGAGTCCCTGCGTCCTGGACAGATTGTGACGGTCGAAGCGCCTGGAGGTCGGTTTGCGTTCGATGACAATTCCACTCGCCCGGCTCTGTTCGTGGCGTTCGACACTGGATTTGCGGCTATTAAGAGCATGCTCGAACAGTTAACCGCGCGCGAGTCGGAGCAGTCTCTGCATTTGTACCGGATTTGCTGTGGCACGGACGACCTGTATATGCACAACCTGTGCCGTTCTTGGACAGATGCGCTCGACGAACTGAGCTACACGCCCCTAGTGATCGAGGAGTCGTTCAGCGAGTGGGCAAAAGATGAATTGTCCGGCATGGAAAAAGTGGAAACCATGCTGAAGCGTATCGTGGACGACCATCCGGACCTTTCGGGGATGGACCTGTACATTTGTGCGCCGGAGCCGGTGGTGGAACGCTTTGATGCCTTGGCCGCGCAGCACCAGTTGGTGCGAGAGCAATTTCACGCCGAAATTATTCGTGGAAACTCGTATACCCGTTGCCTGGGGGCGACAGCGTGAATACGCACTGCCCGTTTGAGCGCCTGATCGTCGCCGGGACGCATGCCTGCTCCCGGGCCATTTCGGTAACGCGCCGGGATGGCGCCGGCATCGACTGCAATGACGCAGACTCCTGCAACCGTTGCCAGGGACTGCAGGAATTTTTTGAGCAGGTTGGTGCCGAGGCCTTCGGGGAAGTCGAAGATCGCACCCAGGTGCCGCACAGCACGCTGCTGAAGATCCAGATTGGTGGTTTGGCTGGAACGCTGCAATGCCTGAATCTGCCTGCGGGCGAGAGAATCGAGGACATCGACGAAGTGGCAGGGAATGCGGCGGATAAACTTGAGATGCTGGATCATGGCATTCTGGCTGAGGCGATGCATGGTGCACGCGCCCGGCGAAGTCGGCACTGATTCGGGACAGACAAGGGACTATGGATAAGCGCTGTTACAGCCAGGATCACCTCTGGTTGGAATCCGACGGGTCCGGCGGAGCGGCCGTTGGCGTGACTCACTACGCACAGGAGGAACTGGGCGACATCCTGTTCGTGGAACTGCCTGAACCTGGCACCGAACTGGTCCAGGGTCAAAGTTTCGGGGTAATCGAATCGGTAAAGACCGCGTCCGAACTGATTGCGCCAGCCTTAGGCCGAGTCACGGAAGTCAACGATACTCTTCGGGAAGAACCTTGGCAGGTCAATGATTCGCCGGAGGGCGACGGCTGGATACTGAAGATGGACTGTGTCGAGCCTGATCCTTGTGCATCCCTGATGGATTCGGATGCCTACAAAGAGTTGACCGGCAAGTAACCCTAAGAATCAGACGTAGTGGCGACGGTAGGAGCGGCGGGTTCCGGCGCGCTGGGTGATGACGCCGATGATATCTGAAGGGTCGCTGATTTCAAGCGAAGGATAGCCAGGGTTGACCGGCCGCAGCCAATGCCGTTCTTCCTCGATCCAGTACTGCCGGAAAATCGGCTCTCCGTTTACCCGCGCGACTACGTAAGAACCAGGCTGTGCATGTCCGGCCGGGTCGACGATGACAATGCAACCGTCCGCGAATTCCGGTTCCATACTGTCGCCTAGCACGCGCAAGGCATAGGGCTCGTGAGCCGCGCAGCCGGCATCGTCCAGCACGGGGTTTTGGATGTGTGGGTCGGAAGAACTCATGCTAAATCAATTAGAACACATTTTGGCGGTAGGGAAAAACCTTTGGATTTGGGGTGGATTGGGCTTAACCGCTTCGACTGTAACCGCAGTGGTTCCGAAGGCTGAACGGCGATTAGCCGGGACACCCGGTACAATGCGCAAACTTTCCCACGTTTCCCATGTCTGATTCCTGCCTGATTGTCAATGCGACTGCGGTCAACGAAGGTCGCGTGTTCGAGACGGATTTGCTTGTCCGAGGTTCGCGGATCGAAAAGATCGGGCCGGACCTGTCTGGCGAGTCTGCCGACCAGGTCCTGGATGCTGCGGGGCTTCACCTGCTGCCCGGGATGATCGACGGCCAAGTGCATTTTCGTGAACCGGGCCAACCGGAGAAAGGAACTTTCCGATCCGAGTCTCGTGCTGCCGTGGCGGGTGGCACGACCACGGTCATGGACATGCCGAACAACCAGCCGCCGGTCGTGACCCTTGAGCGGTTGGACGAGAAGCTGGCGCGGGCGGATGGCGCGATGCACGCGAACTATGCGTTTTATTTCGGCGCGACCAATGACAATGTCGACGAGGTTCGAAAACTGGCCCCCCGGAAAGTGTGCGGGCTCAAGATCTTCATGGGTGCATCGACCGGCAACATGCTGGTGGACGACCCCAAGGCGCTGGAACAGCACTTTGCCGACTGCCCCACCCTGATTGCAACGCACTGCGAAGACACACCGATGATCGAGGCGGCCTTGGCCGAACATGTCCAGCAGTACGGTGAGCAGATTCCAATGCACTGCCACGTGCAGATTCGCAGCCGGGAGGCGTGCCTTGCGTCCTCATCCATGGCGGTGGGCTTGGCGCGACGATTCGGCTCACGGTTGCATGTTCTGCATCTGACCACAGCGGACGAACTGCCACAGTTCGATGTCGGGCCGATCGAAGGCAAACGGATCACTGCCGAGGCCTGTGTGCATCACCTGGTTTTCACCGACGCCGACTATGCGCAGTACGGCGGCCGCATCAAATGCAACCCCTCGATCAAGGAGAAATCAGATCGGGATGCGCTGCGTCAGGCAGTGCGCGAAGACCGGATCGACGTGATCGCGACCGATCACGCGCCACACCTGCTGTCGGAGAAAGAAGGACCGTACCAGGAAGTTGCGGCGGGGCTGCCGATCACACAGCATGCGTTGCCGATGCTTCTGGAGCTGGTTCACCAAGGTGTCTTCAGTTTGCCGCAGGTCGTGCAAAAGGCGGCGCATGCCCCGGCATTGTGCTACGCGGTCCGCGATCGCGGATTCCTACGCGAAGGCTACTACGCGGATCTGGTTTTGGTGGATTTGTCGACGGCCAAGCAGGTGGAACCGGAAGAAGTTCTTCACCAATGCGGCTGGTCGGCATTCGAAGGACAGATGTTGCATGCCCGGATCGACACGACGATAGTGTCGGGCCGGATCGCGCACCGGGACGGGCAGGAAATGCCGCCCGCAGCCGGAATAAAGATTGATTTCAACCGCGAGTGAATCTCGGTCCGGGCGTTATTCGTCCTCGTTGGAACCCGCCTGAAGCAACCCGTACTGCTCGACCCCAATCTGGTCGATCAACTGCAATTGTGTCTCGATGAAGGCGATGTGCATTTCCTCGTCCGCGATCAGGTCTTCGAACAAGCGCATGGAAGCATAGTCGCTCACTTCTTGGCAGACATCACGGCCTTCCCGGTACAGAGCATGTGCCTCTTGTTCGGCGGCGAGGTCGCATTCCAAAACCTCCCGGATGTTCTCGCCAATGCGCAACGGGTCCAAGGTTTGCAGATTGGGGTGTCCTTCCAGGAAGATGATTCGCTCCACGAACCGATCCGCATGGCGCATTTCTCCAATGGACTCTTCTCGCGATTTTTGCGCGAGCTTGCCATAGCCCCAGTCTTCCAGTAGCCGGTAATGCAGCCAGTATTGATTGACGGCTCGCAATTCGCTGGCCAGGCTGCGGTTCAGGTAGTCGATGACTTTCTCGTTTCCTTTCATGATGGCAGTCTCCTGTTTTTTCAGGAATCAGGCGTCAGTGTGCACCTGTTTGATGATCTGGTTGATGAGCGGCCGGCAATTGCCGCATCGCGCGCGTTTCCCCATCTGGCGGTAGACAGAGCGGAAATTCACGGGTTGTCCTGCTTTGACGGTGGCTTTCACCGCGGCGCGCAGCTCTCGGTCACTGACTTGAACGCAGGAACAGACGATCATGCGCGTGGCCCACAAATCTGCGGGCTAGGTGAAGCATCGGGGATGAGGTGTTTTGGATGATTGGTGAGAAGCGATGAAATCGCATCGATCACGTCAATTTCATGTTTTCGATCGCGCCCTGTTCGAAGTCCACCTCGACGACCAGGTCGGATTTCAACTGGGACTGGCAAGCTAGGATATAGCCTTTCTTGAGCATGTCGCCATCCAGCACGTAGGCGAAATCATTCAGAGCCTTGACCTTGCCCTCCTTGAGGATGCATCGGCAGGTCCCGCAACTTCCCACCTTGCAGTCGCAGGGCCATTTGATGCCAGCGTTCAGGGCCGCCTGCAGCAAGTTGATCTTGCCGGGCACCTCGAAAGTCTCGCCGGTATTGGCGATGGTGCATTTGAAATCCTTTTTCTTACCGAACATCCGAAATCCCGATTAGGCTGAAGCCTAATATTCTACATCAGGGGGTGCCCGGGAGTGGGCTTCAAGCCTGGTATGTATTTGCTGGTGTCTGGATGGCTTTGAGGAAGCGGCGGACGTAACGGGGCGCGATGTTGGTGCGATTGACCAATACCAGCATATCGGCCACGTTGAATTTTTTATCCCAGCAGGGTTTGCCGCAGATTTCTGCACCGAGGTTCAGGTAGGCTTTCAGCAAAGGCGGCAGGATTTCCCGAACCGAATCGGAAAGCTCGATGGACGCATTCACGGTGAACTGATCCGGTTTGGGTAGAGGGGAGCGAGGGTGGACATCCAAGTCTAGATTGACCAAGCCGCGTTCCAGCGCGTTCTGGTAGATGGCGTGAGCCTGGTGGCCTCCGTCCGACATGTCCACACTGGCACATCCGAACAGATGTTCGTAGCCTCGGGACAGCATAAATTCCGCAAGACCGAGCCACAAACAGGTAATGGCTCCGCCGTTGCGATGGTCGGGATGCACGCAGGTGCGGCCGACTTCCAGTTTCTTCCCGGGAAGGCTGCGCAATCGGCCCAGTTTGAATTCCGATTGTGTGTAGAAGCCCCCAGCCTGCGGGACATCTTCGTCCGAAAGGACCCGGGTGCAAGCCACGATATCCCCGGTGACCGTGTCGGAGACGGTCAAATGGCGGCAGAACGGGTCATAGGAATCCGAATCGATCTGCTCTGCGGCACTTTCCAGGGATGCCCCCATTTCCAGTGCGAAAACCTGGTAGCGGAGGCGCTGGCATTCGGTAATGACGAAGGCCTGAGTGGCAATTTCGAACCTGTATCTGCTTGCCATAAATTGACGGCCAAGTAACTTTTTCAAGTATATAGTATTTTCAATGTGTTACAGACGAATGAAAACTGAAACCTCTCAATATGACTCGGCAGAATCGGGCGGGAAGGCTATCTTTAGCCCGAGGCGGTAAAATGTCAAACCCGCCAGTTCCTGTTGGAGCAAACGCCTGTTTATGGCCAAAAAGCTATTCAACCGCCTATCCGATGCCGTAAAGAAACGCACCAACGGCAATCCCCGGGTCGTGGAAGCCGACGAACACGGCATCAATCCTTCGGAGGTTTCCAGGTCTGCCCGGCGCGTGGTGGAAGTCCTGGTGGAGGGAGGCTACGAGGCCTATATCGTCGGGGGTAGCGTGCGCGACCTGATGCTGGGCCTGCACCCGAAAGACTTCGACATCGCCACGGACGCCCGCCCTGAACAGGTGAAGAACCTGTTCGACCGTTGCCGCATCGTCGGCCGGCGGTTCCGGCTTGCGCACGTGTACGTGGGTCGCGACCTGATTGAAGTCGCGACATTCCGGGGTGGGCACCGCTCGCGTTCCGGGCGTGCCCATGTTTCGGTGACCTTGGGAGGGAGGATCCTGCGCGACAATGCGTATGGGACAGTCGATCGCGACGCACTGCGACGGGATTTCACGGCCAACTCCCTGTTCTACGACCCGACCCGGAATACCGTGCTGGACTTCGTCGGTGGCGTGGAGGACTTGAAGCAGCGTCGCCTGTGCATGATTGGCAAGCCTGCGGTGCGCTTCCGCGAGGATCCGGTTCGGTTGCTGCGCGCGGTGCGCTTTGCGGCCAAGCTCGACTTCCAGATGGATCCGGTCATGGAGCAACTGATCCCCGAATTGGCGGATTTGCTTGACGCTATTTCGCCAGCCCGGCTGTTCGACGAGGGGATCAAGCTCCTGCATAGCGGCGCGGCTGTGCGTACATTTGACCTGTTGCGTGAAAAAGGGTTGCTGCACCAGCTGTTTCCGCGCACGGAGGCGGCCTTGGAGCGCGATCATCCGGAGGATCTGGAGTTTATCCGCTTGGCACTGGAGAATACGGACGAACGGGTGCGCACAGGCATGCCGGTCTCCCCGGCCTTCGCCTACGCGGTACTGATGTGGCCGTATGTACGCCAACTGCTGGATGAACTGGAGCCGGGGGAATTCAGTCCTCGCGACGCGTTTGCGATTTGCGCCGACCGGGCCCTGGAGCATCAGGCACGAACCATCAGCATTCCATTTCGTCATGCCCAGGTGATCCGCGAGATCTGGGTTCGCCAGCCGCAGTTGGAAGCAGGCCCGCGTGGTCACCCTGAACGGGTGATGTCGCGCAACACATTTCGTGCGGCATATGATTTCCTCGGGTTGCGCGCGTTGAGGGACGAGCGACTGCAGGGGGCTTACCAAGCCTGGACACGGGCTCAGGAAAAGTACGAAACGGGGCCCAGCGACACCCCCCGACGCCGTCGTCGCCGTCGGCGGAGATAATCGTGTCTCGGGGAGACATTTACATCGGGCTCGGCAGCAATCTGGACGGGCCAACCGAGCAAGTCCGCTCCGCGGTGCGCGAACTGGGGCAGCTTGCTCAGGTCCGCCTGTGTGCCTCTTCGGGTCTGTACCGGAGCCCGCCGATGGGTGGGCTGGACCAGCCAGACTATATCAATGCGGTCGTGCAGGTCGAAACTGATCTGAAGCCCGAGCAGTTGCTTCATGAACTTCAAGCGATCGAACGTCAGCACGGGCGAAAAGAACAACGCGAGCGCTGGGCATCGCGGACATTGGACCTGGACCTGCTCTTGTGGGGGCAGGAACGTTTTGACAGCAAGACCCTGACGTTGCCGCATCCGGGCCTGCATGAGCGGGCGTTTGTACTGGCTCCGCTGCAGGAACTGGACGCGGATCTGGAGGTGCCTGGGCGGGGCACGGTCTCCAAGTTGCTACGGGAGTGCAAGTATTCCCGGGTGGATCGGGTGGGGGCTTGCCAAAGCCTGCCCGACTCGGCACGCCTGATTGCGGTGGAGGGGCCGATAGGCGTCGGCAAGACCACGTTGTGCAACCGTCTGGCAGCCGATTTCAATGGTCGGCTGATACTGGAGAATTACCAGGAAAACCCTTTTCTCAAGGATTTTTTCGAAGCCCCTGAAAAAACGGCGCTGGCAACCCAGTTGCACTTCCTGACCAGTCGGGCCAGCCAGTTGCAGCAATTGAACCAGGTGGATTTGTTCCAACAGCGCACCTTCTCGGATTACGTATTCGAGAAAAGCGACTGGTTTTCCAGACTATCGCTTCAGGGCGACGAATATGACCTGTGGCTTAGCTTGTACACTCATATGTCCGCCGGGCTTCCACGTCCGGACTTGGTTATCTACCTGCAGGCGCCGGTGTCAGTTTTACTGGAACGCATCGCAATGCGGGGGCGGTCGTTCGAACGCGCGGTGCGCCCAGAGTTCCTGGAAGCGCTGTCGGCATTGATGGCGGAACATTTCCGCAATTACTCTGGAACTGTGCTGACGGTCGATACTTCCTGCGCCAATCTGGCGGAAAGCCTCCAGGACTACCAGAGCCTGCTGGTTGCGCTGGATGGCATGACCCAACCCGGCCAGTATTTTCTGGATCCGAGCCAACCGGAGGGGATGCTGGATGATATGGCTCCAGCCGACTCGATGACGTAGATATGAGCATGCCGGATTCCTCCGTAACGCTTGATACCCTGCACCGGATGGCTCGGGAGGGCGGGGATCGTTTTGCCGGCCTGACGGCCTACGATGCGACATTCACGCGCGTGCTTGATGCATGTGGAGTGGAATTCATCTTGGTCGGAGACTCCCTTGGCATGGTTATTCAGGGGCATCCCAACACTCAGCCGGTGACCATGGACGACATGGTCTACCACACGCAATGCGTTGCCCGCAGCATTCAGCGCGCTCTGCTAATCAGCGACCTGCCGTATATGAGTTGCTGCGATGTTCCCATGGCGCAAGCCAATGCCATGCGGTTGGTGCAGGAGGGCGGCGCGCAGGTGGTCAAACTTGAGGCCTCCCAGGATCAGGTCGAAATCGTCCGCGCCCTGTCCGATCAAGGTACCCCAGTCTGTGCGCACCTGGGGCTTCGCCTGCAGAGCCTGACCAAATTGACTGGCATCCGGCGACACGGGCGCACTTCTGAAGAGGCGGATGAACTGCAGGAAACGGCGCTCGCGCTGGAACAAGCGGGCGCAGACCTGCTGTTGGTGGAGTGCGTGGTCGACAACCTGGCTGCGGAAATTACCGAACAAGCGGGAATCCCGGTGATCGGCATCGGTTCCGGCGCGGCCTGCGACGGACAGATCCTGGTGCTGTACGACCTGTTGGGGTTGACCGACCCGGCTCCAAAACACGCCCGCAGTTTCATGAATTCGGGCCGTGGTGTCGCGGATGCAGTCCGGGCCTATGTCGAAGCAGTTCATTCCGGATCTTTCCCATGATCCTGTGCCGCACGGCGGCGCAACTTGAGGCCGCGCTGACCCGGCAGCCCGAAGAACGAATCTTGGTGCCGACCATGGGTGGCCTGCACGCCGGGCACCTGAGTCTGGTCGAACATGCGCGGCAGTGCCCCGGAATCGTACTGGCCACCGTTTTCGTCAACCGACACCAGTTCGATGACCCGGAGGATTTCGCCAACTATCCCCGCGAAGAAGAAGAGGACTTTGAACGCCTGCGCCAAGCGGGAGTCGACCTGACGTATGCCCCGGACGAGCAGGAAATCTGGGGCGGCGAGCCTCCCCGGCTGGAGGCGTTCGAGATACCGGGTTTGACGGATGTGCTGGAGGGTCAGTATCGCCCGGGGCACCTGACGGCGGTGGCGGCGGTAGTCAGCCGGCTGTTCGACCAGACAACACCGACGGTTGGCGTGTTCGGCGAGAAGGATTACCAACAATTGACGCTGGTACGGCGCTTGGCGGCGGAATGCCAGCCGCCGATCCGAATTGTCGCTGCTCCGGTCGTACGTGAGCCGGGCGGTCTTGCCATGAGTTCGCGAAACCGAAGGCTGGACCCCCAGTCGCGTGAACAGGCTGCCGGATTGCACCGGATCCTGGAAGCGGCCGCAGAATCAATCAAGGACGGACTTGATGTCGAGCAGGCGCAACGGCAGGCGCTTGAAAACTTGGTCGAGTTGGGATTTGAACCGGACTATGTCGAGGTGCGTGAAGCGGATTCCCTGTGCCGGCCAGCCCCAACCGACCGGGATCTCGTCATTCTGGCTGCGGCGCGGTTGTCGGGAGTGCGGTTGTTGGATGTCGTCCGTTTCGGCCCGGCCTTGTTGTAAGACCTAGGCAATTTGGCAAGGGGCGCTATGCGAGGTCGTGGCGTTCGAGAAACTCGCGGGTCACGGCAACGCACTCCTCGGGTTTTTCCAGTTGAAGCAGATGCGTCGTTTCAGGGATGAAATCGTAGTCCACTTCATAGGCGGACCGCTGGTCGAGCGTGGGCAGGTACGAGTGCGGCAAGGTGGGGTCGGCGCCGATGATCTTCTTCGGACAGGCGACAAGATCGAGATCGAGCAGCGGAAAGAAACTCCGGCCGTATTCCATGAGTTGCGCTTCGTATTCACGGGGGCAGAAGAATTCGACCCGCGCGCGGCAAGAATCCTGCCCCTCTCCGGAAAGTCGCATGCAGCACTTGGAGAGTTGGCAGGAGAATACCGGTCATGGCTCGACGATCACGCGGAGGAGCTTTCCGAAGAAGGTGAAACCCTAGACCAATTGCTTGCCGATATGACGTGGACGGCCGGGATAGGGCGAAGTCATTTCACTCACCGCGCAGGTGTGGTGTTCAGCGATGCTGGCTCCTTGAGGGACGGGCTGGAGGCGCTAGTAGAAGCGGGCGAGGGATCGGAACCGCGAGTGGCGGCGAAAGCCGCGTTCGTGTACACCGGGCAGGACAGCCAGCGGGTCGGGATGGGAGAAGCGCTGTATCGGAGTGAGCCGGTGATACGGGTGGTGCTGGATCAATGCGATGCCTGGCTTCAAGAAGAACGGGGAGTTTCGCTGCTGGATGTGATGTTCGGTCGAGCTGACTCGAAAGGAAGTCTGGACGATCCGGCATGGGCACAACCGGCTATCTATGCGCTGGAATGCGCGCTTACGGCATGGTGGCTGAGCATGGGGGTTCGCCCGAGCGCGGTGATTGGCCATGATCTCGGGGAAATTGCGGCAGCGCAGGCGGCGGGAGTATTTAGTCTGAAGGATGGCTTGCTGTTTGCGGCAGCGCGTGGCGCGGATGAATTGGAAACGATTTTCTCGGATATTGCGATCGCGCCGCCGTCGATCACTCTGATCAGCAGCACAATGGGTCGAACGGTCGGACCCGACGAAATACTCGACGCAACATACTGGCGCGAGCAAGCGAGCAAGCCGGCGGAACTCAAGAAATGTGCCGAGGCACTGTCGGATTTTGGAATCGAGGGGCTGGTGGAAATCGGCCCGCGCGAGGCATTTGACCCCATGCTCGCTTCTGCCTGGCCAGAATCGGCGGGAGATGCGGGGGAGCCAGCGCTGATCTCGAGCTTGCACGAACCGTCCGGTGACGAACCGGTGGAGGACATTTACCGGAAATTCATGGGGGCCGTGGCGGAGGTGTACGAGGCGGGACTGCCGATTTCCTTCCAGGGGCTGTTCGCGGGAGAGGCACGGCGCCGAATCTCACTGCCGGGCTATCCGTTCCAGCGCCGTCATCACTGGATAAAGGTATCGGGGCGATAGGCTGCCCATGTGTTGTCTCGCAGGGGCATTTTGCCGCGAAAAGCCCATTTGCTAAAATTCGGATATGAAACTGACTTTCCTCCGTGCCCGCCTGCATCAGACAACAGTGACTCATGTCGAGCCGGACTACGATGGTTCGTGCGCGATTGATGGCGAGTTGCTGGAAGCGGCCGGTATCAGCGAGTACGAGCAGATCGACCTGTACAACATTACCAACGGAGAGCGGCTGACGACCTACGCCATTCAGGCCCGCCACGGCAGCCGGATCATTTCGGTGAATGGTGCGGCGGCGCACAAGGCATCGCCAGGGGATCAGGTCATCATTGCCGCCTACGCGCAACTGGAACCGGAGGAAGTGGCGGACTTCAAGCCCGTCCTCGTTTACTTAGGCGCGGGCAACCGCATCGAGCGCATCACCCACAAGATTCCGGTCCAGGCGGCCTGAGTCAGCCGGTATTCCGCATCCCTGCCGCGATCGCGCTGATCGATCGTGCCACGGTATTTTGGTAAGGATCGGGATCAGAGGCCTCGCGCATGCGGCGCAAGAGGCTGAGCTGAATTGAGTTGAGGGGATCCAGGTAGGGTTTCCGACGACTCAGTGACCGGCGCAGTACTTCCTGTGTTTCCAGAAGTTCTTTGCAACGGGTCGTCCGCAGCACGAGTTTGCGGGTAAGCTGGTATTCTCGCTCAATCTGCCGGTAGATTCGCTTGGCGTCGTCCGGATGCCGGCTCAACTGCATGTACTGCCGGGCGATCGGCATATCGGCCTTGGTGAGGGCCATCTGGGTGTTCTGCATCAGGACCTGGAAGAACGGCCAACGCTTGTACATGCGGCGAATCTGCTTAAGCCCAGTCTTCGGATGCGCCTTCAGGTAGGATTCGAGCGCGGTACCGATACCGTACCAGGCGGGCAGGGTATGCCGCGAGAGGGACCAGCCGAACACCCAGGGGATGGCACGGATGGAATCCATTGACCGGTCGACCGCGCGGCGGTGCGAAGGCCGGGAACCGATGTTGATATTGCCGATTTCCTGCACCGGGGTGACCTCGTAGAAGTAGTTCAGGAATCCCGGAGCCACGATCAACTCCCGGTAGGCTTGCTCGCCGTCTTCGGCCAGTTTCTCCATGATCCTGAGGTCATCGGCGTATTCGTGAGCCAGCTTGCGGAACAACAGGTGACGGGAGGCCAGGATCAGGCCGGTCGCGCCCATGGTCAGTTCGTACACGGCGGTCTCCAGGTTGGAGTACTTGTATGACAGCACCTCGCCCTGTTCGGTCAGCTTGATGGCGCCGCGCACCGTGCCGGGCGGTTGCGCCGTGATGGCTTCGTGGGTCGGCCCTCCGCCCCGCCCAACGGTCCCGCCGCGGCCGTGGAAAAGCCGGAACCGCACTCCACGACGCCTGGAGATCTCGTGAATCTGCTTTTGTGCTTGGTACAGGTTCCATGCCGAGGCCAGAATGCCGCCGTCCTTGCAGGAGTCGGAATACCCCAGCATGATGTCTTGCACGCCGCCGGAGGCATCGAGCAACGGGCGGTAGACGGGGTCCTGAAACAGCCGATTAAGGATGCTTGGCGCCCTGCGCAGGTCCTCGATCGTCTCGAACAACGGGCAAATCTGCAACAGGCAGAAGTGATGCTGTCCCCGGCCTCCGGCCAATCCGGCCAACCCCCCCAGGAACAGCACCTCCAGAACATGGCTGGCAGTGTGGGTCATGGAGATGACATATTGGCCGAAGATTTTCGGGCTGGTTCGTTCCGGTACTTCCCGCACGAGGTCGAACACGGCCAAGGTTTCGCGCGTGGCGGCGGACAACTTCCTGCGGTCCAAAGAAACCGGTCCGTTCATCTTCTTGATGTGCTTTTGCAGGGCCTGGACACGTCCGGCTTCGTTCAGATTGGCGTAATCGGTCCCATCTATGATTTGCAGGATTTCGTTGACCGCCTCCGTGTGGCGAGGAGATTCCTGGCGGAGATCGAGCCTCGCAAGGTAGAAGCCGAATGTTTCCACCAACCGGATCAGATCGGTCAGTTCTCCGTCTGCGATGCGGCCATCGCCCTGTTCGACCAGCGAGTCATAAATCAACTGCAGGTCATCGAGGAACTGGCTCTCGTCCTGGTAGCTGTCCGAACTGTGCCAGGATCGACCCTCCAGGTGATCGAGCCGGTGCTGCAGCCGGCACAGGATGACTTCCAGCTTGCAGCGGTACGGTTCGGTCTCGAACAGTGAAATGCTTCGGCTGCGCACCCGGTCCAGCAGCTTGCGGTCAGCCTCCAGGCTGGTGCGCATGCGGTCGGGCAGGTCGATCAGGTGGGAAGAATGGCTGAGGATGCTTTCCAGTTTGCGAACGCGCCGGATATATTCGACGAGGATGGTGCGTGCCTGCATCCGGCAGGCTTCCCGAGTAACGCGTGCGGTGACGTGGGGGTTGCCGTCGCGGTCGCCGCCGATCCAGGAACCAAACTGGATGATGTTCGGGAGCGTACGGGGCGAGTCCGGATAAGTCCGGCGCCAGGCGCGCTGCAGGTTGCGATACAGGATCGGAATCGCCTCGAACAGGGATTTCTCGAAATAATGCAGACCGTTCTTGACTTCGGTCTGCACGGTCGGCTTGCCCGGGCGGACTTCGTCGGTCTTCCACAGCAACTGGATTTCCGCCAGCAGGCGGTCACCGGCTTCGTCGCGTTCCACTTGGCTCAGGGTGCGGTCATCCGTGGACTGCAGCAGGATGAAGATCCGCCGCAGCGCTTCCTGCATGATGCGACGTTTTGCCTCGGTCGGATGGGCGGTAAAGACCGGCATGTAATTCGTCTGAAGCAACAGCTTTTCGGCTTTGGCGGCACTGAACCCCTGTTCCTTGAGTGTGCGCAGGGTTGCATCAAACGAGCCCGTCCACAGCGCCGTGCCGGCATGCAGGTATCGGTGACGCCGATCCTGGAGCGCCGCCTCTTCGGCGACGTTGACCAGGCTGAAGTAGGTGGAGAACGCCCGGATGACCTGGCTGGTGAGGTCTTGATCCAACCGGTCAATTAGGCGGATCAGGCGGATGCGCCGTTTTGCGTCCTCTTCACGCTGCAGGCGGATGTAGCCCCGGCGTAGACGCTCCACCACCTGGAATACCTGAGGCGGGGCGTGCTCCTGAAGCACGAGACCGAGCAGGCGACCCAGCAGTTTGACCCGCTGTCGCAACTTGCGGTCAATGGCATCGCCTATCGACGGCGTGTGTGTGGCCGCGCTAGGCATAAAGAAAAGGCGGTGAAGTTTGAGCCGCCCATTATACTAGGCGCACCCTCGACCCGGACCTCTCGGCATGCCTGACCTTTATCCGGAATCCCTTTTCCGTCATGCGGAACGCCTGCGGAAAATTCCGCTTCGGACCCTGTTTGCGGAAGACCGGAAACGTTCCTTCCTGTGCCGCGATATCGAGGGCATTTACATCGACGCCTCGCGCCAGAAGTTGGATGCTGCAGCCTGGGCGGACTTGCTTTGCGTGGCGGGGCAGGTGGACTCGGCCCGCTCCGATCTGTTCGCCGGCATGCCGGTGAACGAAACGGAGAATCGTCCAGCATTGCACCCGGCACTGCGTGATCCGCGCCCGGAGGGCCTGGTTGTGGAAGGAGCCGATATTCTGTCGGAAGTGCATCGACAGCACCAGCGGATGCGCGAATTTGCGGAAACTTGCACCACACGTTGGCGAACGGTCGTCAACCTCGGGATCGGTGGTTCGGATTTGGGCCCGCGGATGTTGTGCGAGACGTTTCCCCGTGCATCCGGCGCACCGGATGTCCGCTTCGCATCCACGCTGGACCCTGAGGAACTGAACGCCGCGCTGCATGGCTGCGATGCGAATCAGACCTTTTTCATCGTCGCTTCCAAGACATTTACTACCGAAGAGACCCAGCGGAATTTTTCGGCGGCCAAACAGTGGCTCGTGGAACAAGGGGTGGAATCCGGGGAGGTGATGGAGCATTTTGCGGCAACCACGGCCGCAACCGACCGCGCGCGGGAGAGCGGCATCGACGCGCAGCGGATCTTCCCGTTCTGGGAAGGGGTTGGTGGCCGCTACTCGGTCTGGTCGACGGTCGGCTTGCCGGTCGTGCTGCATGCTGGCTGGGATGCGTTTGAACAATTGCTTGCAGGCGCCCACGCGGTGGATGAACATTTCAGGGAGGCGGAGGCGGAGTCCAACGTCCCCTTGCTGTTGGCGCTGCTGATGCTCTGGAACCACACGTTCCTGGGTGCGGCGACGCGGGCGGTTCTTCCGTACAACCACGGCTTGCGTACGCTGCCAAGGTTCCTGCAGCAGTTGCAGATGGAAAGCTTGGGCAAACGTGCGGACATGCACGGTGAATTGCAGGAGATTGCGGCGCCGGTCGTGTGGGGCGGCTCCGCCAATGACGGCGCCCATGCGTTCTTCCAGCTATTGCACCAGGGGTCGCAGGTCGTACCGGTGGACGCGATCATCGCACGGGGCGACTTGGAAGATGAACGCGAACGAGCGTTGCTGGCCCAGTGCTTGTCCCAGTTGGATCTGTTGGCTTCAGGACGAACTTCTGAAGAAGTGGAACCAGCCGCCGGAGTGGCACCCGGGCACTACGTGCATCCCGGAGACCGGCCAAGCACGCTGTTCCTGTTGGAAGATCTGAGCCCGCGGCGGGTCGGGGCGCTACTGGCATTGTTCGAACATGTGACGTTTTCGGTGGCCGTGTTCTGGGGGATCAACGCTTTCGACCAGTTCGGGGTGGAATACGGCAAGCGCCTGTCACGCTCTTTGGCGGAGGCATTGCAGGATTCGTCAGTGCCGGCTCTTGGGCACACCCTGGATGCTCTCCTCGACCGATTACGGCACCGGTAATGCGCTATCTGCTGTTCAGCGACGTCGATGGGACGATGCTCGACGTCGAGACGTATCGCTGGGAGGAGGCACTGCCCGGGATCGAATGCGCCCGCAGGCATGGCGTGCCGATCATCTTCAACACCAGCAAAACCGAACAAGAGACCTTTCAGTTGAGGGAGGAACTCGGGATTCATGCGCCGTTTTCGATTGAAAACGGGGGCGCGGTGTATGTGCCGCCCGGAACTTTCGACGACGGTGAGGTGGAAGGGCTGATTCCATTTGGCGCTCCCCATCCGGCGATCCGGGCCACCTTGGACGGACTATCTGCCTCGTTCCGCTTCCAGGGGATTTCCGACATGAGTGAAGAAGAGGTGGAGGCCGCCTGCGGCTTGCCGCCCGGCTCGATAGCGGCGGCCCGAGAGAGACACTTCAGCGAGCCGCTGGTTTGGCGCGATGACCCGAGTCGCCTCGACGAATTTGCGGAAAGCCTGCGCCCGCATGGACTGATCCTTAAGCGCGGAGACCGCTTCGTGCATGTCATGGGGGAAACCGACAAGCGGGTTGCGTTGGAGCACCTAGTGCCGCGTTACCGGCGGCGGCATCCGGAAGCAGTCAGCGTGGCGCTTGGCAACGGGCCGAACGATCTGGGCATGATGTCGGCAGCAGATATTGCGGTGGTTATCAACAACCCGGGCGGGCGCAACATACAATATCCCGGTGCGCGCGTCCCGGAGGGGACCGGACCGGCGGCTTGGTCGCGCGCGGTTCAGACGCTGCTGGAGGGCCAGCCATGAGTGATTTTTTCCAGAACGGACAGATCGTCACACTGCACGATCTGGCGGGACGCCCCACCGAAGAATTCGAGGCGGAACTGCTTAGATTCTCCCAAGACCGTCCGCTGGGGCTGGTGCTGCCTTCCCTGTATTCGGAACTGGAGGGACCGGCGCTTGACCGGATCATCGAAGAACTGGCGCAGGTCGAATACCTGAACGAGATCGTAATCGGTCTGGATGCGGCCGATGCGGAGCAGTTCAAACGGGCACGAGACTTCTTCTCCCGCCTGCCACAGCCCCACCACGTGCTTTGGAACGATGGTCCCAGGCTGCGGGCCCTGGCGGATGAACTGGAGGCGCGGGGTTTGGCGCCGACCCAGCAAGGAAAAGGGCGCAACGTCTGGTTCTGTTTCGGATACGTGCTGGCATCCGATCGGGCAAAAGCCTTGGCATTGCACGACTGCGACATCACTACGTACGATCGCCGCCTGCTGGCGCGGTTGATCTATCCGGTCGCGAACCCGAGTTTCAGTTTCGCGTTCTGCAAGGGTTACTATTCGCGTATCTCCGAGCAGGAATTGAAGGGCCGGGTGGCGCGGCTGCTGGTGGCGCCGTTGCTACGCGCTCTGCGCAAGGTGTTCGGGCCGCATGATTTTGTTGAATACCTAGACAGTTTCCGCTACCCGCTGGCCGGGGAATGCTCGCTACGCACCCACGTGCTGAAAGACTTGTACCTGCCGGACGACTGGGGCCTGGAGATCGGCCTGCTTGCCGAGATCCGGCGCATGTATTCCAGCCGGCGCGTCTGCCAGATCGACATCGCGGACCTGTACGACCACAAGCACCAACAGATGGGGACGGCCGGCGCACGGGCGGGACTGTCGAAGATGAGTGCGGACATCTGCAAGGCCGTCTTCAGGAAGATGGCGATCGAGGGCGAGGTGTTCTCCGAGGGTGTGTTCCGCAGCCTCAAGGCGGCCTACCTTCGGGAAGCACTGGACCTGATCGAATATTATCAGAGCGATGCGGTGACCAACGGGCTGAACTTGGACCGGGATGCGGAAGAGCAGGCAGCTGAGCTATTTGCCAGCAACCTGCTGAAGGCCGGGGAGGATTTTCTGGCGCACCCGATGGAAAGCCCGTACGTCCCAAGTTGGCGTCGGGTTCGTTCGGCCATTCCAGACTTCCTGCAACGCCTGGAAATGGCCGTGGAAGAGGACAATCAAGCGTAGACGATTGGCAGCCGGATGGCTTCCAATTTAATGTGGTCCGAACCTGTTTCAGGCTGGCCTATGCGCAGCAGCGATCCGCGTAGTAGTTGTCGCCCTGCGACATCTGGATGAACTGGCAAGGCTCGTCGCCTACGGTCCAGGCGTCATGTCCCGGGGGCAACATCATGATGTCGCCTTTGCGAAAAGTCTCTTTTGAACCGTCATCCATCAGGATTTCGATTGCGCCGGAGATTACGTACGCGACATGCGGAAGCAGGCATGATTCCGTTCCGGCGTAATCCTTGAGGTCCACGGACCATTTGGCTCCAGGGTTGAAGGTCACCTTGATGGCCGTGACTTCGTCGAGTGTGACGACTTGCTTGGAGATCTTCCCGTGAACATCCGGTTCGGCACCGTCGATGTTCGCCTTCATCATATTGGGCAGTGACATATCCTGACTCCTTTTTTAGTGGAGGGGATTATTCATTGTACTCCCGAAATAATCCGCATCATTTCCTTCGGAGGTGCCCGGCATTCGTCCGGTGGGCAAGGCCCGGCCAAGGCGAGTCATGACAGAATATTCCTGCTGCTCCTACTTTGCGCAGAATCATGAGCCTCAACATCAAGAACGAGAAAACCTGCCGACTTGCGGATGAACTAGCCCGACTGACGGGTGAGACCAAGACCGGGGCGATTGCCGTCGTGCTGGAGGAGCGTCTTGTACGCGAGCGACGGCTGCGTGACCGGGAAGCCTTACTCCGGGACATCCGCGCCATCAGGAAGCGCTGTGCCTCTCTTCTAGGCCCGGGGCCTCCCGCTGCAGAACATGGTGACTTGCTTTACGACGAACAAGGGTTGCCCCGGTGATTGCATGGCCGGGGTGTTTCGGAAATTTGAGAGGATATCGTGCGCGAGTGAAGATCCCTCGATGAGAGGCTTTCGATCCGGCCTTGGCTCCCTGCGGCTACATTGAGACCCAAACCCCTACCTTTTGAGTTTGCTTCCTGTTTGCCGTCGCTTGGGCCTTGCCTTGGTTTGAGCTTCGAGGGGCGCTTGGGCTTGTTCGTACAGCATGAACAGGTGCTCAATGCGTTCGCGCTTGGAACCGAATCCCTTGCGCCGATAAAGCTTGTCCACCGCCCGGTCAAGCGCCTGATGCGCCCGGAGTAGGTTGGGCGGCATCAAGTCCGGATCATAGAGATCGGCCAGCGTCGCATCGAGATGTTCAGCCCGGGCATCCAAGATGGCCTGAGCCAAGGGCTCCAGCTTGGACAGATCAGCCTCCTGGGACGGCAGGGGGAAAGTGTTGTAGACGACACCCACAGAATACATATAGTCACTTTTCATGCGTCCTGTTACGGTTCGCATCCACGCCATGTGCATGGCCGAGGTCAGCAGCGCGAAATCAGTCAGGGAGGCATTCGGAAGGATGCGCAGTTTTTGATTGGCGATGACACTGGGACCCAACCATCCAATGGGTATATATGCGCGGCGTTCGGAGCTTGTGTTTGGGATAACCAGGTGATCAGCATCGAGACGTTCATCCACTCCGACCAAGGTCGGAAAGTCGGCCATGCGTCGTGTACTGGGCCGCCGACTTGCTGCTCTATAGGCACGTACTTGGGCAACCCTTTCCGCAACCTGTGGCAAGCGTTTCAATTCGGTTGGGTTGATTCCTCTGAGATATAGAATCCAGCGATGAAAACCATTAATAAATTCGTCGCCGCCGATATAACAACGAAAGAAAGGAGCAGCCTCAGGCTCGATTGCAAGAAATTCTTCTTTTTCGGATTCTTCAAATGTCAGGATTCCGTTATCAATCATTTGAACGCCGGTTTTTAACCTTGGCATTCCATTGATTGGGGAACTCTCTTCCCGCACCACCAAATATGGATTTGGCAAGCCACTGGCATCGAACAAGTAAGGCGACAAGACTGCCTGCCGGGTTTCTTCCGGCTGGTCGTTGATGTCGGGATAATTGAAAAGGCGCGTGTTCGCCCGCGCATTCTCTCGTCGGTCGAGCCCGATGATCACGACATGCACATGCGCCTTGCCCCGTGCGTCCGAACCCCACGCGAAAGTCCGGTGCGCGAACGCGATCTCCAGCTTGCAGCGGTCGAACAGGATCGGCCATAGTTGCCCGACTTGTTCGCCTTGGGTAATCGAATTGGTTGCCACGAAGCCGATGCGGGCAGAACTTTTCTGGACATATTCTCCAGCCTTGATGAACCAGGCAGACACGTAATCAAGAGAGCCCCCGGTTCCGCCTAAAGCCGCTATGTGTCGCACTTGCATGCGCTGTTCCGGGGTTTGGACTTTAGCGCCTAGGTATGGAGGGTTGCCGAACATGTGCGAACACTGTTGCGGTGGGCAAAACTCAGCCCAATCAACTTCCAAGGCATCTCCATGATGGATGTGCGGTGATTTCTTCAGGGGGATGCGCACGTAAGTCTGCCCGAACTCCAGGCTGAGCCGGTTGTTCATGATGTGATCCATCATCCACAAGGCGGTTTCCGCGACGCGGACGGGAAACTCGTTGATCTCGATGCCGTAAAACTGATCGACATCAATCACGGACAAGTCGCCAGCCAAGGCATCCAGTTGACCGCTGGGATAGATTTCTTTCATCACCTCGATCTCAAGTATCCGCAATTCCCGGTAGGCAATGATGAGAAAATTGCCGCATCCGCAGGCCGGGTCGAAGAATCGCATTTCTCCCAGTTTCTTCTGAAACTTCATCAACTCGGGATGCCGCCGCCGGTCTTTCCGGGACTTCAGTCGTTTGAATTCACTCCGCAGGTCATCTAGGAACAAGGGTTCGATCACCTTCAGGATGTTGCCTTCCGTCGTGTAATGCGCGCCATCGGCGTGGCGAGCCTCGGGGTCCATGACCGACTGAAACAATGCGCCGAAAATGGCGGGCGATATGTTCGACCAATCGAACCGGCAGGCATCCAGCAATGCTTCGCGCATGATTCCGTCAAACGAAGGGATTCGCAACACTCCGTCAAACAGGTCTCCGTTGACATAGGGAAAACGGGCTAGGTCTTCGTCCAGTGTCTTTTGGCGATCAGATTCCGGGGTATCCAGTATTTGGAATAATTCAGTTAGTCGCGACCCGGTGTCTGACCCGTCTTTATTAGTCCGCGATTCGATTAGGTCTAGGAAGATGTCGCGAGGCTCGAAGATTCCGGTGTCGTCCGCAAACAGGCAGAAAACGATCCGGGCCAGGAACCGCTCCAGATCGTGGCCCCGGTATCCTGCATCCTTCATTCGGTCGTGCAGTTGTCCGACTAGTTCGGAAGCCTCGATGTTGGCGGGGTCCTGATCCCGGAAAACCCGACGCTGGATGCCAAGGATAAATCCAAATGCTTCAACGTGAGAAGGCAATTCTTTCAGGGGGAAAGAAATCTTCTCGCGCTCATCGAGATCGTGAAGTTCGAAAGTCTGAAAATCGCTGACTAGGATGTACCGGGGCCGCTCGTGCTCGGGCAAGGCATCAAAATATTCCCCGGCTTGGCCATAAGCCTCGGATAGATCTCGCCCCACGCTTTTCTGCTCCACAATCAAGACGCCGGGCCAGAACAGATCGATAAACCCGGAGCGGTTATCAAGCTTTCTCACATGTTGTTCATAACGCGCGACCGATCGGCGCTCAACCCCGAAAACCTGGAAGAAATCGTTGTAGAAACTCTGCGTTTCTTCCGTTTCATAGGCCGCATCCTGCCACTTTTCGGCAAAGGTGGCGGCACGGACACGGACTTCGTTCCAAGACAAGCGCATCAATTAATCCGTGTCTTAACGCGAGAAAGGCTCAAGTCAGAGTAGACGTCAATCCAGGCGTGAGCGGCCAACCTGATCAATCCGGCGCTGGCGGTACGATCGCTTCCATCTGGGAGACCAGCCCGGGCAGGTCGTCTTGCACGATGCTCCAGATGTGGCCATGGCGGACCGAGAAATCGTCCCGCATAAGACGCGAGTGCATCCCGGCAACCTTGTCCCATTCAACTTCCGGGTACCTGGCCTTGGTCCCGTCTCTGAGGCGGGCGACGGCCCCCCCGATGGTCTCCAGTGCTTTGGTGGTGGCGTACTGGTGCAGGTTGTCCTCGCCGAACTGCTCCGGCGTCATGCCTTCGGTGAATTTCACTGCGTCGCGGGCCGCGATCAGGATGTCGACCAGGCGCGAGGGGTCATGCCGCATACGCATTCGGAATCCAAGTCAGGCCGATTAAGACGGCTCGTAACGTCCCGAAACCTGTTCAGTCGTCTCGCGCATTGAGCGGAATCACTTTTCGGCGGACGGGAAATATTCAATCAGTGCCGACCGACCGGTAATGTCGACAATGCGTATCAGCAATTCGCTTCCGTTCGCATCCGTGAGCCTCAGTTTGTCGCCGGGGAAGAAATGCACCGGTTGCGCCTGTCCCTCGTTGATGGAGATGTTGGAAGCGTAAAGGTAGGTGCGATCCAGGGTGTCCCGAATAGGGTTCAGCCTGCCTTCGAGTCCGGGCAGCGTGCCCGTCGCTTCGGCGAAGATGACAGAACCGCCATCGGGGAGTTCGTTCATCTGCATGGAAAGGGGGCACTGCGAGGGGATCCAGTCGCGTTTCACGCCTGCGCCGAATTTGTCCGCCGCCGCGAAGACCGTCATCGGAAGTTCGGTCGAGTGAAGGTCAAGGTGGGCTTCTCCGTGCTCGTCGGTCGTTGCCTGCCTCCAGGTCTTGTTCGGGAACAGTGCGAGTACGGCAACTCCGGCTAGGGGCGTGTCTCCGCAGCGGACGGTGACAACTGCGAGGGCCGGACTGGGCTCCTGCGGTGCGGCCGGAAGGGTCAGGCGGACTTCCGAATCGTCAGGCAATTCGTATTCAGGAACTTTTCCGCACAGCGCCTCGGTTTCGCGCTTGATAATCGAGACTCCATCCCCGCGGCGCTCCATCAAATAAAGCCGGTCTTCGGACCCCGGAGTGCCATTGACCGGCATCCGCCCGAGCATGGAGGCCAAGGCTTCATTCCGGGTCGCCTGTCGCTGGCCCATGCTTTCCAGAGTCAGGTTGTTCGGCAACGCGCCGGGCGATTGTATTTCCAGCCGGTCGGAGAACAGGGACAGCCGGATCTTGCTTTGCCGCATCGTGTAGTCGCGGTGCACCACCGCGTTGACGACCGCTTCGAACACTGCTTTCGAACTGTACTGGGGAATGTCCACGCGCGCGGGCTCCTTGCGGGCCGCGACGCGCATGTTGCGCATCACGAAAGCCACCGCTTCGCGAATCTGCCGGTCCAATGGCCCGGTGATTTCTTTCGCGTCAAACTGACCGGAGGCGCGATCTTTCCCCCGGTAGTGGGTTACCGTCACACAGGCGCTGGGAAGAAACTGCTCGGGATTTTGGGTGCAAAGCAATATGCCCGCAACCGTGGCTTGGGGTTTACCCGACTTGTCCGACATCAGAAGCGCCAGCTTTTCAAGTGCCGACTCAGGATCCTTTGCGCCTTCGGCGCTGAGCAGGGGCCTCCACAGTGATTCGTCCAGAGTGCCGAAGCCGGTCTGTTGCACGGGCTGCTCGTCCGGCGCTGAAAAACGGCCTCTTCCCCGTTGCTGCGCAAGCCGGGCCTTCTCGTCGCTGTTCATTTTTCTCTTGGAGGAACCGAATCGGCGATAGCAATGACCGGGGCTTTCATGCAAGGCGTAGCCTTCGGGCACTTCGATGATTAACAGGAGTTTGCCGTCGTATTCCCGGTGCACGGTCTTGAAGTCGACCGGAGGCTTGATCTTGTCGCGGCAGATCTCGACCACGAAGCGTTCCAGTTCTTTTGCCTGGGTGCCGGACATGCCCTGCACCGCACCGTCGTCCGTGACTCCTGCCAGCAGGACACCGCCGTCCCCATTTGCAAAGGCGGCAATCTCGTGGGCCAAATCATCTTGGCCCGGGCCACCCAAGGTGTCGCCTTTGAATTGGACCTGTTTGAATTCGCAGTGGCTGTCTTCGCCCAATTCCAGAAGACGCGCGATCTCCGAATCGCTGTAATTCACCGCAACTCCCGATGTTCTAAAGTGGGGAGGAAATCATTATAGAGCGGCAGAGGTAAATCGAAAGTTCCGCTATTTCATTGGCTCTTCACGGTTTTGTGTGGAAAGGCGGCCTCGGGTAAAGATCCAATCCGCCG
>JAPPLD010000009.1 GCA_028819565.1 Gammaproteobacteria bacterium | reverse complement strand
GGCCGTGGATTTTGCACGCCGCCTCTCACCCGGCGACTGCCGCCTCAAGGTTGGGTCTGAATTGTTCGTCAAGGGCGGACCGGAGTTGATCCGCGACCTGCAGCAACAGGGTTTCGAAATCTTTTTGGACCTCAAGTTCAACGACATCCCGAACACGGTAGCAGCCGCCTGCCGCGCTGCACGAGACATGGGCGTGTGGATGTGCACCGTGCACGCCTCGGGCGGACCGGCCATGCTGGAAGCAGCCCGCGAAGCGGCGCAAGATGAACTCCATGTCATCGCTATCACGGTGCTAACCTCGCTGGACGACGATGACTTGGACGCCATCGGACAGCGTTCTGCCGAGGAACAGGTTGTCCGGCTGGCCCAACTCGCGCTACAGGCCAACCTTTCGGGCATCGTCTGCTCGGCCCGGGAAGCGCGGCAGATCCGCGAGGCATGCGGACCGGATTTCTGGATCGTCACGCCCGGCATCCGACCAGCTGTGACCACGGATGATCAGAAGCGAACAGTCACGCCTGGAGAGGCCGCCAAAGCTGGCGCCAATCACCTGGTAATTGGACGTCCGGTAGTCCAGGCCGACGATCCCCCCGCTACCGTCCGCTCCATCCTAGAAGAACTGTCACTCGCTGCCAACGCGGCCTGACGCCCCCCTTCTTTCCCCGTGCTACACTGACCCCACCCTGCGGGATGGGGTGTCTGCCCGACAGATGAAACAGGGAAGCCGGTGCGCAAACGCAAAGCCGGCGCTGCCACCGGCCCCATTCTGAATTGTCACGGTTGCGGTGGGCGATCGGGATGACGCGCGGCCGGCCGGCCGTGCCGTTTTCCTATGTCTGCTTCAACCCTCGATTGGAGCCGACATGCCCCAAAAGACTCTGTTACCACTTGTGCTCATCGCGCTCTGGTGCCCATCTCTGCCCGCTGCGCAGGATATCGAAACCATCATCATCACCGCTTCGCGCATCCCCCAGCCCCTGCACACCGTCGGCAGCAGCGTCACCGTCATCGACTTGGACGACTGGCGCGGGACGGGCGCCACCATCTCGGACGTCCTGCGCGAGGTCCCCGGGCTGACCGTCAGCCAGCAAGGGGGTAGCGGGACGCTGACGGCCCTGAGAATGCGCGGCGGCGAATCCAACCATACGCGCATCCTTCTGGATGGCATCGAGTTGAGCGACCCGACCAGCGGCAGCGTGGATTTCGCCCACCTGAGCATCGCCGGGATCGAGCGAATCGAGATCCTGCGGGGCGCGCCAAGTGCCCTGTGGGGAAGCGACGCTATCTCCGGCATCGTCAATCTGATCAGCCGAAAAGGAGGCAGTTCCAGCCTGACCCAGAAATCCGGCTCGAACCAGCGTCATGAAACCACGCTCCAGGTCACCACCGAATCCGAAGACTTCAGCATGCAGGCCAGCGCACATCACTTCCAGACGCAGGGCGAGAATATCTCGTTGACCGGATCGGAGCGGGACGGCTACCGGAACAATACCCTGCAGTGGGGCGGGCAGTGGCGCCCTTCGACTGAGACTGATTTCCGCTTTTCCATCCGTCGCACGCATGCGAATTCGGAATATGACGGATCCGGACTCTCAGACGCCCCACACACCTCGAGAAGCCGTCGGAACTATCTGAACGCCAGCCTGCACACAAAAACTGGTTCCTTCAAGCACCAGGCGAACTTCAGCTACCTGCAGACGACAAATCAGTTTCAGGATGCCTTCCCGACCGAAACCAAGGGGCGCCGCATTCAGATCGACGAATTGGTCTGGCGCGACTTCGAAGATTGCCTCCTAGGCCGCCCCTGCACCCTTGGCGCTGGCTTGGAGTGGAACCGGGAACGCTATGACCGGAAGGGCATCAAGCCCTTGCATTTCATCTCCTCCAGCGCGTTCATGACGCTGAACTGGCAACCCGACCCCCAGACCACGGTCGACTTGTCACTCCGGCGCGACGAGAACCATGATTTCGAAGACGCCGACACCTGGCGCGTCTCCTTCGCCTACCAGTTCCCCGACCGACCGACCCGGGTCTACCTAGCCAGTGGTATCGGGATCGCCAACCCCACCCTGACTGAACGCTACGGCTATTCCCCGGGCGCCTTCCAGGGCAACCCTGACCTGAAACCGGAACGATCCCGGAATACCGAGATCGGCATCGAACACAACCCCGGCGGAGCCTGCTGCAGGATCAGTCTTAGCCTTTTCGACCAGCGCCTGAGCGATGAAATCCGGGGATACTACGACCCGGACGGTTTCGATGGCCCCGAACTGCCCACCGCCATCAACGAATCCGGGCGCTCCGAACGCTGGGGAGGAGAACTGGAACTGGAATTCGAGCCCCATCCAGACTGGACCGTCTCCGCCCACTACGCCTACCTGCACGCGACCGAACCGAATCCGAGTGACGCGGCCGACCGGAGAGAAATCCGCCGACCGCGGCACCAGTACCGGCTGGCATTGGCGCATCACTCGGATTCATGGAACTCGCGGCTGGATTTCACAACGGTGCGGGGGCTGCTGGACGACGACTTCTCAAGCTTCCCCGCAAGAAAAACGCTTGGGAACTATTACCTGGTCAATCTGTCCACACGATACAGCCTGACCCCGAAGTTCGATCTTCTTTTCGAGGCACGAAACCTTCTCGATGAATCCTACCAGGAGGTCCTCGGATACGCGGCCCCGCACCGGAACTTCAGTGCGGGACTGGTCTGGCATATCGACTAATAAAAACGTCCTGATACACTGGGCGCTTCATTTTTCGGGAAGACTTCCTTGAAACGCATCCTTGTTCTCCTGTCGATCCTCGTTCTCGCCGGGATTGCGGGCCTCTACTGGTGGAAAGCAGGCGAGGTGACGGAATTTCAGGCGGCCACCGTGTTCGGGGAACAGGCCCGACCATTGCCTGCCTTTTCTCTCACGCGCCATGACGGCGAAGCACTGAAACCGGAGGATTTCCGCGGCTACTGGAGCCTGCTGTTCTTCGGTTATTCCAACTGCCCAGACATCTGCTCGCCCTCCATGCAGCAACTGACCACCGCCCTGCAAACCCTGGGCGAGGAACAGGCCCGCATCGTTTTTGTTTCGGTCGACTCCGAACGCGACAGCCCGGAAGCCCTGAGCCGGTATGTCGGCTATTTCCACCCCGGCACCCTGGGAGCCACCGGTGAAGCCGAAGCGATTGCGGACTTCGCAAAACAGCTCGGTGCCTTTTATTCCAAACGACCACTTGCCACCGGCTATCTCGTCGACCACAGCGGCAGCGCCTGGCTGATCGACCCCGAGGTGCGACTTGCCGGCGTGTTCACTCCGCCCCTGGCCCCGAGCGCCATCGCCGCGGACCTTCGAACACTGATTGACCTTGAGCAATGACTCCGGTTCCCGAATCACCCTGGCGCACGCGCCTGCTCAACCTCAAGGCCTGGGGCTTCTACTGCTTTCCCCACCGTTGGGTCTCCACTCTTGCTTACTGGCTTTCCCGGATCGAAACCCCGGCGGTCAAGAACTTCCTGATTCGCTCATTCGTCTCTTTTTTCGGGCTCCGAATGGAGGATTCGGAAATCGAGGATCCGGAAGCGTATCCGACCCTGAACGCCTTGTTCGTCCGCACCCTGAAAAAAGACATCCGGCCCTGGCCGGAAGACCCGGATGCATTGGCGGCGCCCTGCGACAGCCGAATCAGCCAGTTCGGCCAAATCGAAGAAGGCCGGATCATCCAGGCGAAAGGCCAGACCTTCACCGTGGACGAACTGCTCGGAGGCTCCCACCCTGAATTCGCACAGGGCCGATTCGCCACCCTGTACCTCTCCCCGGACGATTGTCACCGGGTCTACATGCCGACCGACGGCCGCCTCATCGAGATGTGCCACATTCCGGGGCGCCAATTCACCGTCGCTTCCTACGCGGTGGAACGCATCCCGCGGCTTTACGCACGCAAC
>JAPPLD010000027.1 GCA_028819565.1 Gammaproteobacteria bacterium | reverse complement strand
GTGACAAGTTGTTGCGCCTGCGCTGGCATTGCCGACAGCACGGCAGCAAGAGCGAACGTCAGAGTGAGAAGAGCGCTAGTATTGCCCCCCCCTTTTGATGTTAATCGGTAGTACCATGACTGTATCCTCCTGGTCTGAAAGTTTTGGTTTACTTCTCGCAATGTCAAGGAATCCCATTCTGGCGATTCCCACGATTTTGAGCGAGGAAGAACATGAAAATTCTAACACGAGGAATGTCGCTGATAGCAGGGAGAGTGGAACCCCGATCTCCGAGCTAGAAGAGGGAGAGGTCCCGGTTGGTGCTTATCTAACCGAGTGAAACGGTTAAAATCGGTGGTGACAAAGTTTCACCCAATGGGTGAACCGGAAACAACCAACCGGGAGTCTCATTATATGTCTGATTTTTCCTCTTTGGTCGCCATCGGGGGCGATCCCAGGCTGAGCCGCAGCAGCGCCTGCGGCGGCGTCGTGCTGTGGCTGGAGCTGCTGCGCCGCAGCGGGGCGTTTCGGAACCTTGCGGTGCGGGTGGCGGGCGCGCAGGGCTGGAGCGACGGCCAGATGATGCTGACGGTGCTGCTGCGCTACGTCGGCACCCGGCGCGCCTTGCCCGGCGTGTTGGGGGTGGGCCCGGACGAGACGGCGGCGCAGTCCGGGCGTCCGGCGTCCCGCCACCATGTCTACCTGACCAACCTGCCGTATCCGGGACGTTGCGGGGAAGGCGCGGGCCTGGCGATGACCGCGTCGGAGGTGGTGCGCTTCGCGCACGAACGCTGCGGGTATGGCGAAGAGGTGCATGCCGTGCTCAAGCAGGACCTGGCCGGCGGGATGCTGCCGTCGGGGAAGTTCGGGGCGAACGCGGCCTGGTGGCAACTGGCGGTGCTGTCGGCCAACGTCAACGCGCTGCTGCGCCACGGCGCGTTCGGGCGCGACTGGCTATGGACCCGGATGAAACAGGTGCGCCTGTCCTGGGTGCACCTGGTGGCCAAGGTGGTGCGGCATGCCCGGGGCCGACGGCTGATGTTCCAGACGGCTCACGCGCAGCGGGTCCGGCAGGCGCTGGACCGAATGGCCGTCTTCCTCGCCTACGACACGTCGTGACGGCCGGCGCGGCCGTTCCCCGGCACCCGCCGCGCTGAGCGGAGCCCTGCACGACAGGCTGTTGAAGTCCCTAAAACCGGTCGGATCCCCTGGCGACGGGCGTGGGATCACCCCAAAACGGCCATCACTCGACTGAAAATCTCCTGCCGCTGCTCTTCGGCAGGCGGATATCCCTCAAAATCGTGCTAGCTCGGAGGTCGGGGTAAAGGGACACATGTGATCGGATTCATGGTATCATTTGGTATTATCTACCCTTGGGTAGTAGAGGAGGATAGCCCATGTCAGAAAAATTTCTCTACGCTGACTCTATCGTCGCCGGGAGGCAGACGATACGCGCAGCCCCCCCCCCCTCCCGCGCCGCTACTGGTCGAGTTTTCACACAGTCCGGCCAGTCCGGCATTTACTGTTCGCACCGTTCGCACTGCTGCTTGCCGTCCTGCCGCTGACCGCAGAGGCGCAGAACCGCAACGTCCCCACGACCGCCACGATGAGCCACAGCGCCACCAGTATTTCCCTGCGGGCTCCTGATGGGCCGCGGCCGGTTCATTTCCTGTCGCACAAAGTCGAACTCTACCCCGATCCGGGCTCCACGATATGGGATGGTCCGATTCACACACCTGGAGTAAGTGCTACTTGTATAACGCCCGGCGCGGTGCTTGCCCCGCTGACCGGTATGTTCGGCAACGGATATCTCGGCCAAACGACCAGCTTGCCGATGCGCACTTGCGGTTCACATACCGTCGGAGAGACGTTCCGGATGACCTGGTCCGGCGATAGCAGCGAGGCTTGGCGGAGGTGCGAGACTACAGAACACGGTGAGAGGTGCAGCCTCCATCGCACAGGCACCGGAACACCGGCCCGCGCGTACTTCTCGTTCGACGGCCCCAGTTCCCACTGTACGATGCAGTCGATACAAACAACGGAGATGGGCCTTGTTACGGGGGCCACGCACTGCTGGACCACTGTGACGATTCAATGAGAAGGCATGTGCGCTCTTCAACCGGCTCTATGCGCCCGCCCGCCGGGGACCGTGATTGAGGCCTTGTTCTCGTTGGTCATAAAGCGCTGGCCCGGGAGGCATGATATTCGTTGGGCTTTGCAATAGCATTGCGTTTGTTGGCCTTCTCCGCCCACCACTTAGGTGTGGCCATCCGGTTCTTGACTGTCCCCGTAGAGGGATTCTTTTGCTGCCAGTGTGTCACAAGGGCCTTGATGCGCTGAGGTCCAAGGAGTCTCGACTGCATCTTGCGGCCGCCTATCGCATGCAGTTCTCTGGCTGCCTGTGCGAGGATCGCCCCTGGTTGCTCCGCGCGGCATGGCTGCCCTCCCTGCACTGGTTGCAGAGCTGTTTGAGTGTATGGTTCAGGTCACACATGTGTTTTCATTTCGGCGAGTGTTCCTGAGCACCTCGGTGCTGAAGTTTCGTTATCGCGAACCAGGCTCACGGGACATGGCTCCCTCAATGACCTGAATGTGTCTCAGTCAAGGCAACCTGGGGAATCTTCTGCAGAAGATCCGCCCCTGGGCAGGGTACGGTGCCTTGGAAGGGCTGGAATGGAAAATGACTCTCACCTCCTTTGAATAAAGTGAATCTCTCCGCATGGGTGAATAATCGAGCAATGCACACACTCCCGTGCGGGTTCGAGACGCAAGAAAAACCGGCTGATTCTGGGTTACGCCTTTCTGAGGCGCCAGCCGTACATCACCCGCCCGTAAAAATTGAACCACTTTCTCGCTTCGGGGTCCTGGAACGGATAGTCCGCCCCGAGTTGCCTTGCCGTAACGAGGCCGGTCACGAAGCAGGTCTCCTGGCTGTTGATCAGGGTATGGGCGCCACAGTGCCAGGTTCGCCTCTTACCCTGAACGAAGCGGAACATGGGAACCAGAAGGGTCACGTGACGCACGTCGTGCACGATGTGCTGGAACCACCACTTCTTGATGATCTTGCCTTCGTCAATGCGGCTGATCGGATTGTAGGTCACCAGGCAGGGCTTGTCCGATCGCTTCGCCCAAGGCTGCTGATTGTGCATGATGTAGGTGATTTCGTAGTTGTCGGGCCTGGCCCCGTACTGTTCGATGTGGTTACTCCGGGTGTCGAGCTCCTTGACGTCGGTGTCCGGAAGAATCGAAGCGTCCGAATGAATGATCGTATGGTTGTGCAGTTCGCTCTCGTAGCGGATCGACGAGAGCAGCCATCTCTCAAGGAAGGTCGGTTTATCCAGCATCATCAGCGTCTGATTCGCATTGCACGCGAAGATCACTTCGTCGAATGTCTCCGTTTGTCCGTTTTCATCCTCAACGACCACGTCGGAGTCGCCCCGATACACTTTTCGAACCGGCCGGCCGAGGTAAATCTTGTCCCGAAAGTCGGCCGACAACTCCCGGTAGATCCGCTGCGTGCCCTGATCCCAAGTCTGCATCGGCGTGGCGGTTTCAATATCGAAGAACTCCAGGTACCGGGCAAACAAGGCCGCCGGCATGTCGAACACGTTCGTGGCCATCAGGAAGTTGACGAACATGGGTTTCAGGATCTTGTACCGGAAATCCCCGGACAACCCGCCCAGATTGAGAACCGTGCCCATGCTGACGTAGTTGAACGGGTTGAGAGCGTTGAGCAGCTTGGATCTGGACCGGCTGAGTTGACCGAACCATTTGAGGCGTTTCAGGATTCTCTGGAATTTCTCGATTTCCGGCTGCAGCTGCCTCCTGATGTCGGAATCGATCATGGAGCGCTTCATCCCGTGGGTGAGCCGGAGCACCCGACCGGGATTTGAATGGCGTGTCTGATCTTTCCTCTTGGGTTGCCGTCGAGAGCACCCCCCGGTGGAACCAGGCCCGTGCCGGCGGCGGGGACATGCTGCAGTTGGAACTTCTGCGTCGCAGCGGCGCATTCCGGAGCCTCGCGGCGCGGGTGGCCGAACCGGGGCTTGGGCGACACCCTGCATGGGCCATATGTTAATGCCTTGTTTTGTGGTAGGCTGTTCGCTATGTCAAGGGATCCCAATCCTGGCGATTCCTACAATTTTCAATTTTGAGCGAGGAAGAACATGAATATTCAAACACGAGGGATGTCGCTGATAGCAGGGAGGGGGGGCATCGCCGCCCTAATGCTGGCGGTACTGGTCCAGCCGGCCGCGGCGGAGTTCTCGGCACCGGACATCGAGGTGGACGAGGGAGAGGTTGCGGTATTCAAAATCACCCTGCCGAGCACTTACGACTTTGCCCTGCGTTACAAATACAACACTAAGGACGGTTCGGCCAAAGCAGGAACGAACTACGACGCGAAGTCAGGCACTCTGCTATTCTCCGCGGGCACGCAAAGCCTGGAGGTCGAGGTGAAGACTTACCTGAGATACGATGCTGTCACCAGGGATTTCACGCTGGAGCTCACTGAAAAGGAGATGAGTTGGAATGATGGCTGGAGCGGTGCGTGGGCCGTCATCTATGCCCCCGGCGTTCCTAAAACCAAGACGATACGCGCGACGATCAACGACATATATATAGGAGAAACGGGACCAGAGTGACGAAACAGCCAATACCTGCCGCGGTCCACTGCGACTCGCGGGCCCATATGATGGAGTGACGGGCTGTCCAGCCGTATGCCGTGTCGATCGAATCGAGACGGTCGGGGAAGGCTGACTGACCGGAAGGGATCATCACGATGATGGATGCGAACATATTCCAGATCGTCGCGGTGCTGGCGCTCCTCGGTTTCATGTGGACGCTTCATCGCGAGGTCAGCAATTTGCACAAAGATGTCGGCAATTTCCGCAAGGATGTCGGCAAAGACATTGCCGATGTCCGAAAGGACATGGCGGATTTGCGTCAGGAATTCGGTCGGGACACTGCCGATCTCCGAGAACGCATGGCCAGAATGGAAGGCCTGCTGGAAGGCTTCGTCGCCCGCCCGCAGGAATCACAGCCCTAGGGAACGATGCCGCGCATCGGCGCGGGCAAGCATACCGGCGGACGAAATTCTCCCCGCCGGAGCCCAGCATCGCCTGTAATATACTTGAAAGGCTAAACACGACATATGCCCATGGAAACGCTGCTATGCCTGTAAGCCAAAGGCCAAAGGATAGCCTGTATCGTCCCGAGTTCGAGCGGGACAGCTGCGGCTTTGGCTTGATCGCGCAGATGGACGACGAGGCCAGCCACGACCTGGTACAGACGGCCATCCGGGCATTGGAACGGATGACCCACCGCGGCGCCATTGCCGCCGACGGCAAGACCGGAGACGGCTGCGGCCTGTTGCTCAAGATTCCGGCCGGTTACTTCCGGGCGGTCGCGGAACGCGACGGCATTGAACTGGGTGAGAACAATGCACTGGCCATGGTGTTTCTGAGCCAGGACGAGGCTCGTGCGCAGGAGGGTCGGGATGCCCTTGAAAAATACCTGGCCGAGCAGGGGTTCCGACCCCGCGGCTGGCGGCAGGTGCCGGTCAATCCGGAGGTGCTGGGCGAGCAGGCCCGGATCTCGATGCCGCGCATCGAACAACTGTTCGTCGACCTGCTCGGCAGCGATCCCCGGCACAGCGATGCGCCGTTGCTGCTGGCGCGACGGAAGGCGGAACGGGCGATGGCGGACGACCCGGATTTCTACGTATGCAGCCTGTCGTCCAGCGTGGTCGGCTACAAGGGCCTGATGATGCCGGAGTGGCTGCCGCACTTCTACGCCGACCTCAACGACCCGGAACTGACTTCCTCGATCTGCGTCTTCCACCAGCGGTTCTCCACCAACACGCTGCCGCAGTGGGCGTTGGCGCAGCCGTTCCGCTACCTGGCGCACAACGGCGAGATCAACACCATCCGGGGCAATCGCAACTGGGCCGAGGCCCGGGCGCATACCTTCAGCAGCGCCAACCTGCCCGGGCTCGAGCAGTTGAGGCCGCTGGTCTCCGCGGAGGGTTCGGATTCCTGCGCGCTCGACAACATGCTGGAGATCCTTCATGCCGGGGGCATCGACATCTTCCGGGCGATGCGTCTGCTGATCCCGCCGGCCTGGCAAAACGCGAAAGAGATGGATTCGGACCTGCGGGCGTTCTACGAGTACAGTTCCATGCACATGGAGCCGTGGGACGGACCGGCCGGGATCGTTCTGACCGACGGCCGCTACGCCGCCTGCATCCTGGACCGAAATGGCCTGCGTCCGGCCCGCTACGTCATCACCCGGGATCGGCGCATCATGCTGGCTTCCGAAATCGGCGTGCATGAGTTCGCGGACGCCGACGTGGTGGAGAAGGGGCGGTTACGACCGGGCGAGATGCTGGCGGCCGACACCCAGACGGGCGAACTTCTGACATCGCAAAAGATCGACCGCATCAACAGCACCCGGAACCCTTACTGGCAATGGCTGCATGAGGGAGCCCGGCATACCCGCTCTCTGGTCAACCATCGGGTGCCGGAATGGGAGGCGTTTTCCCGCGAGGACCTGCGATGTCACGAGAAGATTTTCGACGTCAGCTACGAGGAACGTGAGCAGGTGCTCCGGGTACTGGCCGATGTCGGGCAGGAAGCGGTCGGCTCGATGGGCGACGACACGCCCCTGCCGGTGATGTCCGGTCGGGTCCGGTCCCTTTACGACTATTTCCGGCAGCAATTCGCGCAAGTCACCAACCCCGCGATCGACTCGCTGCGCGAGAAGATCGTAATGTCGCTGGAAACCTGCTTTGGCCCCGAACTCAACCTGTTCGATGAAACCCTGAGCCACGCCGTGCGATTGGTGTCGGAGTCGCCCGTGCTGCCGCACAAGAAGTACGAACATTTGAAGGCGATCGACGATCCCGATTATCAGCCGCTCTACATCGACCTCAACTACGACGAACACCGGGATCTTGAGGAAGTCGTCCGCGAGATTGCCGCGCAGGCCGTGCAGGGCGTCGAGGGCGGCAACGTGTTGATCATCCTGTCCGACCGCGACATCGCTCCGGGCAAGGTTCCGGTGCATGCGCTGCTGGCGACGGGCGCCGTGCACCATGCATTGATTCGTGAAGGGCTGCGTTGCCAGGCCAACATCATTGTCGACACCGGCACCGCGCGCGACCCCCACCACTTTGCGGTTCTGATCGGCTACGGCGCCACCGCGGTCCATCCGTACCTCGCGCTGCAGTCGCTGTCCGACATGGTGCACCAGGGCGAGATCGACAAGGAGACATTCTCGGTGGTCGAGCGCAACTACTGCCGTGGCATCGACAAGGGCCTGCTCAAGATCTGCTCCAAGATGGGCATTTCGGCAATCACCAGCTATCGCGGCGCACAACTGTTCGAAGTCGTGGGCCTGGGCGACGAGGTGGTGGACTTGTGTTTCGTGGGATCGGTCAGCCGCATCGAGGGAACCGGCTTCGAGGAACTGGCTGCCGACCAACGGCTGCTTGCGGCCCATGCTTGGAGCCGCCAGGACCTGCGGCAGGGCGGGTTGCTCAAGTACGTCCATGACGAGGAATACCACGCATTCAACCCGGACATCGTTCAGGCTCTCCAGGCGTCCGCACGCAGCGGCGTGATGGAGGATTACCGGGTATTCCGGGACCTGGTGAATAGCCGGGAGCCCATGGTGTTGCGCGACCTGTTGCGGTTGCGCGAGGATGTCGAATCCATCCCGCTTGAGGAAGTGGAGCCGGTGGAGACGATCACCCCGCGCTTCGACTCGGCCGGCATGTCGCTGGGCGCGCTGTCGCCGGATGCGCACGAAACCTTGGCAGAAGCCATGAATCGCCTGGGCGCCCGGTCCAACTCGGGGGAGGGGGGCGAAGACCCGGCGCGTTATGGCACCGACCGGACCTCCAAGATCAAGCAGGTGGCTTCGGGGCGGTTCGGCGTTACGCCGGAGTACCTGGTCAACGCAGAAGTGCTGCAGATCAAAATCGCCCAGGGCGCCAAGCCGGGCGAGGGCGGGCAGCTGCCCGGACGCAAGGTGAACGAATTGATTGCCCGGCTGCGCTACTGCAATCCGGGTGTGACCCTGATCTCTCCGCCGCCGCACCACGATATCTACTCGATCGAGGATCTGGCCCAGTTGATCTTCGACCTCAAGCAGGTCAACCCGCAGGCCCTGGTGTCGGTGAAATTGGTGGCGTCTGCCGGCGTGGGCACGATTGCCGCGGGGGTGGCCAAGGCGTATGCGGACCTGATCACGATTTCCGGCTACGACGGCGGAACTGGCGCCAGTCCGCTGACCAGCATCAAGTATGCGGGCGGCCCGTGGGAGATGGGAATCAGCGAGGCGCAGGTGGCGCTGCGTGGCAACAACCTGCGCGACAAGATCCGCCTGCAGGCCGACGGTGGCATGAAGACGGGCCTCGACGTGGTCAAGGCGGCCATTCTGGGAGCGGAGAGCTTCGGCTTCGGCACCGCGCCGATGATTGCCATGGGATGCAAGTACCTGCGGATCTGCCATCTCAACAACTGTGCCACCGGGGTTGCCACCCAGAACAAGATCCTGCGGCGCGACCATTTCATCGGCGAGGCGGACATGGTGGTCAACTACTTCACGCTGGTCGCCGAGGAAACCCGGGAGTGGATGGCGGCGTTGGGCGTGCGGCGCCTGGTCGACCTGATCGGGCGGACGGATCTGCTTGAGATCAGTCCCGGGGTCACGGACCGGCAACATGGCTTGAACCTTGAGCCGCTGCTGTCCGACGGCGGCATCCCGGCCGATGTGCCGCGTTACTGCCAGACCGAGAGCAACCCTTCTTTCGACAAGGGAGAACTGGCAGAGCGGATGGTTCGAGACACCCGTGAGGCGATCGAGAACATGACGGGCGGCGAGTTTCACTACGAGATCAACAACACCAACCGCTCGATCGGTGCACGGGTCTCCGGCGAGATTGCGCGCCGCCACGGCGATCACGGCATGCGTTCGGCACCGCTCGTAATTCGACTGACCGGTACAGCGGGGCAGAGCTTCGGGGTCTGGAATGCGGATGGCCTGCACCTTCACCTGCAGGGCGATGCGAACGACTACGTCGGAAAGGGCATGGCGGGCGGCAAGCTGATCCTTCATCCGGGGCCGGACCTGTCATTGCCGACGCACAAGACTCCGATCATGGGCAATACCTGCCTGTACGGTGCAACCGGGGGCAAGCTGTTTGCCGCTGGTACTGCCGGCGAGCGCTTCGCGATCCGCAATTCCGGTGCCATGGCCGTGATTGAAGGCGTGGGCGACCACGGTTGCGAGTATATGACCGGTGGTGCCGTCATCATCCTGGGCTCGACCGGGGTCAATTTCGGAGCGGGCATGGCCGGTGGATTCGCACTGGTGCTGGATGAGCAACAGAACTTCCCCGAGCGTTGCAATGGAGAGATGATCGAGTGGCACCCCCTGACATCAGAGGGTTGCGAAGACTATGTCCAGTACCTGCGCGGAGTGCTGATGGAATACAGCGGTGAAACGGGAAGCACACGGGCACAGCAGATCCTGGAGCAGCCGGAAGACTGGTTGCCGCGGTTCTGGCTGGTAGCCCCGAAGGAGGCACGAATCGAAACTCTTCTAGACGGGTTTCGAGAGGCGGCGTAAGTCTAGGTCCGGCCCCGTTCTCATTCCGCCATGGCCGGGCGCATCCCTTCCGAATTCATCCAGCAACTGCTGGCGCGAGTCGATCTGGCCGACCTGATCGGGCGCTACGTCCCGCTCAAGAAGGCCGGGGCGGAGTTCAAGGCCTGCTGTCCGTTCCACAACGAAAAAACGCCCTCGTTCACAGTCAGCCCGCGCAAGGGTTTCTACCATTGCTTCGGCTGCGGCGCGCACGGCACCGCGATAACGTTCCTGATGGACTATAACCGGTATTCGTTTCCCGACGCGGTTGAGGAACTGGCCAAGCAGACGGGGCTGGAGGTTCCGCATGTCGGTGGGAGTGTCGCGACGCGTCAGGAACTCGACCCCCTGTACGAATGCATGGAAACGGCATGCCAGTTCTATCAGAAAGAGCTGACACGCTCCAAGTCGGCGCAGGCGTATGCGCATGAGCGCGGCCTTTCGGACCAGATTTGCGAGGAATACCGGATCGGCTATGCGCCGCCGGGTTTCGAGAACCTGGGGTCGAAACTGTCGGCACGGTTCTCCAAGGAGTTGCTGCTGAAGGTGGGCCTGTTGTCGGAGAAGGAAAACCGGGTCTACGACAAGTTCCGCAATCGCCTGATGTTTCCGATCCGGGACTCGCGCGGGCGGGTGCTCGGATTCGGCGGACGGGTCATTGATTCCGAAGACAGGCCCAAATACATGAACTCGCCGGAAACCCCGCTGTTCCACAAGGGCCGGGTCCTGTACGGCGTGCACGAGCTTCAGCAGCACCGCGGCAAGGTCAACTACCTGATCCTGACGGAGGGGTACATGGACGTGGTCAGTTTGGCGCAGGCCGGAGTCCGGAACGCCCTCGCGACTTTGGGCACGGCCACGACCGAGGACCACATCCGGCAGATGGGGCGTTTCTGCCGGACGTTCGTGTTCTGCTTCGACGGGGACCCGGCCGGCCGGGCGGCGGGTTGGCGCGCCCTTGAGAACCTGTTGCCGGTTTTGCGCGAAGGCGACGAGGTTCGCTTTGCACATCTGGAGGAAGGCGAGGATCCGGACAGTTACATCCGTGCCCACGGCACGTCCGGTTGGAAAGAATTCATCCGGGAGGCCGTGCCGCTGGAGGATTATTTCTTCACACACCTGGAGCAGGGCCTGAATCTGGATTCGGCATCCGGGAAATCGGCACTGGTCGCAAAAGCGAGACCGTTGCTTGAGAAAGTGGGCGCCCCGGTTTTCCGCGACCTGATGATCCGGAAGCTGTGCGACACGACCGGACTGAGGGAAGACCAGTTGCGCTTGGAATCGGCGGCTTCAGGCCGGACGGAAGTCCGGCGTCTCAAGCCGACCCCGTCGGGGCGTCCGACCACGATCCGGAAAATGATCCGGTTGCTGCTGGAATACCCGGGGCTGGCCCGCCTGGTTTCGTCGCCGGACGAGTTGAGGGCCATTCCGGAACCGGGGTTTCGCCTGTTCGCCGCGGTCGTGGAACTGGCGAAAAAGAATCCCGAGATCACTCCCCCCGGAATCATCGAGTCGTTTCATGGCCAAGATGCAGAAAAACATCTAAGCAGTTTGATGAGCTGGAGACCCATAGAGTTGTCTGGAGTTCAAGAGGAGGAGGAGGCCCACGAAACCTTTATGGAAGGTATGCGCCGGTTCAGAGAGAAATTGGTCAAGCAGCAGATCAGCCGGCTACATATCCGACAAGTTGAACAAGGGGCCCTGAATGATGCGGAACAGGAAAAGTTGGCCAGTCTGCGTAAAGAACTTAAGCAGCTTTTAGGAAAGACTTAAATCCAACCGGTTGCCCTCCTATACAGGAGTTGCACTGTGGAAGTGATTGCTGTCGTTCAGAACCGGCGTTTGAAACCGACCGTAATCGCCCAATACTCGATATTGTCCATCTTGACCTGGTCCACGAAAGGCGTGACTCCGTCCACGTACACCGGTGCGTGGTCGCGGACTTGGTCGTAGGCCGCATCGTCTTTGAAGTCGTCGAACTGGGCCCAGCGTGCCTTGATGCCGACGGAGGTCCGGTCGGTCAGGGCGTAGTCGATGCCGGCCAGCAACTGGAACCCGAACAGCGTGTCGGACAGTTCGGTGTCCATGGAACTTAAAGTGCCCGCCGCATTGGTCCGCCACTCGAGCCACGAGCCGTCATCCCAGCCATATCCTTCTTGGGCCTCCGGGACATCAGGAGACACATTCAGGTAGCCTTCGTCCTCGGTCTTGCGCAGGAGGCGGCGTTCATATTGCATCCGCACCCGCGCCCATCCGGCACCGACGCCCACGTAGGGCACCCACCGGGATTCCGTGGCAAAGTCGTAGAACACGTTGGCGAAGTATTGCCGGATGCGAAAGTCCGAGATCCATTCATAAGGTGGTGCCGTTTCGCTCCACTCGCGATCCTTGCTGGCCAGGCCCGGGTGCGTCGAGGCGGTGATGACGGGGTGGCTGGCCGAGCCGGGCTTGACATGCATGAACTCCAGTTCGAAGCGGAACTGGTCGCGGATATAACCGGCGTGAAGGCCGGCGACCAAGCCGCTGCCCGCGTCGAACCGCGAGCTCCACTTTTCCTTGCGGCTGACATCGCTGCAGGCAGGATCGTTGCCGATTGCTCCAGACGGACGGGTCGCGTCGCTGTACACCAGGACGTCGCAGCGCGTCGGATTGCTTTGCCCGGAGACCGTGGAGTCCAGCGTGCGGGAGGCGGCCAGGCCGATGTCCGCCCCGACGTAGAAGTCGGCATGCGCGGCAGTCAGGAGGGTCATGCCGAGCGTGAAAAAGTAAGGACGAAAGGGGCTCAAATGTGGCATTTTCGGCAGTTTCTTCGACAGAGAAGGATCCTCATTATACGGCAAAATAGCCGCCTTCCGGCGTTAAAAGTCCTTATAAAACATTGACCTGGGAGATACAAGGAATGCGGTAGAATAAGTCCTCAGTTATCCCCAATAACAAACATAATTAGGGGTTGATCGTATGGAGGGAGTCCTCGAAATTAGAGACGGGTGCAATACTCCGGAGCAACTGCTCCGGAGTCTCGCGTTTGCCCGCTACCTGAAGATCTACAAAGAAGAGTTCGTCACGGACCTGACGAGCCGCGAAAAGAATCGCGACGAAGCCCAGCACAGGGCAGAGATGATCCGCAACATCACGTTGCGGGACATCACCAAGATTCTGGACGCCAACCATTTTTCTCCTGACGAACTGGAACACGCGCGCTCGGTCGTCAAGTTTCTGGACGGCGGTTTTCATCACTTCCGGAACAAGAGTTACTCGCGCCTTGTGCGTCTGCAGAACGAAGTGGTCAGTTCCGGTACGGAAAGCCAGGGCACGATCAAGGACAAGGTGACGGAGAAGGCCGCCGAGTTGAACGACTTGGTCTTGGAGACGCGCCGCCGGCTGCTGTCGCAAGTCGGGCTGGGTTACGGGGTCCGCCGCACGCCGGGCATGGATGCTTCGCCGAACGTGACGGCTGGCGAGATCTCCGGTCACTACTGCAACATCCCCGCCGCCTACAGCATCCTGTGCCATGTGCCCCTGACCATGGCGGCGGACATCCGCACGGGAGTGGACTACCGCACGCCAGCCAACCGGCGCGCCTATCCGTTCTTCCAACTGGATCACAACCCGCTGCACCTTGAGCATTTCAACCCGGAAGAATGGGTGTCGGTCCCGTTGCGGGTCGGACGCTGGCTGATCATCGCGTATATCCACAAGTCGCGCGGCTGCATCGAAATGGAGCCAGGCCTGCTGAACCTGTTCCCGTTCGCCGATGTCGAACAGACTTTCCCGGCGACGCGCCCTGACGGGCTGTACTTCTTCGGGGATCCGAACGGGGTCTTCGGCGAGGATCTCGGCTACTACTGGGATGAGGACAACCAGTTGTTGATCGGCTTGGTTCCGCAGCATGACGAATACAAGTACTTCGGTTATTGCAAGAAACCCATCCTGACCCTGCACAACGTGCTTTCGATCCGCTGCGGCGATGTTCCGCTGCACTGCGGTTGCACCCGCTATCTCGTAGGTTTCGAGGGCAACGAGCCGTACATTTCCGAAATGCTGATCAAGGCGGACGACATGGGCCGGGTCGTGCTGGAACGCGCCAACGGGGCATCCTTCCGACGGCCGATTTTCTATGGCACCGAAATTGGCGCCTTTGCTTGCTTGGACGGCTTCAGCGAGCAGGCGAAGCTGGCCATGGAGGGTCGGGAGGTCGGCTACAACAATCACATGGGCTCGAACGCGCGGCAGGTCGTGCCGGTGGCCGAGGAGTCCGAAGTGGCGCTGGGCAGCAATCTGGACGTGTTGCTGTACCTGAACAACTTCGACATCAAGGAAGAGGGCGAGTCCTGCATTGATACGGATATTCCGATTCCCGACGCCATTGAACATTTCCGCAAGGGCGAACGGGTTGCCGCGGGCAGTACCCAGACGCATCGGGGCAAGAAGGAATCCAGCTACTGGGCCAATCCGTTCCCGGCCCTGATGAGCAACGACGGTGATGTGCTGCACCCCGACTTGTACGAGCAGTTCAGCGAGACCGAGGCCTCCTTCATGAAGGACGTCGAGGCGCTGGTGGAGCGCAAGGAGATGTATCTTGGCGTTGCCTACAGCCAGCTGATGGCCGGGGTGTACGAGGGCGTCGAAGACGACGACGTCACGCGCTGCGGTTTCGCCAACCGGGAGGAGATCGAGCAGGTCGCGCCGGAGCGCCTGGCGCTCGAACTGATCCAGATGGTCAAGCAGATTGCGGTGAAGAAACGCGAACGGCTCGGCGGTGACGCCAAGGAAGTCGACGTGACGGTGGCGCTGGTCGGCGACAGCCGCACCGGCAAGTCGGAGACCGGAGAGAAACTGGAAGCCGTCCTCGGGCTGACGCTGGTCTGACGCAAGGATTAACCTGCCTGGCAATTGAGCCAAGACACAGTTTCCGCTTTTGAGTAGGGGTTGGCGCTTGCGCCTGCCGCTGCAGGCTTTTCGCAAGAGTGGGAGGATGCGCGCGGTAAGGAATTCAGCATGACGGGCCTTTTCCGGGAACCGGAACGCAGGCCGGGTGATTCGGGCTGGCTTTCACGCGCCCAAGGTTGCCTGCTGGGACAATTCTGCGGAGATGCGCTCGGCAGCCAGATCGAATTCTTGGATGCTGCGCAGATTCGCGAACAGTACCCGGACGGCGTCCGCGAGATGCAGGATGGCGGGACTTTCGATACGCTTGCCGGGCAATTGACCGACGATTCCGAAATGGCCCTGATGCTGGCGCGGTCGCTGGTCGAACAGGACCGGTTCGACCCACAAGCGGTCGAGAGGGCATACCGGTCCTGGTTTAAATCCGAGCCGTTCGACTGCGGCAATACGATTGGTTCTGCGCTGGCGGGCCGCCGGGATGACGGGAGTGAATCCAACGGGGCGCTCATGCGGGTCAGCCCGCTGGGGATTTTCGGGGTCCGGCAGTTGCCGACACAGGTCGCTGAATGGGTCCGGCAGGATGCCGGCATCACGCACACCAATCGGGTGCGCCAGGAAGCGAACGAGTTGTACTGTGTGGCATTGTCGCGTGCGATCATGACAGGAGAAGAAGCGAGGCTCCTGTACTGCCATATGCTGGGCTGGGCGGAAGCAGGCTGTTCCGAGCCTCTGGTGGAGACCGTCCGGCGAGCTCGTCGAGATGCCTGGGACGAGAAGGCCGTCCACACAGGCTGGGTCTTGGTCGCCTTGCAGAACGCTTTGTGGCAGATTCTGCATGCCTCCAGTTTCGAGGAGGCGATCGTCGGTACGATTCGCACGGCGGGGATACGGACACCAACGCAGCCATCTGCGGGGCGCTCTATGGTGCCATCTGCGGGATCGATGGAATTCCCGAACGCTGGGTCCGGTCCGTTCTGGACTGTCGTCCGGAAGCGGGCCGTCCGAACGTCGTGAATCCAAGGCCAGAGATCTTCTGGGTCGGGGATGCGCTGGATTTGGCGGAGCGGCTGCTGCGGTCCTGACCGCGCCCGTCCGGTCTTCAGTCTCGCCAGTCGTTCGAATTTATTCTGCGCAACCGCTTCAGGGACGGGTGCCGCGAATTTCTCGCTTACACTGCAAGGTCGAATGCGAGATCGCGAATGTCGCGCAAGCGCTGGCCTTGCACCATGGTTTCCAGTATCTCCGCCTGATCCACCAATTGCGGGGTCGTGGCACATGTCTCTCGCAACTCGTCCAGCGCCAAATGGTAGACGCAGTCTAGATCCCCGGTGCCCAATGCCAACGAGGCGATTCGCATGGGCAAGGGTTCGGCTGTTACCGCCACGATATGAGGCAGGCGACCTTTTCGATTGCGCATCAGATTTAATGCTTCGGTACGCGTATTTTGGGAGCGATCGCTTCGAATCGTCCATTTACACGAGATGCTGGCATGCAGAAAAGGAACGACCTCGGTCTGATCCTTACTCAGGAAAGGCGTCAGCAATGTCCCTTCGGAATCATCCAGGAATTTTCCAGGCGCATTGACCTGATCCGTCGTGACCGGGTGGCGGGCCACCACGATGTCCGGCGTCACAAGGTATCCATGCCCGAGGGCAGACGACAGAGCTGAATTGCCGCGCACCATGGATTGCAGTTCATCCAAGTGCCGGTATTGCGCGAAATTGTGTATTTTGGTCTGAGCCGTCATGTAGGCCCACTCTCCCGGCCGCAAGTGCCGGATTGACTCGAATGAGGCTTCCACGAATTCGCATGTGATTCGCTCGAAGAGCGACCCGGCCGTCTGCCCGGTGACTTTGGGTGCCTGCGGTTGCGGATTAAATTTCAGCCTTTCAGCAATGCCATTGGCGATGAGCACGCTGGACTGACTGCCGCCATCGGCGAAATTTGGATACGGCCCTCCGTTGCCCATGACCAAACTGAAGATTTGGTCTTCTATTTTCCTATGGTAGTCGCAGCGCAATTCCGCCAGCGTCCTTGTCATGTCGCCATTCTCATACCGCCAGCACTTGCTGGGCATTACGGTCGATGCGCGACCTCGCATCGACTGCGTAGTCCTGATTGAGTTCGATCAGAATGGCTCGTCGCCCCAATTCTGCCGCCACCACCCCTGTCGTCCCCGACCCGGAGAACGGATCCAGCACCAAGTCGCCGGGGCGGCTGCCCAGCAGCATGCACCGTCTGACCAATTCCCGGGGAAAGATGGCGGGGTGGTTCCGACTCTCGGGATCCGGTCCGAGCAGCCAGTAATTTCTGAGATTGGCGCCTGTTTCCTCGCGGACCGCTTGATTGTCGTAGTAATAGTGGGGCGTTTTGGCGAACAGGAAAACGTCTTCCGTCGCATTGGACGGGCGATTCTTGACGCTTTCCGGCATGGGTGCCTTCTTGATCCAGGTGATTCTCGACCTCAACAGCCACCCGTCTTCCTGGAGCGCAAACGCCACGCGCCAAGGCAACCCCATCAGGCTTCGGTCCTGCAGCCCCCAGCATTCCGGAACCCTGCAGTTCCGGTGTTGTAGAAGTTTCTTGGTGTTGCCGACCTGCGCGTTAGGTCCGCAGCGTCCGGTTCCTCCGTTTCGAGCGTATCCGTCGCCGATATTGAGCCAGAAAATGCCCTCGTCCGACAATGCCCGTCGAACTTGGCGGAAGACTGTCACCAGATTTCTGACGTATTCCTCTGGTAGATTTTCGGCCCCGACCTGATCGGGGTGATCGTAATCGCGCAGTCCCCAATACGGCGGAGACGTGATGCAGCACTGCACCGAGCCTTCTTCCAGTTGAGGCAGCAAATGTCGGCTGTCGCCCGTCAGAATCTCTATTCCTTCGGGATCGTCCGATATTGAAAGAGTGCCGTTATCAGGCATCTGATATCCCGTGGCGATGCCGCAGACTAATTATAGGCGGTAGAGTAGCGGCATTCAAACTAGGGCATCAGGCCGTCTGGTCGCTCCACAGGAGTTTCTTTTGTTGATTCCGGTAGATTCGAGTCTGGTGGACTGGTTGCATTATTATGTGCATGCCCTACTCATTTCCAAGCCTGAAATCGCTTTTTTGAAATATTTGCGAATTTGGCGACGGTCCTCAAGCCTTCCCGCATGCCCATGAAGAAACTTAGACGAATCCACATCTTCAGGTGAGGAATGTATCTCGGAGAAAATGTCAAAAAAGGCTAGTCTCCGTGGCATGAGAGCATCCGCTTCCAATGAGGCGGGAAAGGAATAGACAGCGGCTGCATTGAAATTTTTTGTTTTGGATTTGTTCATGGGGTCCACCCGGAGATTGTGGCTTCCTGCAGGAGTTCTTCATTATATCCCTCTTGACATCTCAGGATGCTGTTTGGTTCTGGGAACCTGTACGCGCAATCCGCTCGCGCTGTTCCGCGAGCTGTGCCTGTGTAGCCTCCAGTTCCGCCAGTCGCTCGCGCTCTTTCTGTACGACTTCCTCGGGGGCCCGCGATACGAATTTCTCGTTTTCCAGCTTGCCGCGGACCGCGCCGAGCGCACCGTCCAGCTTCTTCAATTCCCGGTCCAGCCTGGCCAACTCAGTCTCCCTGTCGATGAGACCGGCGAGCGGAATTAGCAAGCGCATGCCCCCGATTAAAACCGTGGCGGCTTCCGGAGCAGTTTCACCGGGTTCCATCCAGTGCACCGATTCCGGCCGCGCGAGATTCCGGATCCAGGCTTCGGCGGCCTCGAAACGCTGCTGATCCTGCGATGTCCAGTTCTCCAGGAGAACCGGGACCGGGCGGCCTGGAGCGATATCCATCTCGGCCCGGGTTCGGCGAATCCCGCCGATGAATTCCTGAAGCCAGCGCATCGTCTCCAGAGTTTCGGAGTCCTCCTTGCTGTCTTCCGTTTCGGGCCAGCTATGAGTCATCAGGAACGTGTCCGTATCGTTTTGGCGCTGCGGCAATTGCTGGTGCAACTCCTCGGTAATGAATGGCATGAACGGATGCAGCAGGCGCAGAATTCCATCCAGCGTTGTGTAAAGGGTGTGCAAGGTGGATTGCACGGCATCTTCCGGCGCCTCTTCGTTCAGGGTTGCCTTGGTGAATTCCAGGTACCAGTCGCAGAAGTCGTGCCAGACAAAGTCATACAGGGTTTTTGCGGCCAGGTCGAAACGATAGGCGTCGAGGTGTTCGGTTGCCGACCGGGTTACCGCCTGCGCGCGAGCCGTGATCCAGCGGTCAACCAGACTGGCCTCGGCTGAAGGCTCTGACCCATCCAGTCGTTCGGCATGGATTAGCGCAAAGCGTACCGCGTTCCAGAGCTTGTTGCAGAAATTCCGGTAGCCCAGCACGCGCGGCAGTTCGAAGCGCACGTCGCGCCCGAATGTCGCCTGAGTGGCGAAGCAGAAGCGCAGTGCGTCGGCTCCACACGCCTGGAAGCCGTCCGGGAATTCCTGGCGGGTCACCCGCTCGATCGAACCGGCCTGCTTCGGGTCCATCAGGTCCTCGACGCGCTTCTTGACCAGCGCTTCCAGGTCGATGCCGTCGATGACGTCGATCGGGTCGATGGTGTTGCCCTTGGATTTCGACATCTTCTGGCCGTGGGCGTCGCGCACCAGGCCGTGCACGTAGACGTCGCGGAATGGAACATCCTCCATGAAGTGCAGCCCCATCATGATCATTCGCGCAACCCAGAAGAAGATGATGTCGAAACCCGTGACCAGAACATCGGTGGGGTAGAAGCGCTCCAGCGCTGCACCCTTCCGGGGCCAGCCGAGCGTGGAGAACGGCCAAAGCGCGGAGGAGAACCAGGTGTCCAGCACGTCCTCGTCCTGGCGCAGCGGCGCGTCAGCTGGAATCCCGTACTTCTCCCGGACCTCCTGCTCGTCGCGCCCCACGTGAGGTGTGCCATCGGCGTCATACCAGGCAGGGATGCGGTGTCCCCACCATAACTGGCGGCTGATGCACCAGTCCTCGATGTTTTCCATCCAGTCGTAGTAAGTCTTGCTCCAGTTCTCCGGCACGAAGCGGATGCGGCCATCGCGGACTGCCGCCAGCGCTTTTTCGGCCAGCGGACCAGCGCGGACGTACCACTGGTCGGTCAGATAGGGCTCGACCACGGCACCGCTGCGGTCGCCGCGGGGAATGGTCAGGGCATGTTCCTCGGTACGTTCCAGCAGGCCCTGCGCCTCCAGGTCATTCAGGATCTGTTCGCGCGCCTGCTCCCGGCTCAGGCCCCGGTACGCTTCGGGCGCGCCCTCGCCGAGGTGCGCGGTGTCGGTGAAGATGTTGACCAGCGGCAGGTCGTGGCGCAGTCCCACCTGGTAGTCGTTGAAGTCGTGCGCCGGTGTGATCTTCACGCAGCCGGAACCGAACTCCGGATCGACGTAATCGTCCGCCAAGATCGGGATGTCGCGCCCGGCCAGCGGCAGTCGGACGGATTTCCCAATCCATTCCCGATAGCGGGGGTCATCGGGATGCACCGCGACCGCGGTGTCGCCCAGCATGGTTTCCGGGCGGGTGGTGGCGACCACCAGTGCTTCGTCGGAATCGACGATGGGGTAGCGCAGGTGCCACAGGTATCCCTGTTCCTCGGAAGCAACCACCTCGAGATCCGACAGGGCGGTGCGCAGCACCGGATCCCAATTGACCAGGCGCTTGCCGCGGTAGACCAGATCCTGTTCGTGCAGCTGCACGAACACTTCGCGAACCGCCTCGGACAAGCCCTCGTCCATGGTGAACCGTTCGCGGGACCAGTCAACCGACGCGCCCATCCGGCGAAGCTGCCGGGTAATGTGGCCGCCGGATTCGCGCTTCCAGGTCCAGACTTCCTCGATGAAGGCGTCCCGGCCCAGTTCCCGGCGCGTCCGGCCTTCGCGTTCCAGTTTGCGTTCGACCACCATCTGTGTGGCGATGCCGGCGTGGTCGGTTCCTGGCTGCCACAGGGCGGCACGACTCTGCATGCGCCGCCAACGGGTCAGGATGTCCATCAGGGTGTCCTGAAACGCGTGACCCATGTGCAGGGTCCCGGTCACGTTCGGAGGCGGGATCATGATGCAGAAGGGCTCGCCCTCGGCATCGGGTGCAAACGCACCGCTTTCTTCCCAGCGTTGCCGCCAGAAAGCTTCGATCCGTTCGGGGTCGTAACTCTTGTCCATTTGTCGGGCCGCCCGGAGGGGAGCGGGAGGGCGCGGCCGCCCTATTTCACGATCTCGTGGAGCTCCGGCTCAAAGCCGAGTTCCCGGTACTGGCGGAAGCGCGCGCGGCCATGGTTCTTGGTGACGTCATCCGGTCCCACGACTTCGGCGACTCGGTTGAACGATTCATATTCTTCCGGCATATCGTCGGCCAGATTGATCAGGACATCCCGCTCCTGCGGCAGCCAAGCGTCATGGATGGTGACCCGGACGTGCGGGCTTGGGCTTTGTCCGAGGCTGTGCGCAAGAAAACTCTGGTCGCGGAAGGTCCACATCTGGGTATTCAGCGATTCAGCGGCCTGCATGTCCGGGACCCGCACGTGCACGTGATGACCCTGGGCCACGGCCTTCTCCGCGATCTGGCAGACGATCCGCTCGCGGTGGCCTCGCTTGATGACGTAGAAGTGGACGTTCTCCATCGGTTCAGGATTTTTGGGCGTCCTTCATCAGGAAGTGCGTCAACAACGGCACCGGCCGTCCGGTCGCCCCCTTGCTCTTGCCCGTATTCCAGGCGGTTCCGGCGATGTCGAGATGCGCCCACGGCGTGTCGCCGACGAAGCGCGACAGGAAGCAGGCGGCGGTGGTGGCGCCCGCGTAGCGCTCCCCGATGTTCGCGATGTCGGCGAAATTGCTGTCCAGTTCAGGCTGGTAGTCGTCCCATAGCGGAAGCGGCCAGACCCGGTCCCAACTTTCGCGCCCGGCGGCGACCAGCGCGCGCTCGACCGAATTCTGGTACGTGAACAGCCCCGAGGCATGCTTGCCCAGTGCGTGCAGGCAGGCGCCGGTCAGGGTGGCGATGTCGATGATCAGGCGGGGCTTGAAGCTGAGGGCGTAATCGAGAGCGTCGCACAGAATCAGGCGGCCTTCGGCATCGGTGTTCAGGATTTCCACGGTCTGGCCGGAGGCAGTAGTGACCACGTCGCCGGGTCGGGTGGCCCGTCCGCCCGGCATGTTCTCGGTTGCCGGGATGATGCCGACCAGATGCTGGGGCAGATTCAGTGCCGCTGCCGCCTTGAGCGTGCCGAGCACGCTGCCGGCACCGCACATGTCGAACTTCATTTCGTCCATCGCGGAACTGGGCTTGATGGAAATCCCTCCCGTGTCGAACGTCACGCCTTTCCCGACCAGCGCAATCGGAGCCTTGGTGCGGGCCCTGCCGCGGTATTCGATGACGATTAACTGCGGTTCTTCCGGGCTGCCCTGCGCCACGGCGAGGAATGCGCCCATATTGCGTTTTTCAAGTTCACGGCGACCGAATGACTTGACGGAAAAGCGTGAATCTTCGCGAATCAGCGAGCGGGCTTGGCGAGCCAGGTAACTCGGTGTGCAGAGGTTGGGCGGCAAGTCGCCGAGTTGCCGGGTCCAGATCATTCCAGACGCAATCGCCACACCTTGATCCACCGCCTTGCGGACCCCGGCCCGGCCCGCCGTGGAGGCCGTGATCGTAACGGATTCCAAAGGCGTGGCCGGAGGCTTGGCGGAGGGCTTGGTCTCTTGGAAGACGTAGGCCGCGTTCTCCAGGATCAATGCGGTTTGGCGCGCATTCCATTGGGCATTCCTGCCGGCGACCCTAACTTCGCCGCTGGCGAGGGTTGCCGCGACCGTGGAGTCTTTGTGCAGGATCCGAGCGACTTGGCGCATCGTCTTAAGGAAATCGTTTTCCCCGACCTTGCCGGATTCGCCGAAACCGGCCACCAACACGCGCGAAACCTTCAGCCCGGCGGGGCGATACAATGCGTTGAGAGTTTCGGCCTTGCCGGCTGCATCCTGCTGGGAGAGGAGGTCACTGACCGCCCCGCCCGTGATCCGGTCCACGGTTCGGGCGCCGGGAGTCATCTGGCCGTTTTCGTAGATGCCCACTACCAGGCAGTCGCAAGCGATTTCCGCGGGTGAGGCGGTGACGACGGAATACTTCATGGAGAGAACCTAGAGGCCACGTGTGAAGAAAGCAAATTCTATCAAACTGCGCCTTTCCACCTCTTTGAAAAGCCGCCTGAGCCAAGGTCTGTCCGACTTGGATCGACATCTGTCGTCGCTGGACCGCCGCATCGCCGACCTGGATCTTCGGTTGAGCCGTGGGATCCTGCGCGGCATGGGCAGGCTGCTGTCACTGCTCCTGCATCTCGGACAGGCTGCTGGCAAGGCATGCGACACGCTGGCGTCGGGCCTATCCGGTTTCGATTTCCGTACGGTTGGCATATCCGGATTGCGCCTTTCAATTTTGGACCGCTACCTGGTGCATGAGCTTTTGCGGGCTGCATTTGCCGTCACCGTGGTCCTGTTGCTGCTGATCGCCAGCAAACTCTTCATGCAGCAACTCGGCTACCTGACCGAAGGCAAGTTCTCTACGGGCATCGTCTACGAACTCCTGTTCAACAAGCTTCTCGCCTACTTTGTCCACATGCTGCCATTCCTGATGCTCCTGTCGTCGGTGCTGGCGCTTGGCCGCCTACATCGGGACGCCGAGGTGACGGCACTACATTCCTGCGGCTACTCCGACACCCGCTTGCTGCTGCCCATGGCATTGGTCGGTATTCCCTTGGCCGTCATGCTGGGGGTGATGAGCCTGTATGTCGCGCCCAGGCTGTCGCTCGAAGCGGAGCTGGCCCATCATCAGGCCCGTCTGGAGGCAGGGCTGGACCTGATGCAGGAAGGCCGATTCATGCAGACCCGAAACGGACGTTGGGCGCTGTACGCAAGCCGGACGAAAGGACAGGTTGCGGAAGACGTGTTTTTCGCCAGCTACGATGCGGAATCACAGCAGGTTCATATTGAAACCGCAGCCCGGGCCACCCGGGCCCGGGACCAGGAAAATGGTGTCTACGTGCTGGATTTCGAGGATGGCCGCTGGCATAGCGGCTGGCCGGGCGATGCGGACTTCCAGACCATGAAATTCGACCGGCATCTGCTGCGGGTCAGCATGGCGCCGCCGCCCAACGTCTGGACACATACCAAATACATGACGCCGGAGCAGCTGTGGGAGGACGGTTCTGCGGCAGCTCACGCGGAATTGCAATGGCGGTGGTCCCTGCCGATCTCGCTGCTCCTGATGCTAGCGCTCGCCGTCCCGCTTTCGCGCAGTTCGGTCCGGGAAGGGAAGTACGCCCGTGCCGTCTACGCAATCGCCATCTACCTGGTCTATGCGCAGTTCCAGTTGCTGGCGACCAGCCAGGTGCGGGGCGGGAATTGGCCTGCCTGGGCTGGCGTCTGGTGGGTGCATGTGCTGATGGCTGCGGGAATCTTCCTGTTGTACCGACAAGCCCGGCGGGGTCGGACATGAGTATCCTGACTCGCCACCTGGTTTGGCGCGTACTGGTCGGGATTGGGCTGGTGGCGCTGGCCGTGGTAACGATCTTGACCCTGGTGGACCTGATCGACGAGGCGCGCCGAGTGCGTCCGGGAGGCTATTCGTTTGCGGATGCTTTATGGGTAATCGTGCTGACCATGCCGCAGCGCATCTACGAAGTGCTGCCGGTTTCAGTGTTCATCGGCAGCCTGCTGAGTCTGGGTCAACTGGTCGCGGACAATGAGATGACGGCATTGCGCGCATCGGGAGTGGGCGTGTGGTGGCTGTCCAGGAGGCTGCTCTCGGTGGGCCTGCTCTTGGCACTGGTGACCATTTTCATTGGAGAGAAGATTGCTCCGGTGGGCGGGGAATTGGCTTGGGACATTCGGCAGCAGCCGCAGAAGAGGGCCTCGGTCGGAGAGACGCAGGGGTTATGGGTTCGCAAAGGCGACCACTACCTCCACGTACTGCGGGGGGATCGGCGCGACCGCCTGTCCCAAGTGCTGGCGTATCGCTTGGCCGCTGACGGCAGTTTGGAGCATAGCCTGCATGCAAAGAGCGCGCATTTAGTAGGGGGACACTGGATCCTGTATGACGTCCGGGAAAGCGCAATCCACCCGGACGGGAGCGTGACTCGTGAGGAGCATGCACTAAGAACCGACGTGGCTCTGCCGGATGTCGACGTGTTGGACACGATGCTGATGCCTGCCGACGAGATGCCGATCACACGCCTGAATCGCTACTTGGACTACTTCGAGGGTGAAGAGCTGGACCTGCGCCCCTACCAGTTCGCTTGGTGGCAACGCTTCGCCACGCCTCTGGCTTGTGTGGTGGTCTTGTTGCTGACGGTTTCGTTTGCTTTCACCCAGTCCCGCGGCGGGGGACTCGGGCAGCGCATCTTCATCGGCGTGATCAGTGGCATTGGTATCTACCTGTTCAACCGGGTGGGCGGGCACTTTGGAATGCTGATGGACCTGCCGCCTTGGCTGGCGGCATTTCTGCCGCTGGTTCTGCTTTTCCTGCTCGGTTGTGCGGTTTTGCTGGCGCAGCAAACGAATACGCGTCAAGTCTTGGATGGTCTTCCCGGTAAGGCGTAGAGCTCCGGTCTTCAACTCCGTCTCATTCCGCTGAAACCAGCCGGGTAGCGCTCCATTGGTCGTGCCAGCAGAGCCGCGTCGCGCCGAACAGGCTCCATAGGAATCCCAGCCCAAGGCAGGCCCACGATAAGACGGCGCCCAGACCTCGAATCACGGCAGCGCCCCAGCCGATCTTCTGGCCATCCACGGTCTCGATACGGACTCGCCAGGCACGCATGCCGATTGTGGCGCTGCGGGCACGCCAGCACAGGACAAAATAAGCCAACCCGACGATGGAAAGGTAGGCTTGATACAGCATGCGCTCCGGGGAACCGGGCACAGACAGGTCCAGCATGGCGAACGGGATGCTGGCGGCCCACCAGATGGCGGCCAGCGCCAGAAGGTCATAGAGGATGCAACCCAATCGCCGCCAGAGGCCGACGGTGTTCGCAGACGGCATGCGGCGAGTGTAGCACACCGAACACGCCCGCTGCTGTATACTTTCTGCACCATGTCCGACATCGATGCAATCGATGCTTTCCTTGACAGCAGCTGGGCGGAGCAGGGACTCGCGCGCTCGACAATGCTGGCGTATCGATCTGATTTAACAGGGTTTTCAAAATGGCTGAATGCACAGGGCGCAAGCCTGCGCGCGGCGGATGGCGGCGACATCCAGATGTATCTGGCCTCCCGGCTCCAAAAGGGCATGCAGGCCAGCAGCGTGGCACGCATTCTGTCGGCGATTCGGCTGTTCTACCGCTATGCGAAGCGGCATGCCCTGCGCAGTGACGATCCCTGTACGCAGGTCATTACCCCGAAGCCGTCTCGATACCTGCCCTCCGTACTGAGCGAGCAGGAAATCGAAACCCTGTTGAGTACGCCGAACACGGACACCCCTAAAGGATTGCGGGATCGTGCCATGCTGGAACTGCTTTATGCCTGCGGACTCAGGGTTAGTGAACTGGTCACCCTAAAACAGGGTCAGATCAACATGAAAACCGGAGTCCTGCGATTGGTGGGGAAGGGCATGAAGGAACGACTGGTGCCGATCGGCGAGTGCGCAACCGATTGGCTGGAGCGTTACCTCCGGGATTCCCGGCCGGCGTTCTTGAAAGACCGCCCTCGGACCGAGGACCTGTTCGTCACCCGCCAAGGCCGGGCGATGACCCGTCAGGCTTTCTGGCAGATGCTGCGTCAAGTAGCTCGGAAGGCCGGCATCACCAAACCGCTGACGCCGCACACGCTGAGACACACATTCGCCACGCACCTGCTCAACCATGGGGCGGACTTGCGGGTGGTGCAGATGCTGCTCGGCCATAGCGATCTCGCTACGACTCAAATCTATACTCACGTTGCTCATGACAAACTCAAAGACATGCACCGGGTTCACCACCCCCGTGGCTAGGCGAATCCTGTTGCTCGGTACTTTGCTGCTCGCGGCCGCAGCTTCCGCGGAAACGAACAGCGAGCAACTCCGGGAACGCCTGCAACTGCTGATACCGGGCCACACGCCGGACCAAATCCGCCTTTCGCCATCGCCGGGCTTGTACGAAGTGTTGTACGGCGCGGACATTTTCTACATTACGGGTGATGGGAAGCACCTGATTACGGACGGCAATCTGATCGATGTAGATAGTCGGATCAATCTGACAGAGATCTCCCGGGCCGAGATTCGGGTGAGACTGTTGAACGCCTATGGCACGGATAAGATGCTGGTCTTCCCGGCGACCATGCCGCGCCGCCACTCGCTCGTCGTGGTCACGGATATCGATTGCCCATACTGCCAGAGATTCCATGAGCATATCGAGGAGCTCAACAACGCCGGAATCGAAGTCCGCTATCTGCTGTACCCGCGGGCCGGCGAGGGGAGCGAGAGCTATCGGAAGTCGGTCAGTGTTTGGTGTTCCAATGATCCCTTGGATGCGCTGACCCGTGCCAAGCGCCGGGAGTCAATCTCTCCGAAGACCTGTGCGAACCCGGTCCTGGAGCACATGAACCTGGTCGAGCGGATCAACATCCGGTCGACCCCCTCCATTTTCCTGTCAGACGGTTCGCTGATCCGCGGCTACCGCCCACCGGCAGAGATCTTGGCCCTGCTTGGCGACTGATTCCGGATTCTACAGATCGGGCATGTCGTGCAGCTGGCGGCTGCGCGTGAACAGCAGGGAACAGCGCACTGACCGGTCGGGGTAGACGAGGCGGATGTAACGGGCATATTCGTTCATCTGCCCCGCATAATGCTCGGCGATTCCGGCCAATTCTTCCGGATCCTCCGTGGCATGGGACTTGAAGTCGATAACCCAGGCTGTGTCCGGAGAGAGCAGCAGCCGGTCGATGATGCCGAATCCCTCGCCCGTTTCGGTTCTGCAAAGCACGGGCACTTCCGCGTACACGCGGGTCTGGGGATCAGGTCGGAATACCGGATCCAGTTCCGAATCGGCGACTACTTGGCGGGCTTCGTTCAGCCAGTCCTGAAAATCAGGATCTTCAAGGTCGCGGTTGTAGTTATTTGCTAGGCGTTCGAGCTCGATCCTATCCGGTTCGCCAGCTTCCAGCAATTCGATCAGGGCATGGATGGCGCGTCCGCGTTCCAGCGCGTGTTGTCGCTCCAAGATTCTGTCCGTGCCTTCGGCTTCTCCGGCTTCATCCAATTTGTCGACCATGCTTGGCGAGGTCGTGCCTGGAAGTGCGAATGGTGTGTCCAGCCCGGCGCAATCCGGTTCTGGCATAGAGGGGGGAGGTGCGGCATCGGTGGATAGAGTGGGCGGCTTCGGACCTCGGGCCAGCAATTCGGCTTCCTTCCCGGGTGCCCCCGGGAACAATTCCCGAAGTTCTTCGTGGAGTTCCTCGTACTGGCAGAGGATCAACATCTGCCGGGCACGGGTAAATGCGACATAAGCACGATTAAGTTCTTCCGCCCGTCTTTTCTGGCGTGCCAGTTCCAGGCATTCCAGTGAGCAGGAATCCATGTCTTCTGTGCGGGGTCGGAACAGGAAGCGCCGAGGGCGGGTTTCGTCGGCGGGCCAATCGAGCAGAATATCTCCGTGCCGACCCTGCTCTCTGGGCTTGTCCAGTTCGGCATATATGACGATCGGTTTCTCCAGGCCCTTGGCCGCATGCACGGTCAGAATCTGGACGCGGTCGTCCTGATCATCTGATTTCAGGCTGACGAGATCGGGGGCGTCGTAGCCCTCGACGCGGCCGCAGCGCATTTCCTCGATGAAGTGGACGAAAGCCGCTGTGCTGGGGTAACGCCCACTGTCAAACTCCAGGGTCAGCTCGATGAAGCGGGTCAGGTTGCTGACCGCGCGCTCGCCGCGTTCTTCGTTCGGCCAAGCATCTCGGTAGCAGCGCAATGCATCCGTTTCGAAGTAAATCCGGTCCAGCAGGTCGTGGGTGGGAATGTGACCGATCAGTTCCCGCCACTTTTTGAAGTCCCTGGCTGCACGCCGCAACGGATGATCCGGGTCTTTCTGTTGAGCCAGGATCTTCAGGCGTTCGGCCCAGTGTCCCGAGTTCGTATCTGTGCGCGCCAGTTCCATCAATTCTTCATCCGTGATGTTGTACAGCGGGGAACGCAGCGCCTGCACCAGATGCAGGTCGTCTGCTGGGCGAATCAGGGATTGGAGCAGAGCCTGCATGTCCCGCACTTCCAGGTGGTTGAGCAGGGTCTGTCGGGACTGACGCGCGAAGGGGATCTTGAGCCGTGCCAATGCGTGTTCGATCTGTGGCACATGAGTGCGCCGGTTCACCAGAATCATGCAGTCGCGGTACCGGGCGGCGCGGTCTCCGGACTCCCGGTCCTCGATGGCAACCCGTTCGTCAATGATTTGTCGGATTCGCTGGGCGATCTGGTCGGCCATCTGTTCCAGGTGGGTGGATCGGGTTTCGGGACGGGGATCGGTCAGGGGATTGCGCAACGGCTCATCAAGCTCACGCTCCGACGGTTTATCGCGTGGTTCTTTCGGGATGAACGGAAGCAGTTCGACCCGTCCCCAAAGTTCTGCCAGATGAGTCTGGTGAGGGGGGAAATCCGGAAGAGGGAAAAGACCGTCCTCGCCGAAAGCGTCGTTGACGAAATCGATGATGATCTCGGATGAGCGGCGGGAGGCGTCCATGGAAGTGGGTTCGTCCGCCTGCAAATAGGACTGGAGATAAACGCCGGCCTCCTTTTGGATCTCTGGGTTGGCGCGTCGCCATTGGTAGATGGACTGCTTGGTGTCGCCGACGATGAATGCGGAACTGGATCCGTCCTCGGTTTCATGCAGGGCTTCGAGGAAGACCTGCAGGGTTTGCCAGGACAGGGCGTCGGTGTCCTGGAATTCGTCGACCAGCACATGCCGGAATCTCTGTCCGAGCTTGTACTGAACCCACTCGATGCCACCGTTCATCAGCCGGTTTGCGAACCACAACAGGTCGTCGTAGTCCATGTAGCCGTATGTCTGCTTCAGGCGCTGGTAGTTCTCGGCCAGCCGCCCGACGACCGTGTACCAATGGCCGTTGAGTTCGCAGGCTTTCCGGCGTAGCAGCCCGTCCAGAGATTCGAAAGTCGATCGATGCCACGAATCAAGTTGCTGTTCGAGTTCCTTGGCATCGTCCTCGCCTAGACGTTTCCGTACCGCGTCTTGCGTCGGAACAAGCGAGCGTCTGACGCCTTCTCCCTTTGGATCGTCCAGGGCTTGGTGGAGATGCTGGATCTGTTCGAGGCTTCCGGTCTCGTCTTCTTCAAGGGCACGGCACAGTTTGACTGCGGCCTGGGCTTGGTTGGATTTCTCCGAGGCGCCACTTTTCTCCAACAGGCCCGCAAGATGGCGAATCCCCGGCTCGATTTCGGAAATCCGGACAGGATCCGAAGCTTCGTTCAGGCGAAAAACCTCATCGTGGAGGTGCGCGCGCAATTGTTCCAGGGTGAATTCGCCTTCGAAAGCGCGCCATTCCAGAATGTGCCCCCGAAATCCTGCCAAGATGCGGCGCAGGTTCCATAAGTTCGGGACTTCCACCATGATCGCATTCATGGATTCGGCCAATTCGCTGCCGGGGTTGCGAAGGGTCTCCTCGAAAAGCAGGTCTTCTGCAGCCTGGTGTAAGCGGGCGGCCTGTTCCCTTTGTGGGATCGCGAATCCGGCGGGGATCCCGGCCTCCAGAGGGAAGCGCTGCAGCAGTTCTTGGAAGAAGGAATGAAAGGTTGCGATGCGGATAGTCTGATCTGCAAACTGCACGGTTTCGAACAGTGCCCGGGCACGGTCCAGATGCTGCTCCGGTTCGTCGACACCGATCTTCCTCAGGTCCTCAATCAGGTCCGGATCGTCGAGAGCCAGCCAGCCAGCCAGCCTCTCGGTCAGGCGCTGCTGGATTTCCGCCGCCGCCTTGCGGGTGAAGGTGATGGCCAAGATGGAATCGGGTTCGGCGCCCGCCAGCAACAGGCGAAGGATGCGCGCGACCAGCAGCCAAGTTTTGCCGGTTCCCGCCGACGCGAAGACGGCAACGCTTTTCCCCGGATCAGCGGGAGCCAGCGGGTCAGTCATGCGAATGCCTAAAGCCTTTTGGACTTGTCAAGGACGAAAGATGTTGGACTTAGAAAAATTACCTTAGTGTTTTGCTCATACACGTGCAGAAACTTTCCTTATAGTTTTTCGGTGCCACGCTGGTGTTTTCTATATTTTGGTTTTTCCATCCCTTTGTACGACCAGTCCTCGGCACGTTCTCCAGTTGTTACATTCATTTTAATTTTTACTGAACTCTGATCAGACTTTTCGTCGATCCAGAAAGAAGTTATGGCATAGGCAGACAATCTGTATGCCAAGTCAAACCAACAAAGCATTTGTTTGATTCTTTCGTCGTTGTCTGGATTATCAGATATTCCATAAAGCATTTCGAACATGCCGTGAGTGGAATGTTCAAATTCAGCGTTATATTCTCTCAAGGCGGTCGCCAAATCTTGTTTCTCAATATGTCGGCGCTTACCCAATTCAGTGTTGAGGAATGTCCATAGGGCAGAGCAATAGCCCTGCCAATGGGTTAGTTGACTAGAACCTTCATCCCAGAATTTTAGCCCTTCATCTTTCAAGCGCTCTATTGTGGCAAGCGCCTTATAGACATGTGTCGAACTCGGCACAGCTTCAAAGCGATCTACAAGATCAAATAGTTGAAGGTGCCGATCCTTGAAACGCCGATTTTTAGCCATTACCAAACACTTCAAATATTACTGGATAGCCAATTGGTGCCGATGGCCGGACTCGAACCGGCACGGCTTTCGCCACTGCCCCCTCAAGACAGCGTGTCTACCAAATTCCACCACATCGGCATCTGTCCTGCCATTATCACAAAACGCGCCAAATCTTACTCAGGAATTTCTCCGGCTGGATCCAATTCCGGTTCAGATTCCGAAATAACCGGCTGTTCCGGGACGTTTGGTTCAGGAAGAGCCTGTTCGGCCTCCGGTGTAGCAATCCGCCCCATGAGACTCTGCTCGGGCGGCGCAGTTTTGACAATCCACGCCAGCGCCAGGCAGTTGATAAAAAACAGTGCGACTATGACGGCGGTGACCCGGCTGAGAAAAGTTGCACTTCCGCGTGCGCCGAAAACGGAGCCGGAGGCGCCGCCGCCGAATGCTGCGCCAGTGTCCGCGCCTCGGCCATGCTGCAACAGCACTAAGCCAACGATGCTCAGCGACAGCAGGATCGCGGTGATGAGAAGGACGGTGTACATGTGCTTATTTTCGCACGGCTTGGCATATGGACAGGAATTCGTCGGCCTTCAGGGAAGCGCCGCCGACTAGGCCGCCGTCGATATCCGGCATGGAGAATAATTCCGACGCATTGGCCGCCTTGACGCTGCCGCCGTACAGCACGACCGTGTCCTGTGCAGCAGTTCCGATCTCCTGTTCCAAGTGCGCCCGGATGGCGGCGTGCACTTCCTGTGCCATGTCCGGGGTGGCCGCGACGCCGGTGCCGATGGCCCAGACCGGTTCGTAGGCGATCAGCGCACGCGGGAACGCGTCTGGGAAGCTTCGGGCTGGCTGCAGTTGCCGGTGGATCACATCCAGGGTCTGTCCTGCTTCGCGCTCCTCAAGGGTTTCTCCGACACACAGGATTGCCCGGGGCGCGCCTGGAGCGTCTTGCTGTGCCGACTGGTGCAGGAGGGCGAACTTCCGCTCGATCAGCTCGTCGGATTCGCCGTACACGTGACGGCGTTCGGAATGCCCGATGATGGCGTGCGAGCAACCCAGTTCAGCCAGCATGGCCACGGAGACTTCGCCGGTGAAGGCGCCCTCGGGTTGGTCGCAGACGTTCTGCGCGCCGACTCGGACCGGGCTTTCCACTGTCTCTTCAAGGACGTCAAGTAGATGAACGAACGGAGGGCAGAGCAAAACCTCCGGGTCGGTTGCGTCCCCGACGCCGTGTACGACAGCACGGGCCAACGCCCGGGCGGTGTCCCGGGAGCCATGCATTTTCCAGTTGCCGGCGACGACGGTCGGTCGGGCCATAAAAGAAGATCCGGTGGTTATCGGGGAGTAATGCGGAGGGGCATTATAAAGGGCGGCTTTCAGGCACCCGTGTCGATCGAGTTGGCGATAGATTGCGCGAGGGCTTCGACCCTTCCATGATCTTCTCCCTCCACCATGACGCGCAACACCGGTTCTGTCCCGGAGGGACGCAGAAGGACCCGACCTTGCTCGCCCAGTTCATTGCGCGCATTCTGCACGGCCGCATCCGTGGCCGGGCCGGGCGTACGGTCGCGTGGGCAACGTACATTGATCATGGTCTGTGGATACTTCCGCAGGTCCGAACGCGCCTGACACAGGGGTTGGCCGAGAATATGCAGCGCTTCCAGTGTCTGCAGCGCTGCAACCATCGCGTCGCCGGTACAGGCCCGGTCGCGGCAGATAATGTGACCGGAAGTCTCTCCGCCTAGTTGCCAGCCGCGGGCCAGCAGCAATTCCTGGACATAGCGATCGCCAACCGCAGCCCGCTCGAATGGAATCTTCAGGGTGGCCAGTGCTTTCTCCAGGCCTAGGTTGCTCATCTGGGTGCCGGCCACGCCGCCGTTCAGAGTGCCCTGAACCTGTCTGGCACGGGCGATGACGTACAAGAGATCGTCCCCGTCCACGATTCCGCCGTCCTCGTCGACCATGATCAGCCGATCGCCGTCGCCATCCACGGCCAGTCCAAGGCTGGCCCCGTGCTCACGGGTTTGGGCGCAGACATATTCCGGACAGGTCGCGCCACAACCGTCGTTGATGTTCGTCCCGTTAGGTTCCGCACCGACGGCAACCACGTCTGCGCCCAGTTCCTCGAACAGTTTCGGTGCAAGCTGGTAAGCGGCTCCGTGCGCACAGTCGACCAGCAGGCGCAGGCCGTCAAGACGAAATCCCTCGGGCACGGTGCTCTTGCAAAAATCAAGGTAATGGCGTCCGGCGTCGTTGAACCGACAGGCTTTGCCGGGCAGGGAACGGGGATCGATGTCCATCGGCTTCTCCAGTTCCGCTTCGATGCGATGCTCGATCTCATCGGGCAGTTTGGCGCCATCCGCGTCGAACAGCTTGATGCCGTTGTCGTAGTGCGGGTTGTGCGAGGCGCTGATGACGATACCGGCGCAGGCATCCAGTTCCCGGGTCAGTTGGGCGATGGCAGGGGTCGGCTGGGGGCCCAACAGCAAGACGTTGATGCCCGCTGCGGACAAGCCGGCCTCCAGCGCAGACTCGAACATGTAGCCGGAACGGCGAGTATCCTTGCCGACTAGGATTTGAGGAGTTTCGGATCCCTGCCCGAGCACGCGGCCAATGGCCCAGCCCAGGCACAGCACGAAATCCGGTGTCATCGGGCTGATGCCGACTCGGCCTCGGATTCCGTCAGTTCCGAAATAGGTGCGGGACATGCGCGGTCAGCCGCGAATCGAAATCAGTGCTGTTCGGCGGCTCCGCCAATCGGAGAATCCGTGTCTTTTGCCTTCTTGGAGTGCTTGGCCGCGTCCGAGTCGCTGTCCGGCGTGTTGTCGTCCCAGTCCTGGGGCGGGCGGACAGGCTGGCCTGCCATGATGTCGTCGATCTGTTCGCCGTCGATCGTCTCGTACTTGATCAGGGCGTCGGCCATGCTGTGCAACTTGTCCATGTTTTCGGTCAGGATCTTGTGTGCACGCTTGTAGTTCCGGTCGATGATCTCGCGCACTTCCTCGTCGATCGCCCGAGCCGTGCGGTCGGACATGGTCTTGTGCTGGGTCACGGAATGACCGAGGAACACCTCGCCCGCTTCCTCGCTGTAGGCCAACGGCCCCATTTTCTCGGACAGCCCCCACTTGGTGACCATGTTGCGGGCCAGTTCGGTGGCACGTTCGATGTCGTTTTGCGCGCCGGTGGTGACTTTCTCCGTGCCGAAGATGATCTCTTCGGCCATCCGGCCTCCGTACAACGTGCAGATCTGGCTCTCCAGCCGCTGCCGGGTGTTGCTGTAGCGGTCGTCTTCAGGCAAAAACATGGTCACGCCCAGCGCCCGCCCGCGCGGGATGATGGTGACCTTGTGCACTGGGTCGTGCTCAGGGACGGTACGGCCAATGATTGCATGCCCGGACTCGTGATAGGCAGTGAGTTTCTTCTCATCCTCGCTCATCACCATGGAGCGGCGCTCCGAACCCATCAGGATCTTGTCCTTGGCGTGTTCGAAGTCCTGCATGTCTACCTGCTTCTTGTCGTTTCGCGCCGCGTACAGGGCCGCCTCGTTGACCAGGTTCGCCAGGTCGGCGCCGGAGAATCCCGGGGTCCCCCGGGCGATCACCTTCACCTTGACGCCCGAGTGGGTCGGCACCTTGCCCATGTGCACCTTGAGGATCTGTTCCCGCCCGCGGATGTCCGGCAGCGGCACCACCACCTGGCGGTCGAAGCGGCCGGGGCGGAGCAGGGCCGGGTCCAGCACGTCGGGCCGGTTGGTGGCGGCGATGACGATGGTGCCCTCGTTGCCCTCGAACCCGTCCATTTCCACCAGCAACTGGTTGAGCGTCTGCTCCCGCTCGTCGTGGCCGCCGCCGAGCCCGGCGCCGCGATGGCGGCCGACCGCGTCGATCTCGTCGATGAAGATGATGCTCGGGCCGTGCTTCTTGGCCTGGTTGAACATGTCGCGGACGCGCGAGGCCCCCACGCCGACGAACATCTCGACGAAGTCGGAGCCGGAGATGCTGAAGAACGGCACCTTGGCCTCGCCGGCGATCGCCCGGGCCAGCAGGGTCTTGCCGGTGCCCGGCGAGCCGACCATCAGCACGCCGCGCGGGATCTTCCCGCCGAGTTTCTGGAATTTCTCGGGGTCGCGGAGGAAGTCGACCAGCTCCTTGACCTCTTCCTTGGCCTCCTCGATGCCGGCGACGTCCTTGAACGTCACCTTGTTCTCGTCCTCGGACATGAGCCGCGCCCGGCTCTTGCCGAACGACAGCGCGCCGCGGCCCTGGCCGCCGCCCTGCATCTGGCGCATGAAGAAGATCCACACCCCGATCAGCAACAGCAGCGGGAACCAGTGGATCAGCAGTTCCATGAACAGCGACGGCTTTTCGCGCGGGGTCCCGGTGACCGCGACGTTGTTCGCCAGCAGGTCGTCCATCAGCTTGGGATCCTGCAGGGCGGTCGTGGTGAACTCGCGGCCGTCGATGAGCGTCCCGGTGATGGTGCGCTGGTCCGGGTCGATGTTGACGGCGCGGATCTGGCCGGACTTGATGTTGGAGATGAATTCGGAATAGGCCAGCGAGGTCGGCGGTTGCGCGACCGGGGCGAAATTGTTGAACACCGACATCAGCACCGCGGCGATCGCGATCCACAGGATCAGGTTCTTCATCATGTTGCTCATGCGCGCTTGTCCCGGAGACCTTGGCCTTTCAGCGTACTAGGATAGCAGATGGCGCGGGAATTAAGGGCGCGCCCTGCTCCCATGACTAGATATGGGGTGGAAAGCGGCGCTTTCCAAGCAAAAAACCGTCTGACATTCCGCCAGGACGGGCAAATTATAATTCTCTCCAGAGAGTGCTTGATGAAGCCGTTCACCCTGTTTGTCTCCGATTTGCACCTGGATGCCAGCCGTCCGGTCCAGGCACAGGAATTCGTGCATTTTCTGGGGAACGAGGCGCAGCAGGCGCAGGCCCTGTACATCCTGGGCGACCTGTTCGAGTTCTGGATCGGCGATGATGACCCTGCCGAAGGGCTGGGCGAGGTGATCGGTGCGCTCCAGCGGCTGACCGCACGGGGCGTCACCGTGAGATTCCTGCACGGCAACCGGGATTTCCTCCTGGGAGCCGGTTTTGCCCGCCGCACCGGGATCGAGATCCTGCCGGCCCGACAGGTGGTCGACCTGCATGGCATTCCCACCCTGATCGAGCACGGCGACTTGCTGTGCACGGATGACGTGGCCTACCAGCGCTATCGCCGACGCATCCGCCATCCGGCCACGATGGCGCTGCTCGGGAACCTGCCTCGCTCGTGGAGGCTGGGAATGGGTCAGCGCCTGCGCCGGATCAGCGTCCAGGCGGTTGCGGGGAAATCCCCGGACATCATGGATGTGAACGAGGAGACGGTCCGGCAGGTGATGCGCACGGAGGGGGTGTACACGATGGTGCACGGGCACACGCATCGCCCGGCCATCCACGAATTCAAGGTGGACGAAATAGAGGCCGTGCGGGCCGTGCTGGGGGACTGGTACGAACAGGGCAGCTGGCTGGTGGCCGATGCCGACGGCCTGCATCCGCAGCCGGCGACCTGATGCGCGTACGGGTGGGGCGTCCGGGGCGTGCGTGCCGCATAATGCCCCAGGGGAGACATCGATTGGCGGACGACGGAGAAGCAGGGTGACAATCCGGGGAGCCTGGAAGCGGATCGCAGGGGGAGTCGGCGTGCTGGTTCTGGTGGGGGTTGCCTCCGTCGTCCTGGCGAATCTGCCGACGGTCTCCCAGACCGTCGCCTTCTTGTCCCAGTTCACGCCCGCGGAGCTGATGACGTTGCGGTCGTCCTTCATGCAGCGGCGACCGGACCCGTTGCGTTCCCGTCTGATTGAGCTTCGCATGCGCGCCGACCCGGGTGCAATAAGGAGGGACCCGAATCCGAACAGCGAAATTGTCACGATGGCCCCCGGCGGTACCCCGCTGCGCGCGGTCTCGGAAACGCGGACCTGGTACCTTGTCGAACCGCACGAGGAGGCGGACGGCCCTCCGTTCCGGCAAGGCTATGTTTCGGTCAGCGATGTGGAATGGGTGGCCAACTGCACCCTTCGGGGAACCCTGGAGTTAAGCCCGGGGGACCGCTTCCAGGATTGCGAGGCATCCCCGGAAATGGTGGTGGTGCCGGCCGGAAGTTTCGTGATCGGGTCTCCCGAATCGGAAGCCTACCGGCTGCCCGACGAAGGGCCCCAGCGCAGGGTGGAGATGGCGCTCCCGTTCGCGGTGGGGGCCTTCGAAGTGACCTTTGAGCAATGGGATGCCTGCCAGCGTGCGGGCGGGTGCGGCTCGCAACACCCGCACGACCTCGGGCTGGGGCGCGGGCGCTATCCCGTGATCAACGTGAACTGGACGCAGGCCCGGAACTATGCGCGATGGCTGTCCGCCCTGACCGGGAAACGGTACCGGCTGCTGAGCGAGGCAGAATGGGAGTATGCGGCACGGGCTGGAACGCTGTCGGCCCGGCCCGGCTCCGGATCGGAATCGGACTATTGCGAGCATATGAACGGACTGGACCAGACCTCGAAGAAACTGGTGCCCGACGTCACCCGGGCGGTTGGCTCGCTCCTGCCGTGCTCGGACGGATACCCGGCGAGTGCGCCGGTTGGCTCTTTCTCGCCGAACGCCTTCGGGCTGTACGACATGGTCGGCAACGTCGCCGAGTGGACGCAGGACTGCTACAACGGCGACTATCGGGACGGTCCGGCGGACGGCGGCGCCAGGGAGACGGGCGATTGCCGCTTCCGCGTCTCGCGTGGGGGCGCGTGGGCGTACGGCCTTCCCAACAACCGGGTGGCCTCCCGCACCAAGAGGACCATGGATAGCAGTTACAGCAGCCTGGGTTTTCGCGTCGCCCGGGAGTTGGATTGAGTGATGGGCCGCGTTTTCCCGCCTTGGCCGGTTCCAGCCTTTGCGGCCGGGGCTTCCACCGGGGGGGCGGGAGTGCCTGCCGGTCGAAGTTACGCAGGGGGAAGGTTCGCTTTCGGGGTCGTCGCGGCGGCCTTGCTGGCCGGTGCCGCCCCGCCGGCGGCGGCGCTGGAGTTGCGGATGCTTGCGCACCCGGGCCCGGTACGGGAAGCCGCTGACCCGAACAGCCCGGTGATCGCGGCGGTTCCCGCGGGGACGCCGCTCCGGCTCCTGCAGGAGACGCGGGCCTGGTACCTCGTGGCGGTGCAGGGAGAAGAGGGCGAGCCGGACCGCCGGGGCTACGTGGCGTTGAGCGACGCCGAATGGGTGGCCGAGTGCGACCCGAAAGAGGCCCGGGAGCTCAGGCCGGGCGACGTTTTTCAGGATTGCGACGCCGCCCCGAGAATGGCCGTGGTTCCAGCCGGGACATTCCGCATGGGATCGCCGGAATCCGAAGTCTACCGCCGTGCCAACGAGGGCCCGCAGCGGGAAGTCGCCATCCCGGCGCCGTTCGCGGCCGGCGTTTTCGAGGTGACTTTTGCGGAGTGGAGGATCTGCGTGCGGATGGGGGGTTGCGATGCCCGCATGCCGGACGACGAGGGTTTTGGCCAAGGGCGGCGTCCTGTGCTCAATATCAGTTGGCGTGCCGCCCAGCGTTATGTGCAGTGGCTTTCCGAACTGACGGGGAAGCGGTACCGGTTGCTGTCCGAGGCGGAATGGGAATATGCCGCGCGCGCCGGGTCCTCCGGAGCCCACTACGGGGAATCCGAGGCGGACCTTTGCGAGTTCGCCAGCGTGTACGATGAAGCCGACAGCCAATTCCATGACTTCGATTTCCAGTTTGATGAAATCGTCTCCTGCAACGACGGGTTTGCGGGCACCGCCCCCGCAGGCTCCTTCCGGCCGAATGCCTTTGGTCTGTACGACATGATCGGGAACGCTGCCGAATGGACGCAGGACTGCTTCAATCCCGACTATTCGGGCGGGCCCGCCGACGGGAGCGCATGGGAGTCCGGGCTGTGCTTCCTGCGCGTTGCGCGAGGAGGGGCCTGGTTCTACGGGAGGGAAGGGAATCGGTCTGCGGCTCGCTTCCGGAGGATTTCCTGGGGCGCAACGAGCGTGTCGGGGTTCCGTGTGGCCCGAGACCTGGAATGATCCCGGCCCCGTGACGGGCTCCCGCGCCGCACCCGGCCCGGGAGGAACGGTGCGTGAGGGACGTGGCTCAGGCCGGGGGGCCGGCAGTTTCGCCGACGGTCCTGCGTGAGAGTTTCAGCCTGAATTTTCTCGTCGGCGCGGGTACGCCACTGAGAATGATCTTCATCTCGTAGCCGGGCGGATCCATTTCCACCTCCCGGTTGTGCAGGATCGTGGCGAGGGAGAACACCAGGTGCGCGCTGGCGATGCTGCTGCCCAGGCAGCGGTGGGTGCCAAACCCGAAGGGCATGTAGACGCCGAGCTGATCGTGCTCGGCCCGCTCCGGAAGGTAGCGGTCGACGTCGAAACGCTCGGGTTCGGGGAAAAACTCCGGGCAGTAGTGCGGCACGGCCGTCGGCAGGAACAGCCGGGTTCCGGCTGCGATGGTGTGGCCCCCGAACTCGAAGGTGTTGACCGCATGCCGCAGGAGCGACCCGAAAGGGTTATACAGCCGCAGGGTTTCGAGTACGGCTCGACGGGTGACGTCCAGGGCCTCCATTTTTTCGGGGGTCGGCCCTTCGTTTGCGAAAAGCTCGTCCGCCTCGGCGCGAACGCGCTGCAGGACGTCGGGATGCTTCAGCAACAGGTACAGGGCCAAGGCTCCGGTGCTGGCGGTGGTATGCATGCCGGAAAAAATGGGCCCGAGGCAGGACACCCGAAGTTCGCGCTCGGGCAGGAACTGGGGATTGGATCGGTGCAGCTCCAGCATCGCGTCGACCACGTCCTCGTGGGCCTCCCCGCCTTCATCGTCCAGCCGGGCCTGCAGCATGCGGGTGAAGACCTCGAAGAACCCGGCCTTTGCCCGCCGGGTGCGTGGGGTGCGCATCATGAAGCGGGGCAGGACCCGAAGAACGGCGCTCGCGATGACCCGACGCATGAAAAACTCCATGTCCCTGACCTCGGAGCTGGAAAGCGTGTAGCCGGTGCAGGCCAGTCCGATGGATTTGGCCGTCAGCTGGGTGAACGCGTCCGTCGCGACCAGGTTCTCGCCGTCCGGCAGCTCCCCGAGGATGATCTCCCGGATTTCCTGCAGCCGGCTCAGGAACCGGTCCCCCGAAAAACCCGAAGCGATCGCCCGGCGCAGGGTGAAGTGTTCTTCCCCGTCCATGCTCAGGATGATTCGCTGGGCGTCCATGCCCTCGATGAGAGGGGTGTAGGTGTCGTGGCTGCGAAGGAGCGCGCGCCCGTGTTTCTGGCAGAACCGGTTGGCTTCCGGCCCGGCGAGAACGGTGAGTTCCCCGGTCATGTCGCGGACCCTGAAGACGGGCCCGAGGGAGCGGTAGTAATTGGCCAGCGTCTTGGTGGGCACCGGACGCAGGCGCAGCGAGTGCCCGAGCAGGGGAAGTGCGCCGGGGGCCATCGGCACCCTGTCTCCGGCGGTGGAGTCCAGGAAGGCCCGGCGCAGCATCTGGTCTTCAGATTCCGGTTTCCTGGCGGCGAGAATCGCGTCGCGGACCGCCAGCCCGATGAGGTCCAGGTTGCGCACCAGGGCGATGCGTTCGCGCCGCTCCTCGAGTTCCGGCTTCGTGAGGATGTGCTCGAAGATCCCGCAGGCATCGACCAATGCGATCAGCATGGCTTCGTCCGGCGTCGGGATGTCTTCGCTGAAAATGACGTTCATCACCCGCAGGGTCACGTCCTGGCCCTCGGCCGCGGACACCCCGGGGTATCGCCGCGTCCGGCCCACCCGCGGGTCCAGAAAGACCGTCCCGCTCGGATCCCTGCCGAAGATGCCTCTGCGGATCAGGCGTTCCGCGGCGCAACGGCGTATCCGGTTGACGATCTCCGGAGTGGCAAAACGCTCAAGCGCGTCGGCGACCCCGGCCCCGTTCCCGGACTCGGCGATGGCCGAGAGCAGGGGGTCCAGGATATCGTCGTCCAGCGGAGTCGAATCCATGACCGCCAGGCTTTCCAGGTCGGCATCGAGGTGCCCCGCTTTCGCCAGGTCCATCAGCACGGCGCCGACGAAGGCATGATTCGTCTTGTGCTCGCCGATGTTGATGAGGCCGCCCTCTTTCCGGTTGAGCAGGAGAACATGAAGCTCTTCCGCAAGCAGCAGCGGCTTCTCGATTGCTTCCTCCGGCGTCCGGGCCTTTACCATGCGTCGCTCACCTCGAATCCCGCCTCCAGTGTACCCGGGCTTGCCGGGACTCGCCGCGCATGCGGATCAACACGTATAGCCGAGGCGTTGCAGCCCTGGGCGACAGGCCTGGGTCACCGCCTGCTGCATGCCGGGGCCGAGCTGCGCGAATTTCGACGGGGTCGGACGGGGGATTCGGGCGACTTCGTCGAGCCAGGTCTCGTTGCCCAGTTCCGGCGAAATGAATTCGAGGAGGCGCCGCGCCTCGCGTTGCGGGTCTTCCTGCATCTCCTCGAAACGCAGGTCGAGTCGCCGGTCCGGCCCGAAATGCCCGAACGCCCGGTGGCCCGTTTCGATCATGTTGCTCCAGAATTCGGCGAATTCGGGCAGGGGCAGCGATTCCGACAGCGCGCGGTCCAGGTCCAGGCCCCACCACTGCACGGCTGCCATCCAGCAGGTCAGCCGGTCGCTGTTTTGGGTTTTTTCGAGGATTCGGTACAGGTCGATTCCCCGGCGTCGGGCGCGGCGGATCAGGGTCAGCGCGACCCGGAAGGGCGGGTGATGGCTCATGGACAGGGTCGTCTCGCGCCCGTCACGAAACACATGGATGACGCGCGCCTCGGGAAACTGGCGCAGTAGCCGGGAGGCCATCAGCAGGGATCCGCCGTGCCGTTCGATCCATACTTTCTTTCCCAAACGCTCCCCCAGCCAAGTGAACAGCGCCTGGTAATGATCGCGGGGCCAGGCCTTGGGTTGCGCGTGGACAAACCGTTCAAGCTCGTCGTAAAGCGCTTCGTAGTGGTCCGTCAGATGGGGCAGCGCGACCGACATGATGGGCGGTAGGGTGGCGGCGTCGAAGCGTGAAGCAGGGTCGTCGAAGGGGTAGAGCAGTTCGCTGAAGGACTCCCGCTTGATGATTTCCGCCCGTTTCCCGGGCTTGCTGTACAGGCGCCACATGTGCTCGCCCGTCACCTTCTTCCCGGCGAACGCGCTCAGGCCGACGGCCGAAAAAAACTCGGACAGGCTGAGGATGTCCGGATGCCGGTTGAGCATCTGCGAGACCATCGTGGATCCGCAGCGCCCGGTGCTGAACACGAAGACAGGAGGAATTTCGTTCATTCGAAAAGGCCTTTTCCGGTCACGCCGGGTGCGTCGGCTGCGCCCCGGGAGGGCCTTCCGCTGTCGGGGTCGCCGCGTGAATCCGGGAATCCAGCAGCTGCACGATCTCGTCCACGGCCTGCTCCACCGCCAGCTCCGTCGTGTCGATGCGCAATTCCGGGTTCTCCGGGGGCTCGTAGGGCGAGTCGATCCCGGTGAAGTTCACGAGATCGCCCTGGCGGGCCTTCGCGTAGAGGCCTTTCGGGTCACGGGCCTCGCAGACCTCCAGGGGCGTGTCAATGAAGATCTCCAGGAACTGCCCCGCTTCCATCGAGTCCCGCACCATCTGGCGTTCCGACCGGAACGGGGAGATGAAGGAGACGATCACGATCAGGCCGGCATCGACCATGAGTTTCGAGACCTCGAGGACCCGCCGGATGTTCTCGATCCGGTCGTGGTCGGTGAAGCCGAGATCCTTGCTGAGCCCATGCCGGACGTTGTCGCCGTCCAGGAGATAGGTGTGCCGCCCTTGCGCCTGGAGTTCCTGCTCCAGGCGGTCGGCGATCGTCGACTTGCCGGAGCCGGACAGGCCGGTCATCCAGAGCACGCAAGGCTGCTGGCCGAGCGCCTGTGCGCGGGCCGCCCTGTCGACCTTCAGTTCCTGCCAGACGATGTTGTGCGCCCGGCGCAGCGCGAACCCGATGATGCCTGCGCCAACGGCCGCGCCGGTGCGTCGGTCGGTCAGCACGAACATGCCCGTCCGGTCGTGGCCGGCGGAGACGCCGAGCGGGAGGGATTGATCCAGCATCAGCTTGCAGTACCCGATCTCGCCGGTCCCGAGCGTCTTGGCGGCCATGCCCTCCAGGGTGTCGGGGTTGATCTGGCGGACCAGGTCGGTGACGTGGACGACCGCCGAGGCGTCGGGGAAACGGGCGCCGTAGTGCCGTCCGGGCAGCATCGGTTGCGCATCCTTCCAGAGGATGTGGGCGGAAAACTGGTGCGCGGGCTCGGGAACCGGGGTTGCTTTCGTGGCCTGGCCCTGTGCCCGGAGCTCGAGTGTCTCGATCATTTCGACGAAAGTCGGGCCGCGGTACCAGGGGATGTTTCCGCTGGCTTCGAAGACATTCCCGCCGGTTCGCGTGGCCATCGGGATGGAGCCCCGCTGTTCGATTCCCAGGCTGTCCGCGAGCCCGTGGAACGCCTCGACGATCGCGGAGAACGCGCCTTCGTCGTCCTCGGCCCCGTCGATCCGGTCGACGGCGAGAACCACCTGGTCAATCCCCATCAGCGAAGCCAGGTAGCCGTGATGCCGGGTCCGGGGCAGAATCCCCTCGCGGGCGTTGACGAGCAAAACGGCCAGGTCCGCCCGCGCCTCGCCCGCGGTCATGGCGCGGACATACTGCACGTAATCTGGCGTGTCGATGGCGACGAGCGTTCGCCTTTCGGTTTCGAGATGGCAGCGGGCGCGACCGATGGCCTCGCCTTTTGCGCCTTCGAAAGGGCCATCCGGGCCATGGACGGACCTGCACAGGAACTGGCCCAGCGGGGTCGGCTTCCCGGCCTCCGGCCCAAAGATGACAAAGCAGACCCCCTCTCTCCCGTCTCCTTCCTCGGGGCGCGCGCGCCTGTCCGGCCGGGCGTGGGGCTGGTTTTCCTGTTTCATCCGGGATAGTTCCCCCAGGGAGCGCGGGCGGCGGGCGAGCCGAATCCGGGCGGTTCGGCCGTTCGGCCGGGGCTCTGCGCCTGCAGACGACCCCCGGAGACCTCTGCCGGGGCGTCGTGGGTTGAGAAGGAAAGAGTCATCGCATGCCTGCCGTGGGTGCCGGCGATTTCCAGCCGGGTCTTTCGCCTGTTCCGACGAGCTTTGAAATCTCGCAGGTTTTCCTGATGGGTCCGACCATGCTGAACCGATTCCCTGCCATTGTATAGGCTCGCCCAAGTCAAGCCGCGGCGCCCTTGAGCGCCAGCACCACGTCCATGACGTTGGTGCCGGTCGGCCCGGTGGTGACCAACGCATTGACGGCTTCCAGATAGCTTCCGGCATCGGCGCACGCCAGCGCCTGTTCGGCATCCAGCCCGGCTTCCCGGCCGTGCAGCACCGTCCCGCCGTCGACTTCCCCTCCGGCGTCTTCGGTCGGGCCGTCCGTGCCGTCCGTGCCGCAGGCGAGCAGACGTATGCCCTTGACGCCTTCCAGCGCCGTGGCCGCAGCCAGGGCAAGGTGCTGGTTGCGCCCGCCCCGCCCCGGGTTCTCGGGCAGCCGGACGGTGGTTTCGCCGCCCCAGATGTGCACGCCTGGAGGCGTGTCTATCTGCTTTAAGTACTCTGCCAGCGCCACTCCCGTCTTCCCGGCTTCATCTTCCAGGAATTCCAGGTGTCGATGCACCGGGAACCCGAGTTCTTCCGCCCGGCATGCTGCCGCTTCCTTGGCGTCTTCCAGCGTGGCGATGATGTGGGTTTGCAGGAGTTGGAAGGCCTCGGGTGGCGGAACCGGCATGCGCTCGGCCTTCTCGATTAACTGGCGAGTCCCGTCGGACAAGGTCTCGGGCAGGACTTCACCGCGCACTGCGGTCAGCGGACCGGATCCGATTACGGCCGGGTCGTCCCCAGGCACGTCCGAAATCATCAGCGCGCAGGCGGGTCGTCCATCGAGATAGTGCGCGAGGCGCCCGCCCTTGATGCAGGAGATAGAACGACGTACGGCGTTCATCTCGGTGATGGCCAACCCCTCGGCCAGCAGCCGCTCGGTCAGTTTGCTTAGCCCCTGTAGGTCCAGGTTGGGTGCCAGCACCTCGACCAGGCTGGAGGCACCGCCTGAAATCAGCGCAAGGAAGCGGGCATCGGCAGGGGCCTCGCCCAGAAACTCCACCAGCCGCTGGCCGGCCCGGAGGCTGGCTTCTCCCGGCACCGGGTGGTCGGACTCGACGCATTCGATCTGTGGGGAACTGCTCAGTTCGTCGTCCAGGTGACCGTGTTTGGTGATGACCAGCCCGCGCCGGGGTGCCGGCCGTGCACGCAGCGCACCGAGGGTCATCGCCGATGCCGCCTTTCCGAACGCGATCACATGATCGTATTCGACCTCCGGGTGACGATCCAGCCATTGGGCCACGGCTTCCGTGCCGCGCACCCGGGCTAGGGAGGCCTCCAGAATTTCCTGAAGTAGCGAATCAGCGTTCATGGCAGGATCAGCACCAGCGTGTCGACGGATACCCGATCGAACAATTCAATCACATCGGCGCCGCGCATGCGGACGCAGCCGATCGAGGCAGCCTGGCCGATCAGCCCTTCTTCGTGGGTTCCGTGGATGTAGATGTAACGTTGGTAGGAGTCCATGTCCCCGTCCTTGTTGACGCCGGGTTCGAGCCCGTCCAGCCACAGGATGCGTGTCGCGATGCATTCGCGGCCGGTCGCACGTGGCTCCGTCTCGATTTCGGCCGCTTCCTCCTGGGCGACCCGGCCCTTGAAAACCGTATGCAAGGCGGCATCGTCGCCGATGCGCTCCGCGATCCGATGCGCGCCGGTCGGGGTCTTCATGCTGTCGTTCTGCCCGCCGATGCCGTAGCGGGAGGTCGAAACGGGCCAGGAACGGATCACTTGATTCTCCTCGAGCAGGTGCAGGGCCTGTTCACGAATGCTGACCAAGCACATCGGTCGGGATTGGCATTGCGGGAAGCGTTGACGTGCCTCCGCCGCCCGTGCCAGGTCTTCGGCCGTGGGATCGGCCACAGGAGGCAGGGCAGGGCACATGGCCTCAGGCTGCCCGGTTTTGGGGGCTTGGGTCTCGAGTGTCGGTTCCGGAACGGCGGCGCAAGGCCAGTTCGTCCAGGTAGCCGTCCGGTACGCCGGTCACGTAATCCCCGGTAAACACGGAGCAGTCGAAATTCTGGAGTTCGGGGTTTCCGTCCTGAACCGCGGCGATCAGGTCTGGCAGGTCTTGATAGATCAGGCGGTCGGCGCCGATGGCCTCGCACACTTCGGAAATGTCGCGCCCGTGTGCGATCAGTTCCTCAGCACTCGGCATGTCGATGCCGTAGATGTTGGGGTAGCGGATCGGCGGCGAGGCGGAGCAGAAATAGACCTTTCTGGCTCCGGCATCCCGTGCCATCTGTACGATTTCGCGCGATGTGGTGCCGCGCACGATCGAATCGTCGACCAGCAGGACGTTGGTGCCTTCGTATTCGTTGCGAATCGGGTTGAGCTTGCGCCGCACGGACTGACGGCGGACCTGCGCCTCGGGCATGATGAAAGTCCGGCCGATGTAGCGATTCTTGATGAAACCCTCGCGGTAGGGGCGGTTCAGCCGGTAGGCCATCTCCAGCGCCGCGGTGCGGCTGGTGTCGGGGATCGGGATGACCACGTCGATATCATGATCGGGCCACTCCCGAAGGATCTTGTTCGCCAGGCGCTTGCCCATGCGCATCCGCGAGCGTTGCACGGAAACCCCGTTCATCACCGAATCCGGCCGGGCGAAGTAGACGTACTCGAAGATGCAGGGCGCATAGGTTTCCCGGCTTCCGCAGATTTCGCTGTGCACCGTGCCGTCCAGGCTGATGAACAGGGCCTCGCCGGGCGCGAGGTCACGCTCCAGGGTAAAGCCCAGCATATCCAGCGCCACGCTCTCGGAGGCGACGATGTGTTCGGGTCCTTCGTCGGTGTCCCGGGTGCCGTACACCAGCGGGCGGATGCCGTAGGGATCACGAAACGCCAGGACCCCCCAGTCGGCGATCAGGCACACTGCCGCGTACGCGCCGATGCAGCGACGGTTGACTCCCCGAACGGCCTGAAACAGTTCCTTCGGGTCGCGCGTGGTCGATTCGGGCCGGGCCAGCAGTTCGTGCGCGAGGACGTTGAGCAGGATCTCGGAGTCGGATTCCGTATTGATGTGGCGCCGGTCTTCGCGGAACAGTTCCTTGCGCAGCGCTTCGGTGTTCATTAGGTTCCCGTTGTGTCCCAGCGCGATGCCGTAAGGGGAGTTGACGTAAAGCGGCTGCGCTTCTTCGGACTTTTCCGTCCCGGCGGTGGGATAGCGCAGGTGGCCGATGCCGGCTTCGCCACGCAGGCGCAGCAGTTTTTTGCCGTGGAACACGTCGCGGACCAAACCGTTGCCCCGCAGTTGGTGCAGTCGCCCCTCGCGGTCGTAGGTGGTCAGCCCCGCGGCGTCCTGGCCCCGGTGCTGCAGTACGTTCAACCCTTCATGCAGGTCCTGCGCGACGGGCCGATGGCTGACAATGCCGATTAATCCACACATGATGACTACTCGGGGAGCACCTCCGAGATTGTCTCGGAAACCGTCTCAGAAACCGTCTCGGCAAGTGTTTCGGAAGATTCCGGGTAATGGAATAGGTCCTGCCAGTCCTCGGGCATCCACTCGATGACCTGCTGGGCGGCTTCGACGAAGTAGGGAATCAGCGTTGACTCTCCCCAGAACCCTGCTTCGGGAATCGCGGTGGTGCCGGCGATCAGCACCAGCACCAGTACCAGCAGGCTGCCGCGCAGCAGCCCGAACAGGAACCCCATGACCCGGTCGCTGCGCTGCAGGACGCCGCTGTTCTTGTCCTTGGACATCCGGGTGAACAGCCGGTGCAACTGCGATACCACGACAAAGGTGAGGAGGAACAGCACGATCCCGGCGACCGGCGCGTGAAACTCGGTGAGGCCGTAGGTGCGCTCGCCCAGGGTGACCTCATCGAACAGTTCGGGCACGAACTGCGCACCGAACCCGGCGAATTGGAAGGCCACGATGAGTCCCACCACCCAGGCCAGGATGGTGACCAGCTCCTCGGCGAAACCGCGCAGCCAGCTCAGGATGCCGGAGATCAGGATGATCAATGCGATCACCACGTCAACCAGGGTGGCGCCGAGAATGGTCATGGCTGCCGGACGACCCAGCCCTGGTGCACTTCGGTGAGGTTCTTCTTGGCCTTGATGCCTTTCAGCACGTGTTCAGCTGCCTGCTGGCTGGGATAGGGGCCGACCCAGATCCGCTGGTGGGTCTTGCCGTCGGACGTTTCCTTCGCGAACAGGTTGGTGCGATAGCCCGCCTCGCGCATGGTGTCTCGGATTTCGGTGGCCTTGGTGGCGTTCCGAAACCGGCCGACTTGGACATACCACTTGTCTTTCGGCGCCAGATCCGCGGGTTCCCCGGCGTCCGGGCCGGGTATGGTCTGGGCCTCCGGCACGTTCATGTCGGCGGGAAACGTCTGGTGGGTGAAGACCAGTTCCTTCGGCGCGGCGACATCCTGCAGCGGCCGAACCAGGTCGGGACGCTGCGTGTCGAGTAGCATCGGGATCACCAGAACCCCAATGAGAATGAGCAAAACGGCGCCGAGGAGCCGTTGTTTTAGTGCGAGTTCCAACGCCAGAAGTCGGGCAGCTGTCGCGGGGAGGCCATTATAGCCTTTTAGCGGGAATTTTGCCGGTTCTTGGGTTGTTCGCAAAGGTGCTTTGCACCTAATACTTGCGTTGATGGTGTACCTTCTGGAGCTGGCGCGGCCCGAAATTGTAGTTATGTTAATGTAACCACATAAATGATCGGGTTGTCAGGATCTGAAAAACATAGACCACAAGCAAAACACTATGAAGAAGAAAGCTTCTGAAAAATTTGCCAAACAACAAAGGAGGGAAATTGCAGCCCTTGCCGAAGAAAAGATTGATACGAGCGATATCCCTGAGATTCTCGATTGGTCCGGCGCCAAGCGCGGGTTGCTGTATCGGCCGGTGAAGCAGCAGATCACGCTGAGGTTGGATGCCGATGTCATTGCGTGGTTCAAGGCAAATTCGCCTGGGGGACGGGGATACCAAACTGAGATCAATCGCGTCCTCCGCGAATATGCCAGATTAGCCTTCAGACGAAAATAATGATCAGACTTTGATTCGTGATGCGTCAATTTTTTCAATCCCGATTTCTCAAGCCAAGGGCACGTAGCCAGGCATTAATTTGCCCGAATGCATCCTGTTGCCACTGATCGGGTGTCCTGCTTTGCAATGCACGGGTCCCCTCGACGAACTTCCTTACCGAAGTCGGTCCAAAACTGTCAATCGTTTCAAACTTCTCGCCGATGGTCGTATAACTGTTTCTCCCATCTTCATGCTCCAGCAATGGTCTACAGGCTTTGGCCAGCATGTGGGGACCGCCCGGATAATTGCGGACACAGTAGTAGATGTCATAGGCATCTTTCGTCTTGAGCCGATTACCGAGCGCGAAGCCTTTCATTACAAGAAAAGCGGGAATGGATGCCACGGCAATGCGGACACGATTGATGCCGCCTTCGGGCATGAGGCCACCAATGTCAACCATCTCGAAAAACTGGAGGGCGAGTCCGGCACCACTGGCTCCTTGGGCGGCGAAGCCGTCGATTAATGGATACCGATTTCTCACGATGTCAGCATCTCTTGGCATCAGGAAATCAACAACGATGCTGATAGGTGTGCCGCCGTCTTCTGGCTGGACCCGCCGCACGAGTTGGAACTTTGCTCGTCTTTTATCCTGGATATAGCCATGTTCAATCAGGGCGGCAACCAATTCCGCATATTCTCCGCCTCCGAGTGCTTCGGGATTGAGATCCAAGTCGACATCAACCGTTCCGATATGGGGCATGTCTTCATTGTCGAGAAGCAGTGAGGGAACCACGCCTCCGATAACCACAAATTTACCCCTAAAACTACCGAGGATCTGTCCGATCTCGACAAGAACGGATTTCACCGCTTCGGTTATGCGGTCGTCATAGTCGGCCGCTGACCGCGGTTCGCCGTCGTGGGGGCCATGGCGTTTTATTGCCACGTCAGGACTTCTCGTCTCAAGTGCTCGGCCGCTTCCCTTCCGCGATCTCCAGAAACCCAAAGGTCGAGATAGGTTTGAACGGGATTCGTGCAGATCACTCCTGGTACAGGTTCAATCGTGTTAGTAAGAAAATCGCGATTCTTCAAAACGACAATCTCAACGTTTTCTCCCTTTTCTACAAGGGATGTGTCGAGCACATCTTTGATTCGAGTGGCACCCTCCCTGCTGGCATAGAAATAGTGGGTGCCTGTCCGAGCGTAAGGCGCGATCCAAAGTGCGGCCGAAAAAGAAGCAAGAGTGGCTTGCTGATCAAACTCCAGTTTCGAGAAGATTTCCTTGGTTAGATTTTCGAAAGCCAATCCGTGATGGTAGGTATAAAATTTTTCCACGTTACCGGAGGGAGGAACATAGATTTCACGCCATGCGTCTAGCAGTGAATCAGGGTCGGCAAGGACCATACCGTCGCCCCCGATCTTTGCCCACTTTCGTTCCAATAACAGTTTGCGGACGTTGCTGACCTGGCCGAGGCTGGATTCCGCTTCCTTGGCGAGTTCTGCCACCCGCCATGCACGCTTCGAATCACTGAGCATGATGTGTAGGATTTCTGCCGCCTTCGGACTAAACAGCGACTTCAGAGCCCGTTTCTCTGAGGCAGGCCGCCCTGGGACGCTGACGTCAATTAAGAGGCCGGGGGCCTTGAAGAGTGCATTCCCATGAAGGTCAAGATAGTTGATGCCGTATTCGTTGCAGATCTTGCGGGACTTTTCCGAGAGAAAAGGAGCGATTAGAACGGGCAATGCAGCGGTGTCCATGTGGGCGAGGACATCGTGGAGTTGCAGTGCGGCATAGTGCGCATGTCGCGGCTCGCCGTTGCTTTTCACTTCACAAACGATCTTGTAGCGGTGGTCGAAGGCACGAATCGACAGAAGCAGGTCCACACGGCGGTTGCTGCCGCCGACGAGTGTCTCAGTGTCGATCTTGTCGACTTTAATTTCTGGATTGCGACTGAACAAAGCTTGTAAACTCTCAACAGCCAAAACCATGACGTCTATTCCCTTCATCTTAATCCATCTTTTCTACGAAACGTTGAAAATTATATTATAATGAAAATTCTTGAGGGTCAAGTGCTGTTGAGATGTATTGCGAATAGAGTTTCTTTAAGCAGGCAGTAAACCGCCCGTCTGAATCACCTGGAATTCAGAAATTACTTCAGGCAGAAGACGCCTTTTCCCGATTTAGTTCTATCTCCTGCGGCTGATGCAGCAGGAGTTCCCCGACCGCGAAAACCGAGCCGAACACCACGACAGTCCCATCCCGGCCAGCCCTTGAGGCCGCTTCCCGGTAGGCTTCCGTGACGGTGGAATGAACGTGCACCTCAGGCAGCCGGCACGATTCCGCCAATATGCGCAGGGTTTCCAGTGGTATTGCGCGCGGGGATTCCACTTCGCTCAGGTGCCAGCTTTTGACCAGCGGGCTCAGGGGTCCCAAGATGTTTGGCACATCCTTTTCCTGCAACGCGGAGAAGACCGCGTGCAGCGATCGTCCGGGCCGGTAGCGGCGAAGGTTGCGGGCCAGGTTGACCGCCCCTTCCGGGTTGTGCGCGATGTCCAGCACGGTGTCCACGGGTTCGTCCAGGATCTGGAAACGACCGGTCAGGCTGATGTTTTCGAGTGCGCGTCGAATGGTTTCCGGGTCGAACTGTCCCAGAAGATGCAGTACGGTTAGGGCACCGGCCGCATTGTTCAGTTGCACCCTTCCGGGCAGTCGGGGTGGCGTCGGCAGATTCAGGCTTATGCCATCGCGATGGCGATAGCGCCAACGGTCGGAGCCGAGAGATTCCGCAAAGAAGTCGCTGCCGATGCGCTGCAGCGGTGCGCCTAGGCGTCGGGCTTGGTCCGACAGGCTGACGGGCAGGTCAGGTTCTCCGCAGACCACGGGCCGTCCCGGACGCATGATGCCGGCTTTCTCCCGCCCGATCGATTCCCGGGTCCGGCCCAGCCACTCCGTATGGTCGATGCTGATGCTGGTAATCAGGGCGACATCGGCATCCCACAGATTAACTGCGTCCATCCGCCCGCCGAGACCGACCTCAAGGATTGCATAATCGATTTCCTGTTCACGGAAGATTGACATGGCGGCGAGGGTGCCGTACTCGAAGAATGACAGGCTGGTGTCGCCGCGGGCCTGTTCCACCTGCTCGAAGGCATGGCACAGCGACGCATCGTCGACCTCCGCCCCATCGATGCGGACGCGTTCGTTGTAGCGGATGAAATGCGGCGAGGTATAGGCGCCGACCCGCCCGTGCGGGCGCAGCATGGCTTCCAACAAGGCCACGCTGGAGCCTTTCCCGTTGGTCCCGGCGACGGTGACGATCCGGAAGTCGGGCGCTTCCAGCAGGTTCATGCGGCGGGCCACCACCCGGATCCGCTCCAGTCCTAGGTCGATGCTGCTGGTGTGCAGGTGCTGCTGCCAGTCGACCCACTCGGACAAGGAAGAGAATCGCATGGCGGGCCCCCGGGAGATAAAGACCGAACGGCAGGAACTACGCGTCCCGTGCGCGGGGCGAGCGGTTCATCATCAGGCGCAACAGGTCGGCGATCGTGTCGCGCATCTCGCCGCGCGGCACCAGCATGTCGATGGCTCCATGCTCCAGCAGGAACTCGCTGCGCTGGAAGCCTTCCGGCAGGGTCTCGCGTACGGTCTGTTCGATCACGCGTGGACCGGCGAAGCCGATCAGCGCGCCGGGCTCCGCAATCTGGACGTCGCCCAGCATGCCGAGCGAAGCCGAAACCCCGCCCATGGTGGGGTCGGTCAGCACCGAGATATAGGGCAGGCGGTTTTTCCGCATCCGGGCCAGCGCGGCGGCGGTCTTGGACATCTGGAACAGCGATACCAGCGCTTCTTGCATGCGTGCACCCCCGCTGGTGGAGAAGCACACCAGAGGCATTCGCTCCTTCAGGCAGACGGCGGCCGCCTGCGCGAATTTCTCGCCGACGACCGAACCCATGGAGCCCCCCATGAAACCGAACTCGAATGCTGTGCAGACCAACGGCATGCCGTGCAATTGTCCCTGCATGACCACCAGGGCGTCCTTTTCCTTCGTGGCCTTTTGCGCCTGGCCGATGCGATCCCGGTAGCGCTTGCTGTCTCGAAACTTCAGGAAGTCGCGGGGTGCGAGTTCGACCATCAGTTCTTCTCGGGGCTGTTTGTCCAGGAACATCGCCAGACGTTCCCGGGCCGACACGCGCATATGGTGCTGGCATTTCGGGCAGACGTTCAGGTTGCGTTCCAGTTCGGACCGGTACAGCGGCGTGCCGCAGTTGGGGCACTTGATCCACAGGCCCTGCGGGACCTTCCGGGTGCTGCTGCTCTCGATTCGGATCTGGGGCGGCACCAGGCGCTTGTACCAACTCACGGGGCCCCTCCCGGACGGTCCGCGGTGTCGATGCCAGAGCGCAGGTCCTGCAGCAGTTCGGTTGCAGCGGCGTGCGGGTCCGTCGCGGCCTGGATCCGGTCGATCAGCGCGCTGCCGATGACGACCGCGTCGGCAAGCTCCGCGGCGCGGGCTGCGGAATCCGCGTCCTTGATGCCGAACCCGATGCCGATGGGCAGGGTGGCGTGTGTCCGGATGCACTTCATACGTTCCGCTACATCCTCCATATCCAGGCGGTCCGCGCCGGTCGTCCCGCGCAACGACACATAATAAAGAAACCCTTTCGCCTGACCACAGATCTGCCGGATCCGCGTCTCGGTCGTGGTCGGGGCCAGCAGGAAGATCTCGTCCAGTTCGTGGTCGATCAGGGCCTGCTGGATCGCGTCCGCTTCCTCCGGGGGAAGGTCGACCACCAGCACCCCGTCGACGCCGGCCTGGGCGGCCTGCTCTGCGAAGGTGCCGACGCCCATGGCGACGATCGGGTTGGTGTAGCCCATCAGGATCAGCGGCGTCTCCGCGTCGTCGTTCCGGAATTCGGCAGCCATGTCCAGCACATCGCGCAGGCGGACCTGATGTGCCAGCGCCCGCTCGCAGGCAGCCTGAATCACGGGACCATCGGCCATCGGGTCCGAGAATGGAACCCCGAGTTCGATCAAGTCGGCCCCGGCCTGCACGAGCGTGTGCAGCAGCGGCACGGTGGCAGCAGGTTCAGGGTCGCCCGCGGTCAGGTAGGGGACCAGCGCCGTGCGCCCGGCCTCCTGAAGTTGGGCGAAACGCTCGGCGATGCGGCTCACAGGGACAGGCCCTCGCGCCGGGCGACCGCATCGATGTCCTTGTCGCCGCGTCCAGACAGGTTGACCACCACGATGGCGCTCTCCGGCATTTCGCGGACCGCCTGAAGGGCGCCCGCCACCGCATGGGCGCTTTCGAGTGCCGGGATAATCCCCTCGGTTCGGGTCAGCAAGTGGAAGGCCTGCAGGGCCTCCTCATCGGTGGCGCTGGTGTACTCGACCCGGCCGAGATCCTTGAGCAGGGCATGTTCGGGACCGACGCCCGGGTAGTCCAGCCCGGCGGAGACGCTGTGCGTGGCTAGGATCTGCCCCGCCTCGTCCTCCATCAGGTAGGTGCGGTTGCCGTGCAGCACCCCGGCGCGGCCGCGGGCCAGCGGCGCCGCGTGTTGGCCGGTCTCAAGCCCTAGGCCAGCTGCCTCGACCCCGAGCATGCGCACGTCGGGATCGTCCAGGAACGGGTGAAACAACCCGATCGCATTGGAGCCCCCGCCGACGCAGGCGACCAGCAGGTCCGGCAGGCGGCCTGCCTGCTCTTGGATCTGGTGGCGCGCCTCGCGCCCGATGATCGCCTGGAAGTCGCGCACCATCTCGGGGTAGGGGGCGGGGCCGGCCACCGAGCCGATGATGTAGAACGTGTTCTCGACGTGGGTCACCCAGTCGCGCAGCGCTTCGTTCAACGCATCCTTCAGGGTCCGGGAGCCCGAGGTCACGGGAATCACTTCCGCGCCCAGCATCTTCATGCGGTAGACGTTGGGGGCTTGGCGCTCGATGTCCTCCGACCCCATGTACACCACGCACTGCAGGCCGAGGCGCGCACTGACGGTGGCGGTGGCTACGCCGTGCTGGCCGGCGCCGGTCTCGGCGATGATGCGGGTCTTGCCCATGCGCTTCGCCAACATCGCCTGGCCGACAGTGTTGTTGATCTTGTGCGCGCCCGTGTGGTTCAGATCCTCGCGTTTGAGCCAGATTTGGGCGCCGCCGTTCTCCCGGCTTAGGCGCTGGGCGAAATACAGCGGGGAAGGGCGCCCGACATAGTGGGCGAGATCCTCTTCGAAGGCTTCCCAGAAGGCGGCATCCTCGCGGGCCTCGCGGTACACCGCGGCCAGTTCGTCGAGCGGCCGGATCAGGGTTTCGGCCACGAACCGCCCGCCGTACTCCTCGAAATGCCCCTCGGCATCCGGCCAGCGGTAGCCGCCCGGGAAACTAGCGTGCGGCACGGTTCACCTCCCGCATGAATGCCGCGATTTTCTCCGGGTCCTTGAGCCCGGGCGAAGCCTCGACGCCACTGCTGACGTCTACGCCCCAGGGGCGGACTGCCTGAATCGCTTTGCCCACGTTTCCCGCTTCCAGACCGCCTGCCAGGATCAGCGGGCGCGGGTCTTCGGAGCAAACCTTCGCCCAGTCGAAGGTCTTGCCCTGTCCCCCGGCCTCTCCCGATGCATGGCTGTCCAGCAGGAAGCCGTGCGCGTCGGAGTAGTGCTGCTGGTAGTCGGTCAGGGCACCGGGTTCGTTCATGGGTACGGCCTTGATCCAGTGGCCTTCGAACCGGGCACACAATTCCGGCGCTTCGCGGCCGTGGTACTGCAAGCCGTCGAACGGGATGGTTTCGATCAATTCGTCGAGGAACTGCGGGTCCGGGTCGAGCACGACCGCGTAGGCATCCATGAAAGGCGGCAGGATGTCGATGATCGAACAGGCGACGGCAGGTTCAATATTTCGTGGGCTGGGTTCGTGGAACACCAGCCCGATGGCGTCGGCGCCCGCTTCGGCGGCGAGCAAGGCGTCGGCCGGGTTCGTAATGCCGCAGATCTTGACACGGGTGCGCATATTCAGACGGACAGGCTGTAATCTGGAGTCCACAGGGGCGGCGGGATGCCGCATTCAGGGGGATAGTGTACGCCCATCAGGTACAGCCCGTCCGGCGGTGCAGTGATGCCGCCCGCCGTGCGGTCGCGCTGTTCCAGCAACTCGGCCAGCCATTCCGGGGGGCGCTCGCCGTGGCCGATGTCGATCAGGGAGCCGGTCAGGATTCTCACCATGTGGTGCAGGAAGCCGTCGGCCTCGACGTCGATGTGGACGAACGGCTCGCGGGCGGTCACGTCCAGCCGGAAGAGAGTGCGCCGGGGATGGCGGGCCTGGCACTCCGCCGCCCGGAAGCTGGTGAAGTCATGCTCACCCAGCAGGGCCTGGGCGGCCTGGTGCATCTGTTCAATGTCCAGGGCCTTGGGAATCCGGGTAACCTTGCTGGCAAGCAGGCCCGCCGCGGCAGCGTCGCGCTGCAGGATGATGTAGCGGTAGTGACGCCGGATCGCGGAGTAGCGGGCATGGAAGTCGTCCGCGACCTCTCGCACCCAGGAGACGCTGACGGTAGGCGGCAGGTGCGCGCCCGCGCCCCGCTGCCAGGCGTGCAGGGAGCGGTCCGCAGTGGTGTCGAAATGAATGACTTGGCCGGCCGCATGCACCCCGGTGTCGGTGCGGCCGGCGACGGCTGTGCGGATCGGGCGGTCGGCGACGGCGGAGAAGGCTTCCTCGACCGCATCCTGGACGCTCGGAGCGTGGCTCTGCCGCTGCCAGCCGTTGAAGCCGGCGCCGTCGTATTCGAGACCGCAGGCCAGGCGAGGCATGGATCAGGACGAACCCATCCGGCTTTTCAGCCTCTCCGCTTCTTCGCGTTCTTGCTCCGTCCCCTCGGCCAGCACCAGCCGGATCAGGGGGCGCGCCTGGTCGTATTCGTTCGCCTCGACATGCGCGTGCGCCAGATCCAGCGCGGAAGTGGCGCGCCGAGCAGAATCCTCGATGTCGCCCACGCTCTCTCGAATGATCCGGGCCTGACGGGCGCGGTTCAGAGTCAGCGCAGACAGATAGACCAAGAGCAGAATCCCCGCAGCGGTGAGAATCCCAGGCCATGGGAGACCAGATGCGACCTTCGCCGCGGTTCCTTCATCGCCCGACCCATCCGCCAGTGGCGCCAGGGCTTTGGCCTCGATCTCCGCCATTGCCAGCGGCGCTTCAGTCTTTTCGGTCTCAGGTTCTGCGGATGCTGCCGGTTCCGATTCCGCCGGAGAGGCTTCGTCCGGTTCGATTTGTTCCGGCGCGGTCGGTTGAGTGTCAGTTATTCCAGATTCGGCTGGCTCGGCCTTTATCGGCTCAAGCGCAGACGGCTCTGCCGGATCCGTTTCAGGTGTGGTCGGCTCGGGTGTTGCGGACTCGGCCTGCATCTCAAGCGGCACAAGTTGTAGCCGCCGTTCTTGCAGGGTCGGGCTTTCGCGCAGGTCCGTTCCCTCCCGCCGCCACTTCCGCCATTGCTCGTTCTGGAACTGGATTTCGTCGATCAGCCACTGACGGGACAGGTTCAGGCGCGCGATCTCAGCTTGGCTTGGAATGTAAAGCTGGGTGCCGGCCCGGACCAGGTTGATGTTGTCGTGGATGAAGGCATTGCGGTTGTACAGCTGGATCGCCAGCATCAGGGTGTAGGCATCGACTTCCCGGGAGCGGGCTTGCTCCAATGCGATCTCAAGCAACGTGTCTCCCCATGCCACCTCGCGCGTCGTGCCGGCCGGAGTGCACGGCGGCAAGTTCAGGGTGTAGAACTCGAGCAGTTCATACCCTTCCCCAAGAACCAGCACTAGGTCGTTGGGGTGGGAAGGAAGCGGTTCCTCGCTGCGCACCTGGACCCAGTGCTCGCCGTTTTCCCGGCTCCGTTCCAGCCGTGCCGAACTGATCCAGGAAGGATAGGTTTTCTGGAGTTTCCGGTAGGTCGGCGGGGCCGCCACCTCGATGCGCAGTTGCTCCGGATCGATCCCGGCTTCCATCACTAGGCGAAGCGTCACCAAGGCCGAGCAGTCCGGCTCGAAGTGGATTTCCGGCTGGCCCAGTTCCAGCGCTTGGGCCGGGGCGGCTAGGGCGGCCGCCAGGAGCAGGAGCCGCGCATTCACTGCCCGAAGCTGTCCAACCATTGTTCGGCGATCTGGATGCTGTTGGTTGCGGCGCCCTTGCGCAGGTTGTCGCTGACCACCCAAAGGTCAAGCCCGCGCGGGTGGGACAAATCCTGGCGGATGCGCCCGACGAACACTTCGTCCCGACCGGCCGCATCCGATGCCGCCGTAGGGTAGCCGCCGTCCGCTGCTTCGTCGATAACGACCACGCCGGGGGCGTTCTCCAGCAGTGCACGGGCCTCCGCCGCGCTCAACGACTCGCGGGTTTCCAGGTGGATGGCCTCGGAATGGCCGGTGTACACCGGCACGCGGACCGTGGTGGGGTTGACGCCGATGTCTTCGTCTTCCAGGATCTTGTGGGTCTCCCAGACCATCTTCATCTCTTCCCGGGTATAGCCGTTGTCTTGGAAGTGGTCGATGTGCGGGAGGACATTGAACGCGATCGGGCGGGGATAGACCTCGCAAGGGCTTTCGCGGTCGGCAAGCGCGTCCCCGGTCTGTCGGCGGAGTTCCTCGATCGCGGCCTGGCCCGTGCCGGAGACCGCCTGGTAGGTGGCGACGTTGATGCGCTCGATCCCCGCCGCGTCGTACAAGGGCTTGAGTGCCACGACCATCTGGATGGTCGAGCAGTTGGGATTGGCGATGATGCCGCGGTTGCGGTAGTCGGCGATGCGCTCCGGGTTGCATTCGGGCACTACCAGCGGGATGTCCGGCTCGTAGCGGAAGCAGGAAGTGTTGTCGATCACCAGGCAGCTGGCTTCGACGGCGTGCGGCGCAAACTGGCGTGACGGCTCGCTGCCGGCGGAGAACAGGGCGATCTGAACCTGGCTGAAATCGAACTCCTCCAGTGCCTGGACCTCAATTTCCTGGCCGCGGAACGAAAGGGACCGACCCTTCGAACGCTCGCTGGCCACTAGATGTAGGGTATCGCAGGGAAAATCGCGCTCTTCGAGGACTTGGCGCATCACCCCGCCCACGGCACCGGTGGCACCGACGACAGCGATGTTCAGGCCGCTCATGGGCCGAGGCGCCCCTTCAGCGCGTCGATCACCGCATCTCCCATCTGCACCGTCCCGACGGCTTCGCCGCCGTCTGCGAGGTCGGCGGTTCGCAGTCCCTGTTCCAGCACGTCCCGCACGGCGCCTTCCACCGCATCAGCGGCGTCGGCCCGTTGCAGGGAATAGCGGAGCATCATGCCGACCGACAGAATCATCGCAAGTGGGTTGGCTTGACCGGTGCCGGCCAAGTCGGGAGCCGAGCCGTGCACCGGTTCGTAGAGGCCTTGGCGCTTCTCGTTCAGGGATGCCGAGGGCAGCAGGCCGATCGATCCGGTCAACTGGGCGGCAATGTCGGACAGGATGTCTCCGAACAGGTTGCCGGTCACCATCACGTCGAACTGGGTGGGTTCGGCGACCAGTTGCATGGCGGCATTGTCCACGTACAGGTGCGACAGTTCGACGTCGGGGTACTCTTGCGCGATTTCGCCGACCACGGTCCGCCACAACTCCGAGACCTCGAGAACGTTCGCTTTGTCCACGGAACAAACCCTCCGGCTCCGCAACTGGGCGGCCTGAAAGGCGCTGTGGGCGATGCGAGAGATTTCATCCTCATCATAGACCATGGTGTTGACGCCGCGCCTGCGGCCGTCGTGCTCGGCCAGCGCGCGCGGTTCGCCGAAATAAAGCCCGCCGGTCAATTCACGCACGATCAGGAGATCCAGCCCTTCGAGTTTTTCGGGCTTGAGGCTCGAGGCATGCGCCATGCCGGGCATCAGCGTCGCAGGGCGCAGGTTGGCGTACAGTCCCAGCCCCTTGCGCAGTCTGAGCAGGCCGGTCTCGGGGCGCAGCGCGCGGTCGGGAGTGTCGTAACGGGGTGCACCGACCGCCGCCAGCAGCACGGCGTCGGAGTCGCGGGCAGCCTGCAGGGTGCTGGCCGGCAGGGGATCGCCCTGTGCATCGACAGCCGCTCCCCCGACCAAGGCTTCGTCCAGCTCCAGTTCGAGGCCGCCGTCGCGGACCAGGCAGTCGAGTACCTTGCGGGCCTCGGCCGTGATCTCCGGGCCGATGCCGTCGCCGGGCAGGATCAGGACGCGCGACATTACGGGCTGCCGAAGCGGTCGAACAGCCAGGGGGCGTGCGCCCGCCGTGCCGCTTCGAATTCGCGGATCTGGTCCGCGTGGTGCAGGGTCAGCGCGATGTCGTCGAGTCCTTCGACCAGGCAGCGTTTGCGCTGCGGGTCGATGTCGAACGACCAGGTCGCGCCGGAATCCGCCACCATCGTTTGTTCCGGCAGGTCGATGTCCAGCTGGTAGCCTTCGGTTTGTTCGACCTCCTCGACGAGCGTGCGCACGGCATCCTCCGGCAACCGGACGGTGAGCAGGCCGTTCTTGGCGGCGTTGGTGTCGAAGATGTCTGCGAAACTCGGCGCGATGACAGCCCTGAAACCGGCGTCCAGGAACGCCCAGACCGCGTGTTCGCGCGAGGAGCCGCAACCGAAGTTGGCGCCGGTGACCAAAATGGAAGCTCCCTGGTAACGGGACTGGTTCAGCACGAAATCCGGATTGCGCGGGCGCCGGGAGTGGTCGCTCTCCAAGTCGCCGGGCGCCAGGTAACGCCAACTGTCGAACAGGTTCGGTCCGAACCCGGTCCGCTTGACCGACTTCAGGTACTGCTTGGGAATGATCACGTCGGTGTCGATATTGCTTCGATCAAGCGGCGCGACGATCCCGCGGTGGCGGATGAAAGGAATCATGCCAAGTATTCCCGCACGTCAACGAAATGCCCGGCGCAGGCGGCCGCCGCGGCCATCGCCGGGCTGACCAGGTGGGTGCGCCCGCCCTCGCCCTGGCGGCCCTCGAAGTTCCGGTTGGAGGTGGCGGCACAGCGCTCGCCGGGTTCCAGCCGATCAGCGTTCATGGCCAGGCACATCGAACAGCCCGGTTCCCGCCATTCGAAGCCGGCCTCGGTAAAGATCCGGTCCAGCCCTTCCGATTCGGCCTGGGCCTTGACCCGCCCGGAGCCGGGGACGACCAGGGCTTGGCGGATATTGTCCGCGCAATGCCGCCCGCGGACTACCGCGGCAGCTTCGCGCAGATCCTCGATGCGGGCGTTGGTACAGGAGCCGATAAAAATTCGGTCCAGTTCAAGGTCGGTGACCGTCTCGCCGCCTTTCAGGCCCATGTAGTTCAGTGCGGCCTTCATGTCGTCGGCACGCACAGAGTCTTCTGCCTCGTCGGGGCGGGGCACGGCCGCATCGACTGGCACGACCATTTCCGGCGACGTGCCCCAGGTCACCTGGGGAGCCAATTCGCCAGTCTGCAGCACCACGGCACGCTCGAACACGGCATCGCCGTCCGAGCGCAGTTCACGCCACCGCCGTTCGGCCTCTTCCAAGACGGCGCCTTCGGGCGCATAGGTTCGTCCGCGAACATATTCGAGGGTGACGTCGTCGACCGCGACCAGTCCGGAACGCGCGCCGGCTTCGATCGCCATGTTGCACAGGGTCATGCGGGCCTCCATGCTCATGGCTTCCACCGCCTGCCCGGCGAATTCGATGGCGCAGCCGGTGCCGCCCGCCGCGCCGATGCTTCCGATCAAAGCGAGCGCCAAGTCCTTGGCGCCGACGCCGGGCGCGGCGCGGCCCTCAAGGCGCACCAGCATGTTGGCCGGCTTGCGCACTGGCAGACACTGGGTGGCCAAGACGTGCTCCACCTGCGAAGTGCCGATGCCGAATGCCAGCGTTGCCAGCGCACCGTGCGTAGAGGTGTGCGAGTCGCCACAGACTACGGTCATGCCGGGCAGGGTGATGCCCTGCTCCGGACCGATCACGTGCACGATGCCCTGGCGCGGGTCCCCCATCGGGAATTCCAGCAGGCCGTACTCGGCGCAATTGGCATCCAAGACCTCGACCTGGTGGCGCGAGACCGCATCGGGAATTTCCTCGAGATCCGGCTCGGTCGGGACGTTATGGTCGGCTACCGCAACGATGCTGTCGGGTCGCCAGGGCGCACGACCAGCCAGGCGCAGGCCCTCGAAGGCCTGCGGCGAAGTCACTTCGTGGACCAGCTGGCAGTCGATGTACAGCAGGGTGGTGCCGTCTTCGGCCGTCTGCACCGCGTGCTCGTCCCAAAGTTTGTCGTACAGGGTACGCCCGGACATGATCGTTTTTTCGTTGGATGCTTGGTGTGCGTCAATTATAGGCGACAGGGGCATTCTTTGGGGTGTTTTTGGCGTGCAATGAAGCGACCTGCAATACCACTTCTTTCGACATCATTCCTCTCTTTCGGGCCCTCTTGCTATGCCTCTATGAATCCTCTATCGGTAGATTTCGCGTCGGTTGCCCACCTGCACGACGAGCACGCGCAAGGCACCATCCTGAATGTCGCAAATCACCCGGCAGTCGCCCACCCGGTAACGCCAGAAATCACCCAGCGGGCCGGTCAATGCCTTGCCTGTGCTGCGCGGGTTTTCCAGTTTGGCGATGCGCTTGTCCATGAAATCGACGATGCGCTGTGCCCTCTGTTTGTCAAGCTTGCGGAGCTGCCCTTTGGCCGTGTCGGCGTAATCAATCGTCCAAGCCAAGGTCTTTCCTTACGTCAGTCGCCGAATGCACCCGTTCCTGTCCCTTTCGGATCCGTTCCAACACGTCAGCGGCAAGGTAGTAGTCCTCCATTTCTTCGATGCCATGCTCGATGATTTCCCGCAAGTAGTAGGCCTTGGTGCGTCCGGTTTGCGAGGCAAGGTAGTCGAGCCTCTGCTCTGTTTCCGGGGCTAAGCGAATAGAAGTCGCCATGTCGCAATACCTCTCTTGATTTCAATACATGCATACATGTATTCACTATATCACAAGATCGCTACGCAGAACCAGGATGCGTATTCGGACGAATTAGCGTTGGAGAATAAAATAAAATTAAATCAGATGTTTATAAATGGTCTCATGCGGTTTCGCGTAGAGCAGCCTGAGCCTCGGCCAGACGCTCGGCGGTTCCGATATCCGACCACAGTCCGCGGTAATGCTCGCCACTCGCCCGGCTGCCGCGAATGGCGGTGTGCAGCAGAGGCGCTAATTGAAAGTGCCCGGGTTCGTACGCCTCGAACAGGCGAGGGCGATAGAAGCCGATCCCGGCGAACGTCAGGCGTTCTCCGGACTGCTCTTGGACACGGCCCCCCTCGTAGTAGAAATCGCCTTCCGGGTGATGCGCGGGGTTGTCGACCAGGACTAGGTGCGCGTCGTCGCCGTCGGCCAGCGGCGGGGCGGCGAATCGGTAGTCGGTGCAGATGTCCGCGTTGACGACCCAGAACGGGTTTGGCCCCAATAGGGGAAGAGCCTGGCGGATGCCACCGCCGGTCTCTAGCGGGGGAGAGGGTTCGGGAGAATAGAGGATGCGAACGCCGAATTCCTCGCCGTCTCTCAGGGCATCGCGAATCTGTTCCCCGAGGTGCGACAGGTTGATGACGATGTCTTCAGTTCCGACCTCGCGCAGAGCTCGGAGATGGCGCACGATCAGGGGTTCGCCGGCGACTTCCAAAAGGGCTTTCGGCAGGGTGTCACTCAGCGGGCGCATGCGTTCCCCGCGCCCGGCCGACAGGATCATGGCCGAGGGCATGTCAGGGCTCCGGCAGCCGCGCCACCAGGTCCGCCAAGGGTTGCAGTGACGGATACTTGGCACAGACGTCTTGGACATAGCGCAGGACGCGCGGCACGTCATCCAAGAAGGAAGGTTTGTCGTCCCGATGGCACAAACGGGCAAAGATGCCGACCGCCTTCAGGTGGCGCTGCACCCCCATCCAGTCGAACCACTCCATGAAACGTTCGGAATCCACACCCTCATCAAGAATTCCCAGTTGAATGGCGCGTTGGCGGTACTGTTCCGCCCAGCCGAGGACCCGCTCATCGGGCCAGGCGATGTAGCAGTCCCGGAGCAGGGAGACCAGGTCATAAGTCACTGGTCCCCACATCGCGTCCTGATGGTCGATGATGCCGGGGTTGGGCTCGGCCACCATCAGGTTTCGTGAGTGGTAGTCGCGGTGGACTGCCACGCACGGTTGTTCCAGGGCGCAGTTGATCAGCAACTGCCAGGCCGTCTCGATCATGAGTTGATCCTCGCGGTTCAATTCCCAGCCGAGATGGCAGCCAAGATACCAATCGGTGAACCGGTCGAGTTCCAGGCGCAGCTGTTCCGCATCGTACGGTGGCAACGGGCCTTGCGGCAGGGCCTGGATGCGCAGCAGGGCATCGAGGGCGTCGCCGTACAGCGAATCCGCCGATTCTTCGTCTAGACTCTGCAAATACTGCGTGTCCCCCAGGTCTTCGAGCAAGAGGAATCCGTCGGCCTCGTTTTCCACCTGGATGTCCGGAACGTGCACGCCTGCTTTCTGCAGGTGCGCGTTGACTGCAAGGAAAGTTTGCAGGGGCTCATTTTCGGGCGGGGCATCCATGGCGATCCAGGTGCGGTCCGCCCCGTGCACGCGGAAGTAACGGCGGAAACTGGCATCGCCCGCCACTTGGCGGAGTTCCAGTTCCGGGTTCTGCAGGATTTGGCGCACCCAGCCCCGCAAGTGTTCCTGTCTTGGATCTTCCATGTCCGGGGCTAGGGAAACGGCAAAGGCATCGATTTCAAGCTTCAGTTATGGTGCGAGTCAAAATCCAGGCATGGCCACAAGCGGATTTGCCGCTACCAGGGATTACCGATAAAAGTGACGCTTGGGGACAAGCATCACGACCGCTTGGCATCCCCATGATAAGGCTTTTGCCGATTTCCTGCATGCCACTTGACTTACCCAAATAAGGTACTATTATACCTAATATGGGTATCAAAACATCCGCATTATTGCCACGTCCGACCCGCCGCAAGGCGGATGCGGTGCATCGCATCGAGCCGGTCGGACTCGCTGATGCGCTGTTCACCACGACCCAGCAGAAGGTTCTTGGCCTGCTTTTCGGACAACCAGAACGCAGTTTTTACACCAAGGAGTTGATCCGGTTGGCGGGCTCCGGCTCCGGAGCCGTACAGCGCGAATTGAGGTGTTTGGCCTCCAGTGGTCTGATTCGAATGACCCGGATCGGAAGGCAGGTTCACTACCAGGCCAACCCCGACGGCCCCGTGTACCGTGAACTGGTAGAGATCATGCGAAAGACGGTTGCGCTGACAGAACCGATTCGACAGGCACTGGACCCGCTTGCCAGCCGCATAAATCTGGCCATGGTTTTTGGTTCCGTCGCGCGAGGCACGGATACGGCGGACAGCGACATTGACTTGCTGGTTGTCTCCAACGACTTGATGTGGCACGAACTTTATGTTGCACTTCAACCGATTGAAACGCGATTGGATCGCGAGATCAGCCCGGCACTCTATACGGTACAGGAATTCAACGCCAACCGGGCGTCCGGAAATCCATTCTTGTCGCGTGTGCTTGCCCGAGAACACTTGGTTCTTGTGGGGGAGGAAGATGGCGCACTCGCAGCTTGACAACCTGGCGCGCATCAACCAGCTCAAGGTGGAAGAAGCGACCGAAGAGGAAATCCAGGGAATGTTGCGTTCGGGCCAGCGCAGCCTCAAGGATGCCCAGAGGAAGGAGTTAAGTCTGGTGAGCCGTTTTATTCTTGGCTACAGTGCGGCACATTCGTTTGCGCTTGCGGCTTTGAGAATTCATGGCTATCGTTCTGATTCGCGCTACTTGGTTTTCCAATGCTTGCAGCACACGGTCGACTTGCCGGCAGAGCAGTGGCGAATACTTGATACCGCCCACCGCAAACGGAATTTGGCCGAGTATGCAGGCATAACGGATGTGGATGAATCGTTCTTTCGCGAATTGATCGAAGTGACGCAAGAAGTCGCTTCGCGCGTGGACAACCTGATCTCGAAACGGTGAGGGGCCTAGCAGAAGTATATTTTGGTTATTCCGAACCTGTTTCAGGAAGTAAACGAGAGGATAGATAGTATGAGTCGACTAACACCAAAAATAATTGAAAGCGTATAGAGATCGTAAATGACGTCATGGCGTGTTGAGATATAGCACAGGTATTTTCGTCCATATCAGTTACAATACGCCGCCCGACGATGCCCATGGCGTCGCCGCATTTTTTGAGGAAGTCCGGATGGCCGTCCAGAAAAGCAAAAAAAGTCGATCCAAGCGCGATATGCGCCGCTCGCACCATGCGCTGAAGAGTGCCACGGTGTCGGAGGATCCGGCCACGGGCACACGGCACCGCCGCCACCATATCGCCGCCGACGGCTATTACCGGGGCCGCAAGGTTCTCGAAGTCAAGCAGCCGAAACAGGATCCGGCCGAAACGGAAGCCTGACCGGGATTTCGTCTCCGCCGCCGAGCGGACCCTCCATGACTGATTCCGTCACCATCGCGCTGGATGTGATGGGAGGCGACCATGGCGCGGACAGCGTCTTGCCGGCCGCCGTCTCCCAACTTCAGGCCGACCCATCGCTGCGCTTGATCCTGGTCGGCGACGAATCCCTGATCCGCGAACGGCTGAAGGGGTTGGGATCTCTACCCGAAAGCCGCATGGTCGTGCACCATGCTTCGGAACAAATCGAGATGGGCGAACCCCCAATGCAGGCCCTGCGCGGGAAGCCGGATTCATCGATGCGGGTTGGCCTCAACCTGCTGCGTGACGGAGAGGCGCAGGCATTCGTGAGCGCAGGCAACACCGGCGCCCTGGTGGCGCTGTCGCATTTCGTGGTGCGGATGCTGCCGGGGATCGACCGCCCGGCCATCCAGTCGACTGTGCCGTCCCTGAACGGCCACACGCACGTGCTGGATTTGGGCGGCAATGTGGACTCTCGCGCCGAACACCTCCTGCAATTCGCCGTGATGGGCTCTGTGCTGGCCCAGGTACTCGACGACAACGCTCGCCCCCGGGTCGGCCTGCTCAATGTCGGCGAGGAGAATATCAAGGGCAACCGGCAGGTGCAGGCGGCGGATGTTCTACTGCGCGAAAGCCGGCTCAATTACATCGGCTTCATCGAAGGCGATGATATCTATTGCGGCGATGTCGATGTGGTGGTGTGCGACGGTTTCGTCGGCAACATCTCGCTCAAGACCACCGAAGGCGTGGCCCGGATGCTGATCACGTTCCTCAAGGAGGAATTCAAGCGCAATCTCTACCGCCGTTTGGCCATGGCCCTGTCCGCCCCGATCCTCAAGGGATTCCGTCGCCTGTTCGACCCCCGCCGCTATAATGGAGCCAGCCTGCTTGGCCTCCGCCACGTGGTTATCAAGAGCCACGGCAGTGCCGATGCGTTCGCCTTCGAACAGGCCATCATCCGTGCACGGCAGGAGGCGCGCCGAGACCTGCCGATGCGAATAGATCAAAACATCGATACCCTGCTGGCCGACCGGGTCGAAGTGGAAGCCGGGTCATGATTCACTCGGCCATCACCGGGACCGGTTCCTGCCTCCCTGAGCGGGTGGTGACGAACCAGGAACTGGAGGAGACGGTCGACACCACGGATCAATGGATCCGGGAACGGACCGGGATTCTCCAGCGCCACATCGCGGGCGAGAAAGAAACTACGGCCTTGATGGGTGCCAAGGCGGCCCGCGAAGCGTTGGATGCAGCGGAACTTGCGCCGGACGACGTCGACATGATCGTACTAGCGACGACCACCCCCGACCGGATCTTTCCCGGTACGGCCTGCCATATCCAGAGAGAACTGGGGACCCCGGTGTGTCCGGCGTTCGATGTCCAGGCGGTCTGCAGCGGGTTCATCTACGGGCTGGATATCGCTCGCCGCTTCATCATGACCGGAGGCGGGGACACGGTGCTGGTGATCGGCTCCGAAGTGCTGTCCCGCATCGTCGACTGGAGCGACCGGAGCACCTGTGTGCTGTTTGGCGATGGAGCGGGAGCTGTGGTGCTCCAGGCACGCGACGAGCCCGGCATCCTGTCGACCCACCTGCACGCGGACGGGCGCTACGACCACCTGCTGCAGGTGTCGCCGGAGGTGAACGGGGCCTTTATCGAAATGAAGGGCAACGAAGTTTTCCGGATGGCGGTGAACACCTTGGGGCGAATCGTGGACGAGACCCTTGAGGCCAACCAGATGGACCGGCACGAGGTCGACTGGCTGGTTCCGCACCAGGCCAATCACCGAATCATCGCGGCCACCGCGCGCAAGCTGGACCTGCCCATGGAGCGGGTGGTGGTCACGGTCGACCAGCACGGCAACACCTCTGCCGCCTCGGTGCCGCTGGCACTGAACCAGGCCGTGCGCGACGGCCGGATCCAGCCGGGCGACGTGCTCATGTTGGAGGCTTTCGGCGGCGGCTTTACCTGGGGTTCCGCACTGATCCGATACTAGGTTCCGTCCCATGGCTTCACGTACCGATCGGGCTTTCGACGCCGGGGGGTTCGTGCAGACCCTGACCCACGCCCCAGGCGTGTACCGCATGCTGGATGCATCCGGCAACCTCCTGTACGTCGGCAAGGCGCGCGACCTGAAGAAGCGCGTGTCCAGTTACTTCCAGAAGACCTCGCTGGGTCCGCGCACGCGTCGGATGATCGCGCAGACCGAGCACATGGAGGTGACGGTCACCGCCACCGAGGCGGAAGCCCTGCTGTTGGAGAACACCCTGATCAAGCAGCATCATCCCCGTTACAACATCCTGCTGCGCGACGACAAGAGCTATCCCTACATCTACGCTTCGACCCACCAGACCTACCCGGGACTGTCGTTCTACCGCGGACGCAGGCGGCGCAAGGGCCGCACATTCGGACCCTACGCCAGCGTCGGGGCCTTGCGGGAGACGCTCAACACCCTGCAGAAGCTGTTCCGGACCCGGCAGTGCCCGGACAGTTTCTTCCGCAACCGCAGCCGGCCGTGCCTGCAGTACCAGATCAAGCGGTGCACCGCGCCGTGCGTGGGCTACATCACGCCGGAAGACTACCAGGCGGACGTCGACCTGACGTTGCGTTTCCTGGAAGGGCGGAACGAGGAAGTGATGCACGACCTGACGGCACGGATGGACCGGGCATCGGAGCGCCTGGACTACGAGGAGGCCGCGGAGTGGCGGAACCGCATCCAGTCGCTGCAGGAGATCTGCCGGCATTACCGGACAGGGGTGGCATCCGGGCACTTCGACGTGGTCGCCGCGGTCTGCGAGGGCGGACTGCATTGTGTTCAGGTCAGTTCTTTCCGCGGCGGCGCAAGCCACGGCAACCGCAGTTATTTCCCGGTCGTCAACGACGCGGCCATCGAAGCCCCGGAACTGTTGCGCGGATTCCTAGGGCAGTACTACCTGGAGCGCGTGGCACCGCCGGAAGTTCTGCTGAACCATTCGGTCTCGGACCAGGAAGCACTTGAGGAATGGTTGAGCGGCAAGTCCCCGGGGCGGATTCGCCTGCGCGCGAACGTGCGGGGCCGCCGTCGGACCCAGGTGGAATTGGTGGAACGCAATGCCCGGCAGTCGATCGCCGTGCGAACGCAATCCCGCAGAGGAATACAGGAACGCCTGGAAGCGCTGGCGGAGGCTTTGTTGCTGGACGCTATGCCGGCTCGGCTGGAGTGTTTCGATGTCAGTCATACCCGCGGCGAGGCGACGGTGGCCTCGTGCGTGGTCTACACCACGGAAGGGCCGAGCCGTTCGGAATTCCGTAGTTTCAATATTTCCGGCATCACCCCGGGAGACGACTACGGGGCGTTGCGCGAGGCGCTGACCCGCCGCTATACGAGGGTGTGCGCGGGCGAGTATCCGGCTCCCGACGTACTGTTGATCGATGGCGGCAAGGGGCAGTTGCGTGTCGCCCGCGAGGTGCTGGCTACGCTCGACGCCCCGGGCATCGTGGTGGCCAGCGTGGCCAAGGGGGAAGGCCGCAAGCCCGGGACGGAGACCGTGTATGCCGACACCGTCGAAGGGCCGCTGCACCTGCCGCAGCGTTCGGTGGCGTTTCACCTGATCCAGCAGATCCGCGACGAGGCGCACCGGTTTGCTGTGACAGGGCACCGCCGCCGGCGAGCAAAGCGCAGGCTCGAGTCGCCGTTGGAGGAGATTCCCGGCGTGGGGCCACAGCGTCGGCAGAACCTGTTACGCTACTTCGGGGGATGGCAGGGTGTCCGCAAGGCGACAGCTGCCGACCTGACCCGGGTGCCCGGCATCGGGGCGAGCCTTGCACAGGAGATCTACGACTACCTTCACGAAGAAAGCGCATGATCGAACCGACCATCCCGAACCTGCTGACGGGACTGCGGATCGCCCTGATCCCAGTGTTTTCCGGGGTGTTCTTTATTCCTGGATGGGGGCCCCAGGCTTCGGCCGTGCTGTTTGCGCTTGCCAGCCTGACGGACTGGGCGGACGGCTACCTGGCTCGGAAACTGGGCCAGTATTCCGCGTTTGGGGCTTTCTTGGACCCGGTGGCGGACAAGCTGATCGTATGCGTGGCGCTGGTGCTGCTGGTGTCACGTGACAACAGCCTGTGGCTGGTCGCCCCGGCCTGCGTAATCATCGGGCGGGAGATCGCGATTTCGGCCTTGCGCGAATGGCTGGCCGGCACGCGCGCCCGTTCGCGGATTTCAGTGTCGTGGCTCGGCAAGTTCAAGACCCTGCTGCAACTGGCCTCGCTGGTGCTGTTGCTGTGGGCGACGCCCGACGCGTCCGATCCGCTTTACGTGTACGGCTTGATCCTGCTGGGCGTGGCTGCTGCAATGACCTTGGTCTCAATGGCGTACTACCTGTGGCTGGCGTTGCGTAGCGAAGAGTCAGAGGCCTCCGGCGCCTGAAGCCGGTCTGGAAAGCACAACTTCTGTTCCTGCTGCAGTTGGTTGCAGTATCGGGACACTTTCAATCTTGCCGTCCGCCAACTCAACCGGAAAAGGAAACATTACAGTTTTACGTTGACGGACATGGAGTGGAGATCCGTCCCAGAGAAATGTTCTAATGTTACAATTCGCTGAAGATTTTTCGCCAAGAGGACCGCTCGAAATGTCCCCAGCCTCTGCATTTCTCGAAACACGCCCGCCGGCAAGCGCAATGCATCGCTTGAACGATGGCATTCCTTTCGCAAGCCGTGCGAATCGACCCGGACGCATGCGGCAGCATCTTGCTAGCTTCGTCGCGGGATTCCTGCTCTGCGTCGCCCCGCTTTCGGTGATGGCGGCTGAACGTCCGGGGGTGGATGTGCTGGTCATCAAGGCGCATCCGCTGGGCGACAAGGGTCTGGCAATGCCGGCAACCAGCTTGGACGGTGAGGCGCTGGACCGGGCGAGAGACGTCAACCTCGGCGCCACGCTCAGCCGGCAACCCGGCATCCATCAATCAGCGTTCGGGACCATCGTCGGTCGGCCGGTGGTGCACGGCTTGGCCGGCCCGCGGGTGCGCGTCATGCAGGACCGCTTGGACACGATGGATGCATCGATCGTGAGCGCCGACCACGCGGTTACCGTCGAGTCGTTCACTGCCGAACGGGTTGAGGTGCTTCGAGGCCCGAGCATCTTGCTATACGGTTCCGGCGCCATCGGCGGTGCCGTGAACGTGGAGACCGGACGCATTCCGCAGGAACCCGTCGACGGCTTGTCCGGAGGGATGGAGGCGCGCCACAACAGCGCGACCGGCGGCGACACCCTCGCATTCAAACTCAACGGAGGCCGTGGCGGTTTCGCTTGGCATCTGGACGGCACGACTAAGGACGGTGATGACTACGACATCCCGGGCTATGCGGAATCGGCCCATCTGCGCGCCCAGGAAGACGAGCATGAACACGAGCACGATCACGAAGGGAAAGACGAGCACGACGAGCATGATGAGGAAGCCCGGGACAAGTTGTCCGGCAGCCACTTCGAGTCGGACTCCATTGCGGGTGGCGCCTCATGGCATGGCGATTGGGGTTTCGCGGGTCTCTCGGTCAGCCGTCTGGAATCCGAATATGGCCTGCCGGGGCACTCGCATGCGCATGGGCACGAAGAGGAAGACGGGGACGAAGGGGAAGAAGAGCACGAGGAAGAAGAGGGCTCAGCATTGCTGGACATGGAGCAAACGCGCATAGACTTCGAAATGGACCTGCTCGCGCCGTTTTCTGGAATTGACCGCCTCAACATGCGCGTCGGCTACAGCGATTACAAGCATGTGGAAGTTGAACCTGGCGATCATGCCAGCACCAAGTTTTCCAACGATGCTTGGGAAGCGCGCGCCGAGTTCCACCATAAAGCCGGCCCATGGGAAGGCGTAGCGGGTCTGCAGTATGCCTACCGGGACTTCGAGGCGGTCGGCGAGGAATCCTTCGTTCGGCCGGTGATCACCAACAGCACCGGTGCATTCTGGGTCGGTCGCCGCACGTACGAGACATTCGACTTGGAGGCCGGCGTACGCCTGGAGCGCGTGTCGCACAATCCGATGGCTGGCGACCACGGGCATCACCACGACGATCACGATGAAGAAGAAGAGCATGAGGAGGGCGGCGATCAGGACTTCACGATTCACGCGGCTTCCATCGGCGCCCTCGTGCCGCTTGGCGACCGGCTTGAACTGGGCCTTCTGGCCAGCCATTCCAGCCGTGCACCCATCGCGGAGGAACTCTATGCCAACGGCCCGCATCTGGTCACCAACACCTACGAAATCGGCGATGCCGGGCTGAGCAAGGAACGCGCCGCAAGCGTCGCCCTGCGGCTACAGTATGCCGCGCCGACTTGGGATGTCGCCGTGGCCACCTACTTCACCCGCTTCTCCGATTATGTCTATTGGCAGGCCACCGGTAGGGAGGTGAACCATGAGGGCCTGAGCTTGAGAGATGAGGCCATCGAACTGCTGGAGGAGAATATGATCACGGATTTCGACGAGGACGAAATTACCGAAGAAAACGCAATCGAACTGCTGGAGACCCGTCTGGTTGGCAACGAAGAGGCACTCAATGAAGTCGAGATGCTGGAGGAGTCCGAGGAATTCTCCCTCCGGGAAGAAAGGGTCGCGCAGGAGGATGCGGAATTCTTTGGAATTGATGTCGAAGCCAGCGCCCAGATCGCGTCATGGCCCGGCGGCGAAGCGCGCCTGCACGGCAAGTTCGATTACGTGGACGCGAAATTGTCCGTCAGCGGCAACGACCGACTGCCGCGCATTCCGCCGCTGCGGTACGGCATCGGGCTGAGCGGCCGCTGGGGCGCCGGAACCATGGGCATCGAGTACCTGCGGGCCGAAGATCAGGACGAGACGGCGCCGCACGAACTGCCGACCGATGGCTACGACGACCTGTCCGTATATGCCACGCTGGAGCTTCCGGCCGGCAACGGGTCGACGATGGAATTCTTCCTGCACGGCAAGAATCTGACCGACGACGAGCAGCGCCTGCACACTTCACACATCAAGGACCTTGCGCCGCAGCCGGGACGCACGTTTGAAGTCGGGGCGCGGCTTCGGTTCTAGTCGGACATCCGCAGCATGTTACAATGCGCGCCCTAATTCGAGGGCGCCGTGGGCGCCGTTTTTGCTTCCTTATACAGAAAGTTTTTCCCTATATGTCACTTTCTGCGACAGAAAAGTCTGAGATCATCGGAAAATACCAGCGCGCGCCGAACGATGTCGGCTCGCCCGAGGTGCAGGTCGCGCTGTTGACCTCCCGGATTAATCAGGTAATGAAGCATTTCGAGACGCATCCCAAGGATCGGCATTCGCGCTACGGTCTGATGAAAATGGTTCACGCCCGCCGCGGATTGCTGAAGCACCTGCGCGGCCAGAACCATGAACGCTACGCGGCGCTGATCAAGTCCCTCGGACTGCGCCGCTGATCTCTCTTTCACGAGTTCTTGCTTTGACTCACTTTTCCTGCCGGTCCTGATGTGGAGCGGCTTTTTGCATTTCACAGGATTTCCTAGTTTATGAACCCGAATACCCAAACTTTCCAGTACGGCGACCATGAGGTCACCCTAGAGACGGGCGAGATTGCCCGGCAGGCTTCCGGCGCGGTGCTGGTCCGCATGGCCGAGACCGCGGTGCTGGTCACCGCCGTAGGGCGCAAGGATGAAGATACCGGCAAGGACTTCCTCCCCCTGACCGTCAACTACCAGGAAAAGACCTACTCGGCAGGCCGCATTCCTGGCGGCTTCTTCAAGCGGGAAGGGCGCCCCAGCGAGAAGGAGATTCTGACTTCACGCCTGATCGACCGGCCGATCCGCCCCCTGTTTCCGAAAGGCTACAATCAGGAAGTCCAGATCATCGCCAATGTGCTGTGCCTGAATAAGGACCTGGATCCGGACATTCCGGCGATGCTGGGAGCCTCGGCTGCCCTGGCGGTGTCGGGGATGCCGTTCCAAGGCCCGATTGCAGGAGCTCGGGTAGGCTACGTGGACGGAAACTACGTGCTCAACCCTACCGCTCAACAGCTGCAGCAAAGCCAGCTTGACCTAGTGGTGGCGGGCACCCGCAGTGCGGTGCTGATGGTCGAGTCCCAAGCGGACCTTCTGCCGGAGCAGACCATGTTGGATGCGGTGCTGTTCGGTCATGAGCAGATGCAGGTGGCGATCGATGCCATCGAGAAATTGCGCGATGCCGTGAATCCTCCCGAGTGGGGTTGGATGCCGCCGGAGACCGACGAGGACCTCGCTACCCGGATGGATGGGTTGTGCCAGGAAGATCTGGCTGCGGCCTACCAGATTGCGGAGAAAGTGGAACGTCTCGACCGGGTTTCGGAGATTCGGGAGAGTGCCGTGGAACAGCTGGTCTCCGAAGAGGAAGGCCGGGACGAAGGCGCAGTCAAGAACGCCTTCAAGAGTTTGGAGAAATCAATCGTTCGCCAGCGCGTCCTGTCCGGGGAATCGCGCATCGACGGGCGCGGGCGCGCCGACGTGCGACAGATTTCGGTCCGCACCGGACTGTTTCCGCGCACGCACGGCAGTGCCCTGTTCACTCGCGGCGAGACCCAGGCGATGGTAATGACCACGCTGGGCACGACCCGCGACGCGCAGATCATCGACGCTCTGGAAGGCGAATACCGCGACCCGTTCCTGCTGCACTACAACTTCCCGCCGTTTTCGGTCGGGGAGGTCAGCATGATGCTGGCGCCGAAGCGACGCGAGATCGGGCACGGCAAGCTGGCGAAGCGGGGCATGATGGCTGTGATGCCGGATCCGGAGGAATTTCCCTATGTCCTCCGCGTGGTGTCCGAGATCACCGAGTCGAACGGATCGAGCTCCATGGCCACGGTCTGCGGCAGCAGCCTGTCGCTGATGGATGCCGGTGTACCGATCAAGGCCGCGGTGGCGGGCATCGCCATGGGCCTGATCAAGGAAGGCGACGAGTTCGCCGTGCTTAGCGACATCCTGGGCGACGAGGATCACCTGGGTGACATGGACTTCAAGGTGGCGGGCACTCGCGAGGGCATCACCGCGCTGCAGATGGACATCAAGATCGACGGCATCACGCGCGAGATCATGGAACAGGCCCTGTCCCAGGCGCGGGCCGGCCGGTTGCACATCCTTGACGAGATGGACAAGGCTCTGGCATCCCCGCGGGAGACGATGTCGGATTATGCGCCACGCTTCCTGACCCTGCGCATCAACCCGGAGAAGATCCGGGACGTGATCGGCAAGGGTGGGGCAACTATCCGAGCCCTCACCGAGGAGACTGGAACCACGATCGACATCGACGACGACGGCTTGGTGCGGATCGCCTCGACCGACAGCGCGGCCGCCGAGGATGCGCGCGAGCGCATCGAGTTGCTGACCAGCGAGGTGGAGATCGGCAAGATCTACACTGGCAAGGTAGTCCGGATCATGGACTTCGGCGCGTTCGTCGGCCTCAAGCCGGGCAAGGACGGCCTGGTGCATATCTCGCAGATTGCGGAGTATCGCATCGAGAGCGTGGAAGCAGAACTGTCCGAAGGGCAGACGGTCAACGTCAAGGTGCTGGACGTCGACAAGCTCGGCCGGGTCAAACTGACTATGAAAGAAGTGCAGCAGCCGCAGGCAGGCGAATGACTGCGCTGACCGGCGAGGCGGAGATTGGCCAGGTCTACACCGGCAAGGTGGTGAAGATCGTGAATTTCGGCGCGTTCGTCAACCTCAAGCCCGGCAAGGACGGCCTGGTGCATATCTCGCAGATTGCGGAGTATCGCATCGAGAGCGTGGAAGCAGAACTGTCCGAAGGGCAGACGGTCAACGTCAAGGTGCTGGACGTCGACAAGCTCGGCCGGGTCAAACTGACTATGAAAGAAGTGCAGCAGCCGCAGGCAGGCGAATGACTGCGCTGACCGGCGAGGCGGAGATTGGCCAGGTCTACACCGGCAAGGTGGTGAAGATCGTGAATTTCGGCGCGTTCGTCAACCTCAAGCCCGGCAAGGACGGCCTGGTGCATATCTCGCAGATTGCGGAGTATCGCATCGAGAGCGTGGAAGCAGAACTGTCCGAAGGGCAGACGGTCAACGTCAAGGTGCTGGACGTCGACAAGCTCGGCCGGGTCAAACTGACTATGAAAGAAGTACCGCAGCCGCAGCCGGGGGAGTGATTCCCTGTGATAACATTAAGCGACACGGATGAGGATCGGGTCACCGGCATCAATCCGTAATAATAAAAATCTCACTGGCAGGAGAATCGAACAATGCAAGTTACCTGGGATGAAAACGTCTGCATCCACGCCGGAAAGTGCGTGGCAGGCGCACCTGAAGTTTTCAAGGTCGAAGATGGACAGTTCAAGATTGATGTGACCGCGGCACCGGAGGATAAGGTGCGGGACGTGGTCGCGCAATGCCCATCCGGAGCCCTGAAAATACAAGAATAACTAATAACTTCAAATACCTGAGAAGGGGGCAATTATGATTGGCGACAAGCTCGCAAATGCCATGAACCTCTTCGGCCACCCGAGTTGCATCAACACCGCGAAGTGTTTGCAGACGGCGGGCGAGAAGGGTGTCGATATCGAGGCACACGTAATCCAAGGACCCGAAGACGTCCTGTCCATGTCTCCGCTGGGGAGTGCCCCGGTGCTCAAAGACCTGGACAACGTCGTGTACGGCACGATTGCGATCATGTCCTATCTGGACGACAAGGGGTTCGGCCCCTCGCTGGTTCCGCGCAACGGCGTACTCCGGGCGCAGATGTACCAGTGGGCGTATATCGTGGTCTTTTACGCTCAGCCTGCGGCAGGCGCCGATGGCGGCGATCGCGACCAGCTGACCAAGCTGTATGATCTTCTGGAGCAGCGTCTGCAGTCTCCGCCCAAGCAGGGCGGCTTCATCTGCGGAGAGTTCACCCTGGCCGACATCCACTGGAGTGCCTGCACCAACATGCTGGTGAATTCCGGAGCTTCGGACTTGGTGGATTCACGCGGTGCGGTCAAGAGCTGGTGGGACGCGGTCAAGTCGCATCCCAGCACCAGCAAGGAGAAGTTGTCTCCGTTCGACGTATTGCCGACCAAGGCGGACATGGATTCCGGCACGTTGCGTAACGTCGCGATCAACGTTCTCTGATACGGGCGATTATCGCCTTGCGCCCGGCCTGACAAAGTCTGCGGAGACGGACGGACAGGCCAATGCTGTGGGGCTTATTTGGCGGGAAACGGGATCGTCAGGCCCGAATCAATGATGGCCCGTCCCCGCTGACGGTTCAAGCTGGTCAAGACCTGCTTTCAGCTGCGCTGGAAGCGGGCTTCGCATGGCCGCACGACTGCCGGCAGGGGAATTGCAGCACTTGCCGCTGCCGGATCACTTCCGGCAAGATCAAGGCCCGGACCGATTTCGAAACTGTTCTGACACCTGCTGAACTGAAAGAAGGCTGGGTGCTCGCCTGTCAGAGCGAATTGCGCAGCGACATCGAGGTTGAGGTCGAACTGACCTCCGAAGAGCCCCAGGCGGCGGTGGCCCACTACGAGGGCACCATCACCCGGATAGTTGCGCTGACGCATGACATCGTCGAACTGACCGTACAGGTGCCGGATCTGCAACGTGCCGGGGTGGCCGGGCAGTACGCGGAATTGAGTTACGACGGCCTGAGCGTGCCGCGTTCCTATTCGTTCGCCAAGGCGCCGAGCAACGAACAGGGAGAGGAAATTTCGTTCTATATCCGGAAGGTGCCGGGCGGGGAGTTCACGGAGTGGCTGTTCGCCGAGGATCGCACCGGGACCGATCTGAAGGTTTCGCTGCCGTACGGGGGGTTCCGCTACCACCCGGAGTCCGGGCCCATGATCTGCATCGCTGGGGGATCCGGCATGAGCGCAATCAGGGCAGTGCTGGAGCAGGCTGTACTCGACCAGGTGGAACGCGACGCACTGTTCCTGTTCGGTGCGCGGACCCAGCAGGACCTGTACGGGGAGGAGGCGATGGGAGCGATCCGCCGCCAGTGGCACCCCGACTACAAATTCGAATATGTCGAGGTTCTGAACATGGAACCCGAAGACAGTGACTGGGCTGGTCCGCGCGGGCTGGTGACCGACTATCTCAAGGAGGCCTATGTCGAGCCGAAGACGTTCGATATGGCCGCCTGTCAGGGCTATTTGTGTGGCCCTCCCCCAATGATCGACGCCGCTGTTGAAGTACTCAAGGCCGAAGGCATGAGCGGCGATCAGATCTTCTTCGACAAGTTCTTGGACGCCAGTTCCATGCCGGGCGGGCGCCCGGGCACTTGATGTAAAATGCCTTTCGGCTCACTGACCTGAGGAGAAAACGATGCGGCTCAAGGAAGTAATTGGCATTATTTGCATGGGCGTGTGGATTGCCGCCGGAGTGATGGCGATGAATTGGTTCGGCTTCCCGAACCACATGCACGATCCGCTGTGGAGCCTCGGTGCGGCAATTTCGCTTTTGACCATCATCGTGGTCGGGGTCGCGATCTTCTTCGCCGTAGCCAAGGAAAGCCCGTGGGTCTGGTTCGGCGAATCGGATTCGAACTGATCCCGCTTCACTGCAATTTTTCTGACAAGCCCGCCGCCAAGAACGGCGGGCGCCCCGCCGATGCCGGCTGAGGCAATTCCAGCATTTCAGGACAACTATCTGTGGCTGCTGTCCAGTCGCGGGAAGGGCGTGCTCGTGGATCCGGGGGATGCCGGGCCCGTGATGGAAGCCCTTGAATCCCGGCAACTGGAACTGTCCACGATCCTGATCACCCATCACCACGCGGATCACATCGGCGGTGTGGCCGAGTTGCGGTCGGCCTGGCCGAATGTCCAAGTGTTCGGACCCGAGGACCCGAGAATCCCGGCCGACTTCCGGGTCTCTGAAGGAATGACAGTGAGCCTTGAGGCGCTGGGGCTCGGCACGTTCGAGGTTCTGGAGGTGCCGGGGCACACGCGCAGCCACATTGCCTACTACGGGGGTGGCGATCTCTACTGCGGCGATACGGTGTTCGTGTGCGGTTGCGGGCGCCTGTTCGAGGGAACCCCGGAACAGATGCATTCCTCCTTGTCCAAGATTCGTCGCTTGCCGGAAGAGACCCGGGTGTATTGCGCGCATGAATACACGCTGGATAACGTGGAGTTTGCCCTCTGGGTCGAACCCGACAATGAAGACCTGAAATCCTACCAGGCGGAAGCTATGACGATGCGGGAGGCGGGGACGCCTACGGTGCCTTCTACTCTTGGCTTGGAAAAGAAATGCAACCCGTTCCTGCGCTTCGATGCGCCTGCGGTAGTGATGGCGGCGCAACGCCGCTTGGACCGGACGGATTTGGCGGAATACGAAGTGTTCGGAGAAATCCGCCGCTGGAAAGATACGGAGTTCGATTGAACCGGAGGCGGTCGCTCAGGATCGCTGGCGGATTTTCTCCCAAGTGTCGCGCAGGCTCACCGTACGGTTGAAAATCAACCGGTCCGGTGCAGATTCCGTGTCTTGGCAAAAATATCCCTGCCTCTCGAACTGGATGCGGGCCCGCGTCGGTAGGCGGCGAATCTCCGGTTCGACCTGGCACTCCTGCATATCGATGCGGGAATCCTCGTTGAGTGTGGTGATCAGGTCGGGTTCAGCGGCCGGATCCGGCACCTTGAACAGGCGATCGTAAAGACGAACTTCAGCAGGGATGGCCTGTTCGACCGACACCCAGTGCAGGGTCCCGCGCACTTTGCGTCCGTCCGGCGCGTCCCCGCCGCGCGTCTCCGGATCGTAGGTGCAGTGCAGGGCGACGATGTCGCCGGCGGCATTCCGCTCCACTTCTTGGCAGGTGATGAAATAGGCGTAGCGCAGGCGGACCTCCCGGCCTGGCGCGAGACGGAAGAATTTCTTCGGCGGATCCTCCATAAAGTCGGATCGTTCGATGTACAGTTCGCGGCTGAATGGCACTTGGCGGGTGCCCATGGAGGGATCGTTCGGGTGGTTCGGAGCCTCCAGCATTTCGGTCTGGCCCTCGGGGTAGTTGGTCAAGACGACCCGGATCGGGTCCAGGACCGCCATCAAGCGGGGCGCCTGGGCATTCAGGACGTCCCGGATGCTGTCTTCCAGCACGCCCATGGAAATGCGGCTGTCTTTCTTGGTGACGCCGATGGCGTGACAGAAATTCCGGATCGATTCGGGAGTATAGCCCCGGCGGCGGAGGCTGCGCAGGGTCGGCAGTCGCGGGTCGTCCCAGCCGTCCACATGTCCATTCTGGACCAGGCGCTGCAGCAGGCGCTTGCTAACCACGGTGTACTCCAGCGACAGGCGGGAGAATTCAATTTGCTGCGGATGGCAGGGCACATCCAGATGGTCGAGAATCCAGTCGTAAAGCAGGCGGTGATCTTCGAATTCAAGCGTGCACAGGGAATGGGTGATACCCTCCAGCGAATCGGACAGGCAGTGGGTGAAGTCGTACATGGGATAGATCGACCAGGCGTTTCCGGTGCGATGATGCCGCTGGCGGCGGATGCGATACAACACCGGGTCACGCATGTTGATGTTGTCGGCATCCATGCTAATGCGCGCGCGCAATACGTGCGATCCTTCGGGGAATTCGCCGGCCCGCATGCGGGCGAACAGGTCTAGGTTCTCCTCGATGCTGCGGTTGCGGTACGGGCTGTCGGTACCCGGCTCGGTCAGCGTGCCTCGGGTCTCCCGGATGGTTTCGCTGTCTTGGCTGTCGACATAGGCATGCCCGTTACGGATTAGATCGACCGCGTAGCCGTGCAGCTGATCGAAATAGTCCGAGGCATGGCACAGGTTGCGCCATTCATAGCCCAGCCAACGCACGTCTTCTTCAATCGCGTAGGCGTATTCGGCCTCTTCCTTTTCGGGATTGGTGTCGTCGAAGCGCAGGTTGCAGTGGCCGCCGAAGGATTCCGCCATGTCGAAGTTCAGGCAGATGGACTTGGCGTGGCCGATATGCAGGTATCCGTTCGGCTCGGGGGGGAACCGGGTCACAACTCGCGAACATTTGCCGGAGCCTAGGTCTTCTTCGATGATTCGCCGGATGAAGTGGGTTTTCGGCGGAGTTTCCGGCTCGGACATTAAATTAAAGAACTGAAAACAACTATTTTAACTACATGGAACCTAATTCAAAGGAAACTTGGTTGGTGCCTGTCCCGGCTGAACGAAAGCCACCCATATGGATTTGGTCGGTGAATCGGTAAATGTTGGCGGTCAAGTCTCTCGTGGCTCGCCAGCCCTTTCGGCCTATGCCTCGTATTCAACGCCCCGACAAAAATTGATTCCGCAGAACTCTAGGAACTCCTTGGTGACCGAGGCATGCGCCGGGTCGTCGGAACCGCAAGCCTCCCGCGCAATGGCAACCTCCAGTCCCCGTGCATAGGCGTCGAGCGCCGTGGCCCGGATGCAAGCGTGCAGGTGCACCCCCGCGAGAAGCATTCCGTTGACGCCAAGTTCGCCCAGACTGGCGTCGAACTCCGGCACGGAGAACGCACTGTGGAAGGACTTGTGGACGATGCGTTCGCCTTTCTTCGGCCGCAGGCGTTCCGGAGGTTCGTGCCCGGGCGTTCCTCTCACGCACTTCCAGGTCCCCGACTCTTTCCAATGAGGCATCCGGTTGTCCCGTTCCCGGTCGATCGTGGTCCACACGTGCACCACGGGAACCCCCTTCGACCGGCAGTCGTCCAGCAACCTTCCCGCCGCTTCGACGAGTTTTTCGCGATGGGGCACGAGACCTTCCGCGGAAAGAAAATCGTCCTGCAGGTCTACCAGAACCAGGACCCGGCTCAAACGCATGCCTCCCTGTCGACGCGATCCCTGAGGCAGCCGACGACTATCTCGGCAAACTCCCCGGTCGAAGAGATCTTGCATCCGGGTTCCGCAACATCTTCAGTGCGCCAGCCTTGCCGCCAAGCCTCGCGCACGGACTCGACAATGCTAGCCGCCTCCTTCTTCTTGCCCAGGCTTTCGCCCAGCCACATGGCGGTGGAGAAAATCTGTCCGACAGGGTTGGCCCGGCCGAGCCCCGCGATGTCGTGTGCGGCGCCATGGTTGGTCTGATAGACGGCATGTCCTTCCTCCGAATAGCTCGCCCCGAAGGTCAGCCCCCGGGAGCCGCCAAACACGCCGGCTAGGTCGGACAGGATGTCCCCCCAACAGTTGGGAGCGACGATCACGTCGAAGGCGCCGGCTTGCTCCATGAGCCGGTAGACCGCGTAATCGACGTCCAGGATTTCGCACTCGATGCCGTTTCCCCCAGCCACCGCCTTCGCCATGCGCTTCCACAATGCGCCCAACTCGGGAAGCCCCGAGTTCTTGATCACGACGGCGAGATGTCCCGAGCGGGATTCGGCGAAAGAGCGGGCAACTTTCAGAACAGCCGCAACCTGCCTTTCCGTGGACGAAAAGGTGTGCTCCACTCCCGCGGTACTCGGCCCCCCCTTCGTTTCACGTGACTTCCCCTGGTACAGACCGCCGAGGTTTTCCCTGATGACCAGAACATCCACATCGTCGGAGAATTCCCCTTTCAGTCGTCGCACTCCCCGCAATTCCGGATAGCTCAGAATAGGACTCAACTTGTAGAACAACTGGAAGCGATCGCGAAGGTCGTACACGAAGCGGCCCCCTCCCGCTCCGGCGAGCACGGATCCCTTGCGCTTGAAGATCCCGCGGCAGAAATCCTCCACCTCGGGAAGAAGATCGTTCCCTCCGAGAGCATAAGCCTCAGTACCGATCGGCCCGCCGAATTCGATCTCGACCTCGAGCCCAAAAGGATCGCGCAGCCCCTTCAGGACTTCCAGGGCGGCATCGACGACCTCGGGGCCGACTCCCTCGCCTCGAAGCACTCCAAGCAACGGGCTACTATTCCGGGATGATTGCTCCAGCACTTCGATCTATATGGATTTCGCAGGAAATTCGAGGACAAGCACGCCCCCCCGCTGACGGCGTGATAGCCTCGTCGCAAATTGTATCCAGTGCCTGCGGTCTGTCAATTGGCCCGCTTGGACGCATCGGATGCGGTCCGGGATCAACCGGGTCTTTCCTCGGTTTCTATTAGGTTTCGGTCACCTCCGCCGAAATCGAGCCGTCAGAAACCTGCAGGTCGAAAGTATCACCGACACGAGTTTGGCCGGTCTTCCGAATCAATTCAGGCCCGGATGGGGTCTTCAGGGTCGCGATCGCATAGCCGCGTTCAAGGGTACGCAGCGGACTGACTGCTTCAAGGGTTCCGCTTGCTTGCTCCAGTCGGGTGCGCAAGGTCTGGTGCAAGTTCTGCGTTGCCGCATTGATTCGCCATCGGCATTGCTGGACTGCCTGTTCCAATCTGGCCAGACGCGGTTTTGGCGAGCAGGCGAGCAGGCGGCGGTGGGACAGGGCCAACTGGTGCTGCCGTCGCTCCATGCGTTGGTGGAGCATTTGGACCAGGCGCTCGGATGTCTCATCCAGTCGCTGCTGGTGTCCCCTGATTCGGGCGGCCGGGTGGGCCAACTCAAGTCGATGGTCTTGAGTGTCTAGTTCTCTATGAACCTGTTTCAGGCGAAGGCCGAGAAAACTATGGAGTCGCCCAAGCAATCTCAGACCTTGCCGTTTGAGCGCGGTCGCATCCGGGCTTGCTTGTTCCGCTGCCGCAGTCGGGGTGGCTGCCCGGACGTCGGCAGCGAAATCGACCAGGGAAGTGTCGGTCTCGTGACCGATTCCGGAAATCAGCGGAATCGGGCAGGCGGCGACCGCCCGCACGACCGTCTCATCGCTGAAAGCCAGAAGGTCTTCAAAACTGCCGCCTCCGCGTGCCAGGATCAACACATCGCAACGGTTATCCCGGGAAGCGAGAGCGAGGGCTTCGACCAGCGAGGCCGGAGCCTCTTCTCCTTGGACTCGCGACGGGTAGACGCACAGCCGGGCGACTGGCCAGCGCCGCCGCAGGGTTCGCGCCACGTCCCGCAACGCCGCACCGTCGGCCGAGGTGATTACGCCGATCATCATGGGGTAGGGGGGCAGGGCCTGCTTCCGTTGCAGGTCGAACAGCCCTTCGTCTCTGAGCCGAGCCTTCAATTCCTCCAGACGCCGCAACAATTCGCCGCGGCCCTCCGGTTCCATGTCTTCGATGACTAGTTGGTAACTGCCTCGCTGCACATAAAGATCGACCCGGGCCCGCACTCGGACGGCGTCTCCGTCTTGGGGCACGAACGAGACCCGCTGGTTCCGGTTGCGGAACATGGCGCAGCGAATTTCCGAGTCCGGGTCCTTCAGGGTGAAGTACCAGTGGCCGGAAGCGTATTGCTTCAGGCCGCTGATCTCCCCGCGCACGATGACTTCCGAAAAGTTTTCCAGCAAGAGCGTTCGGACCTGCTGGTTGATTTCGGCGACGGTATAGACGAGAGAGGTGGACATGGGTTCGGGGTACGTGTCCAAGTGATTGTAGGCTATATGTTAAAATCAAATTCTGACCAAGCGATGCGGGGTGGAGCAGCCTGGTAGCTCGTCGGGCTCATAACCCGAAGGTCGCAGGTTCAAATCCTGCCCCCGCAACCAGCGCAACCAGTTTTATGAATGGGGAGCCTTTTCGGCTCCCTTTCGTTTATGTGGCGCTTCCGCACAGTGTTTCAGCCTTTCGTTTGCATCGCTGGAAGCCAGTCCTTACTCCTGCCGATTGCCGGTAGCGGTGCAGGTTACAATCCATCCCAATACATAGTTTCCCGATGTCACCGCTGACGCGGCAAAGCCCATAGGATGAAATCGCCACTGCGACACCTTGCCGACGGACTTCGGGCCGAGATTCCATCCTCGGTACTGCTTCCGGCGGTGTCGGTCGGAATCAGCTCGGGTCTCGCCTTGTTGGCCATTCAGGTGGCCTATGGGACTTTCATCTTCTCTGGAGCCTTGGCTCCGCATTCTTCCCAGGGCGTCGGCTTGGTGCTGTTCGGAAACTTTGCCGCATGCCTGATCTTCGCGCTTTTGGGAGGGTACCGGGGCGCCATCGCAGGCCTGTCCTCCCTGCCCGTGTTCGTGATGGCGACCATTGCGGCGACGATGGAAGTGGATGCCGAGAAGCTCTTTGTGACCACGGTGTGTGCGCTGATCATCAGCGCCGTCGCGACGGGGGTGTGCTGTCTCCTGATCGGACGGTTCCGGCTCGCCAACTTGTTGCGTTTCATTCCGTATCCGGTGGCGGGGGGATTCGTGGCTGGCATCGGAGGGGCTGTCTGTTTGGCAGCCATGTCTCTGATGAGTGCGAGTTCGGATGGGAGAACGGCGTCAGCGCTTCTGGAGCCGACCACGCTGTGGACGTGGCTGCCAGGCCTCGCCTACGGGATCGCCTTGTATGGTGCCATAAGGCGCTGGAAAAATCCCTTGATTCTGCCGATGAGTGTTGTACTCACGATTGGTGCCTACCATCTCGCGCTTTCCGTCCTTGGTCTTTCCGGGGACGAGGCTAGGGCGGCAGGGCTCCTGCTCACGAGTACGGCCGAGGGAAGTCTATGGCCGGCCGTGTGGCCGACCGATCTCGCGCACGTGGATTGGTCCGCGATCGCCGGGCAGTTGCCGAACATGCTGACGCTGGTCGCGATCGTCCTGGTCTGCGTCATCATGAATATCGCCGGGCTGGAAGTCGCCACGGATGTGGACCTGGTCTGGGACCGTGAGTTCCAGACGACGGGCGTGGCCAGCATCGTCGCCGGGCTTGGCGGGGGGATGGCGGCGACGGTGATTGTCCCTGCATCGCTCCGCAGCAAGCTGTTCCACGCTACCACCCGGCTGACCGGGGTGATCGCGGCCTGCGTCGTCGGGGCGGTGCTTCTGCTGGGCGACGGCATGCTGGAATGGGTGCCGACCGCGTTCGTCGGTGCCATGCTGGTCTTCGTCGGCCTCGGCATGCTGGACGAGGGGCTGGTGAGAAACCGCAGACGCCTGCCCGGGTCGGAATACGCCATCCTCCTCCTGATCTTCGTCGTCATCGTCTTCTTCGGTCTGCTTGAGGGCATGGGCGCCGGCGCGGTGGCCACCCTCGTGTTCTTCGCCGTGCGCCTCAGCCGCGTGAATCCGATTGCCTCGCACTTCACCGTGCGCGAGCGCCGGAGCAACAAGGCCCGTTCCATTCCCGACCGCGCCATCCTCCTGGCGGAGGGCGACCGGGTGCAGGCGTACCAGCTTCAGGGATACATCTTCTTCGGCAGCGTGGGCACCTTGGCGGACCGTCTCAAGAAGTCCCTAAAGGGTCCGTCACGGGCTTCCTGCCTGATGATCGACTTCAGCCATGTCTCCGGATTCGATTTTTCGGCGGTGAACGTCGTGGCGCGGTCCGTGCGGCGCGCGAACGCGGCGGGCGTGCAGGTGGTTTTGAGCGGCCTGTCCGAGAAGCTTCGGTTCGGCCTGGAGCGGAACGTGGCTCCTGCGGTATTTGCGAAATTGTGGCTGGAGTCGGACGCCGATCTCGGCTTGGAGCGTTGCGAAGAACTTATCATCGCGGCATGGAGGGCGGATGCGGCCATGGTGGAGCAGAGACGAACTTCGCTGCTGGAGCGAGCCTCCGAGGATCTGGAGCGCCAACTGGAGCGGCAAGTTCGCTTCGAGGATCTCATCGAGGCGCTTCGGCCGTGGCTGACTTCCCGGGACTATGCCGCTGAGGAGGTTCTTGCGGGCCCGGACATCCCATGCGAAGGCCTGCAATTGCTGTTATCGGGCCGCGCTTCCGTTCACGATTCCGCAGGCATGCGGCTCCGCCAGTGCAGTCCCGGCGATGTAATTTGGCTTGCCGACCCGACGGTGGACGCCAAGACGACGGTGGTTGCAGACGAACCATGCCGCACGATGTTGCTCACCCCTAGCGCCCGGTGCTGGCTGGAGGAGCACGAACAGGAATTGATCATTGATCTGTATCGATACATGTTTGCGGATCATTTCGGAACGGGACCGGACGAAAGCCTGCCGCAGGATTAGGGCAACCGACCGGGAGGATCCCGCATGACGGCTCCGGGTCAAAGGGTCTAGCTGTTCTGAACCGGGGCTTCGAACAAATATCGGTTTTGGGGTTTGCGGCCCCCGCAATCATTACAACCGGTTTCAGGGATGAGGAGCCTCTTCGGCTCCCTTTCGTTCATACATCGCTTCCGCATAATGTTTCAATCCTTCCGCCACGTCGTTGAAGCCACGGCGCATGTAGCCCCCGTTCAGCAGCAAGACGACCGGAGCCATCAAGCCGGTCAGTTGATCCGTGTTGTGATAGGTGCAACGGGTGTCACCCACCGGCTCCAGGATTTGCCGCCGCACCGCAACCAGGAACCAGCGGGCTCCGAACGTCTTGGTCCAGGCAATCAGCTGGGGCTTTTCGAACGCGCACACGGTTTCGGTGATCTTCATCTTGGTCGGGCCCATCCGGACCCGCAGGTGCGCGGGAGACCCGATCTTGAAATCCGTTTGAGCCTGTGGCGTGAACGGATTCCACTCTCCGTATTTCTCGACTTCGGTCAAGACATCCCAGACAAGGTCGATGGGCGCGTCGATCTGAATGGGGTCGGTGCGGACTTCAAATTGACTCATGCTTGCCTCCGTCGGGCTTCTTGAGCGTTTCAACCCATGCTTCCGATTGTTCCCATAACTGCTTCGATACGATCTCGTCCTTGCTTTCGTCGGTCGATTCCGCGATCTCGCAACGCACATAATACTGTCCGCCTTGCAGGGGAGACTGGCTGGCGCACATCACAGTGGTTTGCGCGCCATGCGTTCGGTGCAGCATGATCAGGGGTGCCATCGCGGAACCGATCCAGCGCCAGGCGTTTCCGATCTTTCCTTCCGGCATCTCCACCCGCGTCATGTTGGTGTCGACGGAGCCCGGATGCACGGCCATCGAGTGCAGGTTGTAGTCTTCTGCGAACCGCCTTTCGATCTCGCGCGAAAAGTGAACCATCGCCAGCTTTGATCGTCCGTACGCGCTCAAGGAATGATAGATTTTCTCGTCGTTGAACAGATCCTCGTTCCTGCCCTGGTCGTGCAGGTGGGAAGATACGTTGACGACCCGCGCATCGCCGCTTTCCAGCCCGCTTTGCTTCAGGAGCGGCAACAGCAGGCTCGTCAGATGGAAGGCTCCGAGATAGTTGGTGCGCCAGTGGATCTCGAAGCCGTCCTCGGTCAGGGGTATCTTTTTCCATGGATTGAGGACGTCCTTCAAAATGCCCGCGTTGTTGACCAGTACATGCAGTTTTCCGTCATAGTTTTCCCGGTACCACGTTGCAAAATCACTGACGCTGTCACTGTCGCACAGGTCCAACGGGCGGACCGCGATATTGTTCTCGTCGACGCCGTTCTTGCGCAGGTCGTCCTTCAGGCACTTTTCCGCCGCTGTGACATGCCGCCGACTGGTGGCGACGACCGATGCACCCCAACTTGCAAGGATTCTGGCGGTTTCATAGCCGAGGGAATGGGGACTTGCGCCAGTCACGATGACGTTCCGACCGGACATGTCGACCTTTTCTGCCATCGGTTTCGGGGTGAGAAGGCCCCACACGTGCCTGGCGGTTTTAGAGAGTGCGTTTGGCATGTTTCGACGGAAGAGTCAGACGGATTCTCGCGATTTTGCCACTAAAACCTGGCTGGCTTCCCACAGCCGGAGTCCGTTTTTCGGATCCGAGGCGGCCGGCGAGAAGGATTTCCTTTGCATCAAGTGCAGGTACATTCCCGAGGCCTTGTCCGCCGCTTCCGCGCAGCACAGGTAAATGGCAGGCCCGATGGCTTTTTCCGGAGTCTGGAAGAGCAGCCTCAACGCCGGGTTGATAATCGGTTTCAGCAGCAGGGGTGCATCTCTGGTGATATTGGTGGCAACCCCTCCGGGGCATATCGCGTGCACTGCGACCTCCACGTTGTTGCCGAGGTTGAGGCGCCGGGAAAGCTCGGTGGCGAACGTGCACAGGATCAGTTTGCTCAGACCATAGTGTTTCAAGCCCTCTTTCATACCGTAATCGGCGAATGCACCGAAGCGCTCGAAATCGATGGCATGGGAAGACCGGTGCGACTCGGAGGAAACAAAGATGATGCGCGGGATCTTGCCGGTTTGGCTGGCAGGGCGGAGCACCCCGTCTTGCAGCCATCGGTCGACCATCACCCGATTGGACAGGAAATGGACCGCGAACATCACTTCATACCCTTGCGGGGTCTTTATCGCCCTGCGCGGCATCAATCCGGCGTTCATCAGCGCGATGTCGATGCGAACCTCACGCTGGCTCAGGCGGTCGCAGAAACGGTGCACGGATTCGAGATCGGCGAAATCTACTCCCATCATTTCCACGGTTTCGGAGCCGGATAGCCGCTTGATTTCATCGCAGGTGTCAACGTGCCCGGGCCGGCAGGCCAGGATCATGTTCCCGCCCCGCCTTGCGAGTTCGATTGCGGCGGCCCTGCCCAGGCCGCTGTTGGCCCCGGTCACCAGGCAGGTTTTGCCATCGATCCGGATACCGTCCGGCACCGGGTTGATTCCCGATGCTTTTGGTTTCCCGAGATCCCGAATGGCACTGATGACGGCGCTGGCGAAAGTGCCGTCGCCGATCTGCCGAGTTTCCTGTCGCATGCGAGCCCCTGGGTCTACTCGAATGGAATCTCGTGTTTTGCCCGGTACGAGGAGAAATTCTCCTCGATCGTTTTCTCGTCCAACCCGAAGTCGCTTAGCTGGTAGACATGTTTGCCGAAGCGGTTTTTCGGGTTTCTATTCACATATTTTTCAGCAATCTGCGTCGCTTCGTCATCAAAGTCGATCCCCGCCTTTCGATGGACTTGCCGAAGCTGGCCAAGAGGGTCTTTTATTAAATCGTAATACGACACGTCGACAAACCGGTCGGTATCCGCTCCGGCCCGGACTTCCATGGTCAGTTCGACCATCCGGCGCGTTTTCCGGATCCAGTGCCGGGCGATTTCCCTCGGATCCACGCAGTCGCTGAAAATGGCGCGGTTGTGGGCCACCATGCTGCAGAAGGAAGGCAATGTCTTCCGCGGGTCCCGATGGGTCTGCACGACCGTCGCATTCGGGAAGACCTTCAGGAACACGTCGAGATACTCCATGTGGTGCGGCGTCTTCAGTACCCAGTTTTTGCTGGGGCACTGCCAGCACAGGATCTTCACGATCTTGCGGAAATATTTGTAGGTCTGCGTATGATCCTGATCTTCCAGCCAGCCGGAATAAGACGGGACGTGCATGATGGCTTCCGGGGCTTGGCTCATGAAATTCAGGTCGAGCAGCATGACGTCTTCTTCCGGCTCGCTGGGGTCGATCGGATGAATGGCTGCGAACTGTGGCGACAAATAGGAAATCGCATGTTTCGCGAGAACCGCGCGCAGTTTGCGGGCGGTCGCTTCATGCCTTCTCGCGCCGCCTGCCGGCACCGGCTCCAGTGCTTCCACGCCGGATACGCCCCGGATATCAGGATTGGAGTGCAGCAGACGATGCAGCAACGTGGTTCCGCTGCGCGGTAGTCCGGCGACCATGACGATGGTGCCGAGGCCGATGTCCTCAATCTCCGTATGCTTCTTGAGCAACGCTTCGATCCGAAGACGCTGAACCAGCACGCCGGTGAGCCGGAATTTCTGTATTAGCCGGCCTGTCGGGGTCAGGTCGGCTTCTTCATTGGCCGATTTCACGAGAACCTCCAGGGCCTGGAGGTGTCCATCGCCGCCAAAATCCGACAACCCGGTCTTCCGTCTTGCGGCATCAAGGAGTCTCTCGACATCCAGAGGGCCAGACAGTCTGGCCGACTTTCCGATAGAGTTGAAAACCCGGATCGGAAGGGGGCGATAGGGGTGCTCGTAGTCCGTGGACGTCGTGAAGTCCGTTTTGGCCATGGCCGTGCCTCGTACGCGGTCAACCCCGCAGGCTGCTCAACTTGACCAGCCGGGTTTTTGGCTGCGGAGATTCCTTGGCTCGTACCCACCGGAAGCACATGGTGCCGGAGGTGTGTCCGGCGGTTTCGATCCAGTTGGGGTGTCCGGGGTCCTTGTGCGCCACGATCAGTCGCACGGAATGGTCGTCTTCGTAATGGGCGAGGTGTTTATTAATGTGAATTCGGTGATGCCGATAGTCCAGGGACTCCATCCAGTAATTGTTCAATTGAAAGTTCCAGTATTCGCATTCCGGTGGCGTGACTTCTATCACGAGGGCCTCATCCTGCCCAATGGCCCAATGGCTGTGGTAGTAGGTGATGTTGGGATCGCCCCCAGCGGCCAGTGACACCTCCGGGTCGAATTGCGGCAGTTCATTACTGTGTTTCTGGAAATCGCGTGCCCACTTGGAGAACAATAGAGGTGCACCGGCAGTCAACGCCCCGACTTTTTTCAATCCTTTGTCCAGTTTCAGGGGAGTGAGGGGAGAAGGGCGGAGCTCGTGCTTGGGGCAGTTAATTCGCTCGATACTTAATTCCGCTGGAATCTCCGCATCCCGGTCGAGGAAAGTCTGGCGTACCACCAGGGTGCCGGTCTCGGGGGCCATCGGGAGCCAGTTTCCGTCCTGCGGCTTGCTGCTGAGGATCAGTTCGAAGCGCCCGTCTTCGTCCATTTCGATCTGGTCGGACTCGATGTGCCCGGTGGGAGGCAGGCCGCCGCCTTCACCATAGTGACCGGACTGGGTGCCGAAGCTCAGGTAGGCGATGCTGTTGCGCCGTCCAGTAATCTTGTATTCGTAACGACCGTCCAGCGCGGCTGTCTGGTAGAAATTGTCGGGATTGTCTGCACCGATCTTGGTGGTTTCGTTGACGACCCGATGCAGCACGGGGGCTTTCGCGTCAGCGTGTTCGATGAAAGCCATCAGGCCGGCCCGCGCGACCCGGCTCAGGTACCGGTAGCCTTCCGCTTGATTGAACGAGTCCCGAGGCGTCCCCGGGAACTGCAGTGCGGCTCCTGCCGCCTTCAGGGAGTCGCAGAACTCGCTCCAGGATTGGCCGCTGGCAACCCGTTGCGCGGCCACATCGTCCTCCGTCTTGCCGCGCAGTCTCCAGACGAAAAGAGAAGCCTTCCGAAACAGGCTAAGCAGGCCGATGGCGAGCTTTCGCATGATGTTCTCCTGTTGTCAGAAGCCTAGGACACTGTAGTTGCCGTCAATGATCAAGCGGGCGGACATGTACAGTCCCAAAATCGGGAGTGCGATCCAGAAGGCGTTGGGCGAGAAGACATACGCGTACACTTCCCGCTTGCTAATGCGGTGCTGTCGACCGGCAATAAGGAAGCTGACCCAGTAGAGCGAGGAGACGTATGTCCATTGCCAGAACAGGGCAAGGCCGAGAATGCCCGTGTAGACGGCGGGCATAAACCCGGTCGTCAATGCCGCGTACAGGATTAAGGTTGGAATCGGCGTGAAGAAGCCATTGCCGGTGTCGGCGTTGAAGCCAAACGTACCCCGGTCTGTATAGGCGTCATCGTATAAGGAATAGGCGGCCCAGACATCCGCCCAGAACGTCGGGGACAGCATGTTCCGCCAGGAGACCCGGGAAGTCAGAAATTCAATGCCGGGTGCCCGGCCGGTCTCCTTTTGCCGGTCGCGCCAATACTCACTACGGCTTTTGATGTGATCCCGGCGGAGAAACAGGCACATCTCCCACCCGGCAATCAGCAGGTTGGTTGACAGGAACAAGGCCATCAGGAGAAAGACCCAGCTCAGGCTTCCGTACTCGTAGTAGTGAACACCGGTGCCGAGCAGCGTGAAAACTACGACCACCAGCACCGCGAACAATATGACCGGCATTTATAGATCAACCTCGCATGGCACTGCCCGAAGGCACAATCGGCAATTGTAATGCAGGGCCGCTATCGGTTTTCTGTGATGAAGGAAGACCTGCGCTGGTGTCACGGTTTTTGGCGGAGAGAGTGTTGCCGTTTTGACCACTCGGCTGTTGTCCCTCTTCCTCCTTGTCATACAATACAAAGTCAAACCTGATCAGGGAGGCCCAGCATGAGATTAGGTAAAAGCATTTCACTGCCCACGATTTTCGGCTTGTCCTTGTTACTTGCCGGAACTTGGCCGTCAGTCGTTCTGGCCGAAGAGGAAGAGGTCGAGGAACTGGTTGTCATTGGAACCCGTGCCCAGCCTCGCTCGGTCATGGACTCCTCGGTTCCCATTGATGTGATCGACAGCGAGAGCCTTATGGATCAGGGTTCCGGCGACATGAATTACATGCTGCGTACGGTTGTGCCTTCGTATCATGTGAGCATACAGCCGGGACGTGACGAGGCGGCTTTGCAAAACCCGATCAATATGAGAGGTTTGGCTCCGGATCACACGCTGGTGTTGGTCAACGGCAAGCGCCGTCATCGCGGCGCAACCATCACGTGGATCTCGGACGGTCGTTCGGATGGCGCCCAAGGCCCGGATGTTTCCGTGATTCCCGGCATTGCCCTGAAGCAAGTGGAAGTGTTGCGCGACGGGGCGGCGGCCCAGTACGGTTCGGACGCCATTGCCGGGGTGGTCAATTTTGTTCTCAAGGACGATTCGGAGGGGGCTACCTTGGAGGCTCGCTATGGCGCATACGGAGAGGATGGCGACGAAGACAAAATCCGAGTATCCGGAAACGTGGGTCTGCCCTTGACCGAGCACGGCTTCGCCAATTTCAGTTTTGAATACAGTTCGGACTCTCCGACCGACCGCAGCGACCTGCGGAATGATGTGAGAGCCATGGAGGCGGCAGGTAACACTCACATTGCCGACCCTGCGCATGTCTGGGGTAGCCCGGACATTGACGACAACATCAAGACCTTTGTCAACTTGGGAATAGACTTGGATGCGGACCGGAGGGTCTACGCTTTCGGCAACTACGCGAGCCGGGAGGTTGACACCGGATTTTTCTATCGCAGCCCGAAAAATAGGAGAGGGGTGTTCGTAAAGAATTCGAACACTAGCGAAGTTTTGCTTTTTGGAATGGGTTGCAGCGCCTATACCGACTTGTCGATTCAAGATTCTGGGCTACCAACGATCTATGAACAGTTGAAGGCCGATGACAGTTGCTTTTCTTTTCATGAATGGTTCCCGGGTGGATTTCAACCTAGGTTTGGGGCCGATGTTACAGACTACTCGGTGGTTGTAGGTATGAAGGGCGTTGCGCATTCGATTGGCAGTGGCTTGTCCTATGACATTAGTGCCAGTGTTGGCGAGAATGAGGCCGATTATTTCATCCGCAACACGGTGAATGCCACTTGGGGGCCTGACAGCCCCACCTCGTTTGATGTGGGCGAATATACTCAGACGGAAACCAACCTCAACATTGATCTCTCATACATGGCTGATGTTGGGCTCGCCTCGGACCTCAGCATCGCAGGTGGTTTGGAATGGCGTGAGGAGGAATTTGAGGTAACCACGGGTGATGTCGAATCTTGGCGAGTCGGCGAATACAAAGATGAAGCTGCGAATGGTTCGAATGGCTACGCTGGTTTTAGCCCGATGGCATCTGGCAAATGGGATCGTGAAAACATCGCGACCTACATTGACTTTGAAGCCGACGTCCTGCCGGACTGGACGGTTGGTGGGGCGATTCGCTGGGAGGATTTCGACGACTTCGGAACCACGACAAACGCCAAACTTTCTACCCGGGTTCAGGTGGCGGATCCTCTTGCTTTTCGCGCTTCGCTAGGCACAGGATTCCGGGCGCCGTCGCCAGGTCAGCAGAATGCATCGAAGATCAGCACGATTTTCGATCCGCAACAAGTCCCTCCGGTTTCTGTTCAGACCGGGGTCGTGTCCCCGGATAGTGCGACGGCCAGAAAATTCGGAGGTCGCACTCTCGACTCGGAAGAATCCGACAGTTTTAGCTTGGGGTTTGTCTTCGACTTGGATGCCTTGAACATTACTGTGGACTATTTCAGAACTGACGTGGAGGATCGAATTTTCTTGTCCGATACGATCGATTTGACGTGTCCGGTGGGCGCAATGGCCAGACAAGCCTTGGTGGCTAGTATGGAAAAAGCTGATAACGATAAAGCGAAGGCTTGCCAGAAGACTTACGACCGATATGACCAGAACAATGTGTCCCAAGATGACGTAGATGAATTGAAGAAGAGTTTCTCATCACTCCAGTTTTTCGAGAACGACTTCGACACCAAGACCGATGGTTTCGACATCGTCATGACATACTCTGTAGAGAGCAATATGGGCGATACGGATTTTCTGGTTTCCTACAATCGCACCGATACCAAAGTCACCAAATCCAGCAATCTCAGTGCCAGCCTCAAGAAACGGATTGAAGAGAGTGTGCCGGATACCCGTTACAGTTTGACCGCCAACCATGCTATGGGCGACTGGCGCCTCATGCTGCGCTACAACTACTTTGGAGACTGGTATTCTTGGTATGATTCGACCGATTTCAAAGGCTACGGGTTGGCAGATATTAGCGTCACCCGAAAAATTGGCAGCTTCAGTTTGACACTGGGCTCGGATAATTTTCTAGACAAACACCCGGATCGCTCTCCGGGGGCGACCGGTCGTGGAAGCAGGTACCCTCGCTTCGCCCCAGGTGGAATCGATGGGCGCTTTCTCTACGCGCGAGCTATGCTGGAGTTCTAAGGGCAATCTCGGGTTCGCATGCAAGTAATTCCAGTTGGAAGTCTCCGGAGGAGGCTTCCATGCCAAAGGCAAATTTTAGTGTCGGTCTGATGTGGCCAGACAGAATCACCGACTTCAGAGTAATCTGATCTAATTCAATTTATTCAGAAAGTTTTTTCTCTAAGAGAGTTTTATAGCAGGAACCGGAAGGTAGCAGTTCCGACGCAATCAAAGCGAGGCGGTGCGCCGTCCACTGGATGTCTGGTTCCAGATCTTCCGGTGACTTTTTCCGCAGGTCGGCCTTGCGAACCAGGGTCACGTGCGGGCGGTAGACCCCCTTTCCGACGCGCAGGCCGATTTTCCTGACCTGCCGACGCAGCGATTGATGCAAGGCCCCGAGTGCTGGGGGCGATTCGGAAGGGCCGACCCACAGGATACGGGCATTGTTCTGCCGGAATCCCCCGAGGGTATCGAGCACTAGGTCAAATCGTTTCCCTTCGATGCCCGCGGCGATGTCGCGAACGGCATCCACCTTGTCAGCTTCGACATTGCCTAGGAACAACAGGGTCAGATGCAGGTTTTCCTCGGGCACGGGGCGCCCGCCTGCCTTTTCCAGATCTTTCTGCAGTTGATGCAACCGTTTACGCACGGCCCCATCGGGCAGCAATGCAAAAAACAGTCGCTGCGGCGAGTCCGGCAAGCTGGGATCAGTGCGCTTTGTGGAATTTTCCGTAGGAGGCTTCGGCACTTGTGACCCGTTGTGGCCAGAAGGTTTTCTCGGGTTCCTTAGCGCACAGTTCGGCGCACTTCTGGGTCGCCTCGCCATAGGTCATTTCGCCGTCCAGTTGCCCGGTCTCGAATTGATACTTGGCTCTCCAAGCGATGATGTAGCCTTCTTCATCGGCCGGTCTGACTAGGGTTTCTTCGCTCATCGGATAAGGGTGTGGTTAGGTGTGTTTAATAATATAACTGATACGGAGGACAACACTCTAAATGGACAGGCTGACCCGCGCTTCCGCCGGAACAGACCCGTTTGAACTATTTGCCCGTTGGCTCGCGGAAGCGGAGCAGGGGGGCTTGGTGCTGCCGAATGCGGTGAATCTGGCGACGGTCGATGCCGAAGGCCGGCCCCGGGCACGGATGGTGTTGTTCAAAGGGCTGGAGGCCGAAGGCTTCGTGTTCTACACCAACTACCACAGCGCCAAGGCCCGGGAACTGGAGAGTCATCCGGATGCTGCGCTGACTTTCTGGTGGGAGCCTCCTGGGCGGCAGGTTCGAGTGGAGGGCACGGTTCGCCGCCTGGATGCGGAGATTAGCGATGCCTATTTCCGAACCCGTCCCCGTGATAGCCAAATCGGGGCGTATGCCTCCAGGCAGAGCGAGGAAGTGGCGGACCACCACCAGTTGGAAGACCAATATCGGGAAATCGAGAAGCGGTTTGAGGGTCGGGAGATCCCGCGACCTGAGTTTTGGGGCGGCTACGTGTTAACGCCGGAGCGGATCGAATTCTGGCAGAACGCCTCCGGGCGGATGCATGATCGCATCCGCTATCAGCGGACAACCGAAGGAGGCTGGCGACAGGACCGCCTGTCTCCCTGAGTGTAATTTCCCTATGGGCATCGCCACTCTTTACGAGCAGTTGGGGCACTGGTATGCAAGCCGGGCCGGACAGGAGTCCTTGGCTCTTATCCATGAACATCTGGCCCATCTTCAGGAGAACCTTTCCGGGCAACATGCGTTGTACTGCGGGCCGGACGTCCTGTTCAACGAAGTCTCAGCGGCACGAGGCAGTTTCGATCATCGGTTCTTCATGCATCCTGGAGCCGGCCAAAGCCAGATCCGCGGTCGTCCGGATGCACTGCCGTTGGCGTCGAACTGCCTAGACCTTCTTGCTTTGACCCATCCCTTGGAGTTGAGCGATCAGCCACATGGAGTTTTACGTGAAGCGGATCGGGTATTGGTTGGGAACGGACACCTGCTGCTGGTCGGATTCAATCCGTGGAGCTGGTACGGACTATACCGATTGCTCGCGGTCGGGCGCTTTCCGTGGGATAGGCATTTCTATGGCTTCCGGAGGGTCCGGGATTGGCTCTCGGTGTTGAATTTCGAAATCCAGGACTGCCGTTACGCGGCATTTCGGCCTCCGATCCAAAGCCGATTTCTACAACAGCGCACCAGCGGCCTGGAGGTCCAGGCTCGCTGGCGGCTGGATCATCTGGGTGGCGTATACTGCGTGCTGGCACGCAAGTTGCGCGTTCCGGTCACTCCGGCACGCGAACGCTGGTACCGTTCGCCGGTTCTCATCTCCGAAAGGCTTGCCGGGGTGGAACCGACTTCCAGAGGAATAAATCCGTGAAACAGGTTCGAGCCTACACCGATGGGGCTTGTCATGGGAACCCGGGTCCAGGTGGCTGGGGGGTCGTACTGGAGTCGCGCGGACACACGCGCGAACTGCTGGGAGCGCAAGAGCAGACCACCAACAACCGGATGGAACTTCAGGCGGCGATCGAGGCCTTGGACAGCCTGAAAGAACCCTGTGAAGTCGAACTCGTAACCGATTCCACTTACCTGAAAAACGGCATGCAATCGTGGCTGGCCGACTGGAAACGCAAAGGTTGGAAGACTTCCGCTGGCAAACCGGTCAAGAACCAGGACCTCTGGCAGCAATTGGATGCGCTGGTCGAAACCCACCGGGTGCATTGGCGCTGGGTTCGGGGCCACAGCGGCGTGGAAGGGAATGAACGTGCCGATGCCCTGGCGAATGAAGCGATTGCGCGGATGTCGGGATCATGAGCGACTCGGTTTCTCGCCAGGTTGCGCTTGATCTGGAAACCACGGGCCTGACGGTGGGCAACCGGATCATAGAGATTGGCTGCGTGGAGATCATAGACCGGGATCTGACCGGGCGGCAGTACCAGTCTTATGTCAACCCGGACTGTGAAATCGAAGAAGGCGCGCAACGGGTGCATGGAATCACTGCCGAACAACTGGTGGGCAAGCCCAAATTTCCGGAGATCCTCGACGAGGTACTGGAGTTCGTGAAGGACGCGGAAGTCCTGATTCACAATGCCGGATTCGACTTGGGGTTTCTCAACCATGAACTGGAACTGGCGGGGCGTGCCGACAAATTCGAGGATTGCTGCCTGAAAGTCACGGACACCCTGATGTTGGCGCGGGAAAAATCGTCGGGGGGCAGCAGCCTGGACCAGTTGTGCGACTTCTACCAGGTTGATCGCAGGCAGAGGGAATGGCACGGGGCTCTCCTGGATGCCCAGTTGCTGGCTCATGTCTATCTGAGAATGACAGGAGGGCAGATGGGGCTTTCGCTGGAAGTCCAGACCCGTCGCCGCCGTACCAACGTCGAAAAAGCCCCCATCCCTGTCCTGCGGGCCGGTCTGGAGGAACGGCGTTCGCACGAGGAATTTCTTGGCGTTATCCAGGCCGAATCCGAGGAAGGTCGGGCTTGCGTCTGGCAGGAATTGGATCGCCTTTCGAAGGAAGACGGGTAAGAGATAAAGCTCGATTCTGCCTGATTTCTTTCCGGGGGAGGGCATCGGACATCAAGCGTTTGGGCAACCTCGGGAGTTGGCACCGGCAACCCAAATCTGCTAATCTAGGCGCAAACAACAAGGCCTCTGGGCGGAATCCGTTCACGGGGGCGATTAATCCAAACTGGAGGATGTTTTTGTGGACAAACTGATTACCGGAATCATCATCGCGGCCGTGGTGGTCTTCTTCTACTGGCTGTATCAGACAGGTGGCGAGGAAGCGCCTGCGGTGTCCGAAACGGCGGCAGAATCCGCATCGGAAGGGCCTTGGGTGGCGGTCGTCGGGGTCGGCGAGGAAGCACATGTCGCGGGCCACTACAACAGCTATACGGAGTGTTATCAAGCTGTTGTGGGCAAGGTCGACGTGAGCGTGACTCCGTATTCCTGTTCCAATCAATAATCCGCTGAAACCGGACGGGAAACCTCCGCCGGCGTCGATTCCCGGCTCTTCAGGGTTTCCCGCCTTGCCGGGCGGACCGGCGCAGCAGGCGTTCGCGGTCGCGCTCCCAGTCGCGAGTCTTCACGGTTTGTCGCCGGTCGTGCTTGTGCTTGCCGCGCGCCAGCGCCAATTGCAGTTTTGCCCGACCCTGTTTCCAATACAGTGACAGGGGAATCAGGGTGTAGCCCCGTCGGTCTACAGCACCCTGAAGATGAGCAATTTCTTTTTCGTGCAAAAGCAGTTTTCTTGGCCGGGCCGGGTCGGTCGGCAGATGAGAGACGTTGGGCAGGGGGTTGATGTGGCTGCCCAGGAGCCAGCCTTCTCCCTTGCGAATGGAGATGTAACCTTCGTTGATTTGGACGCGCCCCTCGCGCAGGCTCTTGACTTCCCAGCCGGTCAGGGCGAGTCCAGCTTCGAAGGTTTCCTCGATGGCGTAATCGTGTCGGGCCCGACGGTTCCGGGCGATGGTGGGATCAGGGGCCTTGGCTTGGGTTTTCCGGTTCATGGCGTCTCGTGAGAAAAAAATCGTCTTCGTGCAGTCTCTAAAGCCCGTGCCCGAACATTCAATTATAGGCATGGGGCATGCTGGTCTTTTCGTGAGGCTGTCCCGACTTTGAGAGGAAAAGTATCGTGAGCTTGTTTTCACTGCCGGAACTAGTCGCTTTGCTGGTTCTGCTTTTCCTTCTGTCGGCGTTTTTCTCCGGTTCCGAAACCGCGCTGATGGCGCTGAACCGTTACCGGCTCCGTCATCTGGCAGAGCAGGGCAAATACGGTGCTCGTTGTGCGCAGGCACTGCTGGACAAGCCGGACAAACTGATCGGGTTGATCCTTCTGGGCAACAACCTCGTCAACATCCTGATTACCCAGTTGGCCACGTACCTCGGCTATATCTACTTTCAGGAGATCGGGGTGGCCGTGGCCACAGGCCTATTGACCGTGGCCATCCTGGTTTTTGCGGAAGTGGCACCGAAGACCTTAGCGGCATTACACGCCGAGCGTGTCGCCTACCCGGCCGCCGTCGTGTACCGGCCGCTTCTGGTAATTGCCTATCCGCTGGTGTGGCTGATCAACCAGTTCGCCAACGGCCTGCTTCGGGTTTTGGGAATGCCTCGGGAGGAAGCACGCAATGCGCTGACTCAGGAAGAACTCCGCAGCGTCGTGCAGGAATCCCGTAGTTTGATTTCCCGGGAGCATCGAAAGATGTTGCTGAGTATTCTGGATCTGGAGAAGATCACGGTGGAGGACGTGATGGTGCCGCGCAATGAAATCGTCGGGATCGATCTCAGTGACGACTGGAGCGAGGTGTTGGATCAATTGCAAAACCCGACCTACACGCGGGTGCTGGTGTACGAGGGAGGGCTCGACAAGGTCTGCGGCATGCTGCACTGGCGCAAACTGTTGCCGCATATCTTGAACGAGGACCTGTTGCCGGAACACATCCGGGAAACCATGCGGGAGCCGTATTTCATTCCCGAGGGGACCAATCTCAACCGGCAGTTGTACAATTTCCAGAAACACCGGCGCCGGGTCGGTCTGGTGATCGACGAGTACGGCGACATTCAGGGCCTGGTGACCCTGGAGCACATATTGGAAGAGATCGTGGGAGCGTTCACCGTGGATTCCGGAGCATTGGACCCGGGGGTCTATGAAACCCTGCCCGATGGCAGCGTCGTGGTGGACGCGGGCATTCATGTCCGCGAACTCAATGATCTCCTGAACAGCCACTTTCACATGGACGGGCCAAGAACGCTCAACGGTTTGATCCTGGAACACCTGGAAGATATCCCGGCGCCGGGCACCAGCATGCTGATTGACCGCTATCCGGTGGAGGTGGTCAAGACGGATGAAACCTCGGTGCGCACGGTCCGGGTCTATACACGCCTCGAATCGACTCCAGACGGTCAGGGGAACGGCAATGCGTGAACCGGAGTTGAGCGATCAGGGCCTGAGCCCCACGCACGAAGTCACGGCACGGGACCAATATGGCGATGTGCGGACGGTCCGTATTGCCGGGGAGCGTCCGCTGACGCTGAAAGTGGATGAACGCGAGGTAGTAACGCTGATGACGTTGGGCATGCACCCGGAGGAACTGGCGCTTGGCTATCTCCGCAACCAGCGGTTGGTGGAACGACTGGAAGATATTGCGGCCGTACGGGTTGATTGGGAACGCGAGACGGTCTCGGTTGATATGCGCCCGGGGTGCGGCATCACGGACTGGGAAGAGAAGCTGTCCCAGCGTACGGTCACCACGGGCTGCGGCCAAGGGACCGTATTCAGCTGCACGCTGGATAAGCTCTACGACCAGCGCCTGCCAAAGACAACGGTCCGCCAGTCCTTGATTTACCGCCTGTTGGCCAACATTGCGAGTTCCAACCAGATCTACAAGGAGTCTGGGGCCGTGCACGGGTGCGCGTTGTGCGTGGGAGAGGACATCTTGATGTTCGTGGAGGATGTCGGGCGCCACAATGCGGCGGATACCATCGCGGGGCGCATGTGGTTACAGGACATGGACGGTACAGACAAGATTTTCTACACGACCGGACGATTGACCTCCGAGATAGTCATGAAATGTGCGGGTATGGGAATTCCGGTGCTCCTGTCGCGCTCCGGCGTCACACAGATGGGCGTGGAATTGGCTGCGGATCTGGGAGTCGTGATGATTGCGCGGGCCAAGGGGCGCGCCTTCTTGACGTACAACTTGGCCGAATGCGTGGAGCATGACGCACCGCCGAAACGGCCACCCGAGGCCGAGCCGAAAAGCAACAGTTGACAGGAGGGAACAGTCTGGACACTTGCCCAGGCTGTCCTCGCCCTAAGATTACCAGTTGAAGCTGCTATGCAGCATGATGCCATGGACGGAGCCGCCATATGCCGGCTGGTCGTGCAGGATCTCCATACTTATTTGCACCGATGTCCCGACATTGAACTGCCCGCCCATGCTCAGGCGTCGTGAACCTTCGCCGGACAGTGACATGTTGGTGTACGGCGTCAACACCCCTTGGCGCCCGCCCAACAGGGCGATCATGCCATACGCAACCCGCGCGTTCATGTGTAACGGCGATCGGTCGCCCGATAATGTCATTCCGATGGCATCAGCCTCCCACATTCGCTGGACACCGCTGGCCGTCTGGCCCCACTGGGGCTCTATGCTGACCGCAAGCCCGACGCCATCCGCACCCGGATCAATGCGCGCCAGCCCGCTGATGCCCCATTCGTCGTAGTCGCCGTTGTGGCCGAGCAGGGCTCGCGCCCGGCCCTCGAAGGTTACTCCGGTCGCCGGGTCGGAAAAGCGCAGCCCGGCCCCAGTCTCGAAGCCTTCGCCGTCCTCTCCGTCCCCGCCGTCATGTCGCACACCGACTTCCAGCGACGAGTTCAGAGTGCCTCCCGACTCAAGGGCCTGCTCGTGGACAGCTTCCAGCAGCAGCCGTGAGCGGCTGGCATTCAGCGTCAGACCCTTCAGGGCGCCCTCGCCATCGGTGTCGGCCCATGTGTACGCGGCCTCGGCCTTGATTCGCACCGTGGTCGTGCCGCCTTGGATCACTTCATCGTTGTCTACCAGCAGCCCGCTCACGCCAGCTGCGACCATCTGTTGCTCAAGGTCGCTCTCCTGCGTGGCCGCCGCCGTATCGTTGATCTCAATATCGCCCCAGCCGTAGCCGGCCGTGGCCCACACATTGATGCAGTGATCCACCCGCCAGCCCACGTACGGGTTGACGCTAATCAGCGTGGTTGTGGACTCGCCCGAGCCCCCACTGATGTCGTCGTAGTCGACTTCCGCTTCCGCTCGCGACACTGAGAAGCCAGCCAGCATGTCCGCGCCCGCCCGGGAATCTATCCCGAAGTTGATGCTTGTCACGTCGCCCTCGTAGTTCAAGGTCTGGCTGTTCCCGCCGTCGAAGTCTCAGTAGTCGCCGTTTCCCCAGATCGTTGCGTTTCGGAACAGCCGCTTGCCGGTGCTCGTCGCGTTGAGTGGCAGAGTGAAGGACGCCCCGGCGAGTAGCTGGCCGAGGTCGAAGGTGCCGTTCTCCAGCGACTGCCCGTGTGCCAGCAGAGCGTCGGAGAGACTGGAGGCGCCGCCGAAGTTGAGGCCTTGGGTTTGCGAAGCGTCGTCGGAAATCGCCCGCTCGATCCGGTTTGATACCGCATCGACCGTGCTGGCGGTCATCGCCCGCATGACCTGCGGCTGGATGGCCTTGATGGCTAAGGTTTGGCGATGGGCGATCACCCCAGGATCACTTAGGTAAAAGCCCGAGCCGATAATATAGCGGGCAAGACTGTTGTCTGCCCCCCTCCTGGCTTCGAACTCGCGGGCATATCCCACCTTGGGGATGTTGGCGCTATCGCCCTCGTCAATGGGATCGTCGAAGTAATACTGCACGAAGCCACCTTCCGGGCTGCTTTTGGCCGCGTTGAGGACTTGCGGCAGAATAAGTTCTCCGGTGACAGCGTCTCGCTGCGTTGGAATCAAAGTTCGAACCTCGAATCTGTCGGGGAATGCTCCGTGAAATAAGATGATGTTGCTGGAAAGATCCAAGATATATAAGTACACGGAACCGTGTCGCCAAGGCCCGTTCGGATCCCGAAAGGCAACCTTGGCTTTCGAAAGGCCTTCTCGACCTCCGGTTCTTCCAAACTCTCTAAATTGGTCGATCGCGTTCGCGACGAAGGCCTTCAAGGTTCTGCGGTCCACCACGTCTTGGGCGCGAATGGTCGGATCACCGTGATCGATTTGTTCGGGGGCCAAGTGGGATGCGTTGAGGTCGAATCCGGCGAGCAGTATGATCGGACCCCTGGTCCCCACGTAGGCGCTGGCATAACCGGAACGCCCTGGGTCCGCATTGAATGAGACGGGCGCATCATTAGCTTTTCCTCTCAAGTCGGTAAGGTAGGTGGCGTTCTGAGGGTTGACTCCCAGCGAAGTAAGAATTGCTGCAAAAATCCCACGATTCAGGAGGTTGCCCGACAACGCCATGTTCTTTGCGTGAAGAAACACCCTGCTGGTTGGTGCCAGTTGCACCAGGTAAGTAGAGCCGGAACGCCAAGGTCCCCCTTCTTGCCTGATAAGGCATCCAAAATGGAGCCCTGTCGCCCGATTTGCTGCAGCCGCAGCCTTGAAAGCTGTTCTCGCGTCTTGCATAAAGGTTTGGAGGCTGGCGCCACCTTCCACCTGTTGTGCGGTCACACTTGGACCGCCGATAGGAACTACCCTGGGAGTTGGCGGACAAGCTTCATTCGTTTGCGCCAAGGCCGGGTGCGCATTGAGACCGACGACGGCCAGTATGAGGAAACAAAATGCGACTGGGTTGATTTTCTGAGCCCCGGCTTTCATCTTGAAGTTCCTCCCTAGGGAAACCAACGAGCTGTGGAAAGCGCTGGGCTAAGAAAGGTTAGCATACAGAATTGTGCGCAGGCTATGATCCGGCAGCGGATTGAAACTGATGGGTTCGTCACTCTGGTACGAACCGAAAATTCCAGCTTAAAAGAAAAAGGGGCGCGTTTCGATCGAAATGCCCCCCTTGTTTTCCGAGATCAGGCGATGTCGAAACGGTCAAGGTTCATGACCTTGTCCCATGCCCTCACAAAGTCTTGCACAAACTGCTCCTTGGTGTCCTCACATCCGTAGAATTCCGCGAGAGCCCGAAGCTGCGAGTTCGAACCGAAGATCAGATCGACGCGCGTGCCGGTCCACTTCAGTTCACCCGTAGCGCGGTCACGCCCCTCGAACAAGTCGCAGTCTTCCGAAGTCGGAGTCCAGGCGATGCCCATGTCGAGCAGATTCGCGAAGAAATCATTGGTCAGCACTCCGGGCTGATCCGTGAAAACTCCGTGTTGGGTCTGTCCAACATTCGTGTCCAGGACACGCATTCCAGCGACGAGAACCGCCATCTCGGGTGCGGTCAGCGTCAGCAACTGCGCCCGGTCGACCAACAACTGCTCCGGCGTGACGTTGTGTTTCGCCTTGAGGTAGTTGCGGAACCCGTCTGCAGTGGGTTCGAGCACGGCGAAGGAGTCGACATCCGTCTGCTCCTGAGCCGCATCCGAGCGACCCAGCGTGAACGGAACCGTCACATCGCACCCGGCGTTCTTCGCGGCTTGTTCGACACCCGCGCATCCTGCCAGGACGATCAAGTCGGCAAGCGAAACCGCTTTCCCGTTCGAAACCGAACTGTTGAATTCCTGCTGGATGGATTCAAGCGTCTGCAACACGGTTGCCAGTTGCTCCGGCTGGTTGACTTCCCAGTCTTTCTGGGGTGCCAGGCGGACGCGCCCTCCGTTCGCACCTCCCCGCATGTCGGAACCGCGGAAGGTCGATGCCGAGGCCCAGGCCGCGGAGACCAGTTGGGAAACTGACAACCCTGAAGCTAGGATCTTGGCCTTCAAATCAGCAATGTCCTGCTCGTTGACCAGCGTATGGGTCACGGCGGGAACGGGATCCTGCCAGATCAGGTTTTCCTGTGGAACTTCCGGGCCGAGGTAGCGGGAGCGGGGTCCCATGTCGCGGTGGGTCAACTTGAACCATGCGCGGGCGAACGCGTCTGCGAACTCCTCAGGGTTCTCGTGGAAACGCCGCGAGATCTTCTCGTAGGCTGGATCCATTCTCATGGACATGTCTGCCGTGGTCATGATTGGAGCATGACGCGTGGACGGATCGTGCGCATCCGGCACGTCGTCGGATCCGGCGCCATCTTTCGGGACCCACTGCCACGCACCGGCAGGGCTCTTCGTCACTTCCCACTCGTAACCGAACAGGTTGTCGAAATAGCCCATGTCCCATGTGACCGGATCGCTCGTCCATGCGCCTTCCAGTCCGCTGGTGATGGCGTCACCGGCCTTGCCCGAACCGTGGCTGTTGGCCCAACCGAGGCCCTGTTCCTCGATGCTGGCGCCTTCAGGTTCCGATCCCACGAACTCATCTGCGCTAGCCGCGCCGTGGCATTTGCCGAAGGTGTGCCCTCCGGCGGTGAGAGCAACGGTTTCCTCGTCGTTCATCGCCATGCGGGCAAAGGTCTCGCGAACGTCGACCCCCGAGGCGACCGGGTCGGGATTGCCGTCCGGTCCTTCCGGGTTTACGTAGATCAAGCCCATCTGCACGGCCGCAAGCGGATTTTCGAGATCGCGCTCGCCAGAATAGCGCTTTTCTCCAAGCCACTCTTCCTCGACGCCCCAATAGATGTCTTCTTCCGTTTGCCAGACGTCTTCACGCCCGCCGCCGAAGCCGAACGTCTTGAAGCCCATCGATTCCAGGGCGCAGTTGCCGGCGAGAATCATGAGATCGGCCCAGGAGATTTTCTTGCCGTATTTCTGCTTGATCGGCCACAGCAGCCTGCGCGCCTTGTCGAGGTTGCCGTTGTCAGGCCAACTGTTGACGGGGGCAAAGCGCTGGTTGCCGGTTCCGGCGCCGCCGCGGCCGTCACCGATCCGATAGGTGCCGGCAGCGTGCCACGCCATGCGAATAAAGAAAGGCCCGTAGTGACCGTAGTCGGCCGGCCACCAATCCTGCGAGGTCGTCATCAACTCGTAGAGATCCTGCTTCAGGGCGTCGTAGTCGAGACTCTTGAATTCCTCGGCATAGTTGGTGCCATTGGTGGGCTTGGACTGGACAGAATGCTGGTGTAGGACATTGACGTTCAACTGGTCCGGCCACCATTCCCGGTTTGTCGTGCCGCTGCCGGCTGGATGACTTTCCAGTGCCGACTTGACGGGGCATTGACTCTCAGCCATGAAAATTGCCTCCTTGTTTTTGGTTTTTTTGCTGCTGATGTTAGAAAATTGCCTACTCGTAGGGCTTGTGCCCCCATCTCGGGAGCGCGGTTCACGATAGCATAAAATTGGACAGTGTCCAAATTGTGACAACTGTTCCCGCTGTTGGTTCAGCCGCAGGACTCCAGGCATCCCGGAGATGCCGGCTGCGATTGTAAGTGCCCGCGACCTGGCGGGCGGTCTGGTTCGGCGTACAGGGTTGCCTAAAACGTCGGGGCTGATGCTTTTCCAAAAACCCTTGGACGCGCCTACTCCCGCCCTCGCAGCAGGTTTGCGCCCGCCGCCCCAAGCAGCAGTGGCAGGGTCGCGTCGATCAGCATCCAGATGACGGTGATCGCATCGGGACCTGTGGGCGCGTAATTTGGGTTCAGCAGGCTGAAGTAGCTCCAGAGCAGCAGGATGCCGATGCCCAGGAAGCCGTAGAAAAGTACGTTGGCGGCCAGGTACTCCCGGGTAACCGTTTCGCCACCCTCGCGGTCGACGGCACGTTTGCGCAGATACGCGAAGACGGTGCCCACCACCCATGCCAGCACCATCAGCGGGTCAAGCGTCTCCCAGAACGGGCTATAGGGTTGCCCCGGTTCGGAAACGTGGTACAGCGGCTCGACCACCGTGTGGAACGCGACTGTGACAGCCATGGCAATCAGTGCCCAGCCGAAAATTCTTTTTGCCATGTGGCTTCCCTCCTCCCGAGACGATGTGGCAAAGAATACCATGAGCCCCTCGGGCTCACAAATTCAAGCAAATTTCCGTGCGAGCGCGGTGCGTTTCGTATCGCAAGAGACTCTTGTGGTGCTTGCCCTAAAAGGCATTTGAGTTGATAATACGCGCCCCCGACGACAGAGGGGCGAACCCGACCATGAGCGAAATCGACTTCAACCTGTCTGCAGAGCCGCGCAAGGAGACCGGGACCAGCGCGATGCGGAAGATGCGGCGCGCAGGGCAGCTGCCTGGCGTGGTCTATGGCGCGGGGGGCGATGCCGTTCCGATCACCTTGTCAGGTCTTGAAGTGTCCCGCCATCTGGAACATGAGGCCTTTTACTCGCACGTCCTGAACCTGAAGCTGAAGGGCAAGAGAGAAAAGGAACAAGTCATCCTGCGCAGCGTTCAGCGCCATCCGGTCCGTTCGGACGTGCTGCTGCATATCGACCTGCAGCGCATCAGTAAGGACGCGAAGATCAAGATGACAATTCCGCTGCATTTCAAGGGCGAGGATATTGCGCCCGGCGTCAAGGAGCAGAGTGGGCTGATCAGCCACCTGATGACGGAAGTGGAGGTTTCCTGCCTGCCTTCCGATCTTCCGGAATTCATCGAAGTCGACATTTCCGAATTGCATATCGGTGAACTGGTCCATCTTTCTGATCTGGCGATCCCGGAAGGCTTGGAACTGGTCGAGCTGTCGCACGGACACGATCATGCCGTAGCCACCATCCATGTCCGGCGCGAAGAGATAATAGAAGAAGAAGTAGCGGTCGAAGAGCCTGAGGGCGAAGAGGGTGAAGAGGCCGAGGGGCAGGCAGCCGAGGCCGAAGAGAAAGACGCGGATTCTGCTGAAGAAGAGTCCTGATCGGAACCGGGTCAATGGCGGAATCAGGCGATGCGATCCGGTTGATCGCAGGGCTTGGCAATCCCGGTGCGGAATACGCCCGCACCCGGCACAATGCCGGATTCTGGTTGATTGACGCACTGGCTGATCGGTTGGGTGCGCAGCTGCAACCTTCCCGGCAACTGAAAGGCGAAACCGCGTCAGTCGAAATGGAAGGGCATCCGCTTCGCCTGTTCAAGCCCAACTCCTACGTCAATGTGAGCGGCGCCTCGATCGCGGCAGTCTGCCGTTACTTTCGTATTCCCGCCTCGGCTCTGCTGGTTGCGCATGACGACATTGACCTTCCGGACGGGACGGCGCGCCTAAAGTTTTCCGGAGGGCACGGTGGTCACAAGGGCATCCGCGATCTCTCCCAACATCTCGGCAAGGACTTCTGGCGCCTGAAACTCGGTGTCGGGCACCCCGGACGGGCTTCAGAAGTAGTGGGCTACGTGCTCAAGCCGCTGTCCAGTTCGGACCGTGCCGCGGTGGATCAGGCGGTGCAGCAGGTGCTGGAGCATGCCGGCAGTCTCGTCGCGGGAGATTTCCAGAGCGTCATGAACGCGCTGCATGACCCGAACGGCCTGACCGGATGAGCCTCAAGTGTGGCATCGTCGGATTGCCCAACGTCGGGAAATCCACACTGTTCAATGCCCTGACCTGTGCTGAAGCGGCAGCCCAAAACTACCCGTTTTGCACGATCGACCCGAACCAAGGTGTCGTACCGGTTCCGGACCGTCGGCTTGACCGCTTGGCGGATCTGGCGGGATCGGCGCAGCGAATCCCGGCCGCGGTGGAGTTCGTCGACATCGCCGGATTGGTCCGGGGTGCTTCGCAAGGCGAGGGGCTCGGTAACCAGTTCCTCGCGCATATTCGCGAGGCGGACGCCATCGCCCAGGTCGTACGGTGCTTCGCGGACGGCAATGTCGTCCATGTAGACGGGGCGATCGACCCGGTTCGGGATTGCGAGACGATCCAGACGGAATTGCTCTTAGCTGACTTGGGGACAGCGGAGCGGTCGCTTGAGAAATGGCGGCGGCAGGCCAAGACCGGCGACAAGGAAGCTCGTGCGGCGCAGGCCGTGCTGGAGGCAGCCTGCGAAAATCTCGATCAAGGCATCCCGGTATGTGAGCAGGGACTGGGTGAAGCGGAGCGAGGCGTGTTGAATCCACTTTTCCTACTGACGGCCAAGCCGTCTCTGTTCATCGCCAATGTCGACGAGGATGGCCCTTCCGGCGGGAATGACTCCCTGCGTGCATTGGAAGAATACGCGCGCGGGAAAGGGATCGATATCATTCCGATCTGCGCTGCTCTGGAATCCGAGATTTCCCGGTTGGACATGGAAAGCCGGGAGGATTTTCTGGCGGGTTTGGGTCTATCCGCGCCAGGATTGGACCGAGTGATCGAGGCGGCCTACCGGCTTCTGGGTTGCATGACGTATTTCACGGCAGGACCGAAGGAGGCGAGAGCATGGACCATTCGCCGGGGCATGCACGCCCCGCAGGCGGCAGGCGCAATCCATACTGATTTCGAGAAAGGATTTATTTGTGCGGATGTGATCGCCTATGAAGATTACGTCGCCTGCGGCGGGGAGGTGGGTGCCCGGGAGGCGGGCAAAAGCCGAACGGAAGGCCGGGACTACGAAGTGCGGGAAGCGGATGTCATCCATTTCCGCTTCAACGTGTGAGAGATGAATCAGGGAGCGTGCGGTCTGCTGTCTTTGGTGGGGAGGTTCTCGATTGATTTTCCCGCCGATTGTTCGGCGACCATCAAGTCGAACTGGGACTGAAGGCTGATCCAGAATTGAGGGCCGGTACAGAACCAGTGGCCAAACCTCAATGCGGTGTCACCAGTAATCGATCGCTGGCCCCTGATGATCTGACTAATGCGGTTGGGTGGCACATCGATTTGACGGGCAAACTCGGTTGGAGTAATTCCAATCTCGGCGAGTTCGCCCTTAAGGACGGCGCCAGGGTGAACAGCTCTTAAAAACATGGCTCTCCTAAAAGGTTCAGTGGTAATCTTGAATTATTACGTTGCTAGGGCCTGTCTGGCCGTCTGGCCACTCAAAACATAGCCGCCATTGCCGGTTGATTCGAATGGAGTACCAACCGAGACGGTTTCCCTCGAGAGCCTCAAGCCGATTGCTGGGCAATGCGCGCAAGCTCTCTAGAGAAGGTGCTGCATTCAGGATCGAAAGCCGTCTCTCGGTCTGTTCCTCAAACCCGTGAAACGCGGGGACATGAATTCCTTTTGCGAAATTATCGGTCCTCTTGTCGCAGTAACTTAGAATCATAAATTGTAGGAGTCATGACGATGTACGTCAAGCGTCTTTTCCTTGCTCCTTGACCCAAATCTCTCTATGGGTAGGTCAGGTAGTATGGAATCAGTATGGGGAAACCTGGATAGTGTTCGATAACATCCTCAATCGGCTTGATCCGGTGATGGCCCCGCTTGGCGTACTCCACGTACTTCCGATACCAGCGTTCCTGTTCACTCCATCCCCGGAAGTTCTGGGGCACGACGGTTCGGGTGGAAGTCGGGCTTGATTGGACGGTTCCGCCGGCCTCGATAATCTGGCGATGACAGGCCGAGTCGGTCAGGCCAAGCTCGGTGCACTTGGCATAGGTGTGCGGAGTGGAGCCTGGTGTTTGTGCAGAGACTCCGCCCGTTGAGCCGACCAGAATCACAAGAATCGGCAGCAGGTGAGGGTTTAGTTTCATCGGCATTGGAATTTCCTCTCAGTATGAACATTTGACGAAGACGGCGATGGTGGCCGTGTCGGAAGTGGCGCTTTCCTCGCCTCCGGATCCGGTGATGACCGCCCGCACCCGCCAGGAATCGGTGAGATCGTCTACCGGCAGCTGGATTCCGTGCAGCGCCCGGCCGCTGGGCGACGAAACCCGGCTGAGGGCGGTGAAGATGCGCGGCGTCATGCTGTCCGGACAGGTCGGTTTGCGAATCAGGTCGCCAGAGCTGGCTGCGGTGGCGAACTGCACGGAGTTGAGTAGGGTTTGTCCGGTCTCGGTGGCCACGTCGCGGGCGCCGAACAGGTACTGGTTGCCTAGGTCCCAGGTTGCCGTGGGACTGGCGGAGCCGTCCAGCGGCATGAACGCGCCTTCCGTGCCGGGCGTGTCGGCGGGCCGGGGGTAGTGCACGGTCACGGCCGTGCCGGAGGCCGATGCGCCGGGCACTTTCTGCGCGAGGACGGCCGCCTGTTCGGCATTTTCCGTGGTGACCACGATGGTGAAATGGTTGGAATCACAGGACAGCGCATACCCGGTACGGTTTCCACTGGAATCGAGATACGAGGAAAGCCGGGGTGCGCCCTTGAGCAGGCCCTTCGCATTCAATTCGTCGTATGCGCCTTGGCACAGCAGCATTTCCAACGGCCACCCGCCTTCGTTTATGAGGTAGTGCTGCGCCGCATTGGCCAGCCGGTAGATTTCTTCTGCTGCCTGCTCGGTGCGGTCACGTTCGAGATCATCGACAAGACGGCGGGTGGCAGAGAGTTGCAGGGTGCCGGCGAGAATCGAGAACAACGTCAGGGTGATGACCAGTTCCAGTAGGCTGAAGCCGGATTGGTGCATCCAAAGGCTGGAACGGGAATGCTTCATCCGGTTCCCTACCGAATCTGGCGCAGCCGGCGCGCCCGCCAAAGCGGAATGCGGAGTTCCGAGGCCGAAAAGGAGGCTCGCACGGTTCCAGTTTCTCCATCGATCAGAATGCGAGGGTCAGCACCGTCGAGCGCGACCCGGTAGGTTAGCCCGTCACCCAGCCGGGCCGGAACCGAGAGGTGAGGCAGGGCGGCTTGCAGGTCGGCGGCGGTGGCAACATCGCCGGTGAGTAGGCCGTCCCGGTGTGCGCGGACGGCCAACGATGCGACATACCGGCTCTCAGCCCGCTTCACATGGATTTTTCCTGCATCAATGCGCGCACTGGCGAACGAGCCGATTAGGCCAATTGCAAGGCCCACCATTGCTAGAGCAGCCAGCACTTCCGGCAAGGTGAACCCTTGTTGCGCGATGGTCTTCATTGGACGGAGATCGAGTAGATCGGAACCAGAAACCCCTTGACGAGCAGCAACATGAGAGTCAGGATCAACCCCGAGTAAAACCAGCGGGTCCAGCGCACGATCCGTTCCAGATGCCAACTGATTTCGGTGTGCAGGTTGGTCTGTATGGCCGAGAATAAGTGTGGAAGCTGTGCCGTCGGTGCATCCTCAAACCGGTACAGCCCCACCGCCAGGGTACGGCTGAAATAGTGCTCGGAGAGGCTCTGTGAAAGACTGTGCCCGGTGCGCAGGCGCGTGTACAGGTACTGGCTGGCACGCTTTCCGAGCAGGGGATGCAGCGAGCGCACCAGATCGGCGAGATGGACGCCCTTGCGGAAGGCTGGGGCGAGGACGGCAAGCAGTACGGAGGAACGTTGCCCACGTACTAGGGCATCGATGTCGCGTAGCAGAGGAAGTATCCGGATGCGGTTCCAGAATCGGTATCCGGCGAAGGCGGATATGGCGACTGCACCCAGCGTCAGAGGCAGATAGCGGGTCAGCAGGGCATGCAGGGTCATCAAGATGTCCGTCGCGAGAGTCGTTTGGATTTCGACGCGGCTGGACAGGCGGTCGAGCAGCATCTGGAACAAGAACGGCGTAAGGGTGAACAGGCCGAGTGCGGCCACCGTGTACAGGCCGGCGCGCATCAAAGGGGCATGGAATTTCTCCCGGCTTTGCCGTTGGCGATCCAGGAATTCCGCCGCCTGCAGCAACATGTCGGGAACCTGCCCTAGGCGCTCTCCCTCGCGGCACAGGGCAACGGCGAAAGGGTGCACGTTGAGGTGTAGCAGGAGTTCAGCAGGCGCCAGGCCGGCCAATCCCGCAGCACTTCGGGAGTGCCGGTTCCGCCGTAGCGTTGGGAGTTGTGCGACCATCCGGTCCAGTTCCTCGGATGTCAGACTGCCGCGGCTTAGTCGCATGGACATCTGGGTCAACAGCAGGCGCTGTTCATTGAGATCGACCCGTCGCAGGCCCAGCCATTCCTTCCAATGCCGCCGAACCGACAGCACCCGACGGTGAGCGACCGCCGGGTGCCGACGAGCGGAATCCGGGCTGTCCGCATCCACCGCGAGCGCAATGGTGGCGCCCTGCGGTGACAGGCAGCGCACGGCATAAAGGGTCACGGTCAGGGAATCCGGTAGTTCACCGTCAACGTGTCGTCGTCGCCGTCGTAGGAAGTCGAACTGACGGCCGAACCCGACGCGAGTCCGAGGGCGGTGGCTAGATCGGGACCGAAGGCGTCTGCATCCTCGGCGCTGGTGAGCACCCAACTGAGGCTGACGGTCCGCGCGGCCGGAGTTCCCAGCGCCCAGGCATCGCCGAACGGTCCATTGGCAGGGACGCCGGCATTCGTGATGTCCGTCTTGGTTACGCCGCTCAGGCTGCCGTTAATCGCGCGGTACGAAATCAAGGCGGCAGGGATGTCGTTGAGCAGGGCATCCTTGCTGCTGGCCATCGCCAGTTCCGTCTCGGCCGTCCCGAAACTCGTGACGATCGTCGAGACGAGAATACCGATTAGCGCGATGACGGCCAGGATCTCCGGCAAGGTGAATCCGCGTTGGCGGAAGCTTGGGTTTGGGTGTTTCATGATGCGGGGTTCTCCGTGAAAGCAAGTTGAAGGGGAAGGGTGTGTGATTCGGGAATCTGAATGGGTTCACCGGGAGGTTCGGGCAGGGTGCGCAGGCATTCAGCCCAGGTGGTCTGTCCGGCGCGGACCAGGTCCGTGGCGTGATCCCAAAGGCCGTGAAATCCCTGGGTGCGGGCGGTGTCGTACAGTTGCGCCAGACCAGAGCCGTCGGCGATGCGGTTGGCAAGCCGGGGCTCCAGGAACAAGGTTTCCGCGATGCAAATGCGTCCGCGATAGCCGCTGTGCTCGCAGCGCTCGCATCCCTCCGGGCGGGCGATCGGCCAATGCTCGCCCGGCGGGAGCCCAAGCAGGCCAGTGGCTTCCCAGCCGGCTTCGTCGTAGCCATGCGTGGCGCAAAGAGGACAGACTTGACGGACCAGCCGCTGCGCACTGACAGCAGCCAGGGTGTCGGCGATCAGGTGGGAGTGGACGCCGAGATTGCGCAGGCGTTCGATGGCGCCGAGGCTGTTGTTGGTGTGCAGGGTGGAAAGCACTAGGTGGCCGGTCAGGCTCGCCCGGCAGGCGAGTTGCGCCGTCTCCTCATCCCGGATTTCACCGATCAGGATGACGTCCGGGTCTGCGCGGAGGAGTGCGCGCAGGCCTGTGGCGTAGCTCATGCCGATGTCGTCGTTGATTTGGATCTGGTCGATGCCCGGGATCTGCACCTCGATAGGGTCCTCCAGCGTCTTGATGGAGACTTGGCTTCGGTTGCGCCGAAGGATCTCCATCACCAGTGCATAGAAAGTCGTGGTTTTGCCTGCTCCGGTTGGGCCGGTCAGCAGGAACAGGCCGCTGTTCATGGCGACGATCCGGCGCAATGACTTGATGAAAGCAGGACCCAAGGCCAATTGACTCAAGGTCTGCACCGAACGCTGGTAGCCGGCCGCGATGCGCAGCGTGAACGAACCCCAGACCTTGCGGCCGATGGTGACCGGACACATGTTGACCCGGATGAAGAAAACCTGCCCCCTCAGGGACATCTCCAGGCTGCCGTCCTTTGGCGTGTTGTAGACCCCGTGCTGGTTCCCGGACAAGGTCAGCAGGGTGTTGGAGATCAGCCGGTAGTTGCATCTCTCCGACATCACCATGCGTTCCTCACGCAGGGTCAGGAGCAGGCCGTTTCGGCGCATCTTGATTTCCACGGCCTCGTTGTCGCGCGGCACGATGTGAAGGTCACTGGCCTGATGGTCAATGGCGAGCGTGAGCCATTCGTGCAGAACCTGTTCCGCTTCCGGAGACAGGGACGGATCCTGGACCTTTTCGGAGCGGGCGTCTGGCTGGATCGGGATCAGCCCGGTTTCTCCGCGGTGCCGGCTCAAGGCATCCCTCGGCAGTGCCAGTTGCGGATTGCGGATCAGGTGTTGGCAGGCGAACGGGTCGGTCACGAACAATCGACCGTCGGCCCAGGCCACGGCACCATCCGCGGCATAGTCCAAAGGGCCGTGCAGGTTCTCGGAATACACTGGTATCGAAAAAGCCTCCGACAGGGCTAGCGTGACCGATTCCACATCGGCACCAGCCCGCAGCAGGCGAGGGACAATCGCCTCAGGGGTGTCCGGGCAGGCCAGTTGCATGGCATTCGACGGCAGGGCACCGGAATTGACGAGCATCTGACGGACCGCCTCGAAGCGTTGCATGATCCGACCGGGTAGAACGCTCACGGCACCCTCCCCTCAAGCGGGATCCGAAACCGCATTCCATCGGAGCCCTGGACTTCGAGCGAGTCAATGCCGACCGAATGGATTTGCCAAGGCCCAAGTTGCTGACCAGAACGAACCTCGATGTGCTGACCGCTGTCGAGGCGCAATTGCGCACGTCCCTGGTAGATATTGATGAGTCGCGGCAGATCTAAGGTTCGCGCCGGGATCGGGTCAGGGTGATCCACCTCTCCGGGCGGCGACGGGATCAATTCCGCACCCGGGCAGGGATAGCCGGTCTGCCGGCATTCCTGGAGCTTCTTCGCGATCCGCAACTGGATTTCAAGGAGCGCGTCGGTGGCATGCAGGCGCTGCAATTCGTGAATATGGGTCTCGGCCTCTTGGAGAATTCGCCGGGAGACTTCTCCGGCAGGATCGCCGTCCGCCAGCACCGGGGCAGACAGGGCGACTGCCAGCAAGGCCGCCCTCATGCCTCACCCTTGACGTCGGGGTTCGCACCAAGCATGAACAGCACGACATGCGCGACTCCACCCGAGGCCCGGATCTCGTCCACGATCAGCGGCACCTGTGGTTGGGCGATTCGGCACAGCCAGACGACGGACGGAAACGTCCCGCGCAGCGCAACTTTCCACACCGTGCCACCGAAACTGCCGATTCGTTGCTGGACTGCTTCCGGGTAGAAGCTCGGATCCGCTTCGATAACCTTCATCTCATGCACCCCCGGCAGAGCCCGGGCCAGTTGGCGCAATCGCCGCAGTTGCCAGTGGATGGGACGCACCGGCGGCAGGCTTTCGAGGCGTTGCCGGGATTGCACAAGTTGCGCGTACTGTTCGGAAATTACGGCCAAGTCCGGGGTGACACGCTTCTGGTCGAGCACAGTTACGGCAAGACCCGCAAGGCTTAGACATAGGATGCCGAACAGCACGAATAGTCCTTGCGGTTGCCACCGGCTACCAGACAATGCGAAGCGAGCCATCGGGTTGGTGCGTGATCTGCCGGGCCATCAGCCCGGCTGGAGGAGTGGGCGGGAGCGTGTCGAGCGGGTACACGATGGCTGTCAGCGTCGAGGCGGCCAGTACAGAGGCTTGCGGCAGTTCGACTGGCTGGAAGTTCCAGGACAGGACTAGCAACTGATCGAGACGGCGTGATTGGTCGATGGGTTCAATGCGTCCGCTGGCTTCCAAACGAGCGAGATCCTGTTGCAGCCGGACGGTCTGTTCGCGCAGACGTTCGGCCTGATGTACTTTTTGTGCATGGCGATGGCTCAGGATATGGTCGGCCGCGGTACCGGCGAACGCGCTGCCGAGAACCATGATGGCAGCGGCTGTCAGAGCTCGAAGGCGGGCACGGGCCTTCTGAGCCCGGCGGTATCGCAGGGTTTGGATTGGCTGCGATGGAAGGTTGAGTATCTCGGGTACCGGGTCGATCCAAATTGGCTCGGGTGCGATGTCGGTTAGTGCGAACGCATCCAGCAGGGTTTCGCCCGTGATCCGTCCGCTGCAGGCGTTGCCGGTTTCGCGAAGGAGGTAGCGCCCCCCGTGCGGCTCGGTATCCGTGGCGACCTGGTACAGGCCGGGTTTCTGCGGGATGAGCCCGGACGCGACCAGGACCTGCCAGAGTCCGTACAGGGGTAGGCCGGGATAGAGTTCAGACAGGGCGTCGACGGATTCTTGCTCGACATAGAGGGGCAGTTCCGGATCATCTGAAGCGACGGCCATCAGACGTTCAGCTAAAGCACCGGTGAGATGCGTCAGCACCAGGTCGTCCACCAGGATTACTTGGCGTGAGCCGATCCGGATAGGGCGGTCGAGTGTAATCATCAAATGGCCACCTCGATGGGGGTGATGACGATCATCAATTCCCGATTGGTCTTTTCCAAGGTGGAGGCAGCGAAGGCCCGGCACAGGAAATGGTCGCAGTCCAGTTGGTGGGCAGCCTGCAATGACCGACTCTGGATCAGCCCGCCGAGCAGGATAGGCTTGCCGCTCCGGGTGATGGCCAGCGTGGCCATTTCCTGGATGGCGATGTTGGGTCGCACGACAGTGGAGACGCCGGTCTCGAATTCGCTGTGCGAGCGGATCGACGACAGCACCGGGACGACTTCAACCAGGATGGAACCGTCATGGCGCATACGCGGAGTGACGGCGATACGGAAGCCAACCCGGATGTGCTCGAATTCGGTGGCAAGAACCGGTTCGCGGCTGCCTTCACCGAGCACCAGGTCGGTGCCGGCAATGAAACTGACTTCCTCGCCATCGCCGAGGAAAGTCGTCATGCCGTTGACGACGGTGAAGACCGGGTCGCTGCGGACCGTGACTTGGCCGTGCCGCGATAGCTGCTGCACCATGGCGTTGAGACTCCAGCGCCCAAACTCCAGTGCCGCATCGACTTCCCAAGCTCCGCCAGCGCGTACGAAAGACAGGTTGCCGGGTACGGTTCGGGAGGCGGCGATGCGCCGGTCCACCGAATCGTAGAGTAGGCTCAGGTCCAGTCCGCCGCCGAATCCTTCCTCACGGGAGACGTCGAGAATGGCAACGGCCATCAAGATCTGCCGTGCACCCCTGCGGGTCTGTTCGGTCAGCCAGGCATCGAGTTCGTGGATGCGCGAAACCGGTCCTCGTGCTCGCAGCAGGCCAAGGCGTTGATCCGCGACCAGCCAGGTTTGAGGGAGTGCCCCGGGTGTCGGTGCTGTTCCAGCATCGGACACCCCCAGGATCGAACGCGCATTGGCGAGCAGGTCTTCCCATGGGGAATCCGTGTGGTCGTAAGTCACCGTCGCGGCTCCCTCCTCGGACCGGCTGTCGCCTTCGCTTTCTTTGCCGTCCTTGCTTCCGGCGGAAGAAGACAGTGAGACGGCTTGGCCGACCTTGAGTTTCGCTTGGCCGTGGCTGGCGAACGTGCTGACGTCCCAGGAACGCGTCAGGTAGGACGACACGTGCACGATCGGCAATTCAGGGTCCAGTTCCAGCGCGTAGCCGGTCATGCCCTCGAGAATGTCCAGGTACTGCCGAAGGTTGAGACTGTTGACGCGGACGCTGTAGCGCTGGCTCAGGTCGATCTCCGGGGTGGCGGGCACGAGGTTCAGGGCCGGGTCGGCCCGGGTCAGGCATTCGGCCAGCGTGACCTCCCTGAGGTTGAGAGTGACGGACAAATCGGCGTTTTTCGCGTGCGGTTGCTCGATGCGGACAAACGGGCGAGGCGGTATCGGCGAGGCTGGCGTCGCGGTCGGAGCATCCAACGGTTGTGGGAGATGGATTTCACCGGGCGAAACCTCCGGCCTGGCGCAGGCATACAGCACGAGTGCGACCAGGGGCAGTGCAGCGCGTGGGTTCACGGCTGTCCCAACACGACCAGTTTCTGATCTTCGAAGACGTGCAGGACGAATTCGTCTTGGGCCTGATCTCCGAGTTTTCGGGCCAGTTCGGTCAGGGCATCCCACCAGGTCGTCGAGGAAATCAGCGAGACCCGGGCTTGCAAAAGGGCGGCCGGGACTTCCGGGCGAAGCGTCCAGCCGACGGGGACGATCAGGTCCAATGCTTCCTGCAGGGTCATGTCTTCGACGAAGATCTCGGCCGGATCATGCAAGCCGGTCGGCAAGGGCAGATCCGTTGCCGCCGGACCCGGGCCTTCCATCGCGAGGCTTTGGGCATCCTCGATTTCAATAGGGGGAGCCTGCCGCTCCAGCTGCGCCTGCCACTCTTCGGTTGGCTGGATAATCAGGGTGCGATACAGCGGATTGACCTTGAATTGCCAAGCGCCTCCGGCCAAGACGCTCAAAGCCTCCGACAGATGAATGGGCCCGAGATCCCGGTGGACTTCCGGCAACGGTTGCGGCATCAGAATGGTTTTTGCCCAGTGGCTGCGCTGTTCGTCGAGGTGGTAGCCCGAGCGCGTCAGCAGGTGGGCCAAGGCGTCGCCGACGGTGGCGATTTCCTGCGGAAACCGGATTTGGGTCAGGGTAACCTGAAGAGGATGGCGTTGCGCATGGCTGCTGCCGGGTATCAGGTAGGCGTAGCGGGCGATGGGGACAGGATCTTCGGCGGCCGACCCCAGGCCGGGGAGGGCGAGACAGCAGGCAAGAAAGATTCCGCGCATGGGCAGGCTCCGGTTGGTCCTGCCACATTAGGCCAGCGAAGAGGCGAAATCAAGGAAAAATGGTCGGAATTTTTAGACCATTTTTATCTTTTATGAATCAATTAGTTATGAAACAAAAAAGGGTGCCGAATCTTAGTTTCAGGGCGCTTTTCCGAGTTTTGGAGAGAGGCGCCAGAGCCCGAGGACAAGAATAGCCATCCACGCGACCCCGGTCCAGCCACCGGACGCGTCGGTGCCGAGCCAGGCGGGCCCAAAAGGACCGGGATAGGTGAAGAACTGGAAGGATTTAAGGCTGAAGACCATGGCGGCATGTGCGCCGATGCAGAACGCCAGGCTGCCGGTGCGCAGTCGCACGAGGCCGAGACCGAGACCGATTAGAAGCAGAAGAGACAGACGGGGCAGTTGCTCCAACCATTGTTCGGGCATGTCGAGCGTGGCATTGGCAAGCAGCAGCCACCCTCCGTTCCACTGGTCCGCCAATCCCGAATCAGGCGTTGGATTGAGGAAATGGATGCCGGCGAAAAACAGAGCCGAGGCGATCAGCGGCAACCCGTAGCCGGACACTCGCGACAGCAGGAGACCACGGAAATACAGTTCTTCCACTGTCGCGACGGCGAGTGCCGCAACCAGGTATCCGGCCAGCTTGTAGCTCAACTCAAGGCTCCACATCCAGGGATCGAGGAAACGCGCGTTCATCTCAAGGAGGAACAGCCACAGGGGTATCAGCAGGACAGCCGTGAGGGAGAATGCGACCAACCCTTGCACGAACAGGGATTCGATGCCGCCGCTCAGGCCGAGGGCGTCCCGGGTAACCCGGCGTCGCGCCCACAGCACGAGCACGACGACGGCGACCAGTAAAGCACCGTACTTGACGAGTTTGTGGTGCGGGACCGGCAGCGGCCAGACCGCATAGATCAGGCCCCACAGGAAAGCACCGCCCGCCAGTGCGGCGAGCAGCAGGAGAGCGTAGGTCCAGAAGCTTCGCACGAGAATCGATTCACCAATATTCGGAAACCCATGATTTTAGAGGAAATGGAACTGACTACACCAAGCAAGCCCAAAAGGCAAGGAAAAATGGTCGGAATTTTCAGACCATTGTTTCTTGCTTTCTCCCTTCCTCTCGGCAGGATTGAAGTTTTCACCGGATGGGCCCAGAGGGTACTCTCATGGCCTATCCTGCAAGGAGGAATTCCACATGGACCCGAACGCTCAGAAATCTGCTCCCGCTTCCGGTTCGCGCAAGCAGCCCGCTCTGCGTCCGCCCGGGTTCGATACAATGAAAGCAGTCGAGAACCTGAAGGAAGCGGAATTCCGGGAACAACAGGCTGTGGCCATCGTTGAGACCATCCGGGAGGCGCAGGTTGATTTCGCCACGAAAGACGACCTGCGAACCGGACTGGAAAAGCTGGAACTCGTCCTGCGCAGTGAAATCGGGAGTTTTCGCAGTGAGATACGGGCGGAGATACAGGAGCAGTTTGCCACGATGTACTGGCGCTTTCTGATCGGTGCCGGAGTGATCGCCGGTATTTCCGGAACCATCGCCACTTTCGTGGTTACGCTTGCGGGCGGGAATCATTCCTGAGGCGCTCCTTCAAGGCAGGCCGTCCACAGACCGGTTCCATTCCTTATACTATTAAGTCCGCGACAGGGCGAAAGTGGCGGAACTGGTAGACGCGCTGGCTTTAGGTGCCAGTGGGATTATCCCGTGAGAGTTCGAGTCTCTCCTTTCGCACCACATCCTCCCGCACAACAAGAACGATGGAAGTTTCCCTTGAAGTTTTAGGATCGACGGCGCGCGCCCTGCGGGTTACGGTGCCGCAGCAGCAGTTCGTCGAACAGGTCGAAAACCGTCTCCGACAACTTTCCCGGACTCTGCGCATCAAGGGTTTTCGCCCAGGCAAGATACCGGTGCAGGTGGTTCGGCAGCGCCATCTCCCGCAGGTCTACGGTGAGGTGGTGGAGAAACTGGCCAACGATTCCCTCCGCGAGGCGCTGGCGGCGGAAAAAGTGCAGCCAGTCGTCGATCCGCGGGTCACGGTGGAAGAGTACGGCGAAGACCGCCCGATGAAGTACCAAGCCCGGTTCGATGTCTATCCGGAGCTTGCGGAATCGAAGGTCTCGGGGTTGACGCTGGTCGAACCCGAGGCTGCGGTGGAAGATGCGGAGGTGGAAGAAGGGATGGAGCGGCTGCGCCGCCAGTCCGTTGAGTGGAAGGCGGTGGAGCGGCCGGTAGCGGTCGGCGACCAGGTGGCGTTCCAGTACGCAACCTGCGGGATGGACGAGACGCTCGCGGAGATCGTCGAGGACAGCCCGGACATGGCCTTGGTGCTGGAGCCGGGCACGATGCTGGAAGAGTTGCATGAACATCTTGCGGGCATGAGCACGGGTGACGAGAAATCGGCGCAGGTGGCCTTTGCGGAACGGACCGACGGACACCCCTTGTCTGGGCAGACCCGGCAATTCCGGGTTCGTGTGCAGGAGGTGCGCGAGGCCGTGTTACCGGACTGGGAGGATTCGGCGTGGCTCGCACAATGCGGTGGTGCGGGCGCGACGCGCGAGACAATCCGGGATTCCGTGCATGCGCACTTGGATTACCGACGGGTGGAGATGCAGCGTGAGTACCTGGTTGGGCAGATTACGCAGGGTCTTGCGGCGGGGAAAGAGCCGGCATTGCCGGTGCCCGAATCGCTTAGGGAATGGTGCTTGTTGGTACGTGTGAAAGAAATGGGGATTCCGCCGGAGCAGGAATTGGGCGGGGATCACCCGATCCACCAGATGGCGCTGTTGGATGCTCAGAGAATCACGGCGTTTCAGGCATTGCGCGCGTCGAGCGGGACGGAGCCGACCGAAGAGGATCAGAAACGGATCGAGGATGCCTATGCCGGGCAGTTCAAGGATTCGGCGGCGGCCCGGCGCAATGCGCGACGGAATCCGGATGTGCGCGGGCACTTGCAGCGCGAGGCGACTTGGGACGCCATCATCCGCTGGGTGCTGGAACATGCTACAGTGAAAAAGGAGCGTATGACGCTGGAACAACTGGGCGAGCGGACCGGACGATGACTGAAATCCAATCCCAATACATCCCCATGGTGGTGGAGCAGAGCGCGCGCGGCGAGCGCGCGTACGACATCTATTCGCGCCTGCTCAAGGAGCGGGTGGTCTTCATCGTGGGCGGCATCGACGACCACGTGGCCAACCTGGTGGTGGCGCAGATCCTGTTCCTGGAGTCGGAGAACCCGGACAAGGACATCTCCCTGTACATCAATTCCCCGGGGGGCTCGGTCAGCGCCGGGCTTGCGGTGCACGACACGATGCAGTTCTGTCGCTCCGACGTCAGCACCCTGTGCATCGGGCAGGCGGCGAGCATGGGGGCGCTGTTGCTGGCGGCCGGCGCGCCCGGCAAGCGCTACGCGCTGCCGCATTCGCGGATCATGATCCATCAGCCGCTCGGCGGCTTCGAGGGGCAGGCTACCGACGTGGACATCCACGCCAAGGAGATCCTACGGGCCCGAGAGCAGGTCAACCAGGTGCTGGCGCGGCATACCGGCAAGAAAGTTGATAAAATCCGGCAAGATACGGAGCGCGACCACTTCATGAGCAGCGAGGACGCGCAGAAGTACGGCATCGTCGACCAGGTGCTGACCACCCGGACGGAATTACTGAACAATACGAATTCTGACTGACCGGGACGCGGCACAGGCAGGGCACGAGCATGGAGAAAGGGAAAGATACGAAGGCGCCGTTGCGGTGCTCGTTCTGTAGGAAGAACCAGCACGAAGTCCGCAAGTTGATTGCCGGGCCAAAGGTCTATATCTGCGACGAGTGCGTGGCTCTGTGCAACGAGATCATCCGTGACGAGTTGAAGGTGGAAACCGAGCAGCGGCCGGATTCGCTGCCCGGCCCCGAGGACATCTACGCTTCGCTCGAAGAGCACGTGGTGGGTCAGGAGCAGGCCAAGAAGGCACTGGCGGTGGCCGTGTACAACCACTACAAGCGGGTCAGTTCCCGGGCCGACGAGGACGACGACGTCGAGTTGGCGAAGAGCAACATCCTGCTGATCGGCCCGACCGGATCGGGCAAGACGTTGCTTGCGGAGACGCTGGCGAACCGCTTGAACGTGCCGTTCACGATCGCGGATGCGACCACGCTGACCGAGGCCGGCTACGTGGGCGAGGATGTGGAGAACATCATCCAGAAGTTGCTGCAGAAGTGCGACTACGACGTACAGCGTGCACAGAACGGGATCGTGTATATCGACGAGATCGACAAGATTTCGCGCAAATCCGACAACCCGTCGATTACGCGCGATGTCTCGGGCGAGGGCGTGCAGCAGGCATTGCTCAAGCTGATTGAGGGCACCATCGCCTCGGTGCCGCCGCAGGGCGGCCGCAAGCACCCGCAGCAGGAATTCCTGCAGGTCAACACCAGCGACATCCTGTTCATCTGCGGCGGTGCGTTCGCAGGCCTCGACAAGGTGATTCGCTCCCGCACCGAGAAGAGCGGCATCGGATTCGGTGCCGAGATCTACAGCCAGGAAAGGCGCGATTCCTATGACATCCTGAACCAGGTGCAGCCGGAGGACCTGATTCACTACGGGCTGATCCCGGAGTTCGTGGGCCGACTGCCGATGGTGGCGGTATTGGAGGAACTGGACGAAGACATGCTGGTCCGGGTGCTGGTGGAGCCGAAGAACGCGATCACCCGGCAATACAAGAAGCTGTTCTCGATGGAGGGCGTGACGTTGGAATTTCGCGACAATGCCCTGGAAGCGGTGGCGCGGCAGGCGAAGGAGCGCAAAACCGGCGCCCGTGGCTTGCGCACCATCCTGGAGACCGTGCTGCTCGACACCATGTACGAATTGCCCTCGTTCGAGGGCGTGGTTCGGGTGGTGATCGACGAGGCCGTGGTCTTGGGCGAGAAATCGCCGTACCTGATTTACGAGGATCCGGACGTCGAAGAACGGCTGGCTTAAAGGCTTTGCCAGAACCGGAACCGAGCCGTGATTTCGGCCGTTTCGCGCGGGCGGAAGTTGAAAATCGGGCTTTTCGCCCTTATGATGCTAGTAGGGCCGGTCAAAACCGGTGCATTCAAATAGGAGTCCCATGAGCAAAAAACCCATGCCAGAGGAAGCAGAACTCGAGCCGTCCAACGAAGGCTTGTTGTTGCCGGTATTGCCGCTGCGCGACGTAGTGGTGTACCCGGGTATGGTGATCCCGCTGTTCGTGGGCCGCCGAAAATCCATCCGGGCGGTGGAGGCGGCGATGGCAGCCAGCAAGCAGATCCTGCTGCTGACCCAGAAACAGGCCGAAACCGACGACCCGGACCCGGATCACATCTATTCGGTTGGCACGATCAGTTCCATCCTGCAGTTGCTGGAACTCCCGGACGGGACGGTCAAGGTGCTGGTGGAGGGTGCGGATCGGGCGCGCGTGGACCACTACGAGCGCATGGACGACTATTTCAGCGCACAGGTTTCCATGCTGGCCGAAACCCAGGGAGCAGAGTCGGCCGAGATCGAGGGGCTGGTGCGTTCCCTGCACAAGGGTTTCGAACAGTACGTCAAGGTCAACAAGAAGATCCCGCCGGAAGCTTTGGCGTCCCTGTCCGGCATCGACAATGCCTCGCGGCTGACCGATACGATTTCGGCGCACATGACCCTGAAACTGGACGAGAAACAGAAAATCCTGGAAATCCTGTCGGTTCGGGAGCGCATCGAGGCCCTGCTCAAGCTGATCGAGTCGGAACTGGACATCCTGAGCCTGGAGAAGCAGATTCGCGGGCGGGTCAAGCAGCAGATGGAGAAAAGCCAGCGCGAGTATTACCTGAACGAGCAGATGAAGGCGATCCAGCAGGAGCTTTCGGATAATGACGAGGGCGCGAGCGAGACCGACGAGCTGGCCGAGAAGATCGAGAAGGCGGGCATGTCGGCGGAGGCCAAGAAGAAGGCCACGCACGAACTCGGCAAGTTGCGGATGATGTCGCCGATGTCGGCGGAGGCGACGGTGGTTCGCAACTACATCGACTGGCTGGTCAACGTGCCTTGGAAGAAACGTTCCCGGGTATGCCGCGACCTGAAGAAGGCTGAGCGGGTGCTGGAGAAGGATCATTACGGCCTGGAAAAGGTCAAGGAGCGCATCCTGGAATACCTGGCGGTACAGAACCGCGTGAAGAAGATCAAGGGCCCGATCCTGTGCCTGGTGGGTCCGCCGGGAGTCGGCAAGACCAGCCTCGGGCAATCGATCGCCCGCGCTACCGGGCGCGAGTTCACCCGCATGTCCCTCGGCGGGGTGCGCGACGAGGCCGAGATCCGGGGGCACCGACGCACTTACATCGGTTCCCTGCCCGGCAAGATTATCCAGAACATGTCCCGGGTTGGGGTGCGCAACCCGCTGTTCCTGCTCGACGAGATCGACAAGATGGCGATGGATTTCCGCGGCGACCCGGCATCGGCGCTGCTGGAGGTGCTGGACCCTGAACAGAACCATATGTTCAACGACCACTACCTGGAAGTGGACTTCGACCTGTCGGACGTGATGTTCGTCTGTACGGCCAACACGCTGAAGATTCCCCCGGCCCTGCTGGACCGGGTGGAGGTCATCCGGATCTCCGGCTACACCGAGGACGAGAAGATGAACATCGCCCGGCGTTACCTGATTCCGAAGCAGTTGAAGAACAACGGGCTGAAGAAGTCGGAGTTGCTGATTCCAGACCGCGCGATCCAGAACGTGATCCGCTACTACACGCGCGAGGCGGGCGTCCGGAACCTGGAGCGGGAACTGTCCAAGATCTGCCGCAAGACGGTCAAGCAGTTGCTGCTCAAGCCGCGCAAGGAACAGATTCGGATCACCGCGGCACAGTTGCGGAAGTTGCTTGGCGTCCATCGCTTCCGGTATGGGCTGGCCGACGAGAATAACCAGGTCGGTCAGGTCAACGGCCTGGCCTGGACCGAGGTCGGCGGCGAGTTGCTGCGGGTGGAGGCCGCGATCGTCACCGGCTCGGGGAAACTGATTTACACCGGGCAGCTCGGCGACATCATGCAGGAGTCGATCAAGGCGGCACAGACGGTCGTGCGCAGTCGGGCCAAGACGCTGGGCATCCAGCAGGATTTCCATGAGAAGAAGGACATCCACGTGCATGTCCCGGAAGGAGCGACCCCGAAGGACGGTCCGAGTGCCGGTGTCACCATGACGGTGGCAATCGTGTCCGCGCTGACCGGGATTCCGGTCAAGGCCGAAGTGGCGATGACTGGAGAGATCACGCTGCGCGGCGAGATCCTCCCGATCGGCGGGCTGAAGGAAAAATTACTGGCGGCCATGCGCGGGGGCATTCAGACAGTCGTCATCCCGAAGGAGAACGAGAAGGACCTGGTGGAATTGCCGCGCAACATCCGGCAGGCCTTGGAGATCGTTCCCTGCCAGTGGATCGACGAAACCATGGAGCTGGCTCTGGAATGGATGCCGCAGCCGGAATTGGAAGGAGAAGGCCAGCCGGCGGGCGAGAAGCCGTTGCCGGAGAAAGAGGCTCAGCTGGACCCGGCAATCCATCACTGACCGCTCGGTTTTCCCGAGCCCCGTTCCCCTGCATTCCGCCCGGAAGGATAGGCGGTAAATATGTATAATGGCGTACCTTACCTGCCCATAGTTCTCACTGACATTCGGAGAAAAACATAATGAATAAAAACGATCTCGCCTCGGCAATGGCCGAGGACGCTGGCATCACCAAATCTTCGGCGATTAAGGCGCTGGATTCCATGACGAACGCCATCAAGTCTGCATTGCGTGCAGGCGATAAGGTCAGCATCCCCGGATTCGGGACCTTTCAGGCCAAGCATCGTTCCGCCCGAATGGGTCGGAATCCGGCAACGGGAGAGTCCATACAAATTAAGGCATCCAACAGCCCTTCTTTTAAGGCGGGCAAGGCCCTGAAAGACGCGCTGAATTAATACTGGCCCCAAGGGTGCTTAGCTCAGTTGGTAGAGCGTCGCCCTTACAAGGCGGATGTCGGGGGTTCAAGTCCCTCAGCACCCACCATGCCGGTGGCTTTGTCTGTTTTCTGAGGTGGAGTGGTAGTTCAGTTGGTTAGAATACCGGCCTGTCACGCCGGTGGTCGCGGGTTCGAGTCCCGTCCACTCCGCCAGTCGCCGGGACTCACATTCCTTCCACTCCTCTCAGATCCAGCCTGATCCGCTAAAAAATGTTGCATGTGATTCGAGAGCGAGCCACCGGATGGGTGGCTTACTTCATCGTTCTGATCATCAGCATCCCGTTCGCGCTCTGGGGCATCAGCGAATACCTGGGCTTTGGCGGCGGTGCTGACGTGGCGGAAGTCAACGGCCATCCCGTTCCCGTCGAACGTTACAACGAGGTCTACCAGCGCACCCGTTCCGATAATCCTCCCCCGTCCGGAATGGACTCCGAACAGTGGGAGCGCGGCCTGAAGCTGCGAGTGCTGGACGGGTTGGTCGACCGGGTGCTCCTGTTCCAGTATCTCGACGGTGAGCGGCTCGACGTCACCGATGCGAAGCTGGCGCAAAGCATTCAGGCCATGGATCTGTTCCGGGTCGACGGCCGTTTCGACGAGGAGCGCTACCAGAAGATCCTGGAAGTCAACCGGATCACGCCGGCCCGTTTCGAGGCAGATCAGCGCGAACAGATGCGCACGCAGATCATCGCGCAGATGTTGACGGACTCGGCACTGGCGACGGATGCCGAAGTGCGGGAATACCAGGCCTTGAAGGATCAAACCCGGGACATCCGGTACTTCGAAGTCAAGGGAGACCGCTTCTTCGACCTGGAAGCGGTGACCGAGGAGGAAATCAAGGCAGACTACGAAGAGTCGCAGGACCGCTACATGGCTCCGGAGCGCGTCAAGGTGTCGTACTTGGAACTGCGCCTCGACAGCATGGAAGACGGGACGCCGTTGAGTGAGGAGGCGGTTGCGGAGTATTACGAAGCCCGCGCTCTGGACTTCATGGCGCCGGAATTGCGCAAATTGCGGCAGATCTTCCTGGAGGGATCCGAATCGGACGAACAGGCACAGGCGCTTTACAAACGCCTCCAGGAGGGAGAGGATTTCGCCGAGTTGGCCCAGGAACACTCCCAGGACGAACTGAGTCGCTCACGGGGCGGGCAAATCGGCTGGGTGGCGGAAGAGGATCTCCCGGAGGATCTGGCGGCTCTGGTGTTCACCCTGGAACCCGGCAAAGTGAGTGAGCCGATCAAGACGGAGCGGGGGGTTTACCTGCTGGACGTGCAGGAACTGGAACCGGCACGGCTCCAGCCTCTTGAGGAAGTACTCGACCAGGTCGTCGAACAGGCCCGGCGTGCCGACCTGGAGGGTCGCTATGCGGCCGCCGCGGAGGAACTCGGCCTGTTGACCTACGAGAACCCGGAAAGCCTCGCAGCGGCTGCGGAACAATTGGGAATGGAAATCCAGAACACCGACCTGGTCCCCCTGACGGCTTTGCCGGCGGGAGTGTTGACCCAAGAGGCGGTTCTCACGGCCTTGCGCAGCGACGAAGTCTTGCGTGGTGGGATGAACAGCGACCGGATCGACCTGGAGGTCGACTGGTCGATCGTGGTGCGGGTCGACGAATACGAGGAAGCCCGGACGCTCCCGCTTGAGGCGGTGGCGGATCGGATCCGCAACGATCTGGCGCGGCAGGCGGCCTGGACCGCGCTTCTCGCGCATGCATCTGAACTCACGGAACGGTTACGGGAGGAGCCCGATATCGAAGCCCTGGCCGAGAGCGATGGGGCCAAACTGATCACGCGTGCCGGGTTGACTCGGGATGCCGAGGAGGTCCCGCGGCAGGTCGGGGAGAAAGCCTTTTCCCTGTCCCAGCCGGAGGGTTCTCCGTCTGTCGGCGTAGCGATCCTGTACGACGGCGTGGCACTGGTTGCCGTAGACGCCGTGCACGAGGCGCCCCCGGCGGAGATACGAGAAGAGGATCGCGAGAATCTTCGCGCGAAGATGCGATTTGACGAGGCGGAGGCCTTCCGGGCCGCACTCCTCGCGCAGGCGGAAGTCACCCGCTATCCCGACCGGCTGGAGTAAGTCTCCGCCTTCACAGTCATTAGAACGAGAGGTCCCACCATGCGTCTGGCAGTACATTGGCAAATCCTGATTGCGCTTGCTTTGGCCGTTTTGGCTGGGCTTTTGTTGGATGCGGACGGCGCGGTGGGCAGCGCGGTCGTTCCCGTGCTGGATTTCGTCGGGAAGATGTTCCTGAACGCATTGAAGATGATCATCGTGCCGCTGATCGTCGCATCGATCATCATCGGGATCGGCAACCTCGGAGCCGACAAGCTGGGCGCGTTGGGCGGCAAGACGCTTTTGTACTATCTGACGACCAGCACGCTGGCGATCGTCGCGGGGCTGTTCCTGGTCAATCTGATTCAGCCGGGTCTGACCGGCGACGGGATTCCGGCGAAAGAGATGCTGGGCCTGCACGAGGATACGGGACAGATCACCGAGAAGGTGGCCGGACGCAGCGGCGCCGACGTAATCGGCGTGTTCCTGCGCATGATCCCTACCAACATCGTGGCGGCTGCGGCGGAAGGGCAGATGCTCGGCCTGATCTTCTTCAGCCTTCTGTTTGGCTACTTCATGGAGCGCGTGTTCAAGGGCGGGCGCGACACCCTGCATACGTTCTGGCAGGGCGTGCAGGAAGTGATGATGAAGATCACCAACCTGATCATGCTGTTCGCCCCTATCGGGGTGTTCGCCTTGGTGGGCAAGGTGGTCATCACCTCGGGGCTCGAGGTGTTCATCCCGCTGGCTTCTTTCTTCTTTACCGTGCTGGGCGCCTTGGCGCTACACATGTTCGTGATCCTGCCGCTTCTCATGCGCGCATTCGGGATCTCGCCGCTGCGGCATTTTCGTGCCATGTTGGCTGCTCTACTGACCGCATTCTCCACCAGTTCGTCCTCGGCGACGCTGCCTGTGACGCTGGACTGTGTCAGGAGCCGGGCGGGCGTTTCCAATCGCGTAGGCAGTTTCGTGCTGCCGCTCGGGGCTACCGTCAACATGGACGGCACTGCCCTGTACGAATGCGTGGCGGTGCTATTCCTGGCGCAGGCTTACGGCCTTGACCTGAGTGCCGCGCAACAGGCGACGGTGGTGATCTTGGCGCTTCTCACTTCCATTGGCGTCGCCGGGATTCCGGCCGCGAGCCTGGTCGCGATCGTGCTGATCTTGGGAGTGGTGGGCCTGCCCGCGGAAGCGGTTGGCCTGATCCTGGCTGTCGACCGGTTGCTGGACATGTGCCGCACCAGCGTCAACGTGTTCGGCGACTCGAGTGGCGCGGTGGTGATCGCCCGCAGCGAAGGAGAGGAGACGGCGGTCCGAGCTTAATAAAGTCTCATTGGCACACCGGCGGTGCGGTGTAGTCCAGATTCAGCAGTCGGAAATAATTCTGCCCCAGGGCGATGTTTCGGAAGGCCACGTCGTTCAGGCTATGAAGAATTCTGCTGGTGACCTGCAACTCCGTACGATAGACATCGAAGTCCTTGTCCCCCGAGGCCAGGAAGTCCGTTCCCGGGAGAATGCGCTCCGAGTAGTCATTCAGAAATGACACATAACGCACCCGGTGCTCCGGGACGGAAAAGTAGGCATCGTCGATCACTCGCCAAGAAATGTCCATCATCAGTTTCGGGTAGCGGTCTAGCAGAGAACTCATGATTTGGATATGCTGGGCAACATCCATCCTTACCAGTTCCCGCGACAGCCCCATGTGCATCCAGATGATCACGTTGTCTGGATACAGGCGCAGCACTTCCTCCAGCAGGGGCAGGTATTTGGTCGGTTCCTCGTCGTTGCCCAGGTCGGCGTGAAGCGCGAGCGGGATGTCCCGTTCCCGCAGGATCGCCATGAAGGCGGCCCATTCGGCTAGCGTGGCCATGGGAACCGGTTTCCGTCCATTGGCAAACAAAGCCTGTTTCACCAGGTTGACCTCGCCCATCCAGGTGAATACGCCGGGGTATTCTTCCTCCAGCAGTTGCATCTCTGGAGGAATTGTTTCCGGATTCAACAGATCCGGGAAACTCATCGAGAGCGTCAGATGGACCTCAGAGGACGCAAACATGAGCGCACTGGCGGCATTGATGAAGTCGTTCTTCAGCGTTGGCGTCACCGGCGTGCCAGGACAGTCTAGGTAATAGGTGCAGGAGGACGTCACGGGCAACATCTGGCCAATGCCATAGACATTGGCGAACAGGACTCCGGTCTCCTCGAGATACGAAATCACTTCCTCGAACGGGATCGGAGGACCGCCAAACGGGCGGAAGTGGATGTGGCTGTCCACCACGGCAGTTTGGGCTTGGACGGACCGGTCGTAACACGGCTGGTCGCCGGACCGAAACATCTCCAGCGTGGGCTTCGGGTCGCAACCCGAAATCCCCGTCGCAATCAATGTCAACAGCAGGAGTGACGAAGCCCGGTGCATGTTTCCCTGGTTTTCTGATTCCAGCCGTCTCGGTGGCCGATGGTGGTGAACCTGCAACAGGATACACCACATCCACCGCCTATCGATGCCCTGCAGGATTTTTGGAAACAGACCTGGTGGTCTGCCGAAGGCTTGTCGCTTGCGCTTTTACGTACCGTGTGACTTTATTCGTCGAAGCCGGTCATGCCAATGGTGCTGTAGCCGGCGTCGACATAGGTGATCTCGCCGGTAATGCCGCCAGCCAGGTCCGAGCACAGGAAGGCGGCCGCATGGCCGACATCCCGCGGCGTGACGTTGCGGCGCAGCGGCGCGTTTTCCGCCACGTGGTCCAGCATCATGCGGAAATTCCCGATGCCGGCTGCGGCCAGGGTCCTGATCGGTCCGGCGGAAATCCCGTTGACCCGGATCTGCTCCGGACCCAGGGAATAGGCCAGATAACGCACGTTCGCCTCAAGGCTGGCCTTGGCGAGGCCCATCACGTTGTAGTTCGGCATGCTGCGCATGGAGCCGAGGTAGGTCAGCGCCAGCACGGCGGACGGATGCTCGCGCATCATCGGGCGTGCCGCCCGGGCCAGGGAAGTCAGGCTGTAGCTGCTGATGTCGTGAGCCACGGCGAAGGCATCGCGCGACGTGTTCTCGCAGAAGTCTCCGTCCAATGCCTCGCGTGGCGCGTAAGCGATGCAGTGCACCAGGATGTCGAGCTGGGACCAGTGTTCAGCCAAACGTGCAAACGTTTCTTCCACCTGGGACTCTTCGGCCACGTCGCAGGGCAGGGTCAGCGAGCCGCCGCAGGCTTCGGCGAGCTGGTCGATCCGGGATTTGAGTTTTTCGTTCTGGTAGGTGAGAGCCAGTTCCGCCCCCTGCTCGTGCATGCACTCGGCAATGCCCCACGCGATGGAGCGGTTGCTCGCGACGCCGGTGATCAAGGCTTTCTTGCCGTCGAGGAATCCCATGGTTTCAAGTGGCGGCCGGATTGGCGGGTAGATTAAAATGAACTCAATCCATTTTATAACGAACCCGACTCCCGTGCGCTTCATCCGCCGCTGCGGCCCGTCCCGTCTATGGGGGAGTGTCGCCGCACTTGTCCTGCTGGCAGGTTGCGGGGATTCCTGGAACGACCCTCGCGGGGAGAACCTGGGATCCGGGTCGGTGCTGTATGCCTCGTTCAGCGACCGGCCCCAATTCATGGACCCCGCGCGGTCCTACACCACGACTTCGTACAGTTTCATCCAGCAGATCTACGAGCCGCCGCTGGCCTACCACTACCTGAAGCGTCCCTACGAGTTGATGCCCCTGTCCGCGGCCCGCATGCCGGAAGTCCTATACCTGGATGAGGAGGGCAACGAGCTTCCACCCGGGGTTCCGGCGGAGGAAGCGGCGTATACCGAGTACCGGGTCGATATCAAGCCCGGGATTCTCTACCAGCCGCACCCGGCGCTGGCGCGCCGCGAGGACGGCAGCTACCGCTATCACGATCTGGCCGAAGCGGATCTCGAGTCGGTCAACGCGCTCGCGGATTTCACGCAGACCGGGAGCCGTGAACTGGTGGCGGAGGATTTCGTGTACCAGATCAAGCGGCTGGCCGATCCGCGGCGGCATTGCCCCATTGCCGGCATCATCGCGGAATACGTCGAGGGTTTCGCCGAATTCCAGGCGCATATCCAGAACACGGAGGGCGTCCCGATGGATCTGCGCGGCCTGTCGATGTCCGGCGTGGAGCCGCTGTCGCGATACCGCTACCGGGTCCGACTGAAGGGAACCTACCCCCAATTCATCTACTGGCTGGCCATGCCGTTTTTCGCGCCGATGCCGTGGGAGGCGGACGTGTTTCACGAGCAGCCGGGCATGGCGCAGCGCAACCTGACGTTGCACTGGTACGCGATCGGCACCGGCCCCTACATGCTGACCGAGAACAATCCGAACCTGCGGATGGTGCTGGAGCGCAATCCGAACTTCCGAGGTCAGCCCTACCCGGACGAGGGGGAGCCGGGGGACGAAAGGCAGGGATTCCTGGACGACCGGGGACGCACCATGCCGTTCATCGACCGGGCGGTCTTCAGCCTGGAGAAGGAGAGTATCCCGCGCTGGAGCAAGTTCCTTCAGGGCTACTACGACCTGTCCGGAATTGGCTCGGACAGTTTCGATCAGGCCATCGAGTATGGCGGCGGGGGGGAAGTGGGGCTGACCGACGCGATGGAGGAGAAGGGGATCGTGCTGCGCACGGCGGTCGACCTGACCGTTTTCTACATGGGCTTCAACATGCTGGATCCGGTCGTGGGCGGATACGGTGAGCGCAGCCGGCTGCTGCGGCGCGCGATTTCCATCGCGGTGGACTACGAGGAGAACATCTCGATCTTCACCAACGGGCGCGGGATTCCAGCTCAGGGGCCGCTGCCGCCGCAGATTTTTGGAGTCCGGGAAGGCGAGGCGGGCATCAACCCCTATGTCTACCGCTGGGAGGATGGCAAGGCGGTCCGGCGCAACATCGAAGAGGCACGGGAGCTGATGCGTCGGGCAGGCTACCAGAACGGAATCGACCAGGAGACGGGAAAGCCGCTGGTGCTGTATTTCGAGGCGGTCGGCGCCGGGCCGGATGCCAAGGCATCGCTGAACTGGTTGCGCAAGCAGTTCGCCAAGCTCGACATCCAACTGGTCATTCGCGCCACGGACTACAACCGTTTCCGGGCGAAGATGCGCAAAGGCACCGGACAGATCTTCCAGTGGGGCTGGCATGCGGATTACCCGGATCCGGAGAACTTCCTGTTCCTGCTGTACGGCCCCAATGCCCAGGTCGATACCAACGGACCGAATTCCGCCAACTACAAAAACCCCGAATACGATGCGCTGTTCTCGCAGATGAAGAACATTCCGAACGGGGAGCGGCGCCAGCAGATCATCGACCGGATGATGGAGATTCTCCGCCGCGACGCTCCCTGGTCCTGGGGCCTCCACCCGGTCAGCTACATCCTGTCCCACCAGTGGGTGCACAACAACAAGCCGACCACCATGTCCTACAACACGCTCAAGTACCGGCGCATCGACACCGAATCGCGCGCGGCGGCTCTCCAGGACTGGAACCGGCCGACGGTCTGGCCGCTCTGGGCAGGGTTGGGCGTTCTGGTACTGCTGATCTTGCCGGCGCTGATCGGATTCCTCCGTCGTGAACGGGAGCGCGGCCGATGATTGCCTACATCATCCGCCGGGCACTGTACGCAATCCCGATCCTGATCGGGGTCAACCTGCTGACGTTCATGCTGTTCTTCGTGGTCAACTCGCCGGAAGAGGTGGCCCGGTTGCATTTGGGCGACAAGTACACCACGCAGGAGCAGGTGGAGGCATGGAAGCAGGAACATGGCTACGACAAGCCGCTTTTGTACAACCCGGAGGCGGCCGGACTGGATAGCCTGACCGATACCATCTTCTACACCAAGTCGGTGCGCCTGTTCGTATTCGACTTCGGCAATTCCGACAGCGGCCGCAACATCGGCCACGACATCCGCCAGCGCATGTGGCCGAGCTTGGCGATCGCGGTGCCGAGCCTGATACTCGGGTTGCTGCTGAACGCCACGCTGGCGTTGATGCTGGCGTTCTTCCGTGCGTCCTACCTGGACGTGGGCGGGGTGGTGCTGTGCGTGATCCTGATGTCGGTCTCCAGCCTGTTCTACATCATCGGCGGGCAATACCTGGTCGGCAAGCTGCTGCAGCTGGTCCCCATCTCGGGCTACGACACCGGGTACGAGGCGGTGAAGTTTCTGATCCTTCCGGTCATCATCAGCGTCATCTACGGGATCGGCTCCGGCACCCGCTGGTACCGAACCCTGTTCCTGGAGGAGATCTCCAAGGACTACGTGCGCACGGCGCGCGCCAAGGGGCTGTCCGAGCAGTGGGTCCTGTTCCGGCACGTGCTGCGCAACGCCCTGATTCCGATCCTGACCGGTGTAGTCGTGATCCTGCCGCTGCTGTTCATGGGCAGCCTCATCACCGAGTCTTTCTTCGGCATTCCGGGGCTCGGCAGCTACACCATCGACGCGATCCAACGCCAGGACTTCTCGATCGTGCGGGCGATGGTGTTCCTCGGCACGGTGCTGTACATCCTGGGCCTGCTGCTGACCGATATTTCCTACACTCTTGCGGACCCCCGCATCCGCCTGCGCTGACCATGTGGGTCGTCCTGCTGACCGATTTCTTTCTCTACCTGCTGCTGGCAGGGGTGGCGCTGTACGTGGGTTTCGTTCTGCGTACGCCGCACCTGCGGCATGCCTGGCGATCTGTCATGACCCGGCGCGGCGGCGCGGTGTCGGTGGTGGCGCTGGGTTTCTTCGCGGCCATCGCGATCCTGGATTCGCTGCATTTCCATCCGCGCCTGGAACAGCCGGGCGCCCAGGTGGAGTATTCAAACGAGATCTTGAGCGTGTTCGACATCTTGGCCGGGCCCTTGCGTACCCAGGTTGAGCGGACTTACTCCGCGCCATTCGCCTATCACGCGCACAGCAAGGAGACCCGGGAGACGCCGCAGGGGCGGATCCGGGTCTATCCCCGGCTCGAGTACGCGGGTGCCCATCTTGCGGACCCGGAACAGGAACGCGGTTGGGACATCACGGTCCGGATCCTGCGCGGAGCCTTGTTGGGAGCGGGGGTCTGGGCCCTCCTGTTGTTGGGCGTCCGGCTGGCCCGTCGGCTGCGGGGCGCGCAACCCCGGGCAGAGGGAGAGGCCGCGATTCCCTGGCGGTCCGTAGCGGTCACCGTGTTGCTGATCCTGATGCTGATCGGGATCGTCACGCAGTTGGCCGGGGCCTACCACGTGTTCGGCACCGACAAGGTCGGCGAAGACGTGCTTTACCAGACCCTGAAGAGCATCCGCACCGGGGTGCTGATCGGCACCCTGACGACCCTGATCATGTTGCCGTTCGCGATTGCGCTTGGCATCACGGCCGGTTACTACCGGGGTTGGGTGGACGACGTCATCCAGTACATCTACATCACGCTGAACTCGATTCCCGGCGTGTTGCTGATCGCTGCGGCGATCCTGTCCCTGCATGTCTACCTGAACGCCCATGCCGACGAGTATGCGAGCCTGGCGGAGCGTGCAGACCTGCGGTTGCTGTTCCTGTGCATGATCCTGGGCCTGACCAGCTGGACCGGGCTTTGCCGGCTGTTGCGCGGCGAATCTCTCAAGTTGCGGGAGCATGAATACATCCAGGCCGCAGTGGCATTCGGGGTGTCGGGGCCGCGCATCCTGATGCGGCACATCCTTCCGAACGTCATGCATATCGTGCTGATCACGGTGGTGCTGGACTTCAGCGGCCTGGTGCTGGCCGAGGCGGTGTTGTCGTATGTCGACATCGGGGTTGACCCGTCCATGAACAGCTGGGGGAACATGATCAACAGTGCGCGGCTTGAGATGTCGCGCGAGCCTCCGGTGTGGTGGTCGCTGACGGCTTCGTTCGTGTTCATGTTTGCCCTGGTATTGTTCGCGAACCTGCTGTCGGATGCGGTGCGCGATGCCTTCGACCCGAGGGTGAAGCGATGAGTACGCTGCTTGAGGTCAACCACCTGCAGATCGCGTTCGGTACCGGACCGGACCGAGAGGTGGCGGTCGAGGACGTCAGCTTCTCCATCCCGAAACAGGGCACGTTCGCCCTGCTCGGCGAGTCCGGCAGCGGCAAGTCGGTGACGGCGCTGAGCGTGATGCGGCTGCTTCCGGAAGCGGCCCGAATCGAAACCGGCGAAATCCGGCTGAATGGGCGGGATTTGCTGGAGTTGCCGGAGGTGCAGATGCGGGGGATTCGCGGTGGCACGATCGGCATGATCTTCCAGGAACCGATGATGTCGCTCAACCCGGTAATGACGGTGGGTCAGCAGATCTGCGAGCCGTTGCGCCGGCACCGGGGGCTGTCGCGGAAGGCAAGCCTGGCCCGCGCGCTGGAGTTGCTCGACGCGGTGCGTGTCCCGGAGCCCCGGCGGCGCTTGTACGAGTATCCGCACCAACTGTCCGGCGGCATGAAGCAGCGGGTGATGATCGCGGGGGCGCTGGCGGCGGAACCCGAACTGCTGATCGCGGACGAGCCGACCACGGCGCTGGACGTCACCATCCAGGCGCAGGTGCTGGAGCTGCTGCGCGAACTGCAGCGCGACCTGGGCATGGCGATGCTGTTCATCACGCACGACTTGGCGGTGGCGAAGAGCATGGCGGATGCGGTTGCCATCATGCAGCATGGAAGGATCGTGGAGGCAGAATCCGCAGGGGAATTTTTCGAGAATCCCCAGCACGAATACAGTCGCAACCTGTTCGCGGCGCTGCCGAACATCTCCAAGCGGGGACTGCGGCTGCACGGCAACGGATCCGATTCCGACGAACAGGCGGTCGAACCGGCCTCGCGACCAAGCTCCGACCCTCTGCTGGAAGTCGAGGACCTGCGCATCCATTTCCCGATCCGTCGCGGCGTATTCCGCCGTGTCGTCGGTCATGTTCGGGCGGTGGACGGCCTGTCGTTCACCTTGCGGGAAGGAGAGACGTTCGCCCTGGTGGGGGAATCTGGCTGCGGCAAGACGACCACCGGCAAGAGCCTGATCCGCTTGCTGCCGATCACGCAGGGAAGCGTTCACTACCGGGGGCACGACCTGAGCCATTGCTCAGCCCACGAGATGGCTCCGTTCCGGTCGGAACTGCAGATCGTCTTCCAGGACCCGTTTTCGTCCCTCAACCCCCGCATGGTCATCGGCGACATCATCGCTGAGGGGATGCAGGTCCTGGGCGTGGCGCAAGATGCGGTCGAGCGGCGCGAGCGGATCGAGGAATTACTGTTGCAGGTCGGGCTGAAGCCCGAGCACCAGACCCGCTACCCGCATGAATTCTCGGGCGGGCAGCGTCAGCGCATCGCGATCGCCCGGGCCTTGGCGGTCAACCCGCGGTTGATCGTATGTGACGAGCCGACCAGTGCGTTGGACGTCACCATTCAGGCCCAGATCCTGAACCTGCTACAGGATCTGCAGGACCGACACGGCCTGACCTACCTGTTCATCACGCACAACATCGCGGTCGTGTCCTGGATGGCGCACCGCATGGCGGTCATGCACGAGGGGCGGATCGTCGAGCAGGGAGACACGGTCGAGATCCTGCAGAACCCGCAGCACGAATACACTCGAACACTGCTGTCGGCGGTGCCTCGGCTATAGCCGAGACCGATTTCGGGCAGGCGGTCGAGAAGTCGCCTTGCTTTTTAGGTTGGCAATAAATAGTTCTATAAATCAATTAGATGTGCTAGGAAACAAAGGAGACGGAATTTCTTTTGTAGGACTTTTCAAAGCATTGCGCGGGTTGGAAATCGCTATGATAGGATGCCTCCTACGATCACAGGAGGATCGCATGACGGCAGAGTCCATGACTTTCGAGACCGAAGTTCGGCAAAGGCTGGTCAGGCTCGAAACCCAGATGGAGCATGTTTCCACGAAAGAGGATCTGAAGGACCTGAAGATCTGGTTTCTGGCGGGCTCCATGAGCGGAGCCGTCGCGTTGGCCGGCATCGGAATCCTCTTGGCGAAATGGCTTTTGTCCTGAGACGGAGCCCGAAAACCCGAATCTTGCCGGATCCCTAAAATAACGCGGGGATTCTTGCCTTTGCCAAAACAGGATGAGTGGACATTTCCGCTACCGGGCTCATTCGGCGGGAACCCGGCAGTAAGAAGCCGTTACCGACGTAGCAGGGCCGTGGCTCCCGCAACCAGCGCCACCAGCAGCAAGAGATAGCCGATCCCGTGGTCGTGGACGGTTCCGGTGTCGTGACCGGATGCGGGCAGGGCGAACAGCAGCGCGGACAAGGGAATCACGGTTCGGTGTATGAGTTTCACGGGTTTCTCCAAATCAAAAGTTCTTCTCAGTGGGATGATGTATCGGTTTCGCCGCCGGCAGGTTCCTGTGTGGTGAATCCGCCGGAGGCCAGCACGAAATCCACGATCTCGCCGACTCCCTCCTGGGCTTTCAGATTGCTGAACAGGAAAGGCCGCTCCCCGCGCATGCGGCGAGAGTCCCGTTCCATCACTTCCAGGCTGGCGCCGACCAGCGGCGCGAGGTCGGTCTTGTTGATGACCAGCAGGTCGGAACGTGTGATGCCGGGTCCGCCCTTGCGCGGGATCTTGTCGCCAGCGGAGACGTCGATGACGTAGATGGTGAGGTCGGCGAGTTCCGGGGAGAAGGTGGCAGCGAGATTATCACCGCCGGACTCGATTAGCACGATGTCTAGGTCCGGGAAACGCGCCACCATGTCGCCGACCGCCGCGAGATTCATGGAGGCATCCTCGCGGATGGCCGTGTGCGGGCACCCGCCGGTCTCGACTCCGCGGATGCGCTCCGGTGCCAGCGCCCCCGAACGCGTCAGGAACTGGGCGTCTTCCTCGGTGTAGATATCGTTGGTGATGGCTGCGATGTCGTAGTCATCGCGCAGCCGCTTGCACAGGGCGTCCATCAATGCGGTCTTGCCGGTGCCGACCGGGCCGCCGATGCCGACGCGGAAAGGTGTGCTCATGAGCGGAACAGGCGGGTGTACTGGGTTTCGTGGCGGGCAGAGGCCCAGTCCACCATCAGGGCGGCCTGTCCGATGTCCTCTCGATCCCGTTCCAGGGCCTGTGCGACCGCATCCAGGATGACCGGTTCCAGGTCGGCCAGCGCCTGCTGACCGTCGCTCTGTCCTAGGGGGATTAGCCGGATGCCGGCGGACACCAGGTTAGCGGCCAGCGCGTGGAGATAAGCGACCAGCGCGGGTTCCAGCGGGATGTCCTGCGCTGCCGCCACGGCGCCGACGGCCACCGGATAGACCATCGGTCGTTGCTGTTCCGCCGCCTTTTCTCGGGCCCAGTCGAGCCCGGTTGCCGGCCAGGGGCGAGCGACTGCGGTCAAGAATGCCTGGCCTTGGTTCTCGGTCTCCTCGCCGAGTTCCCGGGTGGCGCGCATCGCGTCGCCATGTTCCAGCGCCCAGATGAATAGGGTTTCGTCACGGTTTCGGACCGCTTCATGGGCCGCACGGTGCAGATCCGCGTCGACTCGCCCGGTTCCGGCCGCGATGACTTCGGAGATCCAGTCGCGCAAGGTGTCCCGGTCGTGGATCAGGCCGGTTTCCACCGCGTACTCGATCCCGTGCGAATAGCTGTAGGCGCCGACCGGGAAAGAAGGGGACAGCCAGTTCATCAGGCGAACCAGCTGCGCGCCGCCGACCGAGATGCCGTCAGTGCTCATGGGCGTGATGTTCATCGCCGCGCGAGGCGTAGGCGCCGGGCTCGGGGGAGAAGGGGGCTTGGTGGCAGTGAACTTGCGCACCCAGTTGCCGGGCCATCTCGACGATGACGTGGTCGTCCCGGATCCGCAAGGCGCCATCTGGAAGAACCTGGATCGGAATGTGGCGATTGCCGATGTGCCAGGCGATCCGGGTGGTTTCGGAGAGTTCGCGGCAGCTCAGGTCCGCAACCGGTTCCGCCGCTGCGACGACCCGCACATATCCGCCGTCTTCCAGTACCAAACCATCACCTTCGCCAAGGCGTACGGCTTGGGGGAGGTCCAAGAGGAATGGGTCCCCTTCGTCGGTGACGAGCCGGATTCGGCGGCGGTAGCGGCCGTCGTAGTCCAGGGTGACCGTCGCACGCTGCCGTTCGGCCGGCCATTCGTTTGCCGAGGCGACAGTGGTTGCACGCGCCAGCATCAGAACAGGAAGTAACGCTGGGCCATTGCCAGTATGTCTGCCGGTTCGCAGGTCAGCAATTCGCCGTCGGCACGGACTTCGTAGGTTTCCGGGTCGACTTCCATCTTGGGCAGGGCGTTGTTCAGGATCATGTCCGTCTTGGCGATTCGGCGGGTGCCGGACACGGGAAGCAGGGTCTTCGACAGGCCCAACTGGTTTCTCAGGTCGGCATCCAGCCCTACCCGGGAGACGAAAGTAACGGCACTTTCGATGAGAGAGCGTCCGAACCCCCCGAACATGGGCCGATAGTGGACCGGCTGGGGGGTCGGGATTGAGGCGTTCGGGTCGCCCATCGCGGCAGCGGCGATGGTGCCGCACTTGAGTACCAGATCGGGTTTAACCCCGAAGAACATCGGTTTCCAAAGCACTAGGTCCGCCAGCTTGCCGACCTCGACGGAGCCGACATAATCCGCAATGCCGTGCGTCAGCGCCGGATTGATGGTGTATTTGGCGAGATAACGCCGGACCCGAAGGTTATCGTTGTCGCCAGTCTCTTCCGACAGCCGGCCACGCTGTTTCTTCATCTTGTCGGCCGTCTGCCAGGTTCGCAGGATGACTTCCCCGACCCGGCCCATCGCTTGGCTGTCGGAGGCGATCATCGAGAAGGCTCCGAAGTCGTGCAGGATGTCTTCGGCGGCAATGGTTTCGCGCCGGATGCGGCTTTCCGCGAAGGCGATGTCTTCCGGGATTCTGGCATCCAGATGGTGGCAGACCATCAGCATGTCGAGGTGCTCATCCACGGTGTTGACGGTATAGGGCCGGGTCGGGTTGGTGGAGGAGGGCAGCACGTTGTGTTCGCCGCACAACTTGATGATGTCCGGGGCGTGGCCACCGCCCGCGCCTTCCGTGTGGAAGGCATGAATGGTTCGCCCGCGAAACGCCGCGACGGTATTCTCCACGAAGCCCGATTCGTTCAAGGTGTCGGTATGGATGGCGACCTGCACGTCCATCTCATCCGCAACCGCCAGGCAGTTGTCGATGGCGGCCGGAGTCGTGCCCCAGTCCTCGTGCAGTTTGAGCCCGCAGGCGCCGGCTTCGATCTGCTCTCTCAATGCGGTGGGACGGGTCGCGTTGCCCTTGCCGAAGAAGCCGAGGTTCATGGGGAAGCCTTCGGCCGCCTGCAGCATGCGCGCCATGTGCCAGGGCCCGGGCGTGCAGGTCGTGGCGTTGGTGCCTTCGGCCGGGCCGGTGCCGCCGCCGAGCATGGTGGTGACCCCCGAATACAGGGATTCCTCGATCTGCTGCGGACTGATCCAGTGGATATGCGCGTCGATCCCGCCGGCCGTCAGGATACGTCCCTCGCCGGCGATGGCCTCGGTGCCGGGGCCAATCACGATGTCCACGCCCGGCTGCACGTCCGGGTTGCCGGCCTTGCCGATGCCGACGATGCGTCCATCCCGGATGCCGATATCGGCTTTGATGATGCCCCAATGGTCAAGGATCAGTGCGTTGGTGATGACGGTATCGACTGCGCCGTCGGCGCGGCTGGCCTGGGACTGCCCCATGCCATCGCGGATCACCTTGCCGCCGCCGAACTTGACTTCTTCGCCATAGCAGGCGCGATCCTCCTCCACCTCGATGAACAGGTCGGTATCCGCCAGGCGGATGCGGTCGCCGGCGGTCGGTCCGAACATGGATGCGTAACTGGCGCGATCAATCTCGTAGGCCATGGCTCAGTCCTTCAGGGGTCCGTTGACGGCGCTATTGAAGCCGTACACTTGGCCTGCGCCGGCGTAGCGCACTAGAGTCACTTCCCGGCTCTGCCCCGGCTCGAAGCGCACGGCGGTGCCGGCCGGGATGTCGAGACGGTATCCGCGTGCGGCATTGCGGTCGAAGTCAAGCGCCGAGTTGACTTCAAAGAAATGGTAGTGGGAGCCGACCTGCACGGGGCGGTCGCCGGTGTTGGCCACGGTCAGGGTGAGGGTCTGACGGCCCTCGTTGAGGGTCAGCGAGCCGTCGGCCGGGAGGATTTCGCCGGGGATCATGCTTCAGCGGATAGGGTTGTGGACGGTGACCAGCTTGGTCCCGTCGGGGAAGGTCGCTTCGACCTGGATGTCATGGATCATGTCCGCGACGCCGTCCATGACGTCGTCACGGCCGAGCACCTTGGCGCCGTCGCGCATCAGTTCGGCAACACTGCGTCCGTCACGCGCGCCCTCGACCACGAAATCGCTGATCAGCGCAACGGCTTCCGGATAATTGAGCTTGACGCCCCGTGCCTGCCGGCGGCGTGCCACCTCGGCGGCCATGGCGATGAGCAGCTTGTCTTTCTCGCGCGGCGTCAGGTTCATGGCGTCCCCTCTGTCAAGCCTGCCATAGCCTTGGCATTATAGGCGGATAGCCGGCCAGGTAATGACGAAATGCCGCCCAGAACCGGCCGTAGGCGTCGCGTAGTTGCAGGCTGTCCCGGCCGAGCCAGCGGATGACCAGGACCTTTCCCATGCAGCTTGCGGCCACCCGCAGGGAATCTTCCACGGTCTCGTCGATCAGGGTTCGGGCCGAATCGAGGTGTTCGCCGGCATCGTCGCCGACGTAGAGGATGCTGGCGCAGGCGCGCGCGCCGTCCAGGCCCGCGGGGGCGTCGCTGACGCGTCCGAACCCGGAATTCAGGTGCAGGGCGTCCGCCCAGGCTAAGCGGTCGTCCCAGTAGACCTCCCAGGCCTCGTGCAGCAAGCCCTGGCGCATGCGTTCGCCCATGGCGGTGCGCCCGAGCACGACCATTTCCCCACACAGCATTCGCGCGCCGGGGACGGCCCGGATCTCGGTCGAGCGCCGTAGCCGCGACGAATCGAACAGGATGGTTTCCTGCGGAAGCCACTCCAGCCAGGAACCCGCTTCCGCCTGCAACCGGATCTTGATGCGCGAATCCGCCCCGGTGGAGCGATAGATTTTTTCCGCCGCCTGTGCCAGCACCCGCCCGGCTGTCTCCTCGCCGCTCGAGACGCGGACCTGGAGCCGGTCGCCCCCGACCAGCCCTCCGGACGTGGTGACCAGGACGCCGGTGAGCGGCTCGCCCTCCACGTGGCGGGGAAACAGCAGGCGCAGCGGGTCGTGCTGGTACAGTTCGCCAATCGCCGTGCCGTCGCGAGCCGCCTCGAAGCTCAGGGTGGCGGATCCGTCGGCGATGGGAGAGGAGTTCATACGGTGAGGTGTTGGCGGATCTCGGCTTCTTCGAAGTCGCCAATCGGGCCGGACAGCAGGATGCGCCCGCGGTCCATGACCGCGACGTCGTCGGCCAGGTCGCAGGCCAGTTCGTAGTACTGTTCAACCAGCAGCACGGCCATGTCGCCGCGTTTGCCGAGCAGCCGGATGACCTTTTCGATGTCCTTGATGATCGAGGGCTGGATGCCCTCGGTGGGTTCGTCCAGCAGTAGCAGGCGGGGGCGGGTGACCAGTGCGCGGCCGATTGCGAGCTGCTGTTGCTGGCCGCCGGACAGGTCGCCGCCGCGCCGGCCCATCATGTCGGCCAGGACCGGGAACAGTTCGAACACTTCCGGCGGGACGCGCGCATCGTTGCGCGGCAGGCAGTTGAAGCCCGTCATCAGGTTTTCTTCGACCGTCAGGCGGGGGAAGATGTCTCGGCCCTGCGGCACGTAGGCGATGCCGCGGTGGGCGCGGCTGTGCGCGGGCAGGTGGGTGATGTCCTCGCCATCCCACAAGACTTGACCGCTGCGCACTGGAATCTGCCCGGTCAGCCCGCGCAGGAAGCTGGTCTTGCCGACGCCGTTGCGCCCGAGCAGGCAGGTGATGCGGCCCCGTTCGGCGGCGATGTGCGCATCGCGCAAAATGTGGCTTGCGCCGTAGTACAGGTTGATGCCGGTCGCGGAAAGCATGCTATCGCCCCAGGTAGACCTCGATCACGCGGGGGTCCGACTGGATTGCGTCCATCGGCCCTTCGGCGATGACCTGGCCCTCGTCAAGCACCGTGATCCGGCAGTCCAGGTCGCGCACGAAGTTCATGTCGTGCTCCACCACGACCAGCGAGTGCGTACTCGAGATTTCGTGCAGCAGTTCCACGGTCTGTTCGGTCTCCGCATCCGTCATCCCGGCCACCGGCTCGTCCAGCAGCATTAAATCAGGTTCCTGCACCAGCAGCATGCCGATCTCGAGCCACTGTTTCTGCCCGTGCGACAGGGAACCCGCCGCCCGGTCGCGCTGCGCGGTCAGCCGGATGGTCTCGAGGGCCTGCTCGATGCGCTCAGTCTGTTCGGCGCTGATGCCGGAGAACAGCACGGTCAGGATGCGGCGATCGGCCTTCAGGGCGAGCGACAGGTTCTCGAACACGGTCAGGTTCTCGAACACGGTCGGCTTCTGGAATTTGCGGCCGATGCCGAGGTTGGCGATCTCCGTCTCGTTGAGCGCGGTCAGGTCGATGCGGTCGGCGAACAGCACCTCGCCCTGGTCCGGCCGGGTGCGGCCCGTGACCACGTCCATCATGGTGGTCTTGCCGGCCCCGTTGGGGCCGATGATGGCGCGCATCTCGCCGCGGTCGATGATCAGGCTCAGGGAGTTGAGCGCTTGGAAGCCGTCGAAGCTGACCGAGACGCCGTCCAGGTAGAGCAGGGTCTCCGGCGCAATGTGATGCGGCTCGGGGAGGACGGGCGAGGAATCAGGCAGAGACATGGGAATCCGAGTGTGAAGCCTTCGAGATGGCGCGGCGTTCGCGCCACTGCCGGACCACGCCGACCAGCCCGCGCGGCATCAGCAGGGTGACCAGGATGAACAAGGCACCGAGGAAGAACAGCCAGATCTCCGGCGCGATGCCGGTCAGCAGACTCTTTGCGCCGTTGACGGCGACCGCGCCCGCAGCGGCGCCGAACAGGGTGCCGCGGCCTCCGACTGCAACCCAGATTGCGACCTCGATCGACTTGGCCGGGGTGAACTCCCCGGGGTTGATGATGCCGACCTGCGGCACGTATAGCGCTCCGGCGATGCCGGCCAGCATGGCCGACAGGGTGAAGACGAACAATTTGGCGCGAGTCACCGAGTAGCCCAGGAAGCGTACGCGGCTTTCGGCATCGCGCACCGCGATCAGCACCCGACCGAGCTTCGAGGTGACCACGTAGCGGCACAGCAGGTAGACGAGGCCGAGCATCAGTGCCGAGATGACGTACAGCCCGACCTTGGTGGTGGAGGCCGACAGATCGAAACCGAGCAGGTCCTTGAAGTCGGTCAGTCCATTGTTTCCACCGAAGCCCATCTCGTTGCGGAAGAACGCCAGCATCATGGCAAACACCATGGCTTGGCTGATGATGGAGAAATACACGCCGGTGATGCGCGAGCGGAAGGCGAGCCAGCCGAATACGAACGCCAGCGCGCCGGGAACCAGCATGGCCATCAGCACGGCAAAGGCGAAGTTGTCGAACCCGTACCAGTACCAGGGCAACTCCTTCCAGTTCAGGAACACCATGAAGTCGGGCAATTCCGGATGGCCGTACACGCTGCGCTCGCCAATCTGGCGCATCAGGTACATGCCCATGGCGTAGCCGCCGAGCCCGAAAAACGCGCCGTGACCCAAGCTCAAGATCCCGGCGTAGCCCCAGATCAGGTCCAGCGCTAGCGCCAGCATCGCGAAACACAGGAATTTGCCGAGTGTCGTGACCCAGAAAGTCGGCACGTGCAGCCAAGAGTCTTCCGGCACGGCCAGGTTCAGCACGGGCACGACCACCATCAACACGGCGGCGAGGCCCATGAATACGGTCCAGCCGCGGCGTGATTCCAGGGCAAACAGGCGCGAGGAGAGCGGGCCCACGGCTAGTCTCCGGCAGCGCGACCCTTCAGCGCGAACAGGCCGCGCGGGCGCATCTGGATGAACAGGATGATGAAGATCAGAACAACGATCTTGCCGAGGATGGCTCCGGAGACGGGCTCCAGGAACTTGTTGACGATGCCGAGGCTGAAGGCGCCGACGATGGTGCCCCACAGGCTGCCCACGCCGCCGAACACCACCACCATGAAGCTGTCGACGATGAAGTTCTGGCCCAGATTCGGGCTGACGTTCGAGATCTGGCTCAGCGCCATGCCGGCGACGCCGGCGATGCCGGACCCGAGCGCGAAGGTCAGGGCGTCGACCTGCCCGGTGCGGATGCCCATGGACGCGGCCATCGAGCGGTTCTGGGTGACCGCGCGCATGTTCAGGCCGAAGCGCGAATAACGGATGAATGCGGCTAATGCCGCGACGACCGCCAGGCTGAACAGGATGATGCACAGGCGGTTGAGCGTGACCGTCACGCCGCCGGCGATCTCGATGGCGCCGGAAATCCATTCGGGATTGGCGACTTCCCGGTTGTTGGCGCCGAAAATCGAGCGCACCAGCTGCTGCAGGATCAGGCTGATTCCCCAGGTGGCGAGCAAGGTCTCAAGCGGTCGCCCGTAAAGAAAACGGATCACCCCTCGTTCGATTAGCACGCCCATGGAGGCGGACATCAGGAAGGCGACGGGCAGGGCGGCGAGCAGGTAGAAGCCGAACAGTTCCGGCGGGACCACGCTGCGGAAGATCTCCTGCACCATGAACGCGGAGTAGGCGCCCAGCATGATCATTTCGCCGTGCGCCATATTGATCACGCCCATCACGCCGAAGGTTATCGCCAGCCCGATCGCGGCCAGCAGCAGCACCGAACCGAGACTGATGCCGAACAGGAGGTTCTCGGCGATGCCGAACAGCCACAGCTTCCGGTCGATGGTTTCGATCGCGCCGTGCAGGGTGTCGCGGATCTCAAGGTTCGGTTCGGCATCCGTCTGCAGGCGGCGCTCCAGCAGTGAGCGGATGTCCGGATCGGAGGTCTCGGCCAGGGTGGCGGTGGCCGCCAGGCGCAGGGCCGGGTCGTCCGCTTCCAGCTCCAGCATGGCGATGCCGACTTCCAGCTTGGCCCGGACCGCGTCGTCGGTCTCCCGGTCCCGCGCCTGGCGGAACAGGGTCAGGATCTGGGGGTTGGGGTTCTTGCTCAGGTTGTCCGCAGCTTTGATTCGTCGGTCGGGGTCGTCGCTGAACAGCGCCAACTGGCCGGTGACGCCGCGGATCAATCGGCGCAGCCGGTTGTTGACCTTGATTTTCTTTAATTCTTTTTTGCTGGCCTCGGATTCAGGTCGCCCACTGACTGCGTCCTGAACAATGTACTTTTTCCCGGAACGTTCCGCGATGACGACCCGGCCGTCTTTGCGCACGTACAGCCGGCCCTTGGCGAGCGATTCCAGCACTTCGAGGACGCGGGGGTCGCCGAGGGTTCCCAGGTGCTCGATGGCCTGGGCCTTCTGTTGGAATTTCTTGGTGTCGAGGGCCTGCAGCGCCGCGTGGAAGTCGGCCTCGGACGGCTCGCTTGCGACCGGTGCCGCGGTGAACAGCAGGGCCGCGCCAAGCGCGGCGGCTCCGAGGATTCGGTTCCCGGACAGATCGCGGCTTTTCCGATCGATCATTGACGTGATGCCCGATTGTATTATCCGCTATCGCGGACTTCGGCTAGGCCGGCGGCGGGACCGCCGGCCTGTGCCGGAGAGGTTACGAGCTAGGCTTCTCGCAGTTGCCGCAAGAGAACGGCTCGGTCCAATCGGACATCAGCTTGGCGCTTTCCGGGATGAAGTCGGACCAGGCATCGCCTGGGACCACGCCGTCAGTTTCCCAGACCACGTCAAACTGCCCGTCGTCCTGAATCTCGCCGATCAGTACCGGCTTCGACAGGTGGTGGTTGACATTCATGACTGCCGTACCGCCGGTCAGGTTCGGGGCGGTCTGGCCGTACATGGCGGCGCGCACCGCGTCGATGTCGGTGGTGCCGGCCTTCTCGACCGCCTGCACCCACATCTGGAAGCCGATGTAGTGAGCCTCCATTGGGTCGTTGAACACGCGGTCCTCGTCGCCGATGAACGCATGCCATTTTTCGATGACCTCGGAGTTCTTATCGCTCTCGACGCTCATGAAGTAGTTCCAGGCGGCCAGGTGCCCGACCAGCGGGCCGGTGTCGATGCCGGCGAGCTCTTCCTCGCCGACCGAGAAGGCCACGACCGGAATGTCTTCAGCCGCGATGCCCTGATTGCCGAGCTCCTTGTAGAACGGCACGTTGGCGTCGCCGTTGATGGTCGATACCACGGCGGTCTTCTTGCCGGCCGAAGCGAACTTCTTGATGTCCGACACGATCGTCTGCCAGTCGGAGTGCCCGAACGGCGTGTAGTTGATCATGATGTCTTCTTCCGCCACGCCCTTGGCCTTGAGGAAAGCCTCAAGGATCTTGTTGGTGGTACGCGGATAGACATAGTCGGTGCCGGCCAGAACCCAGCGCTCGACGGATCCGCCTTCCTCGCTCATCAGATACTCCACTGCCGGGATCGCCTGCTGATTCGGCGCGGCGCCGGTGTAGAAGATGTTGCGGGAAGACTCTTCGCCTTCATACTGGACTGGATAGAACAGCATGCCGTTGAGCTCCTCGAAGACCGGAAGCACGGACTTGCGGGATACCGAAGTCCAGCAGCCGAACACAACGTCGACCTCGTGCTGCTCGATCAATTCGCGAGCCTTCTCCGCGAACAGCGGCCAGTCCGAGGCAGGGTCGACGACCACCGCTTCGAGTTTCCGGCCGAGCACGCCGCCCTTGGTGTTCTGCTCACTGATTAGGAACTCCATTACGTCCTTCAGCGCGGTTTCGCTGATGGCCATGGTTCCGGATAAGGAGTGAAGGACTCCGACCTTGATCGGTTCGTCAGCCCGCACGCCCTCTGAAGCCGCGAACACGCCTGCGAACAGGCACGCTGCAGCCATAAGCTTGCTAACAGTTTTCATAATTTCCCCTGTTGTGCTTGTTAAAAAAGCAAGAGATGCTTTCCGGGTCCGGGAGCCCATCCCGGCCCGGGGAGACTGATTGAAAATCAGAATGCCCTCTTACGGGCCATTTTAGCACGGAGTGAAGAACGGGCGGTTGCAGTCAGCGCTCCGCTATCGGGGTCAGCACCTCGCGGAAGAAGGGCAGCCAGGACGCAAGCAGTCCCAGCACGAAAACCACTTCGACGAGCAGTACCCGCCGCCAGCGTGTCCGCGCCTCGGGCTGCGCGTCGGCAAGGCGGACCGACGACATCAGGATGTCAAACAGCAGCACGAAGAACACCAGCGGGGCTGCCGCCGGCAGGACCAAGGTGCGGATCAGGGCCCAGCCGTGCAGGCTCAGCGGGACGCCCGGGTCGGTCGCGAACAATGCCAGGGCGCCGGCCATCGCCAGCAGCGCCACGCGCAGGACGCCCAGTTCGGCGAAAAGCGCGCGGACCGAAGTCATAGAGACTGGTAGTAGTCCATCAGGATCCGGGCGATCTCCGGGCGTGCGAATTCAGGCGGCAGATCCTCGCCGTTGGACAGCATCTCCCGCACCCGGGTGCCGGACAGCAGGACGAAATCCTCCTTCTGGTGATCCGGCGCGTCGCGCATCATCACCACCTTGTCAAGTTTCTTGGAGTAGGCGGTGTGGTCGGCGCGGAAAATTTCGATGTCCAATGCGCCTTCCGGGACCTCCTCGTCGAAGATCGTCTGCGCATCAAACGCCCCGTAGTAATCGCCGACCCCGGCATGGTCGCGCCCGACGATCAGGTGCGTGCAGCCGGCGTTCTGGCGGAAAACGGCATGCAGCACAGCCTCGCGCGGGCCAGCGTACAACATATCGAAGCCGTAGCCGGTGATCATCACCGTGTTGGGCGGGAAATAGAGTTCGACCATCTTGCGGATAGCGGCGTCGCGCACGTGGGCGGGGATGTCGCCGGGCTTGAGGCGGCCGAGCAGCATATGGACCAGCACCCCGTCGGCGCCGACCGTTTCCTTGGCGATCTTGCACAGCTCCTCGTGCGCGCGGTGCATCGGATTGCGGGTCTGGAACGCGACCACGCGGTTCCAGCCGCGCTCCGCGATCTCGTCGCGGATCTGCACCGCGGTGCGGAACGTGCCGGCGAACTCGTCCGGGAAGTAACTGTAGTCCAGCACTTCGATCGGCCCGGAGACCAGCGTGCGGCCGTTGTCCAGGAAGGTCTTGACGCCGGGATGCTCGGGGTCGGTGGTTCGGTAGATCTGGTTGGCCAAGCGTTCGAAGTCGGCTTCGGACAGGGTTTCGACCGCCTCGACCTGCTGGATGGCGAGCACCGGGTTGCCGTCCCGGTTGGAATCGCGCAGGGCGATTCGCGACGCGCCCGCGATGGCGCTGGCGTCCTGCGTCTGGTTGAGGATCGGCACCGGCCAGAACAGGCCGGACTCGGTGTGCATCTCGTGGCCGATGCGCAGGGCGTCCGCGGCATTCATGTATCCGGTCAGCGGGGTGAAGTATCCGCCTGCCATCATGACGGCGTTGGATACGGCGGCAGAGTTGAGCAGCAGGGAAGGCAGGGATTCGGCTTCATCCCGAAGCGCGGCCGCGCGCCCGGCATCTTCAACGGCGAGCGGAATCAACTGCTCGCTGGCATAGGGGTTGATCATCGGTATCGTCCGTGACAAAAAAGAACTATTTTACCGATGGACAGTTTTTTCGGCTTCTTGACCCGTTTTTCGGGCTGTGGGCCGCGGCAGTGGCAGGGTGCGCCCCTTTGAAATCAGCCGTCCAGCCCCCCATTTAACAAGGGTGAGAGAAGAGTAATCGAAAAATGAGAGTGGACAAGTTGACCCAGCCGTTCCAGCAGGCGTTGCTGGAGGCGCAGTCGTTGGCGGTTGGCCGGGACAACCCGGAGATCGACCCGGCGCACCTGATGACGGCTCTGCTTGAGCAGCCGGCGACGGCGGCCGGCTCGCTGCTGCGCGAGGCAGGAGCCGACCTGAACCGTTTGCGTGATGGCCTGGCCCGGCGACTCGACGCTCTTCCACGGGTAACCGGCGAGAAAGGCGAGGTGCGATTCTCTTCCGACCTGCAGCGCATCCTCAATATTTGCGACAAGCTTGCGCAGGACCGCGGCGACCAGTACATCGCATCCGAACTATTCCTGCTTGCGGCGCAGCAGGATCGGGGAGAGCTCGGGAAACTGTTGCGCGAGTGCGGGCTGGATGCCGAACGCCTGATCCAGGCGATCGCCCGGCTGCAGGGCGACGAGCCGGTTACGGATCCGAATGCCGAACAGCACCGCCAGGCGCTGGAGAAATACACGGATGACCTGACCCGCCGTGCCGAGCAGGGCAAGATCGATCCAATCATCGGCCGCGACGAGGAAATCCGGCGCGCGATCCAGATCCTGCAACGGCGCACCAAGAACAATCCGGTGTTGATCGGGGAGACCGGCGTCGGCAAGACCGCGATCGTCGAGGGGCTGGCGCTGCGTATCATCAACGGCGAAGTGCCGGAGAGCTTGCGCAACCGGCGGGTGTTGGCACTGGACATGGCGGCATTGGTCGCCGGCGCCAAGTTCCGCGGCGAATTCGAGGAACGTCTCAAGGCGGTTCTCAAGGAACTGGCGCAGCAGGAAGACGAAGTCATCCTGTTCATCGATGAACTGCACACCCTGGTCGGCGCCGGGCGGGCGGAAGGCTCGATGGATGCTGGCAACATGCTCAAACCGGCGCTGGCGCGCGGCGAACTGCACTGCATCGGCGCCACCACCCTGGACGAGTACCGCGAGAACCTGGAAAAGGATGCGGCGTTGGAACGCCGCTTTCAGAAGATTTTGGTCGACGAACCGAGCGTGGAGGACACCATCGCGATCCTGCGCGGGATCAAGGAGCGCTACGAGGTTCACCACGGGATCGAGATCACGGATCCGGCGCTGGTCGCCGCCGCCACCCTGTCGGCGCGCTATCTGACCGACCGCCGTCTGCCGGACAAGGCGATCGACCTAGTCGACGAGGCGGCCTCGCGCATTCGCATGGAGGTCGAGTCCATGCCGGAAGAGATGGACCGCCTGGACCGGCGCATGATCCAGCTCAAGATCGAACGCCAGGCCCTGCACAAGGAAGACGACCCGGCCTCTCGCGAGCGGCTGAAGGTGCTGGAGGAAGAGTTGGAGCGCCTGGAGAAGGAATATGCCGACCTGGAAGAGGTCTGGAAAGCCGAGAAGTCCGCGGTCAGCGATACCGCCCGGCTTAAGAAGGAACTGGATCAAGCGCGGCTTGAAATGGACAGGGCGCGGCGCGAGAACGACCTGGAGCGTACCGCGGAGCTGCAGCACGGGATCATCCCGGACCTTCAGCGCCAACTGGAGCAGGCGCACGATTCGGAGAAGCCGCAGGCGACCCTGTTTCAGGACATCGTCACCGAAGAGGAAATCGCCGAGGTAGTGGCGCGTGCGACCGGCATCCCGGTGTCCCGGATGCTGGAGGGGGAGAAAGAACGACTGTTGCGCATGGAGGAGGCGCTGCACCAGCGGGTAGTCGGCCAGGACGAGGCCGTATCCGCGGTCTGCCACGCGATCCGGCGCTCCCGCTCCGGGCTGACCGACCCGGGCCGCCCGATCGGGTCTTTCCTGTTCCTGGGGCCGACCGGCGTGGGCAAGACTGAACTGTGCAAGGCGCTGGCGGAATTCCTGTTCGATCAGGAGTCGGCGATGGTGCGCGTGGACATGTCGGAGTTCATGGAAAAGCATTCCGTGGCACGGCTGATCGGCGCGCCGCCCGGCTACGTGGGCTACGAGGAGGGCGGCCGGCTGACCGAGGCAGTGCGCCGCCGCCCGTTCACGGTGGTCCTACTCGACGAGATCGAGAAGGCGCATCCGGACGTGTTCAACGTCCTGCTGCAGTTGCTCGACGACGGCCGTTTGACGGACGGTCATGGGCGCACCGTGAGCTTTGCCAACGCGGTGGTGGTGATGACGTCCAACCTCGGCAGCGACACGGTGCAGAAAATGGCGCGCGAATCGCACGAAGACCTGAAACTTGCGTTGCAGGAGCAACTGACGGAGCATTTTCGTCCGGAATTCATCAACCGGATCGACGAGGTGCTGGTGTTCCGGGCGCTGCAGCGCGACCAGATCCAGGCGATCGTCCGCATCCAGGTCGAGCGACTCAGGCAGCGCTTGGCTGAGCGGAACTTGGTGTTGGAATTGTCGGACGAGGCGATCGAGTTCGTCGGCAATGCCGGCTACGATCCGGACTACGGCGCACGGCCCCTGCGCCGGGTGCTGCGCAACGACCTGGAAAACCCGTTGGCTCAGGCGCTTCTGGAGGGGAAATTCCTGCCCGGCCAGACAGTCCGGGTGGAGTGCGGAGAAGGGGGCCTGCGCTTCAGCTCGGCGTAATTTTCGCCTGCAGGAACTCCAGCAGTCCGTCTGCTGCCACCTCTTCCGCCTCGTCAAGATTGCGCCGGTGACGGTATTCCAGCCGTCCCTGTTCCAGCGTGCGCGGGCTGATGACGACCCGGTGCGGAATGCCGACCAGGTCCGCCTCGGCGAACATCACGCCCGGGCGAAGGTCGCGGTCGTCCATCAGCACCTCGATCCCGGCCTCTTGGCACTGCTGGTAGAGGGTTTCGGCGGTAGTGCGGACCGTGCCATCGCGATCGGCGCCGATCAGGCACAGCAGGACAGAAAAAGGCGCCATCGCGTCCGGCCAGATGATGCCCTGTTCGTCGTGGTTCTGTTCGATGGCGGCGGCCACGATGCGGGTGATGCCGATGCCGTAGCAGCCCATCGTGACGACCTGTTCCTTGCCGTCGGGGTTCAGCACGGTGCAGTTCATAGCTTGGCTGTACTTGTCGCCGAGCTGGAAGATGTGCCCGACCTCGATGCCTCGCGCGCTGCGAACGGGGCCGCTGCCGTCCGGGCTCGGTTCCCCGTCCTCCAGGTTGCGGATGTCGCAGACCTGCTCCGGGTCCGCATCGCGCCCCCAGTTGACCCCGATGTAGTGCACGCCTTCCCGGTTTGCGCCGCACACGAAGTCCGACAGCACGGCGGCGCTGGCGTCGACGTATAGCGGGAGATCAAGTCCGGCCGGTCCCAGCGAGCCGACCGGGCAGTCGAGTTTCTCGCGAACCTTCGCCTCGTCGGCGAAGCACAACGGGCTCCGGATGCCTTCGATCTTGGCGGCCTTCACCGCATTCAGGCGGTGATCGCCGCGCAGGATGAGCGCGACCAGCGAGCCGTCTTCCTCACCCTCGACGATCAAGGTCTTGACCGACTGTTTTGGCGGCGTGCCGAGAAACTCCGAGACCTCTTCGATGGTGCGCTGGTCGGGGGTGTCCACTTCCTGCAGTTCCTGGGTCGGTTCGGCGCGCGGGGATTCTGGTGCCGGGGCAGGCGCCTGCTCCACGTTGGCGGCGTAATCCGATTGTTCCGAATACACGATTTCGTCTTCGCCGGAATCTGCCAGTACGTGGAATTCGTGCGACAGGGCGCCGCCGATTGCGCCCGAATCGGCCCGCACGTATCGGTATTCAAGCCCCAGGCGGTCGAAGATCCGGCAGTAGGCGAGGCGCATCTCCTCGTAGGTTTCATCGAGGCTGGCCGAGTCGAGATGGAACGAATAGGCGTCCTTCATCACGAATTCCCGGGCCCGCATCACGCCGAAACGGGGACGGATCTCGTCTCGGAACTTGGTCTGGATCTGGTAGTAGTTCACCGGCAGTTGGCGGTAGCTCTTGAGTTCGCGCCGCGCGATGTCGGTGATGACTTCCTCGTGGGTCGGGCCGAAGCAGAATTCCCGTTCGTGGCGGTCGGCGAAGCGCAGCAGTTCCGGGCCGTACTGCTCCCAGCGCCCAGATTCGTGCCACAGTTCCGCCGGCTGTACGGCCGGCATCAGCAATTCCACGGCGCCGCTGCGGTCCATTTCCTCGCGCACGATGGTTTCGACCTTGCGTGCAACTTTCAGGCCGAAGGGCATCCAACTGTACAGTCCGGCGGCCAGCATCCGGATGAGGCCGGCGCGCAGCATCAACTGGTGGCTCACGACTTCGGCGTCGGCCGGGGTCTCCTTGAGCGTGGTCAGGGGCAGTCGGGACAGGCGCATGGTCGGACAGTCGGGCGCGCCCATCTTACAAAAACCCGCCTTCCGGCGCGACACGCCCGCGTCATATCTGCGGTGTATACTTGCAGGAATCTCATGAGCGCGCACCTGCGATGTCCGACCGCCGCCTGAAAGCCTTCTACACGGTGGCCCGGCTGCTGAGTTTCACCAAGGCGGCCAAAGTCCTGCACCTGACCCAGCCGGCGGTGACGTTCCAGATCCGGCAGCTGGAGGATTACTACAAGACGCGCCTGTTCGACCGCACGCACAATCGCATCACGCTGACCGAATCCGGCGCCAAGGTGTACGAGTACGCGCGCCAGATCTTCGAACTGTACAACGAGCTGGAAACCGAGATGAACCGCATCGCCGGCGATCTGACCGGGCCGGTCACGATTGGCGCGAGCAATACCATCGCGGTGTACATGCTGCCGCGGATGCTGCGCGAGTTTCGCGCCCACCATCCGGAAATGATATTGCGCCTGAAAGTCTCGAATACCGAAGGGGTGGCGACGATGGTGGAGAACAATACGGCCGACCTCGGCATCGTGGAAGGGCCGGTGAACAACAAGACCTTGCTGGTGGAGATGTGCAAGATGGACGAACTGGTGGCGATCGCACCACCCAAGCATCCGCTCCTGCACAGCGCACCGGTGCGCATCAGCCAGGTCTTGCAGCATCCGTTCGTCATGCGCGAGGAAGGATCCGGGACCCGCAAGGTCATCATGAACTACCTGGAGAACCAGCACATCGGGGTCGATCGCATTGACATCGTGATGGAACTCGGCGGCCTGGAGGCGATCAAGGCCGCGGTGGAGTCCGGCATGGGCGTGTCGATCCTCTCGCGCGAGACCATCCAGAAGGAGTTGCAGTTGCGCACCCTGAGTTGCGCTTCCCTCACCCCGACGCTGACCCGCCAGTTGTCCCTAGTGAGCCTGCGCCAGCCGCACCGTCCCCCGACCGTGGAGGCCTTGCGGGACTTCGCCATGGACTTCTACGCCGCCGCGCCGGAGGCAGCCGCATGATCAAGTTGTTCCGCGAATGGTACGGGCGGCATTTCTCGGACCCGCAGCAGCTCACCCTGCTGCTGCTGATCGGCCTGGGGCTGGCCCTGGCCCTGTTTATCGGCGACATCCTGGCGCCGCTTTTGGTCAGCGTCCTTCTGGCCTACATCCTCGAAGGGTTGATCCGCACGCTGGAAGAAGCTCGGATGCCGCGGTTGTTCTCCTTCCTTCTGGTCTACGTCCTGTTCGTGGCGGCCCTGCTGCTGTTGCTGTTGCGCTTGGTGCCGTTGCTGTCGGAACAGATTGTGGATCTCGCAGCGCGGCTGCCGAGTATGGTCGCGGCAGGGCAGCGTTGGGTCGAGTCGCTTCCGGACCTTTACCCGGAACTGGTCAGCCCGATTCAGGTGGAACAGATCCTGACGGCGGTTCGGGCGGAGGTGCTGGCGTTTGCGGACGAGATCATCCGCTTTTCCCTGGACACGGTGGTGGACGTGCTGTCGATCGTGGTGTACACCGTTGTCGTGCCGATCCTGGTGTTCTTCCTGCTCAAGGACAAGCGACGGATTCTGGATTGGGCCAAGACCTACCTGCCGGCGCCGCAGTCGCTCAGCTCCCAGGTCTGGGGCGAAATGGACCTGAAGGTGTCACAGTATCTCCGCGGCAAACTGATCGAGATCGGAGTGGTCTGGGTCGCGACGTTCTTCGCGTTCGCGCTGTTCGGCCTGCAGTATGCACTGCTGCTGTCGTTCCTGGTCGGACTGTCGGTCATCATCCCGTACGTGGGTGCGGTGGTGGTGACGGTCCCGGTTATGCTGGTTGCCGCCTTCCAGTGGGGCCTGAGCCCGGAGTTCGCCTACCTGATGCTGGCCTATCTCGTGATCCAGTTCCTGGACGGAAACCTGCTGGTGCCGCTGCTGTTCTCGGAGGCTGTCAACCTCCATCCGGCCGCCATCCTGACTGCGATCCTGGTGTTCGGCGGGTTCTGGGGCGTGTGGGGCGTGCTATTTGCCATCCCCCTGGCTTCTCTGATCGACGTGGTGTTGCGCAGCTGGCCGCGCGCCGCGCCGGACTAGGGGAAAATCAGGCTTTCGACAGGTCGGCGACTGCCGCCAGCACTTCTGTTGCGTGTTCGGGCACTCGGACCTTGCGCCAGACGCGGCGCACGACGCCCTCCGGGTCGATCAGGAAGGTGCTGCGCTCGATGCCGCGGACTTTCCGTCCGTACATGTTCTTCATCTTGATGACGTCGTAGCGCTTGCAGGCGACTTCGTCCGGGTCGGACAGGAGCTGGAACGGGAACTTGTGCTTGGCCTTGAAGTTCTCGTGCATCTTGAGCGTGTCGCGGGAGATGCCGAAGATGACGGTTCGGCGCCGGCGGAAGCGCGGGTACAGATCGCGGAAATCCTGGCCCTCGGCGGTGCAGCCGGGCGTGTTGTCCTTGGGGTAGAAATACACCACCACGGGGCGACCTCGGAGTTCGGACAGGCGTATAGATTTGCCGCCTGTCGCCGTCAGTTCGAAGTCTGGAGCCTTGTTGCCTTCCGCAACCGGTTTCCGCGTCATCTTCTGTGTATGACTTCAGAAAAAGGGGTTTCAAGCATATCACATTTAGCCGCGTGTCCCGGGGTCTGATGGGCTTTTTGTTAAACTGTGATTGGCGCACCCACCGGCTCTCGCATGACAACTTTTCAAGGCAGCATGGTTGCCATGGCAACCCCCATGAATGCATCAGGGGAGGTGGACTATACGGCACTGTCCGAACTGGTGGACTTCCACTTGGAGCAGGGCAGCGATGCGCTGGTTCCAGTCGGCACGACGGGGGAATCGGCAACCTTGAGCGTGGAGGAGCACCACGAGGTAATCCGCCGCGTGGTGAAGCAGGTGAACGGGCGGATCCCGGTCATCGCGGGCACCGGCGCCAACGCCACCACCGAGGCCATCGAACTGACCCGCTACGCCCACGAGGCTGGAGCCGATGCCTGCCTGCTGGTGACCCCGTACTACAACAAGCCGACCCAGGAGGGCCTGTACCGGCATTACCGGGCCATTGCCGGGGCCGTGCCGATCCCGCAAATCCTGTACAACGTTCCGGGCCGAACGGCCTGCGACATGCTGCCGGAGACGGTGGCGCGACTGTCCGAACTGGGATCGATCATTGGCATCAAGGAGGCGACCGGCGACCTGGAGCGAATCCGGCGTTTGCGCGAGCTGTGCGACGATGCATTCATAATCATCAGCGGAGACGACGAGACATCCATGGAGACGCTTTTCAACGGAGGCCGGGGAGTAATCACGGTGACGGGGAATGTGGCCCCCAAACTGATGCACGAGATGTGCCAAGCAGCACTGGACGGAGACGAAGAAACGGCGCGGGTCTGCAACAGCAAGCTGGAGCTCCTCCACCGGGATCTGTTCGTCGAATCCAACCCCATCCCGGTCAAGTGGTGCCTGAACCGGATGGGGCTGATTCCGGAGGGCATCCGGTTGCCGTTGACCCCGCTTTCGGAAGTGCACCACGAGACCCTGTGCGCCGCCATGCGCGCGGCGGAGGTGTTGAAATGAAGCGCTGGCTGTGGGTGGGCTGCTTGGCGGGCATGCTCGCGGGTTGCGGGGACGAGCCCCTGACGGTCGAGGAACTGCTCGGCGAGGCGGCGGACGTGTTCGAATCGGATTGGTGGGGCGGTGAGGAGGAATATAGCTCCAGCCAGTCGACGGAAGCACTCAGGGTGCCGCCGCAGTTGTCCCTGCCGGACACCAGCAAGCAACTGATCATCCCGGAACTTGGCGGGGTCAGCGCCAAGAGGACCGGCCGGGGCCAAGCCGCGGTATTGCCGGGCTTCCTGGAGATGAAGGTGCGCCGGGAGGGCAACGTGCGCTGGCTGGAAGTGGGCGCGGATCCGGTCACCTTATGGCCACACCTGCGTGCGTTTTGGGAAGATCAGGGGTTCGAGTTGGCCCAGGAGGCACCGCTGGTCGGCTTGCTGGAGACGCGGTGGCGCGAGAAGGAGGATGATATCCGGAGCCTGGAAGGGGAGGATGGCAGCCCGTACTACGCGGCGGCCCGCGAGAAGTTTCGGTTGCGGATGGAGCGCGAACCGAATGCCTACGCTAACGTGTACATCACGCGTCAGAAACTGGAAGTGGCGGGCGTGGGCGGCAACAATGCGGTGGTCTGGAAACCCGGGCGGCCGAATCCGGAACGGGAAGCCGAAATGCTGATTCGCCTGATGGAATACCTGGGCGCGTCGCGAATGGAGGGCGTCGCCACCTTGGAGGAAGAGGAGGTGGAAGACACCGTCGGTCTTGACCTGCAGTATATCGGCGGCATTCCGGTGCTGATGGTGGAGGACGAATACAGCAGCGTATGGCGCCAGGTCGGCGTGGCCCTGGAACGCTCGGGGCTGTACGTGGTCGACTTTGATCGCAGCCAGGGGACCTACGTGTTCCGCTACCGGGGCGGGGATTCCGCTGATGGGAAAGGCATCCTGCTGGAAGTGCACCTCTTGGCGCGCGAGGAAAATCTGACGCTGCTGACGGTGCACCAGCACAAATCGAAGGAGCCCGTCCGCAAGGAACTGACCCGCAGCGTGTTGCGCGCGATTCTGGCCGCATACGCGCTGGTGCCCCGCGCCACGGCCGACGCGCAATAGTTCAGTTTCAGGGTTGCGGTCCGGCCGGAAGCCGGGCCGTGGTTAATCGCCTTTGTCTTGCGGGGTGATGCCGGACTGCATCCGGGACATGGCGAGGTAGGTGATGTTGTCGCGCCGCGAGATGACGTCGCGGGACTTGTCCTTTTCGATACAGGCGTAAGCCGAGTGGTTGTGGATGGACTCGAAGTTCTCCGACTCCACCTTGTAGGCCCGTACCCGGTCGTCCTCGTTGAGCCGCAGGGCGAGGTCGCGGACCATGTCTTCCACGAACTTGGGATTGTCGTAGGCCCGCTCGGTGACGTATTTCTCGTCCGGGCGCTTGAGCAGCCCGTACAGTTCGCAGGATGCCTCGTTCTCGGCCATCTCGATCAGGTCTTCGACCCAGACCGGCTTCGCCAGGGTCACGCTGAGCGTGATGCGGGAGCGTTGGTTGTGCGCGCCGTAGTCCGAGATGCTCTTGGAGCAGGGGCACAGGCTGGTGACCGGGATCGCGATGGAGGCGGTCAGGCGCGTGTCGCCGCGGTTGAAATGCCCGGTCAGGCGGATCTGGTAATCCAGGTAGCTGCGCACGCCGGATACCGGGGCGGCCTTGTTTATGAAGAACGGGAAGGCCATTTCGATGAAGCCTTCCTCCGCGTCGAGCCGGGTTGCCATGTCGCGCAGCAGCCCGTTGAAGTTTTCCAGCGAAATCGCCTTCTTGTGGTCCTGCAAGACATGCACGAAGCGGGACATGTGCGTGCCCTTGACCTCCGGCGGCAGGTTGACTGTCATGGTCAGCCGCGCGACCGTGGATTGGGGTTTGCCGCTGCGATCGACGAACTCAACCGGATGCAGGATGTCCTTGATGCCGACCTGGTTGATCGGGATCGCGCGCGTGTCCGCCGAGCTTTGCTCGTCGTGTAAGTGGTCGCCGTGTTGGAGAGGATCGGAGTAAGCCATCCGAATCTACGTTTCCTGTTTGTCCGGTTCGTCCATATTACTCTGGAATAGGCGGTGGGGCAAATGGCTGCGCAGGTTCACTACATATCGGAACACGCCTCGCTTGGCGAATGTGTTTTGACG
>JAPPLD010000010.1 GCA_028819565.1 Gammaproteobacteria bacterium | reverse complement strand
CCTGGCACGACACCGACACGACCTCCCACGGCGCATACAAAAACATCAGTTGCTCGAGCAACTTCCCAGCCTCGTCCATCGGCTCCTCCAGATCCCAACAAAAAGACCATCCTACTCTTCATTCCACACAAAATCTCGAAGCGCCATTTCATTCGGCACCATACGCCGCCCGATACTGACTACCCATCCAAGGCTCGGGAGTGTCTGGCGGAAAGAGAATTTCTCTGACACGGGACATCTCGCTGTTCAGGTTCCCCATCGTTCCTGCCATGCCGTAAATTCGGATAACCGAATTCTGTAAGGCGCCACGTTTCCTTCATGTAGCCCCAGCAGGATCTTTTCGGCAATTTCGCAGAAGCGGGAATATTCCGGTTCATCCACCTGTGTTTGTGCCCATGTATGGACATGGGTTGCGGCTTGCTGCTTGTTCATGCGTTGGCGGACGACCATGCCGACGACTTCGCGCAACGCAGTTCGGTGCCGCATGCGAAACGGGTCGGGTTCGCCAATGGATTGCCGTATGGCGGCGTAGCGGACGGCCGACCGCTGGTAGGCCCAAAGAAATACATCCTTGAGCAATTCAACCCGGTTCAACTCGTACACGCCGAGCACGGCCTCGGTGTAAAGCCGCCGGGAAACATCCTCGAAAGACAGCGGCGATAGGTTGCTCTGGATCAACGGAATATTCACGGCCAATCGCGACACCCGCTTGTTGACGTCGTCAAATGCCTGTAAGTAGGGAATTTGCACCATCGCGAAGAAGGCTCGCTCAAAGGGGTCCTCGATTGCCGAGGCGGTGGCGAGGATTCGGTCAAAATGTTCTTCAATGAGTTGCGGGGTCTCCAATGGATGGAAGACTGATCCCCCAATTCCGACGTTGGCATGTCGAAGCCGTCCTTCCGCGTCGGGGTCGGGTAGCAGGTTGTTCGCCAGCAGCGCATGAAGGTTGAGGAGGGTGTGCCGGTTGAAGCCGATGTGTTCCACCGCTTCGACGAGAAATTCGATGGCATCCTTATGGTTGAGGATCATCTGCGCGTCGCTTCGCTTTTTCCCTTCCGCTTCCTCACCGAGCTCAAGCAGGCGGCTGGTTTCAAGCAGGGAATAGGTATTGCCTTCAAGGCGGCTGGAGTTCCACGACAGGTCGATTAGTAGCTTGTCTAAAATGTTCTTGGCATGGACCCCAGCGGGTTGTCCGGATTCGCCTGACTGTCCCGTTTCCCATAGATGTTCGCGTTCCTCCTGCGAGAGGTAGAACGTGTCGTTAGGCTGGTACGACAAGAGGAATGACGGGTCATACCCGACCGGCTTGCGCGCCCCAATCGACTGAGAAACGTACTCCTGGATTTTGATGCTGGCTTCAGACAATGGTGGACCGGCTTCGAGTGGAACGACTTCAACTTGTACATTGACGGTGGGGGAGCCGGACACAACATGGGCTTCCACATTTACTGCCCTTGCGATCATTTTTTCTGTTTCCGGACCCGTGTTGATCGGAGCCAGTTCGATTTCCGGGTGTTGACGAGCGAAGACCCGGAAGATCTCATCTGCGAATGCCGGCCCGATGTCTTTTACTCCCTGGAAGTCAAACAACACTTTCTGAAACTTCTCCACGCGAGCCAGGAGCCGCTTGGCTTGGGAGCGGGAGATCAACTCGTCCTCTCCAAGCTGAACCATCCGAACGGGAATAATCGTTTTAGTGAACCCGAAATCTTCTCCGGAAGTGAATCGATCAAAAATCTCTTTTTTTGCTCTTTTCGTTGTGTTTTTCAACTTCATGAAGACGGAAGTCTCGCCCAAATCCTGATCTGTTTCCAGAACCCAGTCTTCTTTCTTCCCGAATTCATGGGAGAAATAGATGCCGCCTGAGAAAATGGCGAATTCATCGAACATCCTGGACGTGAAGAAAATTCCTTCGCCGGTATGACGGTCGGGGTCGGTCGTCAGCTTGCCCTTCGACAATTCCAAAATGGCATGCCGCTCGTCCGGCAACTCCAATGCTTTTTGTATTTTCCTGAAGATTCCGCACCCGTCATCGTGGATCCACATTTCTATCCCCACTATGGTTCGAGTGATTCCAACCCGGATCATGGAACCGTCGGAATGGTCGATTGCGTTGTTGAACATTTCGGTGAAGCCGTGGCACCAAATGCCTTCTACGTTATCTGGCAGAGAGCCGAGTTGATCTTGAATGTTTTGCATCCAAACAACTTCTTCCGTCAACTTCGGCTGAATCTCGTAACGACCGGTCCAACTGGACAATGTTGCCAGCCGATACCGGGTCGCGTTCGTCTTTCCGGACTGCTCAAGAATTCCCTCCTCGCAGAGCCGCCTCAGATGCTTGTTCGCGGCTTGGCGAGAAATCCCGAATCTCTCCGCTGTTTCCTTTGCCACGGCCTCCGGCGACTCCTCGACCTGGTCGAGAATGTAATTCCTGATTTGCTCGCTTCGGGTACGGATCTTGACCATTGTCAATATTTCCTAAACGCTTTCCAGAGATTAGAAATCTTTCTCTTGAAAATTATAAACTAAAGTGATGACTATTGTCAACTTTTATGGTTTGTGTTGGTAACAGGACTTGTGCAGTGAAGAAGGAGGTTGACAGAGATAAAGAAACTCTAATAATAGTCATTCTCATTACCACTATCCTTTGCGATGAAAAAGCTCGCCCTGGCTTTGCTGACATCTCTCGCGGTCCAACCTGCCCTGATGGCAGCCGACCCGATCACGCTGACGCTGTATTCCTCGCGCAAGGCGCATCTGATCGAGCCGGTGCTGGAACTCTACACGAAACAAACCGGTATTCGTTTCAACCTCCATACCGGGAAGCCGGGTCCCATCCTTGAGCGCCTTGCCGCGGCGGGCAAAAACGGTGGAGCCGACGTCCTCCTGACGGTGGATGCCGGGAACCTCTGGCATGCCGCCGAGCGCGGCTTGCTGGTGCCGATTGATTCCGAAGCACTAGCCCAATCCGTTCCGGCCGCTTTGCGTGACCCGGAGAATCGCTGGTTCGGATTCTCGAAAAGGGCACGCACTCTGGCTTACAATACTGAAAAGATTTCCCCAGACGACCTTTCCTCCTACGAAGATTTGGCAGACCCGAAGTGGAAGGGGAGACTTTGCCTGCGTACCTCCAAGAAAGTCTACAACCAGTCGCTGGTCGCGACCCTGATCGCGCATCACGGCGAAGAAGCGACCGAAGAGACTGTGAAGGGTTGGGTGGCCAACCTCGTCGCCGAACCTTTTTCCAACGACACCAAGGCGCTGCAGGCGGTTGCGATGGGGCAATGCGATGTCACCATCGTCAACACTTACTACTATGGCCGGTTGATGCGCAAAGAGCCGGATCTCAAGCTTGCCCTGTTCTGGCCAAATCAGGACTCTCAGGGCGTCCACGTCAATATTTCCGGCGGAGGCCTCCTGGCGCTTTCCAAGCATCCTCAAGAAGCGCAGGCCTTTCTCGAATGGCTGGCGAAGCCCGAGGCCCAGGGCTTGTTCGCTGAACTCAACTTGGAATACCCGGTTCGGGAAGACATCCCCCCGGCACCGGAAGTCCAGGCTTGGGGTGAATTCCAAGGGGATTCGCTGAATCTCGCTGAAGCAGGCCGCCTGCAGGCGGAAGCCGTGCGCCTGATGGACAGGGCTGGCTATCGCTGAGCCTTCCAGTGTCATGACACTGGTTACCGGCTTTTCCGGTCGCTTTTGGTATTGGGGCAGCCGGCTTCTAGCGGCGGCCATTCTGGTCCCGCTGATCGTGATTTTCGGAGCCTGGTTGGCCCCGGCCACCGAGGTCTGGGGGCATTTGGCGGCGACCGTACTCCCGACGCTGGTCGGCAACACTTTGTTGCTGATCTTCGGCGTCGCGATTGGCACTCTGATTCTTGGAGTCAGCCTGGCTTGGCTGGTCAGCACCTGCGAGTTCCCGGGACGGCGCTGGTTCGATTGGGCGCTGATGCTGCCGTTTGCCCTGCCCACCTATGTCATGGCGTTCGTGTTTCTCGGGCTGCTTGATTTTCAGGGACCGGTACAGGGTTTTTTGCGGCAGGCTTTCGGTCTGCCGGCCTCTTGGAGTATTGAAGCACGGCATTCCGCCGGCGTTTTGGCCGTCATGGTGCTGGTGCTGTATCCCTATGTGTACTTGCTGGCGCGAGTGGCATTTCTGAAGCAGGGCCGGGTTGCGCTGGAAGCGGCTCGTACGCTGGGCATGACCGCATGGGAAAGTTTCTTTCGGGTAGCCCTGCCGATGGCTCGCCCGGCGATCATCGGGGGCGTCAGTCTGGCCGTGATGGAAGCGCTGGCCGATTTCGGCGCGGTTGCCGTATTCAATTACGACACGTTCACCACGGCCATCTACAAGGCTTGGTTTGGCTTCTTCGATCTCAATGCCGCCAGCCAGTTGGCATCCCTGTTGTTGACGTTTGTTTTCGTGCTGCTGTACTTGGAGCGTTACGGGCGCGGAAGAGCCCGATTCGATGACAGCGGCAGTGCGCCGAATCTTCGCACCTACCGCCTGCACGGCCCCCGTGCGGCGGCGGCAAGCGCATACTGTAGCCTGATTCTGTTTCTGGCGTTCATCATTCCGATGGCGCAACTCCTGCTGTGGGCCTGGAACTGGATCGACGACTTAGATTTTGCCTACCTGTCGCTGCTGGGCCACACCTTGGCCTTGGGTGCCATGGCGGCTGCGGCAACCACGGCAGGAGGCCTGATTCTTGCTTATGCCCTGCGACGTGACACAAGTTGGCTAACCCGGACGAGCGTGCGCATTGGCACTTTAGGCTACGCCATCCCAGGTTCGGTGCTGGCAGTAGCCGTGATGTGGTCGCTGGGTTGGATTGATCGTCAAGTCGCCGGAATATGGCTATGGTTGACCGGAACCGAGGCGACATGGTTCTTTGTTGGCAGTGTGTTCAGTCTTATACTGGCTTACTTCGCCCGGTTTCTGGCACTGGCGTTCAACCCGATCGACAGCGCGCTGGAGCGGGTCCGCCCTAGCATGCGGGAAGCCGCACAATCTCTGGGCTTCAGCGGGGTGGCGTTGGTGTGGCGGATTTACATCCCAATCCTGCGCCCCGGCTTGCTGACGGCTGCATTGTTGGTTCTGATTGACGTGATGAAGGAAATGCCGGCGACTTTGCTTCTGCGTCCATTCGGTTGGGATACGCTGGCGGTCCGGATTTACGGCCTGTCTTCGGAAGGCCTCTGGGAGCGGGCTGCGTTGCCATCGGTGGCATTGGTGGCGGCAGGCCTAATTCCGGTGTTTCTCCTGGCTGTGCGCGGCCGACGCTGAGGGAAAGTCATGGCGCTTCTGGAAGTAGAGAAAATTTCCTGTACTTACGGCGACAGTTCGGCGCTGCACGATTTTTCGTTCGAAGTCGTGCAGGGGGAGATTGCCGCCTTGCTGGGGCCGTCGGGCGGCGGCAAGACGACCGCGTTGCGCTCCATTCTGGGTTTCGAGCCGATCTTGAAGGGAGAGATCCGCATCGCGGGCGAGGTCATGTCCCGACCGGGGTTCAACGTTCCGCCGGAGCGTCGACCGGTCGGCATGGTGTTCCAGGACCGTGCATTGTTTCCACACCTGACAGTGGAGCAGAACATCGCCATTGGGATTCGCCGCGAACCGAAAGCCGATCAGGACCGGGTCGTTCGAAATCTGCTGGAGATCGTCGGCCTAGAACACTGCATTTCCCGCTTTCCGCACGAGTTGTCCGGCGGACAGCAAGAACGGGTGGCGTTGGCCCGGGCTTTGGCTCCGCAGCCGCGCCTGCTGTTGCTCGACGAACCATTTGCCAGCCTCGACATTGATCTGCGTGAGCGGTTAAGTTTCGAAGTCCGCAATATCCTCAAGGAAACCGGCTCCACGGCGGTCGTTGTAACGCACTATCAGGATGAAGCCTTTGCCATGGGTGATCAGGTCGGAATCATCAAGGACGGCGCCATTCTGCAATGGGACACGCCGTTCAACATCTACCACCGCCCGATCTCCCGACAGGTCGCGAGCCTTGTCGGCCGAGGAGTTTTTATCGAAGGCATCTTGCGCGAGGCGGGCGCTTTCGACACCGAGATCGGCCGAGTCAGGGACGAGCATCACACCTATCCGCATCCGCCGGGAACACGCATGGATATCTTGCTGCGTCCAGACGACGTGCTGATTGATCCGGAAGGGAAAATTTCCGCCACAGTAATCGAAAAAGCCTTCAAGGGCGACGACACCCTGTACACGTTACGGTTGCCATCCGGCACCCGACTGCTGGCGCTGGCCTCAAGCCACAGGGATTTGGAGGTCGGCGAAGAAACTCAATTAGGTCTTGACCTGGAGCACTTGGTGGCGTTTCCTCGATCGTCAGGCAGCTAAGCGTTACAATGTTACAGTCCAGTCACCAAGGGCGATCTCGCCCACATGATGCCCGAAATGACCGCCGTATCCTCGTCTCCAACCTCCCCGCACGATCATCAGTCCTGCATCTCGGACGCCTTGGCGCATGCAGAGACGATCTGCCAGAATCGCAATAAGCGGCTGACCGAAAATCGACGAGCAGTTTTGAAGTTGCTGCTCGACAGCCACTGCGCCCTTGGTGCCTATGAAATCCTCAGGCGTTTCGACTGGGGGGGGCGTGCCCGAGCCCCGGTTCAGGTATACCGGGCACTTGAGTTCCTGGAATCCATGGGTTTGGTGCACCGCGTTGCCAGCAGCAACGCCTATGCCGCTTGTTACCGGTTCGCCGAGCGGCACGGTGCCGTGCTTTTCGTGTGCAAGGCATGCGGCATTGTCATGGAGCGTGAAGAGATCAAGCTAGGATCCATGATGGACAAACTGGCTCAGCAATCCGGCTTCACAATCCATACTCGATTGCTGGAAGCCGTCGGGCATTGCCCCGATTGTGCCGAGGGGACAGAAGATGCCGCTGCATGATCCGGGTGAGCCCCTGGTTCGCGCGAGTTCCGTAGGGGTGCATCGGGGAGGGCGCTGGATCATTCATGACGTAAACCTTGAGATTTGCTCTGGCGAAGTGGTGACCGTGGTCGGTCCCAACGGGGCCGGCAAGAGCACTCTGCTCAAGACCCTGCTCGGGCTGTACTGTCCGGATGCGGGCAACGTAGTCCGTGCGCCCGGACTTCAGATTGGGTACGTGCCGCCCACCGACCCGGTTCAGTTCGACCTGCCTCTGACGGTACGGCGCCTGATGACGCTGACTTCTTCATGTTCGGCTGACACGATCGCGAATGCCTTGCAGGAAGCCGGCGCCGACCATCTATCTGGCTCTCAGGTCAATGAACTCTCACACGGCGAATTCCAGCGGGTAATGCTGGCCCGGGCGCTGTCACGCAACCCCGATCTTCTGGTGATGGACGAGCCGCTGCGGGGCATCGATTTTTCCAGCGAAGCGGAGATGTACCAGTTGATCTCGGAGGTTGTCGAACACCGAGGATGCGCAGCGTTGATGACCAGCCATGACCTGCATTACGTGATGAGCCGGACCGACCAGGTCGTCTGCCTGAATGGGACGATCCGTTGCATGGGGGCGCCGGAGGACACGGTGGACCACCCGGAGTTCCATCAGTTGTTTGGCACCCGCGCTGAAGCCTACCGACATGTCCGCCACCAGTGTCAAGGCGAGTCACTGGACACCTGACCCTCCTGCTTGTGCTGGACGACTTCTTCTTTCGCGCCTTGCTCGCAACCTTGGCTGTTGCGGCAGTGGCCGGACCGACCGGCTGCGTGATTCTTTGGCAGCGCAAGGCCTATTTTGGCGACACCATGGCGCATTCCGCATTGCTCGGCGTGGTGCTCGGCATAATTCTCGGACTCAACCCGGAGGCCGGAGTGTTTGGAGTCGCGTTCCTCGTGGCGGCGACAGTGGTGGTGTTGCAGCGGGTGTCGCGCCTGCCAGGCGACACGATCCTCGGGGTGCTGGCTCACTCGACTCTTGCCATTGGCCTCGTTGCCATGGCCTTGACGGATAACTACCGGCAGTATGAATTGACCGCCTACCTGTTTGGAGATGTGCTGGCGGTTGGTCGGGAAGACTTGGTGCTGATCGGACTGGGCGGCCTGTTTGGTCTTGTAGTACTGGCGGCGATCTGGCGCCCGTTGGTGGCGGCAACCCTGCACGAGGGTCTGGCGGCGGCCGAGGGCGCGAAACCCTTGCGTAATCAACTGCTTTACATGGCCCTGGTGGCCGCCGTGGTAGCCGTGGGTATGCAGGTGGTGGGTGCCTTGCTGGTCGTCGCTCTGATGATCGTTCCGGCTGCAGCGGCACGGACCTTGGCGCACACCCCGGAACAAATGGCACTGATTGCGGTACTGATCGCAACGCTTTCCGGCGTACTGGGTCTTTACGGTTCGCTTTGGCTCGACACTCCGGCCGGACCGACCATCGTCACGGTGGCCGCGTTCCTCTTTTTGGGGTGCCTTGCGTTCGATGGAGGGACTCAGCGACTGAGCCGAAGCCAGGGCGTCAGGCGTGGCGCTGCTCGTGCTCCAGAAGACGACGCTTGATTTCTAAAAGTTCCGCCCCTTTCTCGGGAATCAACGGTCCGCCATAGCCTCCGAGACCATTTTTCCCAACCACGCGGTGACAAGGCACGACGATGCAAAGCGGGTTGCGGCCATTAGCGGTACCAACCGAACGCGGACTGCCTCCGGCCTTCTTGGCGATGTCGGTATAAGTCCGGGTCTGCCCGTAAGGAATTTCCAGGAGCGTACTCCACACTTTGCGCCGGTATTCGGTGACAGGGTTGTCCAATGCAAGGGTTGAAAGCGGAAGATCGAATGTCTGACGCTTTCCTTTGAAGTATTCCCGGAGCTGCCGTGCGGCAATGCGGGTCAAGGCATTTGGACGATCTGGACGTTGCTTTTGGCGGTCCAGGTTGAAAAAGATCGCCGACACGCCGTGCCGGTCGGTATAGATTTCGATTGGTGCGTCGAGAGGCGTGTCGAAACTCTGGAAGCCGGTGGCGTCCGACACAGCCATGGGATCACCCGCCGAGCTTTTCCTGGATGCGGGCAGCCTTGCCGGTGCGGCCACGTAGGTAGTACAACTTTGCGCGACGCACTTTCCCGCGGCGTTTGACATTGATCGAGTCGATCAGTGGGCTGTGCATCTGGAATACGCGTTCCACGCCTTCGCCGTGCGAGATTTTTCGCACCGTGAACGAAGAATTCAGACCGCGGTTGCGGCGGGCAATCACCACGCCTTCGAATATCTGCAGGCGCTCGCGTTCACCTTCCCGAACCTTAACCGAGACTGCGACCGTGTCGCCCGGGGCGAATTCAACATCCACCAAGTCTTGGCGCATTTGGGCGCTTTCCAGTTTCTCAATCGTCGCGCTCACGGTTCTTGTCCTCAGAGGTTGCGTTCAGGTATTCATCCAACAATGCCTGGTCTTCCGCCGACAGTGCGGTACGTCCAAGCAAGTCCGGGCGGCGTCGATAGGTACGTCCGAGCATTTCCCGCCGTCGCCAGCGTTCTATTTTGCCATGATCGCCGGTTAAAAGCACCTCCGGCACGCTCAGGCCGTCGATTTCTTCCGGCCGGGTGTAGTGCGGGCAGTCCAGAAGTCCCTCGCTGAACGAGTCTTGCCCAGCCGATTCCGCGCAGCCGAGAACACCTGGCAGCAAGCGGGCAACAGCGTCGATCACCACGGCTGCGGCCAATTCGCCGCCGGACAGCACGTAGTCGCCGACCGACCACTCGGCATCTGTCCGTTGCTGCAGAAAGCGCTCGTCGATTCCTTCATAGCGTCCGGCAATCAGGATCAAGCCGTTTTCTTCCGCCGTCTCTTGCGCCAGTGCTTGGGTAAAGGGGACTCCCTGCGGGGTCAGCGCAATCGTGCGGGCTTTCGGGTTCGCCTGGTGTGCCGCTTCGTGCGCCCGTGCCAGCGGCTCGTACTGCATGACCATGCCAGGTCCGCCGCCATAGGGGCGATCATCAACAGTGCGATGCGGGTCTTCGGTGAAATCACGGGGGTTGATGCAATGGACCTCCAGTTTTCCTTGGGCGCATGCCCGGCCAACCACCCCTTCGGAGACAACGGCCTCGACAATTCCCGGAAACAGTGCGACGACATCAAAGCGCATGACGTTACTCCCGCACGCCGTCCCATCGCAGATCGATCCGGCCCTGAGACAGGTCAATCTTGAGCACGGTCTCGCCGGGAGCGTAGGGGATGAGATATTCCTGCTCTCCGCGAACGAGCAAAACGTCGTGGGCGCCGGTCTCTAGGATCTGGTCGACAGTCCCAAGTGCCTCGCCTTGCTGATCGAATGCAGCCAGCCCCAGCAGTTGGCGATGGTAGTACTCGCCTTTCGGCAGAGTCGGGAATTGGGCCGCATCGATCCAGATTTTCTGGCCACGCAACGCTTCTGCCTGGTCGCGGTCGTCCACACCGTGAAGCTTCGCGATCAGCCCCCGGTGAGTGCGTCGACTCGATTCCAGGTTGTAAATGCCGTTGTTTCCATCGTCACGCAGTTGCCACGGGCGATAGCGGAGAAGGTTGTCGATGGGGCGGGTATACGAAAATATCTTGACCCAACCCCGCACGCCGTATACACCGCTGATGTAACCGCACAGCACATAGGCGGGGGCCGCGGAGCCGGACGGGTCCGTGGCGGAGGGGGTGTTCAGGGGGATGGCCTCAGGCGGCCTGCAGCTTGGCGTGTTTGCGGACCAGCTGCGCCGCACGGTCGGATAATTTCGCACCCTGCTGCAGCCAGTGCTGTACGCGCTCCTGGTCGATGCGCAACTCTTCTTCTTTGCCGGTGGCGATGGGGTTGAAGAAGCCCAGACGCTCAATGTACCCACTGTCGCGGGGCTTACGCGAATCGGTGACTACCAAGTGGTAGAACGGGCGCTTCTTCGCTCCGGCTCGGGCCAGACGGATGGTAACCAAAAGTTGCTCCAGAAAGTCGTCCGCAGGTTGCGGGGTGCGCATTCTAACAGAATCCGGGCTTCGAACCGAGCCTGCGCACGATCCGGGTATCTGTTGACAGTACAAACGGGCTTTTTCCTAGGAGTTTTCTCCTGTTCGGCTGAAACGACGGCCTTCCCACAGACGGTAAAGTACCGGAACCGCGATGAGAGTCAGAATCAGGGTCGAAGACATGCCGCCCAGCATGGGCAGGGCGATCCGGCGCATCACATCCGAGCCTAAGCCCTCGGTGATGAATATCGGAATCAATCCCGCGATGATGATTAGCGCTGTCATCAAAATGGGCCGAACCCGCAATGTCGCGCCCTGCAGGATGGCTTCAGTCAGTTCCTTGAGGTTTTCGGGAGCGCGTTGTCGTACCTGGTGGTCGAGATAAAGCAGCATCACCACCGCGATTTCGGCGGCAACCCCGCCCAACGCGATGAACCCGACTCCCACTGCGACGGAGAAGTGGTACCCGGCCAGGTAAAGTGCCCAAAATCCGCCAATCAGGCCGAACGGCAAGGACAACATCACCATGAGCGTGCGGTCCAGCCTGCCGAAATGCAGCATGAGCAGCATGAAGATAATGAGAATGGCTGACGGGATGGCGATTTGCATTCGCGCCTTGGCTTCCAGCATCTGTTCGAACTGCCCCGACCATTCGATTGCGTATCCCGGGGGCAATTTCACCTTCTTCGCCACTGCGGATTGAGCCTCATCCACGTACGATCCGATGTCCCGGTCCGCGATATCCACGAACACCCAGCCGGAGAGCCGGGCGTTTTCGGATTTGATCATCGGCGGACCCTCGACAAACTCGATGCTGGCCAATTCACCCAGTGGAATGTGCTGTCCCTGTGGGGTCGGCACCAGGATATCGGCCAGGTCTTCCGGGTATTCCCGGAAAGGTCGTTCGTAGCGCAGCATGATGTTGTAGCGTTCGCGACCTTGCACCGACTCGGAAATTTTCATTCCGCCCAGAGCAGTCTGGATAATGCGCTGGAACATGCCCAAATCTATGTTCTGCCGCGCCAGTTCGTCCCGATCGGGGTTGATTTCCAGATATTTCCCGCCGACGACACGGTCGGCAAAAGCAGAACGCGTGCCCTCGATATCCTTGACGGCAACCTCCACATCCAGCGCGACCCGGTTGATTTCGTTCAAGTCCGCTCCGGAGATTTTGATTCCGACTGGCGTGCGGATACCGGTGGAGATCATGTCGGTACGGATTTTGATTGGATAGCCCCAGCTGTTGACTAAGCCGGGCAATTTCACCCGTTGGTCAAGATCCGCGATCAGTTCTTCGACGGTAAGCCCGTTGCGCCATTCATCTTTCGGCTTGAGTCGTATCCAGCTCTCGATCATCGAAATCGGGGCCGGATCGGTCGCGGTGTCTGCGCGCCCGACCTTGCCGAACACCATTTCCACTTCCGGGGTCGTCTTGATCAGACGGTTGGTCTGGGCCAGGATCTCCTTGGCCTTGGTGATCGACACGCCGGGCAAGGTGGTCGGCATGTAGAGCAACTCGCCTTCGTACAGGGCGGGCATGAATTCCGAGCCCATGCGTGTAAGGGGCAGGGCCGCACTTGCCAGCAGCGTGCCAACGACGGCCATCGTAAGCCACTTGTGACGCAGTGCTGCCGCGAGCAGGGGAGTGTAGGACCAGGCGAGTCCGCGGTTGATCGGATTGCTTGCCTCTTGTCGGATCTTGCCACGCAGCAGCCACATCATCAGCACCGGGACGACCGTAATCGAGAGAATCGCCGCGAAAGCCATGGCATAGGTCTTGGTAAATGCCAGGGGCGAGAACAAGCGGAAAGACTCCCCGGTCAAGGCAAAGACCGGCAGAAACGACACGGTAATAATCAGGAGCGAAAAAAACAGTCCCGGACCCACTTCTTTGCCCGCCAGCAGTATGGCTGCACGCCTTTCCCTTGTATCGGCATCCGGCGCCATCCGGGAGAGTTTTCGGTGGGCGTTCTCGACCATTACGACAGAAGCATCGACCATGGCGCCGATGGCGATCGCGATACCGCCCAGGGACATGATGTTGGCAGTGATCCCTTGGGCCGACATCACAAGGAAGGCTGCCAGTATGCCGAGCGGCAAGGTGACGATGGCTACGAACGCGGAGCGGAAATGAAGCAGGAAAAGCAGACAGACCAAGGCAACTGCGAGCCCTTCCTCGATCAGTTTCGTGGTCAGGTAGTCAATTGCACCCTTGATCAGTGGAGCGCGGTCGTAGACGGCCTGAATCTCGACCCCTTGAGGAAGGCCGAGTTTCAATTCTTCCAGTTTCTCTTTGATTCTTTCAATGACCGCCAAAGCATTCTCTCCCGAGCGCATGACGATCACGCCTCCCACGACTTCGCCCTCGCCGTCAAGCTCGACCACGCCACGGCGCAATTCTGGCCCCTCGACGATATGTGCCACGTCGGAAAGGGCCACCGGTGTGCCGCCCTTGGCATAGACCACGACCTTTTCGAGTTCTTCCAGGTTCGTGATGTAGCCCTTGGAGCGGATCATCAGTTCCGTTTCGCCCTGCTCGATCACGCGCCCTCCCACCTCCTTGCTGGCTGCACTGACGGCATCCACGATGCGAAGCAACGGAACGTCGTAGGCGCGTAGGCGGTTGGGGTCGACCAGCACTTGGTACTCTTTGACGAAACCACCGACCGAGGCCACCTCGGATACACCCTCGACCGTGGCTAGTTCAAGCTTCAGGAACCAGTCCTGCAAAGATCGGAGATAGGCTAGATCGTGCTTACCGGTCTTGTCCACCAGGGCATATTGATAGACCCAGCCCATGCCGGTGGCATCCGGGCCAATTTGCGGCGTGGCATTCTGCGGCAGGTCTCCCTGAATCTTCGAAAGCACTTCGGCGACTCGGCTGCGGGCCCAATACAGATCCACATCGTCTTCGAAAATGATGTAGACGAAGGAAGTGCCGAACATGGAAAACCCACGCACGTCCTCGGTTTTGGGCAGGCCCAGCATGGTGGTGGACAGGGGGTAGGTCACCAGGTCTTCGACGATTTGCGGAGATTGACCGGGGAAGTCCGTGCGGATGATCACCTGTGTGTCCGACAAGTCTGGGATGGCGTCGAGCGGCGTGTTTTTTATGGCGAGCCAACCGGATACCAGTAGGGCCGCCACCACCGCCATGATCAGCAGCGGGTTGTTCGCCGACCATTCGATGATTTTGGCGGTGACCGATCGGGTCGGATCGTCACTGAGATGGTCGCTAGTGATGGGCATGGCCGCCTCCCGCTGGCACTGTTTGCAGTTTGCGGAAGGATTCCCGGAGCGCACTCTCGGAATCAATCAAAAACTGGCTGCTGACCACGATGGCTTCGCCTTCCTTCAAGCCGTGCACGACTTCCGTCCGGCCTTTGCTGCGAATACCTGTCTGTATTTTTTGCGGACGGAATCGTCCTTTACCCAAGGCAACAATGACAAAGTCTCCCTCCGAACTCTTCAGGATGGCTTCCGACGGCACGCTCAGACGCTGCTCGACGTTGGTTTCGAACAATACGTCGGTATAAGCACCGGGCTTGAGAGTGCCACCTTGGTTGTTCAGCACCAACCGTACCCGACCCGTGCGGCTGTCCATGTCGATGGTTGGGTAGATGTAGTCAATTCGAGCAGCGCGTTCGACGTTCCCCAGGTTGGGGAAAATCACGGTGGCTTTTCCGTCTTTTTCCAGAAACTGCAGATCCTTTTCCGCCACGCTGACCTCGATCCAGACGGAGCGGTAGTCTTGGATGCTGGCAATTTGCATACCGGGGGTAACGTAGCTTCCCTTGCTTACCATCAAGTGGCTGATGATGCCTGCCGCTTCCGCATAAAACGGCAACCGCTCCAGTTTCCGACGTTCGGCTCCGATCTGCTCCAGTGCTTTGTCGCCTACGCCCAATGACTGCAGACGTTTTGCACTGGAATTGATTCTCCCTTTATTCCCAGTGACAAGGGCAGCGATGTAGTCCTGTTGAGCGGAAATCAGATCAGGGCTGTACAGGGTGAAGAGCAGGTCGCCTTTCCGAACCTCGTCCCCCACTGCAGTGATTTTCAAGTCTTCGATCCATCCCGCCACGCGACTTGAGATGGCGTAGGCGTTCCTCACATTCTCCGTGACTAGGCCATAGCTCCTGATATGGATGCCGAAACTGGCCAAGGCTGCGTCTTCAGTGCGGACCCCGATGTTCTGAATTGTTTCCGGAGGGATGACGACGGTCGCCAGTGTGGCGTCATGCGCATGTTCCGATTCCGTGTTGTCGGCCGGGTTGCTTTCGGCCCATGCCGGATTTATGGCAAGGGCCAGCGCGACCCACAAAATATTAATTGCTTTCATGGCGTCCTCCCACGATGTGGCTATTGAACTGGGCAGACAGTCGGACGTGCTGGCTCTGCTGTTCCGCCAGTTGTGCGGCAATAATCAACGCATCGATCTGCGTCTCGAGCACGGACTCCAGCGAGGTATTGCCGGACTCGTAATCACGTTCCGCCGCTTCTGTCTTTTCCCGAAGGGCGGACGCCTTCTCCTGAAGCAGTGCAATGTTGTCCAGGGTGACGTTGCGTTCGACCTTGAGGGCGGCCATGCGTCCCACCCATTCGCGTCGGACATCCTCATAGGCGTATTTGGCGCTACGTCTGCCCGCCTGTGCTGCCCGTAGTTTCGGCTTTTGGTTGGAGGTGGCCCATAGAGGAATGGAGACGGTCGCCTGCACGCTGAGCCAGTCGTCCCCGGAGAATCCTGCACCGGATTCACGCTGCTTGTAGAGTGCCTGCACTCCATAGGTGGGGCCGAAGGCCGCATCTGCCACGTCCACGTCCTTGGTGGCCACTTGTACATCTTCTGCGGCAATGCGTACCGGATAGAGTGCCGTTCCATCACGATTCCATGCGATTTCCGGAACTGGGGGGAGAGGGATAGACGGCACCTCGCCGACCAAGCGGACGAGTTCCTCCTCAATGGCCACACGCTCGACTTTCAGGTCGTTCAGGCGCTGTTCCACCTCGGCGCGGTCAACGTCAATTTCTGAGAATCTTCCGTAAACGGGACTGCCTGCCTCCAGCCGGCCCTGCATGTCTTCTTCCATTGCGCGGTAAAGTTCCAACTGTTCCCCAGCCAGCTTCTCCAGGGTTTTGACCTTGTCCAGTTCGGCCAACTGGCCAATGAGGATGGATTCCAGCCGCTTCCGCGTATAGTCGGCGACCAGGTTTTGTCGCTTGGCGAGGCTTTCCTGTTTGCCGGATCGGGCTTTGCGCAGGGAATAGCTAGGAATCTGCTGTCGGATCCCCAAAACTTTCGAAGTGGGCAGGAACCGGTCGAATGTTGGGCTATTGATTGGCACGTTCTCCGCACCAAAAATGATTTGCGGGTCCGGAAGCCCCATTTCACCGTCGGACAATTCCTCGAAACGGGTACTCTGCTCCAGGATTCTCGTAACCTGGGGATGTTCGGCCAATCGCTGGGCGTAGCTTTCCAGCGTTTCGGCGTTTGCCTGTACCACCCCCAAGGGGATGGCCAGTCCTGCTATGGCCCAAAGGCGTTTTGTAACCACAATAACCTCCTAATCGGTTGTTTCCCGGTACACGCATGGCGTACCGATCCTTTATGGAGACACCTGCCGGTGTCGAGATTAGGAGGTGTGTTTAGGAGGGTAGTCTATGCCGTAGGAAAGAGGGGGTTTTGGCACTTTGGCGGAAAAGTTGCGCCACCCGTCTTCAGAAACGAGGTCTATTCCCGAGCTGTTGAACAAAGGAGTCTGGGGAGAAACCTGGCAGTGACCGTATGCGCAATGGTTGCAGTCGGGCAGGCTCCCTTGATGGGATTCGTCAATGTGAGATGCCGAATCCGGCTCATCCGAATCGTGGCACTGCATGTCCACCTTCACGGTCTCGACCGGAATCGTATTGATGCAATCGCACGAAGCCGCAAAAGCCGTGGCGTAGGCATTCGCCGCGAATGCCACCGCGATCAACGCAATCCAGACAACTTTGGAATTTCGCATAAAAACACTATAGCATTGTTTCTACGACTTTTTAAATGTGGTGGGCCCGGCAGGATTCGAACCTGCGACCAAAGGATTATGAGTCCTCTGCTCTAACCAACTGAGCTACAGGCCCACGGATGGCGTTGGAATCCAGGGCCCGGTCATTCCCGGTCGAGGAAACTGCGAAGCAGTTCGGAACGGCTGGGATGACGCAGTTTGCGCAGGGCCTTGGACTCGATTTGCCGTATTCGTTCGCGCGTCACCTCGAATTGTTTGCCGACTTCCTCCAGGGTGTGATCCTGGTTCAGGTCGATCCCGAAGCGCATGCGCAGCACCTTCGATTCGCGCGGTGACAGCGTGCTCAATGCCTCGCGGATTGCCTTGGCAACCGCCGCCCGGGTGGTGGCATCTTCCGGCAGCTCCTGCGAGGTGTCTTCCAGCCGGTCCCCGATATGCAGGTCGTCATCGTCGCCGACTGGAGTCTCGATGGAAATTGGGTCGCGGGCGATGCTTTGTACGCGACGGACCTTGTTTTCGGCCAGTTCCATCCGGTCTGCCAATTCCGCTGCCGTCGGCTCCCGTCCCTGTTCCTGCATGATCTGCCGGGAAATGCGATTGACTTTGTTGATGGTCTCCGTCATGTGGACCGGCACCCGGATCGTGCGCGCTTGGTCGGCGATGGAACGAGTGATGGCCTGGCGGATCCACCAGGTTGCGTAGGTGGAGAACTTGAAACCGCGCCGGTATTCGAACTTGTCGACCGCTTTCATCAGGCCGATATTGCCCTCCTCGATCAGGTCTAGGAAGTGCAAGCCGCGATTGGTGTACTTCTTAGCAATCGAGATGACCAGTCGAAGGTTGGCCTCGACCATTTCATCTTTGGCTTTCTGAGCCTGCAGATCAGCGGTGCGCAAGTCGCTGACGATGGATTTGATGACCGGCGACTTCAGGTAGTGTGCGTCTTCCAATGCAGCCAGTTTCTTCTGGTGGGTCTCGATCTGCTTGCGCACTTTGCGCAGGTTGTCCTTGTATGAAATCTGGCGGCGCAGGCAGTTGCCGATCCAGGCCGGCTTGGAGGCGTTCTTCGGGAAATCCCTTTCAAAATCCTCCGCGGGCATGCCCGCGTCGAGGCAAAGCTTGCGGATGTTGGCTTCCTCCTGGCTGGCGACGTGGCCCATCTGTTGCACGATTTCACGCAGTTCGGCAATGATGTTGGGGGGCAGACGGAACAGGACGAAATAGTCGGCCACTTCTTGGCGGCGGCGCTGATAGGCGTTCGGATTGCGCCGGACATTGCTGTTCATGGCCCGCTTGTGACGGTTGGCCAGTTCACGAAAACGGGTTTGCACCTGGCGCTTGGTGGGGGAACGGTCCTTCTTGCTGTCCTTGTTGATTTCGACCTTCTCCGGCTGGATGCGGGGATCCTCGAAACCGAGCACAAGGTCGGCGATCTTGAGTTTCTTCTGCTTGAATTCTTCGTATTTTTCCAGCATCTTCTCGATCACAAGCGGACATTGCGCCATGGCGAAAACAGCATTGCACTCGCTGAGTTCGATGCGCTTTGCGATCTCGATTTCCTCGGCTCGGCTCAGCAAGCTGACTGCCCCCATCGCGCGCATGTACATGCGGATGGGATCCGAGGTGTGGGAGTCGTCCGGTTCGGGGGTCGTGTTTTCCGGCGAGTCCGAGTCTTTCCCGTCGATCTCTTCGTCGTCCCCCATGAGGTCGCCTTCCTCATCGGGGTCCTGCTCCATGATTTCGATCCCCATGTCGGAGAGGCTCTCGACCATCAGGGCGATCGATTCGTCATCGTGCTCGTCGGACAACTGCTTGTGGATCTCGTCCAGCGTCAGGTGTCCCTTTTCGCGTCCGTGCGCGATCAACTCTTCAAGAGTGTTGTCTTGGTCGGCCGAGGAAGTGGGATTTTTGCTCATAGGGTAGAGAGAAAAGCGTAACCTTATATTTTACCCGTACTTTGTCAAAAAGTTTCCTTTACAGGCCGTTTTGTCAAACTAAAGCCTGTTGTTCTTCCTATTGATGGGGCTTCAGGCTCCGGTCGGCTGTGTTAAACTTTGCGGCCCCATTCCCCGGTAGCTCAGTTGGCAGAGCGGGTGGCTGTTAACCACTAGGTCGGCGGTTCGAGCCCGTCCCGGGGAGCCACCTCCCCCTTGCCGGATCCGGCAGTTTTTCCTATGTGGGATTGAAGGCGCCGCCTCTCAACCTGCTGCTATAGCTGTTCCAGCCATGCCCTGAATTCTTCGCCCAGGTCTTCGCGGTTCAAGGCGTATTCCACGGAGGCCTGCAGATAGCCGAGTTTGCTTCCGCAGTCGTAGCGTTTTCCCTCGAACTGATAGGCCTGAACTGTTTCTTTCTGCAATTGGAGGGCAATGGCATCGGTCAGCTGAATTTCTCCGCCAGCACCGGCAGCCGTTTCGCGCAGGTGATCGAAGATTTCCGGGGTCAGGATATAGCGCCCAACCACGCCGAGGTCAGAAGGCGCCTCATCGGCCGGGGGTTTCTCCACGATCCCGTTCAACATCCACAGCCGATCACCGCACGAATCGCCCGAAATCACGCCGTAACGCGAGATCCTCTCCGGCGGGACTTGCTCCACCGCGATTACTCCAGCTTCAAAGGCTTGGAATACGTCGATCATCTGCTTCAGGCACGGGTTGTCTCCGCCGTCGATCAGATCATCCGCGAGAATGACGGCGAACGGCTCGTCGCTGACGACCGGTTCCGCGCATAGAACGGCATGGCCCAGCCCGAGTGCCTGGCGCTGGCGAAGATAGACGCAACTGACGCCTTCAGGGGTGATTTTCCGCACCTGTTCGAGTTGCTCGGTCTTGCCGGAGGCTTCCAATTCCGCTTCCAGTTCGTAGGCCATGTCGAAATGGTCCGGGATCGAGCGCTTGTTGCGCCCGGTGATGAAGATGAGCTGGTCGATGCCGGCGGCAACGGCTTCTTCCACCGCGTACTGGATTAGCGGCTTGTCCACGATCGGCAGGGTTTCCTTGGGCACCGCCTTGGTGGCGGGCAGAAACCGCGTGCCGAGCCCAGCGACCGGAAACACCGCTTTACGGATGCGCGTAGCCATCAGAAGGAAATGATAAAGGACAAAAACCCATTGTACCGGGCACCTGTTCGCGCCAGCCTATCTTGCCTTAGCTTGAGCAAGAATGAGAAGCGAGGCTTGACATTTGCCGCCGTAGAGATACCATTGACTATCCCTTCTGGAGCAGGGAAGAATCGTGTTCAATTTATTCGGTAGGGTTCCCGCGAAGGAACTCAAAATCAAGGTGCGGATTTTTGTCGAGCCGGACGAAGATTCTTTTCATGCTTTTTGCCCTGAACTCAAGGGCGTTCATGTGTCAGGCGATTCGGAACAGGAGGCGCTGGAAAATTGTCAGATTGCCATAGACCAGCATATCCATACGATCTTAAAATACGGAGACCCGATTCCCATTGGTTGCATAGACGAAGAAACCACTTATGAAGCATTGCCTGCCCCGGAAAAACAACCCAGACAGCAAAACATTCCCCACTCCTACATTCGCGAACTGTCCATCGCGGCGTGAGTTTGAGCTCCGAAGCATGGAGCCAGATCAGGGCAATCCATGCAGACACACTTGTAAAGGCCCTCAAAAAGGATGGTTTCAAAGAAACCTATTCCAAGAGTGCCATTCGCACGTACCGTCACCCTGATGGAAGAAAGGTTACCATCCACTGGCACACCAGGAAGAAAACTTATACGCCACGCCTCCTGAAGGCACTTCTAAAAGATATTGGATGGTCAGAAAAGGACATGAAAAGACTGGGTCTGATCAAGTAGTCAGCAGGCAGGGCTCCGCCAACTAACCTAGAAACCCTCTACGATAGGTGTCGTTCAGTTTCATTCGACCGGGAGAGGCCATGCGCGGCATTGACGACCTGCTGAAAATCATGCGGGACCTGCGGGATCCCAACCATGGCTGTCCGTGGGACTTGCGCCAGGATTTCAGGACAATCGCGCCTTACACGGTGGAGGAGGCCTATGAGGTGGCGGATGCCATCGAACGGGAAGCTTGGCACGAGTTGCGAGGTGAACTCGGCGACCTGTTGCTACAGGTGGTGTATCACGCGCAAATGGCCGAGGAACAAGACTTGTTCCGCTTCTCCGACGTGGTGGAGGCGATCTGTACCAAGATGATCGAGCGGCACCCGCATGTCTTCGGGGAGGTTGGCCAGCGCAACGAGGATGAAATCAAGCAGGATTGGGAGAGGCGCAAGCATCGCGAACGGGCCGAATACGGGACATCGGGCGTGTTGGGAGGCGTGCCGAAGGCGCAACCGGCACTGACGCGGGCGTTCAAGCTGCAAAAACGTGCCGCCCGGGTAGGGTTTGACTGGGAGGAAGCCCGTCAGGTGGAGGACAAGATCGAGGAAGAACTGCGCGAGTTGCGCGAGGCGAGGAATCCGGATGAGCGGGCCGCGGAAATCGGCGATCTGCTGTTCACCCTAGTGAACTATGCACGCCATTGCGGCTTCCGTCCGGAGGAAACCTTGCACCGCGCCTGCTCGCGGTTTACGCAACGTTTCGAATCCATGGAGGCGTGCCTGCAGGAATGCGGCGAGGCGGTAGAAACGGTATCCGCCGAGCGTTGGGAGGAATTGTGGCAGGAGGCGAAGCGCGCCGAATCCTAGGCGTGTTCCAGCCGCATCGAAAAATCGACGGCTTGAATATCCTTGGTCAGGGTGCCGAGAGAAATACGTGCCGCACCGGCGGCCGCGTAGTCGGCCAGATTCGATTCGGTAACCCCGCCGGAGATTTCCAGCGGGATGTCCGGGCATTCGGCTGCCGCTGATCGCGCCTGTTCCGGGCTGAAATTGTCCAGCAGGATCACGTCCGGGCGCGCCGCGTGTACGCGCTCGAGTTGTTCCAGGTTCTCGACTTCCACGATGACCTGCGTGTCCGGATGCTGGTCGTGCGCCTTGCGGATGGCAGCCTCCAGGTCGGGAAGCAGGGCCCAGTGGTTCTCCTTGATCAGGACGGCTTCCGCCAGGCTTGAGCGGTGGGCTATGCCTCCACCGCAGCGCACCGCGTATTTCTGCGCGTGACGCAGGCCGGGGAGCGTCTTGCGGGTATCGAGCAGCATGCATGGAGCTGAATCCAGCGCTTGCGCGAACTGGTGGGTGCGGCTGGCGGTTGCTGACAGGAACTGCAGGAAGTTGAGCGCCGTGCGCTCGCCTTGCAACAGGGCTCGGCCCGGTCCCTGAAGTTCGCAGACGACGGTATCAGCCTCAACCCGATCGCCGTCTTCGGCCTGCCACTCGAGGGTAATGGAGGGTTCCAGTTGCTGAAACACTTCCGCGGCCCAAGGGATACCGCACAGAACGGCCTGTTGTCGGCAGAGAATCGTCGCGCGAGCCGACTGCTCGGGAACCAGCCCGGCGGTCAGGTCGCCGGTCGCCTCGTCCTCCCGCAAGGCCCGAGCGACGTCCTCGCGAACTATGCTCGGGTCTGGGATCACCACTTATCCGTCGTTGTGTTCCCGGGTCAACTTGAATACCACGGTCGACAGCAGCAGCATCGCGATCAGGTTCGGCCACGCCATCAGGGCGTTGAGCGTGTCGGACAGGAGCCACAGGTCTCTCAACTCGAAGGTCGAGCCGACGAACAGGGCCACAATCCACAGAATCCGGTACGGATACAGTATCCACCGGCCGACCAGGAACTGGATGCAGCGTTCGCCGTAGAAACTCCAGCCGAGAACGGTGGTGAACGCGAAGACCGCGGCAGCGATTGCGACGATGGTCCCGCCGACTGTCGTCAGGCTATGGTTGAACGCCTGGGTGGTCAGGGTCGCGCCGCTGGCCCCCGTGGTCCATTCCCCGCTGACGATGATGACCAGGGCGGTCATGGTGCAGATGATCAGGGTGTCGATGAATGTGCCGAGCATGGCGATCTGGCCCTGCCGAACCGGGCTCGAGTTCTGCGCCGAGGCGTGGGCGATGGCCGCACTACCAAGGCCAGCCTCGTTGGAGAAGATGCCGCGCGCAATACCGAACTGGATGGCCATCATGACTGCCGTGCCCGCGAATCCGCCAACGGCCGCGTGTCCGGTGAAGGCTGATTCGATGATCAGAGCGAAAGCGCCCGGAATTTCAGGCAGGTTCATCAGGATGACGATCAGCGCGCAGCCGACGTAGGCTGCGGCCATCAGGGGCACTAGCCGCGCCGCGACTGCGGCGATCCGCTTGAGCCCGCCCAGGATGACGACGCCGGCCAAAACGGCGATGACAATGCCGGTGACTTGCTCGGGGACGCTGAATTCAGAATGCAGGGCGTCGGCGACCGAATTGGACTGAACCATGTTGCCGATGCCGAAGGCCGCGATGGTGGCGAACAGGGCGAACAGCATGGCCAGCCAGGTCCAGTTCTGGCCCAGCCCCTTTTGGATGTAGTACATTGGCCCGCCGTGGAACTCGCCTTCCGGGGTTTCCTCGCGGAAATTCACCGCCAGCACCGCCTCGGCATACTTTGTCGCCATGCCGAACAGGGCCATGACCCACATCCAGAAGATGGCTCCGGGTCCACCCATCGCGATGGCGGTAGCCACGCCGGCGATGTTACCGGTTCCGACGGTGGCCGACATGGCGGTCATCAAAGCGCGGAATGGCGGGATTTCACCCGCTTCGGTCGATGTTCGTCCTCGTGCCAGTTCGCGGAAGCCGACCCCGATCTGCCGCAAGGGCATGAAACGGAGACCGATCATCAGGTAGATGCCGAGTCCAAGAAGAAGGATGATGGTCGGCCAACCCCAGACGAAACTGTTGACCTCGGAAAGCCATGCACTCATAGCCAAACCTCCGTTGCGGATGCAAAACGCCGAATTACTTGGAGTTCATTATAAGCACGATGCCGGTGGCGACTGTCAGAATGATGTAACATTTGCGAAGCAGACTAGCGTGAGCATGCCCGTTGCAAAAATCCTCATTGTCGAGGACGAGTCCGCCATCCGCGAGATGGTGAGTTACGCTCTCCGGCAATCCGATTTCGAACTGCTGGAAGCGGGAGACGCACAGCAGGCCTACGGATTGATTGCCGACCATAAGCCGGACTTGGTCCTGCTTGACTGGATGCTGCCCGGGCAAAGCGGCCTGGAGGTGGCCCGGCGCTTGCGCAAGGATGCGCCGACCTCCGAGATTCCGATCATCATGTTGACCGCCCGTGGGGAGGAATCCGACCGGGTGCGTGGACTGGAGTGTGGCGCAGACGACTACATATCCAAGCCGTTCTCGCTGCGTGAATTGATTGCTCGCATACACGCCCTGCTGCGCCGTTCCGCACCGCATATCGCAAGCCCCACGCTGCAACACGGAGCCGTCCGGCTCGACTCGCTCCGGCACGAAGTATGGGTTGGCAAGAAGCAAGCCGAAATGGGGCCGACGGAGTTTCGGCTGTTGTGTTTCCTGATGGCGCACCCCAACCGGGTCTATAGCCGCAGCCAGTTGCTGGACCAGGTGTGGGGACAGAACAGCTACATCGAGGAACGGACTATCGACGTGCACATCCTGCGTTTGCGCAAGGCGCTCGGCAAGAAGGCCTCCGGCCATATTCGCACCATTCACAGCGCAGGTTACCAGTTCCACACCGACCTGCCTGCGAAACCCAAGAAGAAATCCGGCAAGGTCAAGCAGCGCAAGGCTGCCTGACGACTCGGGTGAAGGATCCCGCGCTTTCCACGGAGGTCGCGCGCCTGTTGGCGCTGGCGGTGGTCGGCATGGTCATGGGCTCTTTTTTTTCAGTGCCGGGCCTGGGATTCGGTTTGGGGCTGCTTTTCTTTATCCTGTGGCATGTGCGGCAGTTGCGCCAGGTCCGGAAATGGGAACGCCTTCCACAGGCACCGATCCCGCATAATCTCTCGCCGTTTTGGCATAAATGGGTCGCGGATTTATCGGACCGCCGGCATCAGGCGGTTCAAGTCAAGCAGGAGCTAAAACGCTTGCAGAGGAAATTCGAGGTTCTGTCGATCGCCTTGCCGGACGCTGCCGTAGCAGTCGATTCGGAATTGCGGATTGAATGGTTCAACGACACGGCCGTGTCCTTGCTGGATCTGCAGCCGGACGATCAGGGCCGCTCGCTGATCCATGTCGTGCGGATTCCGGAACTGGTGCAGTACCTGCAGGAGGGGGATTTCGCCCTGCCCTTGGATCTGGAGACATTCGCGGGCACCTCGCACCCGGTGAGCGTGCAGGTTTCGAAGTTCGGGAAACACGACCGGCTAATCACCTTTCGCGATCTGACCCAGGACATCCGCCTGAACCGGTTGCGCCAGGAATTCGTGGCCAACGTGTCGCACGAGATCAAAAGCCCCCTGACCGTGGTCACTGGCTATCTGGAGACCATCGAAGACCATGCAGACAAACCCCCGGAGCGGTCGATCATTCGTGAAATGTCACGCCAGTGCCAGCGCATGCACCGCTTGGTGGAAGACCTGCTGGAACTGTCGCGGCTGGAGGCCAGCGAACTGAGCGATTATGACCTGCATGACGTGAACCTGGCTCGCCTGACGGACGAGGTCCGGCGCGAAGCCCAAGCCCTGACCTCGGATGCCCAGCACACGATCGAAGTGGAAGGCGAGACTGGGGTGACGATCCGAGGGCGACCGGAAGAACTGCACAGCGCGTTGTTCAACCTGGTCAGCAACGCGCTGCGTTATTCGCCGGACGGGGGCGTAGTGAAGATCGGCTGGCAACGCAAGAACGACCGGGTCCGGCTGTCGGTCACTGATCAGGGGGTCGGAATCAAGAAAGACCAGATCGCCCGGTTGACCGAGCGCTTCTACCGGGTGGACAAGGCCCGGTCGCGCAACACCGGGGGGACGGGGCTCGGGCTTGCGATCGTGAAGCACATCCTGCAACGCCATGATGCGCGACTGCAGATTGACAGCGAATGGGGCAAAGGCAGCACCTTCACCTGCGTGTTCCCGATTCCGACGGAGGATCGCGGCGGACGCTAACCGGAATCAGCCGAAACGGCCCGTGATGTACTCCTCGGTCAACTGGTGCTTCGGCGTGGTGAAGATATCCTTGGTGGATCCCACCTCAACCAGATAGCCCAGATGGAAGTAGGCGGTGCGCTGGGAGACGCGCGCGGCCTGCTGCATAGAGTGAGTGACGATGGCGATGGAGAAATTCTTGCGCAACTCGCCGATCAGTTCCTCAATCCGCGCAGTGGCAATCGGATCCAGTGCCGAGCATGGCTCATCCATCAGGATCACCTCGGGGCTGACCGCGATGGCGCGCGCGATGCACAGGCGCTGCTGCTGGCCGCCGGACAATCCGGTGCCGGGCTGATCCAGCCGATCCTTGACTTCATCAAGCAAGCCCGCCCGCTCCAGCGAAGTGTGGACAACTTCCTCCAGATCGGTGCGGTCGCGCACCAGTCCGTGGATGCGGGGGCCGTAGGCGACATTATCGAAGATCGATTTCGGGAACGGGTTGGGCTTCTGGAAGACCATGCCGACCCGGGCACGCAGCAGGACCGGGTCCATCTTGCGGCCGTAGACGTTCTTGCCGTCCATCTCGACCTGGCCTTCGACCCGGCAACCGTCGATCGTGTCGTTCATCCGGTTGAGGCAGCGCAGCAAGGTGGTTTTTCCGCAACCGGACGGGCCGATCATGGCCACGACGGCATTCGACCCAATGTCGAGGTTGACGTCATAGATGGCCTGTTTCTGACCGTAGAACACGTTGACATCGCGGATTTTCATCCGCGGGTCCGGGACGGTAAAATCCCCGACCGTAGTCAGATCAAGATCCACTTTGCCGGTTACGGCAGGGGGGTCGAGTTGTTCCGGAATCGGAATAGCCAAGGTTTCAGTGGTGTTCATGATTATAGTGGGTGCCGGTGATTAATCGGGCTCCTCAGAACCGCTTGGTGACCTTCTCACGCAGATAGACAGCGGCGGCGTTCATGGCGATCAGGAACGCAAGCAGTACCAGGATTGCGGCGGAGGTACGCTCGGTAAAACCTCGCTCTGGACTATCCGACCACAGGAAGATCTGCACTGGCAGAGCAGTGGCTGGTTCCGTGAACCCCCCGGGGGGATCGACGATGAAAGCCACCATGCCGATCATCAGCAACGGGGCTGTCTCGCCAAGTGCCCGCGCCATACCGATGATGGTGCCAGTCAACATGCCGGGCGTGGCGATGGGCAGTACGTGGTGGAACATCGCCTGCATGCGCGAGGCACCGACGCCAAGCGCGGCTTCCTTGATGGAAGGAGGGACCGACTGGATGGAGACACGTGAGGCGATGATGATGGTCGGCAACGTCATCAGCCCCAGAACCAGTCCGCCAACGACAGGTGTGGAACGAGGCATTCCGAACCAGTTGATGAAAATGGCGAGCCCAAGCAGGCCGAAGATGATCGAGGGTACGGCGGCCAGGTTGTTGATGTTGATCTCGATCAGGTCGATGAAGTGATTTCGGGGCGCGAATTCTTCCAGGTACACTGCGGCGGCCACGCCAATCGGAAACGACAGCAGCAAGGTGACGATCAAGGTGAGGAAGGATCCCATCAACGCGCCGAGAATGCCGGCCTGTTCCGGTTCCCGGGAATCCCCGGCGGCGAAGAACGTGGTATTGAACCGCCGCTCAATGGCATCGGCCTCGCGCATGCTGTCCACATAGCCGATGATTCGGTCGTTCAGGCGCCGTTCGTCTTCCGGCAAATTCCGATCGATATAGCCTTTCATCAGCATGTCGATATCATCGTCGGCCGCCAGCCAGACGTGTTGCGTGGTTCCAATCAGTCGGGGATTCTCCAGAACCTGATCGCGCAGTTCATACGCAGATCCTTCACTGATCATCCGGGTCAGCTCGCGGCGTTCCTTCCGCCCGTTGACTTGGGGAAACTTCTGATACACGGCGGTTTTGACCAGCTTCCAGTAGTCGGCCGAAAACAGGGTTTGGTGATTGCGTTCGCCACTTGGATCAATCACTGCGGGATCGAAGTAAATGGGCAGCTCGATATAGGTCTGGGTGAATGCCTTATAGCCGTTGGTGACGATGCTGCCGAACAGCAGCAGTAGGAAAGCCATGCCGAGGACGACAGCGATAAGGCCGTAGAGCCGGAACCGCTTCTCGGCCCGCTGCCGCCGGGCCAACCCGGAAACAATCTGCTTGGTGGGATTCATTCGTATTGCTCCCGGTATTTGCGCACCACATACAGGGCAATGAAGTTGAGCACCAGGGTGATGAAGAACAGGGCCAGACCCAAGGCGAATGCGGCCAGCGTCTTGGGACTGTCGAATTCTTGGTCACCAACCAGCAAGGTAACAATCTGCACGGTGACCGTGGTCACAGCCTCCAGCGGGTTGGCCGTCAGATTGGCGGACAGGCCGGCCGCCATCACGACGATCATGGTCTCACCAATGGCGCGCGAGATGGCCAGCAGGAGACCGCCGATGATGCCGGGGAGAGCGGCGGGAAGAATGACCCGGCGCATAGTCTCGGAATTGGTGGCCCCCATTCCGAGCGAGCCGTCGCGCATCGCCTGCGGTACGGCCGTGATTACGTCGTCGGAGATGGATGAGACGAAAGGAATGATCATCACCCCCATCACGAAGCCAGCCGCCAAGGCGCTTTCGGAGGCGACATCCAATCCAACGGACTGGCCGAACCCACGCAGGGCAGGGCCGACCGTGATAGCGGCGAAGAAGCCGTACACCACGGTCGGCACGCCTGCCAGGATTTCCAGCATCGGCTTGACCGCGGTACGGACCTTGGCTGGGGCGTATTCCGACAGGTAGATTGCCGACATCAAGCCGATCGGGGCAGCTACCAGCATCGCGATGAACGAGATGAGCAGGGTACCGGCGAACAGTGGCACGGCACCGAAGGCACCGCTGGAGCCGACCTGGTCCTCGCGGATGGCCATCTGAGGGCTCCATTCGAGGCCGAACAGGAACTCGGTCACCGAGACGGCCTGGAAGAACCGGCTGGCCTCGAACAGGACCGAAAGCACGATGCCGACGGTGGTGAAGATGGCCAGCGTCGAGCACAGCAGCAGGAACCCACGGATAATCTTCTCGACTCGGACTCTGGCTCGAACTCGGGGAGTCAGGAATTTCAAGACCAACGCGGAACAGATGGCGAAGACCGATAGGCAGGTGGCGGTCAGCGCGAGCGTGGCAGTCTGCGACAGTTCATGGTAGCGGTCCGCCGCCATGCGGACCTCTTCACTGGCCATCTGGTAGCTCATGGGATTGTTGATGGCGTTACGGATGTCGCCGATCAGCAGCTCGCGAGTCGCCGCCATGGATTCGGGATCCGGCAGCATTGCCAGCACTTGGGCCATGAGGATGTCGCCCTCGAAAATCAACCATACGAAGTACACCAGCAGGGCGGGTGCGCCGGCCCAGATGGCGCCCAGCGTTCCAAAGTGTTCGGGAAGGGAATTAAGACGCGCGACGTTGGCGTTCCGGGTCTGCCGCAGCATGCGGCGCTGGCTGAAGAAATAAGCTGCCGACGACAATGCCAGCAGTAAGAAGATCAGAACGAGTGGGGACACCTAGGAACGCCGGGCCTCTACGGAAGAGACATTATTTCGGCGTTATGTTTCAGTTTGATTACAACGGCGTGGGGCGCTGTGACCAAACTGCCGGGTTAACTTTCCGGTTCGACGAATTCCTTCGGTTTTTCAGAGCCTTCTCCGAAGAAATACTTTTCCATCTCTTCCTCAAGGAATTTTCGCGCCTTGGGGTCGACCGGGGTCAGTCGGTATTCGTTGATCAGCATGGTCTGGTGGCGCAGCCAGCCGCTCCAGGCCTCGGCCGAGACTTCGTCGAAGATGCGCTGCCCGAGCGATCCCGGGTAGGGCATCCGCTCCAGACCTTCGGCTTCGCGACCGAGTTTCACGCATTGAACCATTCGGGGCATTGTCGGATTAATTGGAAGTAGGTTGATGGAGCCCGTAATTATAAATGCGAGGGCGGCAACGATTGCGTGCAGGATTTCGACCGGCTATGCTACTGCACAGACTGTCGCCCCAGGACGCACGTGATAGGAGCGCTCGCATCCGGCCCGCAATGTTCACTGGTGGCCTGAAACAGAAGCAAAATGAGGAGTTATTGCCATGAAAACCCTGCCTGCAGAAGTTTCAAGTTTCGCTCGATCCCCCGAATTTACAGAAGACTCGATACCGAAGAACCTCAAGAAAGAGCACCGGACCAGTGCGGGGATCTGGGGCAAAATCGTCGTCTTGGAAGGCCGGTTGCGTTACCGTATCCTGGAGCCCGAGGCCCGGGACGAGGAACTTTCACCGCAGACACCCGGGATTGTAGAACCAGAGATTGCGCACGAAGTCAAGGCGCTCGGTAAGGTTCGTTTCTACGTGGAGTTTTACCGTTGATCCCGCCCCGCCCTCAGTTCGTTATTCACAGACCACGCCGTCGCCGTCACCATCGTGCATGAACGGATAGGCGGGATGCCCACGCGGCACGGGCGCAATGCCGTGGCGGCGCGCCTCGCGACAGGTAATTCTTCCGTTCCGGTTGTCGTCCCAAAGGCGCAAGGCCTCCGCTTCCCCTGAAGAGGCTGCGGGACGGGAAGCCGGGAGGTCGGACACGGCAACGCAGTCCGATTTCTCGATTTCGACCGTCGTGCAGGCGGAAAGGATCCGCTCCAGGGCTTCAGCCTCGCGCCGATCGATGCTCAACCCGTACTTGAGGCGCGCTTGAAGCACGCGATTGGCGAACCAGCAACGATTGATCTTGGGCATCCATTCAGCCGCATCGTAGGCGCGTTTCTGTTGCCGATTGAGCGTGGGGCTTGCCAGTGTCAGGTTAAGAAGGTCGGAACTGAATCTTTTTCGGGTGGCAATATCTGCGCGGCACAGCCCGCTGTCATGCGCCTCGGAGCGAGCCACGATATGTTCAATGTCGGTTTGTCGAATGCTGCCGAAACACTGCCCGGTGTAAGGGCTGTAGATTTTCCCGAGTTCAACGACGATTTTAGGCTCGACCGACTGTGGATAGGAATAGTCGTTGCTCCGGTAGGGCGAGCAACGATCTTCCGGCTCGACGACCAGGCCGCGCCAGGCTTCGGCCGAGACGATCGGGATATGTAGGCTGGTGGCAAGAATGATGCAGAGGGAAGTCTTGCACTGCTGCAGAAGGAAACCCCGGAACGCCGAGAAGGACACGTTCTGTAAGCGGTCTCGGTAAGTCAGAAATGCCGCAGCAGCCGCAATCGCAAGCCGATTCCGTCAGCATCCGGCGAATGCACGACTCGAATGTGAGGCGGACCGTTGTCGTCTAGAAGCAGCAAGTCCTCTTCCTCATAGTTGGTGTAGTACATTTCGACCTGCATCCCGAGCCGGTCCCCGACCGGGGTGTGTAGCCCGAGTCCCGCAGTCCAGGCGGTATAGTCCGTGTCGGTCCGGTCGGACCCTTGGACATAAGACTCGTCTTCTCTCCCGCCGGGACAGCCTTCGGTTGTGGGGCAGCCTTCGTAGGAAAGAGAGTACTCCGCCTCAATGCGACGGATGCCGGCCAAGGCGTAAAGCCCGGAGTCCGGCCCTAGCATGGAGGTCAGGAAATCCGGTTGCCCGCCCAGCCTCAGGGTTAGGCCGTAACTACGGTTTTTCTCGAACGTCCAGTTGTCCGGCCAGCCTTCGCCGGATTGCGGCCAGTCGGGCACGTTGTTCGCGCCTGCCCGGAGCACGGAATCCTTGATCCACGCTAGTCTTCCCCGCGCCTTGCCACCGTGATAGACCAGGTCGATTTCAGCGCTCAGATACAGTTCCCGATTGCTTGGGCGGAAGGTGTAGCCGGCTAGGACACCGAATCCGCTGATCGTTTGGGTATCGGAGTCCCGGGTAGAAAAAGTCCGACCACGGGAGGTGGTCGCGTTCATGGGATGCGTGTTGTCCGTAATTCGGGAAGGGGTGGCGTCCAAATTTTCTGCAGAGGCGGAAAGCCCCATGTAGAACCCTTCTTCCATGGCGGGAGAAAAGCCGGGAGCGCCTACCAATGCTGCCGCGAGGGCCGGAACTGCCAAAACCCTCCAGCGTTTGGATTCTTTCATGTGCTGATTAGAAATACCGTAACAGTCTCATCCTGAGACCGATCTCCTCGGCATCCGGCTCGTGCACGGCCCGCACGCGCAAGTTCTCTGTCCCGTCCAGTTGTACCAAGGATTCCGAATCGTAATCCATGTAGTAGGTTTCGATCTGCAGGCCGATCTGCTCCGCGAGCGCCGCATGTACTCCCATTCCCAGGGTCCAGGCGGTGTAGTCCCTGTCGGTGCGGACGGTATCCGTTTTGAAGCCTTCTTCGCTTGTGCAGAGTGCCGGGGGTACCTCGAAACAACCGGTTCCGGTGTTGACGTACTCGGCCTCAACCCGGCGCACGCCAGCCAGAACATAGAGTCCGGCGTCCGGGCCGAGCGCGGAGGTCAGGAATTCCGGCCGCCCGCCCAGCCTGAGCGTCACGCCATAGCTGTAATCTTTCTCGAAAGTCCAGCGTTCCGGCCAGTTCTCGCCGGTCTGCGGGCCGACCGAAAAAGCCGGCAGGTCCGGGTCGGTCTCGTCGTTGTGGGTTTTTCGCGCTTCAACATCCTCGGTTCCTTCCAGTCTTCCGCGCGCTTTCCCGCCGTGGTAGGTCAGATTGATTTCGCCGCTCCAGTACAGGCTTCCGTAGTGGAGAGGACACTGGTATCCAAGCACAAACCCGAACCCGCTCGCCGTCTTGGTGTCGGAATCCCGTTCCGTGAAGATTTTGCCCTGCGACAGGGTCATATTTCCATCGGGCGTGTTGTCGATGGTTTTGAAAACCGACACGTCCAGCTCTTCCGCCGCGGCAGAAATCCCGATATAGATACCTTCCTGCAATGCGAGGGCGGGAGTTGAAGAGCCAATAAAAAATGCCGTATAGACTAGGATTTTTAGAGTAGAGGCGCTGACTCTATTCGTTGTTCTCATCTCGCGCTCCTCCAGACAAAAACCAGTGTATGGGCTGGAAGAATTATAGCCGCTTCGCAGCGGGGTCTCAGTCATGTTTAAGGCATCGAATCGCGCTGGATCAGTTTCATGATCGGAGTCGCCACGCCGACGGTCAATTGCTCTGGGTCGAACCAGCGCCCGCTTTTCTGGAAACTCTCGCGATCCGAATTCCGAATCCGAATTCGCAGAGGATGAAGGCAAAGTTCCAGATGGCTCAGGCGATGGGTCAGGGGAGGGTCTTCCTGCCACTCTAGTTTTTTCCCGCAGTTCCGGGCCCAGCGCCGCACCGCGCCCTGGTCCGGGTATTCCGGCAGGCTCCAGAGCCCGCCCCAGATGCTGTCCGTCGGCCTTTGCTGTAGCAGAACCTGCCCGTCTTCGGACTGCACGATGACCACCCAGAAATCACGACGCGGCAGTGGTGATCGCTTCCGGCTGGGTTGCTCATCCAGTTCGTGGTTGGCGCAGTGACAGTCCTTGCTTAATGGGCAATGCGTGCAGTCGGGTGCGCGCGGCGTACAACATTGCGACCCCAGATCCATCAAGCCTTGAGTGTAGGCGGTGGCATCCCGGTCCGGCAGCAATTGCTCGGCAGCACGCCACAGGGCAACACGAGAAGTCATGGGCAGGCCCTGATGCCGGGCAATAACGCGCCGCGCATTGCCGTCAAGCATGGGAGCCGGCCGGTTCAGGGCGAGCGAGACAATGGCGCCAGCCGTGCTGCGGCCGATACCCGGCAGATGCATCCAGTCTTCGACGGTGCGCGGCAGACGACCCCCCGAACCGCGGATGACTTGTGCGGCCTGATGCAGGTGGCGTGCCCGGGTGTAGTAGCCCAGTCCGGACCAGCACGCCAGTACGGAGTCCAAAGGGGACTCAGCCAGTTGTTTGACGTTCGGGAACTGTCGCATGAACCGCCGGAAATAAGGAATCACGGTCGCCACTTGGGTCTGCTGCAGCATGATTTCGGAGACCCATACGCGGTACAGCGTACGTCGGCGCTGCCACGGCAAGTCGTGCCGGCCACGTTCGCGCTGGTAGCGGATGATCCGGCTGGCGAACGACGACACGAATTCAGAACAGGTCTTTGAGCAGTTTCCGCAGAACTTTTCCGGCGGGCTTGCCAGCTTTTTCTTCGACTTTTTCCTCGACCTTGTCGACGATGGACTCCAATCCCTTATCGAGCCCTTTGTCCAGTTGTTCCTCGACCAGTGACGACATGTCCAGGGAGTGCGATAGGTCGTCGAACGGCCCTCGGATGCGAACCGGGATCCGCAGGCTGTCGCCGGACCAGACGTTCAACTGATAGTCGATCGACGAATGCGGCAGGTCGATGTAACCCAGCCCGTCCAAGGAAATCGCGCCGGCATTCAACTTCAATTCGCGACTGGTTAATCGCCCGTCGTTAGCGTCCCAGCTCGCAAGCAGCAAATCGAACGGCAACTTGCCCTGGGAGGTTGTTTCGCTAGGGCGACCCTGCAGTGCTGCAACGGCAGCCTCTACGGCTTGGGCGACCCCTCCGACCTGCAGCACGCCGTTACGCACGGTCAAACTGGCAAAGCCGGTCAGCGAAGGCCAAAGCGTGGCCATGCGGTGTCCGCGTGTGTTGAAGGCCAGGTTCAGGTCGGTCGTGCCCTCGATGGGTGTGTGCCCATGTTCGTCGAACAGGGCTATCATGCGGCCGAGTTCCATCTGTTCCAGCTTCAGATCCAGCCGATACAGCGGGATGCCGCCGGAGACGTTCAGTTCCGCACTGGCCTCGACCGTGCCGTCGTTGATTCTCCCGTCCAGCGACTCGACTTCCCAGAGCCCTTGATTGGCCGTCAGCTGGGCATGTGTTTCCGCGAATTGAAGCCCCTGCCAATGCAGGCGTTCCAGCGCCACTTTCGCCACGAGTCTCTGCTGGCGGAGCCAATCGATTGGCAAGCTGCTTGGTTCCGGTGATGGCGCACCTTCGGCATCGGGTTTTTCCTCGGCTTCGGTTTCCTGATCCTGAGGAAGGTAACGGTCCAAGTCGATTTCACCCACCTGCAGATCCAAGGCGATCCGCGGTCGGTCGAAGTCCAGGAGAGAGAGTTCTCCCTGAATCGGGGTGGAATCCAGCACGGCATCCAGTCCCGATAGTTGAACCCCCTGCGGATGGATCCTGAGATCGCCTTGCCACTTCAGGAATCGCAAAGCGGTCGGATCCTCCAAGGTTGGCACTTCTTCGTTCCACAGGGCCAGCCAGTGCAGGACGTCGACGCCGGTTCCCTCGACATGTCCCGTCAATTCCGGCTTTCCGGTCAAAGACTTCACCTCCAGAGGAGCGAGCCGCAACTGCGCGCCTTCGACTGTCGCCTCGGTTCCATCGAGGCGAAGAGTGTCGCTTGCCTGGTCCCAGCGAAAGGATTCGGCTTCAATGGTGGGATTGATGCGCATGAAAGCAAATGCCGGCCCAGTCAACTCCAGCGTCATGTCCAGGTCTTCCCCGGTGATTTTCTCTCCGCCGTCTTTCAGGGCGAGGTCAGTAGTCATCTGCACTTGGGCATTGATTCGGCTTTCGGCACGGGTGTCGAGCCAGGCCATCAGCTCGCCGTTCAATGCGACCTGCACATTGCCGCCGGAAGTCAGGTTCTTCAAGTTCAGGTCGAGATGGGACCCTCGCAGGCGGCGATTGCGTAGTTCGTCCCAGATTGCGATGGTCCCGTCGGTCAGGTGGATCTCGGCCAGATCAATGCCGGTTGCTTTGCCGGGGTCGCCTGGGCTGGGGCTAGGGGCATCCTTGTCGGCGAGCAGGTCGGACCAGTTGGTGTGCCCGTTCGACTTTCGCCGCAGCCGCAACTGCAGTCCGTCCAGAAGTACGGAGCGAATGCGTAGTTCGCCGAGCAGCAGCGGGATGACTTGCAAGTACGCTTCGACGCGTTTCGCAGTCAGCATCGGTTCCTGCCCGAACCCTGGAGGGTTGTCGAACGAGATGTCGTGGACCTCGAAGCCGACCAGCGGCGGGTTCAGGTGCAGGTCCAGGCTTCCGTCGATGGTGAATGCCCGCCCGGTCTGTTCCTCCACTAGATTGATGAGGTCGTCCCGGTAATCGTCGGGTTCGAACGTCAGCACCAGGTAACTGAGCGCCAACAGGCCCGCAAGCACCAACGTCAGGATGCCGAAGGCGGTATAGCGCAGAAGCCTGAGCAGCATTAATCTAGGACGAGGCGGTTTCGCGCGCCCAGTCTCCCGAGCGACCCCCGGACTTGCGCAGCAGCCCGACCTCCTGGATGCACATTCCCCGGTCGACGGCTTTGCACATGTCGTAAATGGTCAGCAGCGAAACCTGCACCGCCGTCAGGGCTTCCATCTCGACCCCGGTGGGTCCCTTGGTTTCGCAGCGCGCGAGGCAACGCACGGCAGAAGGCTGATCCTCCAGCTCGAACTCGACTGATGCATGGGTCAGGGACAGCGGATGGCACAGTGGAATCAGTTCGGCGGTTCGCTTGGTGGCCATGATGCCTGCGGTGCGCGCAATGCCGAGCACGTCACCCTTGCGGTGGGTTCCTTCTCGAATCTGCTCTAGGGTTTCCGCCTGCATCAGGATGCGCCCTTCCGCTTCCGCTACGCGGTGTGTGGATTCTTTCTCTGAAATATCGACCATATGGGCTTCGCCCTGGGCGTTGAAGTGCGTCAGATCGGCCATGTCTGGGAAAATTGGCGTATCTGCTTATTGTATGCCCATGCGGGCCTATCGGACTTGCCGACCGACGGCCGTGACCGGGATCGTGGCGGTTTCGCCGCGAGCACGTGAAACAGGTGCGAGGGCATGCCCGAAAATGACTTCGTAAGTCGCGTGAATCCGCCCCTGATCATCGGTTGGATAGGCGTCGGTCAAGGCTTGCCACTGATGTCGGGTGCAGGGCTGTGCGGCCGGAGAGTCGATACGACTTGAGCCGATGCCCTTAAGTTCAACCATCAGGTCTCGAACCGACGCATAGGAAACATCAAGCCGTTCGACATCAAGAACCGGGTCCTGATAGCCTTCTTCCAGCAGCAGGTCACCGATGGGGTGCATGTCGCTGAACTCGTTGACGCCGCCTTCCATGCCCGCCGCCTGTTGTGCGGCATGCAATTCTTGCAGGGTGTCCGGGCCATAGGTCGAGAACATCAGCAGCCCGCTGGGGCGCAGCACGCGGCTGATCTCCCGCAGGGCCTCAGCCAGCGGCACACACCACTGCAAGGTGGAGCTTGAAAACACCAAGTCGGCCGTGCCGGGCGCGAAAGGCAGATGAAACGCGTCAGCCACGACGGAAGAGCTGGCCTGTTCGCGCTTTTGGCCCTGCCGCAACATGGCTTGCGAGAAGTCGACTGCAAGAACCCGAGCCTGGGGGTAGCGCTGGTGCAACTGCACCGTTCCGTCCCCGGTTCCGGCACCCAGATCCACCACGCATCCGGGATCCAACTGGACCAGGTCCAGCCGTTCGAGCAGCCGATGGGTAATTTCGCGTTGTACGCCCGCGCACTCGTCGTAGCGAGCCGCTGCACGGTCAAATCTCCGGCGCAGTCTTGCCTGTCGGGTGCGGTCCGGCTCGTTCATCCGAGTGACTTCCAGAATGCGCGCATCAACTCCGCACACCGGTTTGGTTCCGACAGCGGCAAGGCATGCCCGGACCGGGGGACGAGGTCGAAACGGGTTTTGGGGCGCAAGGTGCGCAGGGCCTGGCCCGCGTCCGCCGGAATCAGCGCGTCGTGTTCTCCCAGGATACACTGTTGCGGAGCCCGACATTGGATCCATGTCTTGCGCAGGTCCGTGTGTTCGAGCAGGTTCAGGCCCCGTTCGAGAGTCGGGCGGTCCGGAATCGGCGCGGTCTGCAGTTGATCGCGGATTTGCTGGGCTTGGTCGTCGCCATGGGCGACCAAAGCCGCGAAATAGCGCATAGCGGCTTCAGAATCCAGCTGGATGCGCCTGCGGAAATCCTCAAATGCCGAGACCCCGATGGCATGGGGCCAGTCTTCGTGTTCGACCATGCAGGGCAACGAGGCAAGCAAGGTCAGCGAACGCGGGAGAAGCCCGCTCTCAATGGCGGAAAGCGCCACCAGACCGCCCATCGACCAGCCGACCCAATGCGCATCCTCGTATTCCGCCAGTTGTTCGGAATCTTGGCCATTGGATCGGTCGGGAGTTCCGTCATACCCCGCGAGCGTGAGCCGGCGAACCGTATAATTGGCGGCAAGCCGTGTCGCGACCGGTTCCCACACGAATGAATGAAACCCGAATCCGTGAATCAGGATCACCGACGGCTTGCCTTTGGAATCCGGGTTGGTCATGAGCGTTGAAGTTCACCAGCTTCTTGTGCTGCTGGGCGTGGTGCTGGGAAGTTATCTGCTCGGCGCGGTCAACAGCGCTTTGATTATAAGCAGGGTCTTTGACCTGAAAGATCCGCGCACCGAAGGTTCCGGCAATCCGGGCGCAACCAACATGCTGCGGGTCGGCGAGAACAAGAGATGGGCTGCGATGACCCTGGTCGGGGATGCCGGCAAGGGAGCGCTGGCGGTTTGGCTGGTCTCCTACCTTGCCGGAGAGAGCCTCCCTTCCTCCTGGCCGTCGCCGGAAGTGATGGCCGCCGTCATGGCGGTGGTCGGACACGTATGGCCGGTCTATTACCGTTTCCAGGGCGGCAAGGGAGTGGCGACGTTGGCCGGGGTGATGGCGGTGCTGAATCCGCTGCTGCTGGCAATGGGGCTGGCGACCTGGTTGTTCGGGTACGTGCTGTATCGTCGGGTGTCGGCTGCCTCCATCGCGGTGGGCGCGTCCTTGCCACTCTATGCCTGGGCGGTGCATCGAGACTGGGATCTAGTGTTGGCGGGCCTCTTTCTGGGCATCGTGGTCGTCTACCGGCACCAGGAGAACCTGCGTCGTCTTCTGCGCGGTGAGGAGGACTGACCGCAGGGAGCAAGGATCCTGCATCGTTACGGATTCGCCGAACTTCCTTGGCCAAGGCAGAAAAAGACCGAAAGCACGTTACGGCACCTCGGATTCTTCGGCAAGAACGTCCAAGTACTGCTGATGGCCGAAGAAACGGTTCCTTTTTTTTTCGGTCAGTTCGCGCACAATGCCGAGTTGCTCCAGCAGTTTCACCCCTGCAGCAGCGGCAGCGAATGAAAGGCCCGTGCCACGGGCCATCTCTCGAAGGGATGCTATGGGGCGTTTTTGCAGCACCTGATGAACTCGTAGTGCTGACCCGGCCCTGCGCCCTTCCTGTTGGATCTTTGCTTGATCCTGCTGGAACATGTTAAGCAGGCGCTGGGCAGTTGAGACGGCTTCTTGGGCGGTTTGCGCCACGCCGTCAAAAAAGAATTCGAGCCATGCTTCCCAGTCGCCGTTTTCCCGCACTTCGTCGAGGAGCGCGTAGTAGCGGTCCCGGTGTTGCTTGAAGTAGAGACTCAGGTATAGAAGTGGCTGGTGTATGGTGCCCGCGTCATACAGGGCAAGAGTAATCATCAGTCGACCGACTCGACCGTTGCCGTCCAAAAATGGATGGATGGTTTCGAACTGGACGTGGGCAAGGCCCGCACGCAAGAGTGCTGGCAATCCTTCGTCTTCTTTGTGGTAGAACCGCTCCAAATCCGTCATGCAGTCTTCAACGGCATGAGGGGGCGGAGGCACGAAACGGGCCCTTCCGGGGCGGGTTCCGCCGATCCAATTCTGCGTCTTGCGAAATTCCCCGGGCATCTTCTCGCTGCCGCGGCCGTGACTCAGCAACTTGCCGTGGACTTCCCGGACAAGTCGGTTGCTCAGCGGGAATCCGCCCTTCAGTCGAGAAATCCCATGTTCCAATGCCGCGGCATAGTTCGAAACCTCGATGACATCGTCCAGGGGGGTGCCCGGTGCCTCATCAAGTTCGAAGAGCAGAAGGTCTGACAAGGTGGATTGAGTGCCCTCGATCTGGGAAGAAAGGACTGCTTCCTTGCGCACATAGGTGTAGAGGAACTGGTGTACATTGGGCAGGAGCGTGGACAGGCTATCTAGTTGGCCCAGTGCCAGCAATGCCTTTTCCATGGATTCTTGAAGAACGCCTAGATCCAGCGCAGGTTCGGGCGGGAGAGGGTTGGGCACGAAGGCACGCACCGTTTCACCACCAGTGGGGGTGATGTTGAATTGACCGGTCGGACCGCGCCTCATGATTTCTCCTGTTGCAGAAATCAAAATAACCAAACTCGTTATTATTATTTCACGTCTAAATAATAATAACAACCCCTTTCATGGCCGGTTATTATCGAAATCAGAATAAGACGACCTGTTATTATGACTTTGAGGGTAAATCATCATAATAATTTTTCTGGGTTCACCAAAGCGAGAGCTTGGCATGACGCGTACTAGCGAGTAGAGCGCACTCCGGGATTACACCAAGTAGAATAAAACTCAAGCGGGTGTAGTTCAATGGTAGAACTTCAGCTTCCCAAGCTGATAACGAGGGTTCGATTCCCTTCACCCGCTCCATTTTCGAGTACCGATGAGCGATCCAGCCACCGCCGCACAGACTGAACCGCAAGCTTTCATGCGCAGCGTTCTGCAGCGCATTGCAACCGGGCCCGAGTACAGCAAGGACCTTCCGCAGGAAGAAGCGCGCGCCGCGTTGAACCTGATCCTGAACGGGCAGGCGGATCCGGTGCAGGCGGGGATTTTCTTCATTGCATTGCGCATGAAGCGGGAAACCCTGGAAGAAAACA
>JAPPLD010000012.1 GCA_028819565.1 Gammaproteobacteria bacterium | reverse complement strand
CAACCTGTTTGCCGCCAGTCCGTTTGCGGCCCGTCTTGCGCGAGCCTACCCGGACCTGCTGGAATCCGCCCTGCGTGACCCGATTGCCAAGGAACTGGAACCGCCCAACCCTGAAACTTCGGAAGATGCGGATTTCGCGCGTATCCTGCGCCACGCCCGAGCCCGGGAAATGCTCCGCATCATGTTCCGAGACATCAATGGGCTGGCGGAACTGCCGGATACCTTGCACGACCTGACCGCTTTCGCGGACCGGGCCGTGATGGGAGCCGCCCACTGGCACCGCTCCCGAATGAAAGAGCCCAGCCCGACCGACGAAAACGGCGAGCCCGTGCCGTTCGTGGTGCTTGGCATGGGCAAGCTCGGCGGGATGGAACTCAATTTTTCTTCCGACATCGACCTGATCTTCACCTACCCGGACCCCGCCTCGGACCGGGAAGAAGCACAATCCTATTTCATCCGGCTGGGGCAGAAAACGATCAAGGCGCTGGACGACGTCACGGCCGACGGCTTTGTCTTCCGGGTCGACATGAGGTTGCGCCCGTTCGGCTCGACCGGCAGCTTGGCGCTGCCGTTCTCCTCCATGGAGGGCTACTATCAAAACCACGGGCGCGAATGGGAACGTTATGCGCTGATCAAGGCGCGACCGCTGGGTGTGCCCATCGCTGCCGGCGCAGAACTGACCGACCTGCTTCGTCCTTTCATCTTTCGACGCTCTCTGGACTTCCACGTGCTGGAAGAACTGCGCACCATGAAGGCAAAGATGGCACACCACGCTCGACAGGAAACGCTGGAAGACGATCTCAAGCATGGCCCCGGGGGAATTCGCGAGGCGGAATTCATCCTGCAGAGCGCACAGTTGATTTTTGGGGGGCGGGAGCCGGTTCTCCAACAAACTTCGTGGATACAGGCGCTGGACGCCATGGTCCAGTGCGGGAAGCTGACTGACGCCGATCAGCAGTTGCTGTTCGAGGCTTATTCTTTTCTTCGCACCGTGGAAAATCGCCTGCAGATGGTCGACGACCAACAGACGCACACCCTGCCGCAGAATGAAACAGCGCGGGACCGGCTGCAGTTTCCGATGGGCTACTCGGACTGGCAGGAGTTCGTGGACGCGCTCACCATGCAGCGGGTCAGCCTGCAACTGGAATTCACCTGCCTGATGCGCGTGGAGTTGGAAGCCGAACAGGAGCATCCGGAAGAATTGAAAGCATTGCTGCACGCGATCGAGACAGTCGGGCAGCAGCACGGCGACGACGTGGCCGACCTGAAGCAGGTCTTTGAAAAAATGGGGCTGCAGGATGGCGCAGAAGAACCGGCGCAGAGGCTGCACGCCATTGTCGCCTCCGTTGCATGGCGCGTCCAGAATGCCCGTGCACGACATTACGCACTGGCCTTGATTCCGAAAATGATCGAAAGTGCCTGTCGGCAGGATGCTTCCGCACAGGTGCTGAATCTTTTGTTCGATGTGCTGGAAACCCTCCTGCGCCGGCCCGACTGCATGGCCCTGTTGACCGAGAACCCTCCGGCGCTGAACTTGCTCACCGAACTGACCAGCCGCAGCCCGTGGGTGCGAACCCAGGTCCTGGAGTCCCCGCACCTCATCGACGAATTGCTCTCCCCGAACAGCTTGTTTGGGGAGCGAACCCCGGAAATCCTTCAGAAGATTTTGCAGCTCGCCCTGCCGGACGACGAGGACGATCTAGAGCAGCAAATGAGAGCCTTGCGCCAGTTTCGGCAATCCCAAACCCTGCAAATCGCCGCCTGCAACCTCGTTCATTCGAAATCCCTTTCGGACGTGAGCGACGAATTGACCTGGGTCGCTGAAACAGTTACCGCCTGCGCCTGGGAGTTGGCATTGCAGCAGCAACTTCAGCGTCACGGCCAACCGCACTGCATCGTCGATGGGCAGCGCCGTCCCGCCCACTGCGCCGTTCTCGCCTACGGCAAGTTCGGGGGGCTCGAAATGGGGTTCAACTCTGATCTAGACCTGGTGTTCGTGCATGACAGTGATGGCGAAGAGCAGATGACCGACGGGGAAAAGCCGGTATACAACGAATATTTCTTCACTCGAGTTGCGCAACGATTTATCCACATCATGGAGACCATGACCGCCTACGGCACCTTGTACGAAATCGATCCCCGGCTACGGCCGGGCGGGCAGTCCGGACAGCCGGTCTGCAGCCTGCACTACTACGAAAAGTACCTGGAGGAAAAAGCCTGGACCTGGGAGCGCCAAGCATTGGCGCGGGCACGGGTGGTCGCGGGTCATGACGCGGTGCAGGCAACATTCGAGCAAGTCCGGGCACGTGTTTTATGCGTACCCCGCGAACCCGCCGAACTGCAGCAAGAGTTCGTGGACATGCGCCGGCGAATGCTGGATGCGCACCCCCCTCAATCCGAGCATTTCCATATCAAGGGAGACCCCGGCGGAATCACTGATTTGGAGTTCATGGTGCACTATAATGTGTTGCTTCACGCTGGAAAACATCCAGAAATCATTGAGCCAACTGCCACAGTGATGATTCTGGATCGTCTGGCGCAATGTGGCCTACTGGACACCGAAACAACTGAATTCCTGCGCGCCTGCTATTTCAGTTACCGCGACCGGATACACGTACTCAACCTGCAGGAGTTGCCGCCGCACTCTCCGCCGGATGAATTCGCCGACGAACGCAAGAAAATTCGGGAACTTTGGGACGAGACCTTCAATCTGGCGACATGAGCACACTGGCCCCGCACCCGGACGCCGTAATCTGGCTGGACAACCGCTTGGTTCCCTGGGCCGAAGCAACCACGCATGTATTGACTCACAGCCTGCATTACGGCAGTGGCGTATTCGAGGGGCTGCGGGCATTCGCCACCGAGCGAGGCCCTGCCATCTTCCGCCTGCAGGAACATACCGACCGCCTGTTCACTTCGGCCGATTGCGTCGACATGACCATTCCGTTCTCCCAGGAGGAGGTCAATCAGGCCTGCATCGACGTGGTTCGAAAAAACCGGCTGGAGACCGCGTACATCCGTCCGATCTGCTTCTACGGGGCAGAGGGATTGGGACTGCACGCCAAGGGGCTTGAAGTGCACACCGCAGTGGCCGCCTGGGAATGGGGCGCCTATTTGGGCGTGGAAGGCCTGGAACGCGGCATCCGAGTCTACACCTCCTCCATCATCCGCGATCGCGTCAATTCTCCGTTGACCAGTTCCAAGATCTGCGGGAACTATGTCTATTCGGCCGTGGCCACGGCACAAGCGAAGCAGGCGGGATATGACGAGGCGTTGCTGCTGGAAACGGACGGGCGAATTTCGGAGGGCAGCGGTGAAAACCTGTTCATTGTTCGCGATGGCGTGCTGGAGACTCCGGCACTGGGTTCCGCTCTTGACGGAATCACCCGCCGCACCATCATCGAGCTTGCGCAGGAAGCCAGGCTGGAGGTTCGCGAAAACCGGTTGATCCGGGATGATCTGCTCCAATGCGAGGAAGCATTTTTTACTGGAACTGCCGCCGACGTCACCCCGATCCGGGAACTGGACGGCGAAGCCATCGGCAATGGCCAGCGCGGACCCATCACTTCTCAGTTGCAGCAGCAATACCAGGACATCGTGAGCGGCCGTTCCGAGCGTCATCTCCACTGGCTGACCTTTGTGGAGTGATTCATGCCCAATCCTCACACCGCGAAGCATCCAAGCTCCTATAAGACACCGAACCAGGCGGCGCAGCAAAATGTGCGCCCCAAACAACTCCCTCTCCACTGCCCCCTGCCGGGAACCAGCCTGTGGAATTCGCACCCCCGGATTTTTCTGCCGATTGAGGACATGCCCGACAACAAGATCCGGTGTCCTTATTGCGGCACTCTATACACGCTGGTGAATTCGGACAGCTGAATCCGGTGCATCTGAGCCTACCCGATTTCTCCTCAGTCCGTGCCCTGGTGGTCGGCGATGTCATGCTGGACCGCTACTGGAGCGGGAGCGCCGAACGTGTCTCCCCGGAGGCCCCGGTACCCGTCGTCACCGTGGAAGACAAACAGCAACGGATTGGCGGTGCAGGCAACGTGGCCGTGAACATTGCTGCTCTGGGTGCCCAAACCACTCTTCTGGCCCCGATCGGCCCGGATCAGCCCGGGCGCACGTTCACCCGCCTGATCCGCAAACATGGAATCGAAAACCGTCTGATGGTTCAAAGCGGGATGACCACACCGCTTAAGCTTCGGGTCGTCAGTCAGCATCAGCAATTGATCCGGCTGGATTTCGAGAAGCGTGCGAATTTCAATAAGACATTGTTTAAAAAAAGATTTCGCTCCGCCCTGAACCATTGTGATGTCGTCGTCCTGTCAGATTACGGCAAGGGGGCCCTGGAAGATCCCCAACCGTTGATCACCCTATGCCGTCGCATGGGCAAGCCAGTGTTCGTGGATCCTAAGCGAACCAATTTCTCTGCCTACGCTGGCGCAACCGCCATTACTCCGAATCGTCGGGAATTGGAAGCCGCGGTCGGACCGGTTCCTTCTCTCGAGGCGATTTCCGCCCATGCCGAAAAGCTCTGCCGCCGACACCGCCTGAAAGCGATGCTGGTCACATTGGGAGAACAGGGCATGCTGTTACAAAAAGGACGCAAAAGCATCCACCTTGCCGTGACTGCGCGCGATGTGTTCGATGTCACGGGTGCCGGAGACACCGTGATCGCCATGTTCGCATGTGCCCATGCCGCAGGACTGTCACTGGAAGAAGCTACGCGGCTGGCAAACCTAGCCGCAGGTCAGGTGGTTGGCAAGTTTGGAACGGCTGCCGTTACACCGGATGAACTGAAGCGAGCTATGCGCCTCGAACGAAAGACGGAAACCGGCGTTATTCCCTACAACACCCTTCGCCGACTGATCCGGGAAACCCGGGAACTAGGTGAAACCGTGGTGTTTACAAACGGCTGCTTCGATCTGCTTCATGCCGGCCATGTGGCGTTGCTGGAGCAGGCGGCGGAACTTGGCGACCGGCTGGTCGTGGCAGTCAACAGTGATTCCTCGGTTCGCCGCAACAAGGGATCGGGTCGGCCGATTCAGCCACTCAAATACCGGCAGCAAGTGCTGGCGGGCCTGGAATGCCTGGACTGGGTCGTATCGTTTTCCCAAGATACGCCGGAACAGTTGATCCGCGAAATCCTGCCGGACGTGCTGGTCAAAGGAGCCGACTACAAGCCTTCCCAGATCGTCGGCAAAAAAGAAGTCGAAAAGGCGGGTGGGAAAGTCGTCGTTCTGCCACTGATAGAAGGCTACTCGACCACGGACCTGATCCAGCGTATTCGCGAGAGCAAGGAATAAGCCGTGGCAGACCAGGATTCCCGCATCCTGGTGATCGCGCAAGCTTGGGTCGGCGATGTGGTGCTCAGCCAGATCCTGTACGCCCTGCTCAAACGCCAGCAACCCGACGTTTCCATTGATGTCGTCGCACCCTCTTGGGCGGGGGCATTGCTTGGGCGGATGCCCCAGGTTTCTCGCCATATTCCTCTTGATGTCCGGCACGGACAGCTAGGGCTGTGGCGGCGGTGGGCGACAGCCCGCCGCTTGCATGCACAGTACCAGCAAGCGATCATCATTCCCCGCTCCGTAAAAGCGGCACTGGTGCCTTGGATTGCCGGAATCAAGCAGAGAATCGGCTTTGATGCCGGAATCCGCAACGTGTTGATCAATGATTCCCGCTCCCGACCACCGGGCATTCTCGCCCGGATGGCACGCTTGGCATCACCGGACCCCATCGACTCGAATTCCATACCCTATCCAAACTTGGAAGTGGACTCGGAACAGACGGCCAGCGTGTTCCGACAATGGGATATGGACCTCGATGCAACAGCCATTGGGCTGATGCCGGGCGCCGCCTACGGCCAAGCTAAACAATGGGGTGAGAGCTCCTTCGTTCGGCTGGCGACCCTGCTCGCTGAGCAAGGGCATCGGATCTGCGTGATCGGCACGGCGAAAGAGCGCTCTCTCGGCGACAGCATCGTCCAAGCTGCGCCGGAACAGGCCGTGAACCTGTGCGGAGAAACCACGCTGGACCAAGCCATCCGCCTGGTTTCGGGGCTTGCGGCTGCGGTTTGCAATGATTCCGGACTCATGCACGTGGCTGCCGCCGTGAATACTCCCGTCGTCGGCATTTACGGCCCCACCAGTCCCGAAACGCACCCGCCTTTGGCCGACGCTCGAAAAATTTGTTCAGCGCAAACCCTGTGCAGTCCCTGCCATCAACGCACCTGCCCCTATGGACATCATGCTTGCATGACCCGCGTCACACCCGAACAAGTGTACAAGGCTACACTTGCCTTATTGAATGGTTAAGCAGTTTTGCTCAATTTATCAGTCCATTGGGTTTTCTTCAGCTTTATCTTCATTCTTGATTAAAGCGGGTTTCATGGCCTGTAAAACTGCTAGCATTTGATCCCAGTTTTTTTCCGTTATAGGAAATTGCGCTGACAGTATTGCCCAAGAATCACTTGAAAGTGGCAGTTGAACATTGCGCACGGACCCAAGTTTTGGGGAGGGTGGCGGATCATCATTGATGGTGATTTGCTCTGTGTGCAATTGTTCGCTTTTCTCTTCGCCCAATTTGTCCTCATTGGATTCAGGCTTATATGACTTTGGAGTCAGTTTGGCAAACTCTAAAGTGCTGCGAAAGTGTTCAATATACTCTTCTACCCCTCTTTCTGTAAATCCCAATTCCCTTTGTAATGAGAATTTTAAACTTTGATCAGAAGGGAGGTGTCCTTGATATTTGTTCCACAGATCCGAATTGATCGTTGGAGCAAGAGCGGCTCTTTGAATAGCATTTTCACGTTCACTTGAATCTTCACGATTATCGAGCAGTATGTCAAGCGCGAGATTTGTTAATTGAACGATGCGGTTATCCCCAGAACCTTCAATATTTATAAGCCCGTAATACTTAAGGGATGCTAAGGCTATGCGGGCTCGCCCGCTACTTTTTGTATAGCTCCAGTGACTGTAGATAGCCGAAACATACGCTTTATTCTGCCGCTCATGGCTATAGATTTGGCGCGCACGTGTTGTAGCCTCCTCTAACCCTATGCCTGGGTATGCAGGGCTTCTGGGCTTAGATTTACCCTTCTGTGTATTTTCTTGATCAGACATAAATTCACCTCCACAGGAAATGATACAGACAAAATCTGAAATGTCAAGTCTAGATTAGCCCCTTTTGTTAATAAATAAGTCAGGTATGTCTTGAAATGTTCAGGGCTGTGTGGTAACCTTTTCCGAAATAGGGAAGCCTCTGAGCCTACAAAATTCAAAGAGGGTTCACCAGTGGGGCCAGGGTTGGTACCCGTAGTTGGGGTTTAGACCTAACTATGCGGGGTTCGATTCCCCCTGGCTCCACCAGTGTTCTAAATATTGTAGCCAATCTGAGATTTATTAGAAGTGCCTATTATTTCTTTTAATTTGGCTTCCACTCCACAAAATAGGCAAAGTTTCACACATAAAACATCGAAAGATCCAAAATTTGTCGTATCCATACTCCTAACACTGTATCCGTGGAATCACTGAGCAGTCTAAATTAAAATTGCGTCAGTTCTACTTTAGTTGACGATGATAAAAGCTTTTTTTCATAAGCGCTTCAAATACAATTTTTATAGGAAATTATCCCCCATTGCTACAATGACTCAATCGCTCCATTCCTGAAAAGAAGAGCGGAGTGTCTGGAGCCTGAAGGCCGAGATGGCGGAATTGGTAGACGCGCCGGACTCAAAATCCGGTGGGGTAGTCCCCCGTGTGGGTTCGAGTCCCACTCTCGGTACCAGAAACCATGACGGTATCATGAGCGTAGCTTGATCCCATTCCGACTGTCTTCAATGTCGCACTACAAACGCCATGTCTTTTTCTGCGTGAACCAGCGGGAAGACGAAGCCTGCTGTCAGGATCATGACGCACGCGCGATGCGGGACTACGCCAAAAAACGTTGCCAGGAACTCGGCATTCATGGAGCCGGGCAGACCCGAATCAATCAGTCCGGATGTCTTGACCGGTGTGCTGAAGGCCCGATCATTGTCGTCTATCCGGAAGGCACCTGGTACCGCTACCGCGATCAGGCGGATATCGACCGAATCATTGATGAGCATTTGATCCGCGGACAGCCCGTCAAGGAACTGGAGATCTGACATGGAGCTTCGCCCGCTCGGAGACACCGGCCTTGACGTCAGCGTCATCTGTCTCGGCACCATGACGTTCGGCGAGCAAAACACTGAAGCCGAAGCCCATCAGCAATTGGACTGTGCTTTCGATTTCGGCGTCAACTTCATCGACACCGCCGAAATGTACGCCGCCCCGTCCTGTGCGCGCACTCAAGGACTGACCGAGCAATACATCGGTACTTGGATCGCTTCTTCCCGCGTCCCGAGGGACCGAATGATCGTCGCCACCAAGGTGGTCGGGCCCAGCGAATCCATGGATTATATGCGTGGCGGGCCGCGCCTGAACGCAAAACATATCAATCAAGCCATTGACGACAGCCTGCGTCGCCTGCAGACGGACTATATCGACCTCTACCAGGTTCATTGGCCGGAACGCAACACCAACTATTTCGGGCAACTAGGTTATCGATTTGAGGATGATGAAGACGCGATCCCGATCGAGGAGACCTATGAGGTGCTGTGTCGGTTGGTTGAATCCGGCAAGGCGCGGGCCATCGGGGTGTCCAACGAAACCCCGTGGGGGGTGGCGGAATATTTGCGACTCTCGCGAGAGGGCTCCGGGCCCCGCATTGTCTCCATCCAGAATCCCTATAACTTGCTAAACCGAACCTTTGAAGTTGGCCTAGCCGAAATGGCCATACGGGAACGTTGTGGCCTACTGGCTTATTCTCCTCTCGGATTCGGTGTCTTGACCGGGAAATATCAACGAGGGCGCCCTCAGGGCTCTCGCCTCCAACGCTGGAACTACTTCACCCGTTATAGCAATCCACAAGCGAAGGCTGCCACCGACAAATACGTTGCACTCTCTCGCCAATACGACCTGACGCCCGCGCAGATGGCCTTGAGTTTCATCCAGCAGCAACCTTTTGTGACCAGTGCCATCATTGGTGCCACCACTATAGAGCAGCTTCAGGAAAACCTGGAAAGCGCCAACTTGGAACTGCCTCGCCAGTTGTTGCGCGAAATCGATGCCGTTCACGAGGCCCAACCCAACCCCGCGCCTTAATGTCACATTGGCGGTGACAACTGCGCCCCGGTCGTTTCAATCCATTCCTTGACCTGATCGTTCAATTCGGCAGGCTTCAGTTCTCCTGCTTGGATCGGGGCTCCGATCCGGACCATGACCTTGCCGGGTTTCTTAAGGAATCCGCGTGGCCAGAAATGGCCGGCATTGTGCGCCATCGGAAGAACCGGAACCCGGCTCTGCGTCGCAATATGCGCCCCGCCAGCCTGATAAGGGCGGCGCTCCCCCACCGGGAGACGAGTTCCCTCCGGGAAAATGACCACCACGTCACCCCGTGCGAATCGTTTTCGCGCCTGTTGCAGCAAACGCTTCAGGCTTCGGACCGGACTACTTCGGTCAATGACGATCGGGCGGGTCAGCGCCAACCCCCAACCAACTACCGGCAGCCATAGCAAAGATCGCTTAAGCACAAATGCCGGTTGCGGCAATAAAACCACCAGCAAAACCGTCTCGAATGCCGACTGGTGGTTGGCCATAAGCATGTAGGGCCCGGTTTCCGGGAGGTGTTCACGCCCATGAACTTCGTAAGTTATTCCGCAAAATACCCTTGCAGACCAGAGAACGGATACGTTCCAGAAACTCAGCAGCCGATAGCATGGCCGCCGAGGCAGGCAGGCCGCAACCGGCACCACAAACACGGCGGCCAGAGTGGCGGCAAGCACCCCCAGATAAAAACCCGTGGAACGGATGGCGGACATCCCGCTGCGCTCAGGAAGATGGCGCCAGCAGTTCGTCTACGAATGAGTACAGGTCGTCGTATACCTCAACGCCGTCCGGCAAGTCCTCGTCCTTTTCAGTCTGCCTACCATAACCGGTACGCACGAGAATCGGGCGGGCACCTGCTGCCACCGCCGCCCGAATGTCTGACAGCTTATCTCCAACAGCCGGCACATCGGCGAGATCGGTCTCACAACGGCTTGCAATATCCTCAAACATGCCGGGGTTAGGTTTGCGGCAATGACTCCCCGTGTCCGGCGCATCCGGGCAGAAGAAGATGGCATCCACCCAACCGCCAAAGCGACCCAGCGAGTTATGCATTTTCTGATGAATCCGGTTGAGGGTGTCCATATCGATCATGCCACGCCCAATCCCCGACTGGTTGGTCGCAAGTACCACCCGATAACCCGCTTCGTTCAAGCGGGACACCGCCTGCATGCTGCTGTCGATCGGCACCCACTCTTCCGGCGTCTTGATGAAGTCCTCCCTTTCCTCGTTCAGGACTCCGTCGCGATCCAGAATTATCAGTTTCATGGCCAGAATGTCGTTTAGTCCTGCAGGCGCGAGAAATCCGCGATTCCCAGAAACAGATCCTGTAGACCCCGCAAGAGACGCAGGCGATTATGACGTATTTTTTGATCTTCCGCCATCACCAGCACTTCGTCGAAGAAAGCCGAAACCGGCTCGGCCAATGCAGCAAGCGAACTCAGTGCTTCTCCGTAGGTACCTGCCGCACAATTTTCCTGCACTTCCTCACGTACTGCGACAAGTCGGTCCGCGAGCTCACACTCGGCGGGCTCTGTCAACAACTCGGGGTTGATTTCGGCGTCGTTCACGTCGGCCTCGCGCAAAATGTTCCGGATCCGCTTGTGTGTCGCGACCAGCACTTTCGCCTCCGGCAAGTTCCGGAAACCCTCGACCGCCCGCACCCGCCCGAAGGCATCCAGCGGTCGAGCCGACCCGACTGCCAGAACTGCTTCAATGGCATCCCTGGGCTGCCCGCGTTCGGTGCCATACCCGTACATCCGGTCGGCCAGATAATCCAATACCGCCTGCGGAATACCGTCGGCACGAAAGGACTCCGGGTACTGATTGACCGCGTGCACCAGACAATCCTCCAAGTTCAGATCCAAGCCGCATTCCACCACTAGGCGCAGAACGCCGTAAGCGGCACGCCGTACGCCCAACGGGTCCCGAGTCCCAGTCGGGATTTCGCCTATCGAGAAAACTCCGGCCAGCATGTCCAAGCGATCGGCCAAGGCCAGCACTTGGCTCGGCAAAGTCTCCGGCAACGCATCGTCCGCGTACCGAGGCCGGTAGTGGTCTGAAACAGCTTGGCAGACTGCATCCTCCTCCTCTTCAATTCGGGCGTAATACGCACCCATCAGCCCTTGGAGCTTGGGAAATGACTGCACGATGTCCGTGCCCAGATCTGCCTTGCACAAATGTGCTGCACGACGCACGGTCTTCACATCCGCATCCACTTTTTGAGCCACGTATTCCGCCAAGTTCTCTATGCGCTGAACGCGCTCAAGAAGGGTGCCCAGTTTGCGATGAAAGACCACCCGACCCAGATCCTCTACACGAGAATCGAATAATCTCAAACGATCGCGCTCAAGATAAAAGGCAGCATCCTGAAGCCGGGAACGCACCACCCGCTCGCTGCCCACCCTAATATCTCCATTCACGTCCGGAAGGTTGGCGACGGCAAAGAAATGCCGGGACAGTACGCCATCCGACCCACGAGTCGAAAAATATTGCTGCTGATCCTCCAGCACCGCGCGGATGACTTCCTCCGGCAAATTCAAGAATTCCTCATCGAAGCGTCCCGCAACCACTACTGGAAATTCCGCACTGGCACACACTTCCTCAAGCAGGGGCTCTGATCTAACCGCTTCTACCTTGAATTCGGACTCGAATTCTTCGATTTGCGACAAAACCTGCTGCTTGCGTGCCGCTGTCTCTACCAGTACGTGGCCCTTCTCCTTCAGGGCATTTTCGTAAACTCCCGCATCCTCCAGTTCGACACTTTGTTCACCAAGAAAGCGGTGGCCCCGCGTGACCGCGCCACAGGGGGTGTTCATGATTTCTCCGGCAATCGGCTCGCCACCATACAGCAATGCCACCCACCGGACAGGGCGAAGAAAGCTTGTCTCTTCCGTTCCCCAGCGCATGCGTTTCTCAAGCGGCAACCCCGCCAAGGCTCGGTCGAAAATCTCCGGGAGCAGTTCCCGGCAATCACGGGGCTCCACTACTTCATCGAATTTGAGCCATTCTCCCTTGTCCGTCTTCAGGCGATCCTCCCCAGTTTTCCAACGTTGCATTTGTTCCGAATCGGCTTGGCACCCCTTGGCAAAACCCAGTAGTGCCTGAGTAGGTTCACCTTCCGAGTTGAAAGCGGCTTTCACCGAGGGACCTTTACGTATTTCGGTGGCACCGGCCGTTCGCTCCACCACTCCAGGAATCCGTAATGCCAGGCGCCTTGACGATGCATACGCCGTCACGGCCTGGTCGAACGGAAGACCCGCACTCTCCAGTTCGGCAATCACTGCGGCGGCCAAAGACTCCCTGAGGGTCTCCAGAGAACGGGGTGGGAGTTCTTCCGTGCCGAGTTCAAACAGCACGGCTCTGGCTTCGGTCATTCCGCGCCCAAGGGGAAATTCAGGGCTTCACGCGAAGCGTAGTAGGCTTCCGCAATTTTCTGCGCCCGGCCACGGATGCGCAAGATGTATTTCTGGCGTTCCGTGACGGAAATCGCATGCCGCGCATCCAGGAGATTGAAGAGATGCGAGCACCAGACCAGTTGCTCGTAGGCCGGCAATGGGAGATTCTGGTCGATCAACCGATCACATTCCCCCTCTATTTCGTCAAACTGACGAGATAGTTTCTCCGTGTCGGCTTGCTCGAAATTATAGGTCGATTGCTCAACTTCATTCTGGTGGAATAGCTGCCCGTACGTGATCGCGTCGGCTCCTTCGCCGTGCCAAACCAAGTCGAAGACACTGTCCGTTTCCTGCAGGAACATCGCGATCCGTTCGATGCCATAGGTCAATTCGCCGAGTGTCGGACGGCATTCCAGCCCTCCTGCCTGCTGAAAATACGTGAACTGGCTGATTTCCATACCATTGAGCTGCACTTCCCAACCTAGGCCCCACGCCCCTAACGTCGGGGATTCCCAGTCGTCTTCCACGAAGCGGACATCGTTCTTGTCCAGCGCGATACCGAGTTCTCCCAGGGACTGCAGGAACAGATCCTGAATGTCGTCCGGCGAGGGCTTGAGCGCAACCTGAAACTGATAGTAACGCTGAAGACGATTCGGATTTTCTCCGTAACGCCCATCCGTCGGGCGCCGACACGGTTGCGCGAATGCGCACCGCCATGGCTCCGGGCCGATTGCCCGCAGAAAAGTTTCCGGGTGGAAGGTCGCCGCACCAATCGGCAGGTCATGTGCGGGCAGAATTACGCAACCCTGCGCCGCCCAATATTCTTCCAGTTGACGGATGAGGTTCTGAATCGTCATGGTCATGGCAATCTTGCCCCGGGAAAGCGTTGGCGGATATATTCCCGGGCATCTTCCGGGGAAAGTTTAACAGTCGTCGGCCCGTTGCGCACGAAAAAATCCCCCTCTTTGACCGTCTCCAATCCTTTCCAGACGAGATACACCGGCTCTGGACTCCGGCGGCAGTTCACCATGCAGACAGACTTGCCTTCGACGACCTGCATCCGCGGGTCGACCTGCGTTCCGGCTCGCGAATCCAAGCCATTCTGCACGACCTGCATGAGGTGGCGCATGAATTTGTCGTCATTCTCAAGTTGGTCTTTCTCGATGCCAACAATGGCGCCGTCGTCCGCAACGCCAAGCATAAGATCTCCTCCTTCCGTGTTTAGGAAGGCCGCGATGGTTTTCAGCACCGCATGCGTGACTCCCTTGTCGTCTTTTCGATTTTCCTTGAGGCTCCAACGCAATGTGGACTTGAATTCCAAGGTTTTGGATTCTCCCTGCTCGATCAATTCTTCCGCACTGCGCCGGCCGCGAAGGTACTGGTCGAAGAGATGATTTTTCACCGCTTCGCCGAAGTCCTGGTCGTCAGTGATTCGCTTGTACAGGTCGAAGTTGGTGTCGACAATCTCCTGGATCACCTTGTCGACCTTTCGGTCAAAGGCCAATCGCACGTTCTCCCTTGTATTGACGCGCGCAGTCGCATCCAGAGTCGCATCCTCTTCCAGCTTTTCCATCATCTGCCCGAGCGTAGTGCTGTGCTCCGAAGTCAGCTCCGTGCCAAACCGCTCATTCAATTCAGAAATAATCTGAGAAAGAGCCTCGACGTCTTCAGGCAAGGAGCCATACGGCTCCTTTTCGGTGATGGGATCCAATCTGCCGGGGCCTCGCTCCAATTCGATCGCGCCGCTGCCTGTCTCCGCGACACGATACGATTCCATGTCGATCTTGTCGCGCACGTCAAAAGGAAATTCATCCGAGTCAGGGGGCAGTAAACTCCGTAAATGCCGTGCAAAGACGTACAACTTCTCCAGATCGGGGTCGGCAAAGGTGAGGACTTGTGCCAGAAATGCGTAGAGACGTATATAACTGGTCAGCTCCTTTCGGAATCTGTTTCTCTCGTCTTCATTGAGGACATCGAAACGTTCAACGGAAGGCTTCAATATGGCATACAGCCGACTCTGGGTGCCTTTGCGACTGAAATAGATTTCGGCAAACCCGTCGACATCCTCCTTGGCATAGACGGGATAATCGCCCAAGCGCGTCTGGGTCTGGTAAAGCAGGTTGGGATCGGTCTCCTCCGATAGCAAGGTCGCTTCGTAATAGGGATCGAAAGCCGCTTTGATTTCATCGGCTTCGTTGGCGAAATCCAGCACCAGGGTGTTAGACTTGTTGGGATGCGTTCGATTAAGCCGGGAAAGCGTCTGTACGGCGTTGACGCCGCTTAGTTTCTTGTCGACGTACATGGTGTGGAGATGCGGCTGGTCAAACCCAGTCTGGAACTTGTTTGCAACAATCAGGAATCGATATTCCGGCTCTGAGAATGTTGCGGCGGTCTGCGCTTCAGATACCCCGTTCATGCCGGATTCCGTGTAGGACTGCCCCGCGTCTTCGACTTTGCCCGAGAAGGCCACCAACGCCTTGAACGAATGCCCCTGCCCCGCCAGATGTCGGTCCATGGCCAGCTTGTAGCGCACCGCATGCAGGCGTGACCGGGTGACGATCATCGCCTTTGCCCGGTTCCTGATTTCGCCGGCCGTATTCCCGGTGAAATGCTCCACCATGATGCGGACTTTCGTCTCAATCGCATGCGGGTTGTGTTCCACGTAGGACTTCAGAAGATGGGTGGCCTTCCGTTTGTCGTAGTGCGGGTCATTTTCGACTGTTTTCCAGAGCGTCCAGTAAGCCTTGCACGTCGTGTAATTCGCCAAAACGTCAAGAATGAATCCCTCTTCTATGGCTTGGCGCATGGTATAGATGTGGAAGGGTTCGAATTGACCGTCCGGGCGTTTCTGCCCGAACAGCTCCAGCGTCTTGGATTTGGGGGTGGCCGTAAATGCGAAAGTCGAAAGATTCGGCTGACGGCCGCGGTTTCTGATTTCATCCAGAATGGTGCTCTCTATCTCTTCTTCCGGAGTCTCCGCCTGGGCTTCCGTTGCTTCAGCATCCTCAAGAGAAGAAGTCGAGAGTGTCGCCTTGAGGCTTTTGCTGGACTCTCCCGATTGCGATGAATGGGCCTCGTCAATAATCAGGGCGAAGCGCCGGCCCGGCAGGTCCCCGATCTGGCTGGCAATGACCGGGAATTTCTGAAGCGTAGTGACGATGATGGTCTTGCCAGATTCAAGGGCGTCTTTGAGTTGGTGGGAAGTCGTGTTGATGTTCTCGACAACGCCCAGCGTCTGCTCGAACTGCCTGATGTTCTCCTGGAGTTGACGGTCCAGGATGCGCCGGTCCGTCACGACGATGATCGAGTCGAAGATGCGCCGGTTGTCGGCGCCGTGCAAGGTGGACAACTGGTGGGCAAGCCACGCAATCGTGAAACTTTTGCCGCTTCCGGCCGAATGCTGGATCAGGTAATGCTGTCCCGCTCCTTCCCGATATGCACTCCGCACAAGACGGCGTACACAATCAAGTTGCTGATAGCGGGGGAAGATCAACTGCCGTTTGCCGGTATTGCGGCCATGCCCGCCTGCATCCTTGACTTCATGGACAAACCGCTGGATCAGGTCAAGCACGCTGTCACGCGACCAGGTTTCCTCCCACAGATAGGCGGTGGCGTAGCCTGCCTTCGTCGGAGGAACGGGAGGATTTCCGGCACCTCCGAATTTTCCCTGGTTGAAGGGCAGGAATCGTGTCCCGTCTTTGTCCAGACGAGTAGTCACGTAGACCCATTCCGGGTCCACCGCGAAATGCGCAAGACATCGGCCGCTGGCGAACAGAGGCTCGCGCGGATCACGATCCTTTCTGTATTGCCGGGTTGCGTCCCTGACGGTTTGTCCGGTCAGAGGGTTTTTCAATTCGGCGGTGAAGATCGGGAGACCGTTCAGAAACAGCACCAAGTCTAGGCTGTTCTCATTCTTCAGGCTGTAGTGGAGTTGGCGCACCACTGAGAAAATGTTCGCCTGGTACAGACGTCGGGTTTCTTCGTTGAGCCCGCTCGCGGGCCGGAAATAAGCCAAACGGAATTCGCAGCCCATGTCCTTCACGCCGTGCCGCAAAACATCTAGCGAGCCGCGCTTTTTGACCTCGGAACTCAGGCGAACCAAAAACTGCCCTTCCACATCGTCGCCATGGCGCTGTGAGAGTTTCTCCCACTCTCTCGGTTGCGTGGTCTGCACAAAATTCAGGACATCGTTGCTCAATAGGCATAGATCTCGGATGTAGCCTCCCTGTTGACGTTTATAGTAACCACCCGGCTCTCTTCCCCACTCATCACCGGAACAGTTTTGTAGCAAAACGGCTTCTATAGCATTTTCAAAGGTACGCTCGGAGACTTCGGTGTTCATGCGAAAAAGACCAGTACTACGCCAGTGGAGACGTGTTTTTATGCGGTGGAAATGGATTTCTGTCGGACATCCATTTTACCGGTGACCGCGGCCGTAATCAGCGCAGAACGTGATTCTTTCTGCAACTCTATAGTTTGGTGGATTTTGGAAATCAGCGTATCGATTTTCGCCGTCTCTCGGTCAAGGAAAGTGGCGATAGAGCATTGTTCGGCATGGGAAGGAACTGGTATAGATAACTCGTTAAATTTATCTTTAGTGAAATGCGCAATAGTGGCTTTACTATTGGTTGCGTCGAACCATTTTGCCGATGAAACCGCACTAATGACATATTGAAGGTATTCAACCCGGCTTTCTCCATTTTTGGCTTCCCGCACTCTGTGCAACGCATTCTGAATGATGCAATTGTCAGGCACTTTTTGCACTAGTCCACAACGCCCACCCTCACCGCCCTCACACACAACAAGGTCACCCTCCTGAACACAATATTTTTCGGATTCTCTTTCGCCAATCCACATGGTAGGCAAAGACGAAGCATCAACCGAAAACCATTGGACGTGTCGTGCTTTAAGGTAAGGGACTTCTGTATCACCTCTTCTAGTCGGGCTTTTTTGCAGCATTTTTCCCAACTGAATCGAAAATTGCTTTTTGGCTGCTGTAACCCCCCAATGCGCCGGAATCTCGCCCAGCCACTCAATGCCCGAATCTTTCAGCGGAGCATCTGGATTCAGGCCTTTAGTGACAGCGTGGCTGATAAGGGCGGTACGCTTTTCTTTAAGGAGATTGATTAGCTGCTCCTGTTTTTCAATCAGCGCATCAATTTTTTTGGTTTCGCGATCGAGGTACGTGGCAATGGCTTGTTGCTCTCTCAAATCTGGTAGCGGAATCGAAATATCTCCAACCTCTGAAGCATTTACTGCGGGATAACTCACCCCCACCGAACGAGCAACAATCTCTCCAACAAAGCCTGCCTCTCGTAACACATACGACATAAATTTGGGAACAGATTTATGTGGCCTAATCGTTGCAAAGCCAGTCGACACGATAGTGTTAGGAGTCAAATCATGAATTAGTGCTATCGCTCCTAAGTAGGTACGGACAGTGGAGATAATCGTGTCACCATCATGAACAATCCGGCGAGCGCGGCTAGGAGCATTTTGGAAAGTCATTTCCTCTGATGAAACGACCCCGAAATATGGATCGACATTGCCTATGTCTATATAGGACATGACAAAATCCGGATCAGTTGTCTCTGGCAGAGTGTCACTGTTGATGAATGCTGAATACTTAAGCCGCTTCATCCCCCAATGCGCCGGAATCTTACCCAGCCACTCAATGCCTGAGTCTTTGTAGTCTGAGTACGGGGCATAACCCCCTATACCTGTGGAAGATTGGGGAAAGTTTGCTACAGGATTTCCTGGTGAACGTATCATTCTCTTGGTCATCTCGATTGCCACCAACACCTCGAATCCCCGTTTACTCTACTTCCTCGAAGTCATCGCTAATGAAGCGATCCAAACTGAATTCCTTGCTGAATGACGCAGAAAAACGATGGCGTCGTAGATCCATTCGGTGTTGAGCCCCATGAGTTATTGCGTGATTCACGAGTTCCTCTATGCAACTTCGCTTCCACACCAGCCCCAGATCTGAGTCACGATGCAATCTGCCAGAATAAGTGCCAAGGAAATAGTTTATCGTTTGTTTTGCCTGATAATCCTTTTCCTTATACGTAACGATATCTCCCGTTTTGAACCGTGCCCACACGGGAGAACCTGATTGACCAGTGCGTGATTTGCAGTCGATGAGGAATATGGGCAAGCCTGCAATGTCTACATCCGGCTCTGATGCGATGAAGCCCTTTGACCATATCGGAAACGGCCCCCCTATTTGGCCGTAAGGGTATCCGATGACCTGCAATTCGCTACCCACATCCCACCTGTGCCAATCGGCCTGCAATGAAACGCTCTTCTCCAGCGAAACACTGTTCGCTTCTCCTATGATATTCGCCATTTCCTTGACGGGTAGAGCTACGATGTCAGCCTTGGCACCCAATGTAGGATGTTCGGTCCAAGATGGCATTTCGGGATTTGTGTGATCAACTAAGTCGATGTGATAGTGGACTTCCTCCGGACCGTGCAATGTAACAACCGCATGGTTCGGTATACCGCATCCCTTGTGGAGCAACTTGCCAGTGATGTTGTCGCGACCGGTGAAATTATGGCGGTTGGTGACAAGTACTGGTCCATCCGCGGACATGACAAAGAAACAGGTTCCGCTTGCAAGCGGTGTCTGTCCAAAGTACATCCTTATATACCGGGATACCCCAGAAAGACCGTCGAAGAACCTCTTGAACTCGTGTCCGCCTTTCTCGTTCATCCTGTTTTTTTCATTAGGTAGGTGGATAATGTAACTTCCAGGTTATGATTCTCCGTCAATGTGCCAAGGGCCACCCTCTGCCCAAATCCCAGCGAACGTGTCTGCTCGCGCAAGCGCATTCCATGGCTCCACAAGGAACGACAGAATCAGTTCACCTGTTTTCCCGAAATCTCTCGGTGCCCCCAAAAGACGATCACGATCCAGATACTCGCGCCACAATGCACCCCGAACCGCATCAGCATAGAACTCCGGCATCAAACCGGCTGGGAGATTTTTAGTCACCATCGTGCCCCGCTGTTCAAAAGTAGCGTTCATGGCGTTTATAAGACATCTGCCGTCAAAAGGAAAATGTGAAGCGAATCCGTAGATATCGTAGAGGTCCTTGTGCCGATTGTATCTGCCCCGATGCGTGGCCAGCGCATTGCACTTTTCAGCAATGACGGATTCTCTAGGATAGATCCAGATTCGTGGTTTTGGGCCATCAAGCAGGACTGGGTATTCGGCATCGCTCGGTGGCGGGTTGATGGTATCCCAAAACCCGACATCCATTTGCATCGGGATACGTGCACCATCCAGTATCGCCTTGAAACGGGCCTGCAAGCCATCGTACTTGTCCTCCGGTCGGATGACACGGATTTCCATATCCTCGCAATCAAAGGTAATCCCATCCTCCGGGCAAGGAATCGAACAAATGTCGCGAATAACCGAGCCCAAGTCTTCAGCCTGCGAACTTCCAAGTCCAGTGAAGTCAATGTCCCGCGTCGGCCGAGCTACCGTCTCTCCCCAAACCAGGAGAAGCATGGCGCCTTTCAGGACGAATTTGTCGCGATGCTCAGAGGCCCCCAAGCGGTAGAAAAACCGCTCCCCCGCATATCGCCGCATCGTGAGTTCGAAAACCCCGCCTATTTCTCGGTTTCTGGTTTTCAGCCTGTCCCGAATCGAAGCCGGGACGTTCTTCAACCGAGTGAATCTATCCATCCGAACGCATCAATGTAGGGAGCAATCACCGTCCGCACTCGGCAGACTTCGGCCGCGCGTTCGATTTCATCCACCGAAATGTCCCGTCCACGTATGACGTCATATAGGGCCTCCAGCGCAATATCGAGACCGCATGTCCTGCGATAGCGGAAGCAGTCGACAATCGTCCGGGCTGGCGAGGTGATGCGGAAAGACACCCCCTGCGCCATGCGATCTTCGACCCCGTAAGTCAGCATGGCACCCGAAAAACGAACGATGCGCGACTGGATTGGAAGATTACGCGGCATCCGGGCCTTTCGGTCTATGGCAAACCATACCTGGCTTGGCGACTGCGTTCCGATTTCATGGATTGAAAGCGCTGACGCCAGGCAGATAATCGCATTGGGTACGGCAGTTGAAAGCATGACGTAGGATTCGAGTTCCAAGGCTTTAGCCTCGGAATCGCGGAACCGGTAAAGACCGCGTCCGTATTTCTCTATGTACCCTTCGGATACCAAGCCCCCGAGCCGCCTAGGATGGATTCCGAGCGCAACGGCATCCCGGGCGCGGAAAAAAGCTCCCAAGTCTGCGCCCTGAAGCGTCTGATAATCGGCCATGCTGGACATGGCGTTATTATATAGTGTTTAAAATGTTGGCACTTACATAGAAATGATTATTTTTTAAATTTCTGAATCCAGCGCGGCCAGCATTTCCATGATTTCCCGCTCCGCGGCCTTGATGTCAGCCTGAATCTCGGAAAGCGACCGGGGTGATACAGGCCGGTAGAAATACCGGTTGAAATTGATCTCGTAGCCAATCATGCCCACTTTGCCGTCCTTCGGGTCGCGCTTCGATGTATCAACCCAGGCATCAGGCACGTGTGGAACCACCTCGCGAGTGAAAAATTCCTGCACGCTTGCCGTAATTCCGTCCTCATCCGCCAAATCCTCTTCCTCGGGAAGCGGCACCCGTTCGGTGTCGCGCAAATCCGGGTCAGGCTCCGGATTGCCCTGCGCGTCCCGACAGATTTCGGCGCTCTCGTCACGTTCGCAGAGTGCCGCAATAATGGCTTTCTTCAGTGCACCCGACAATTTTATCTTGGCTTCGCCAGCCCTGGCATCAAGCACCTCCAGAAACTCCGAGCGATCCTTACAGACCGTGATTCCCAGTGAATCCAGCAGACTTCGAATCTCTTGCTGCCGTTCCCGGCCTTGGGCCTCTTCCTCGCCTTTGGCCTTGCCCCGCCTCTTCGACTGGACCAGATTCTGGAAAGCCTTCTGATCCTCCAAACGGCTCAAACGCTCCGGGTTTGCCTGAAAATTGAGCCGCAGCGGGCGTTCCACCGTGATCTTTCGATAACCAAATTGCGCCACCGGAAAAACACGGCTGACGACTTTTTCCTCTCTCTCTCCCTCTGCCTCAATTTCACGGACCTCGCCATCCTTAAATCCTTCAACCAGTTTCAGTATGTCCCGCGCTCTCTCATGCGGAATCTCTCGCCGCTTCTCTCCTAGGCTTTTCGGCATGGATGTCCAGAAGGAAGTCGCATCCACCAACAACACCTTCCCTTCGCGCCTAGGCGCTTTGCGGTTGGTCAGGAGCCAAATGTACGTTGCAATGCCCGTGTTGTAGAACAACTGCTCGGGCAATGCGATGAGCGCCTCCAGGTGATCGTTTTCCATGACGAACCGGCGGATTTCGCTCTCTCCGCTGCCTGCATCCCCCGTGAAAAGCGGCGACCCGTTCATGATGATCGCGATTCGCGCCCCACCCTGGTCCGGGGACCTGGCCTTCTTGAGCATGTGAAGCAGGAACAGGGTCTGCCCATCGCTGATGCGGGGCAGACCCGGGGCAAACCGGCCCGCCTCTCCCCGTTCATGCTCGCTCCGAACCGCTTCCTCATCCGCCCTCCACTTTTTCCCGTAAGGAGGATTGGCGATCAGATAGTCGAATGTCGCGTCTGCATGTCGATCGCGGGACAGCGTGCTGCCGAATGCAATATTGTTGGCATCGCGTCCGCTCGGGTCCTTCATGAAAAAGTCTGATTTCGAGATCGCCCAGGTCTCCGGGTTCACTTCCTGTCCGAAAAGGTAGACCTCGGCATAGGGGTTGATCGGCGGCCTGACAGGCTGTTTTTCACCCTCCCGTACCCCCTGAACAATATGCTCCTTGGCGATCATCAACAGGCCACCCGAACCGCAGCATGGGTCGTAAATCGTCTGCACCGCCCCTTTGCGCGCCACCTTTTCTTCGTCGCCCGACAGCATGAGATCGACCATCAGGTGGACGACATCGCGCGGCGTGAAGTGCTCTCCGGGATTTTCGTCCAGCGCCTCGTTGAACCGGCGGATCAGTTCTTCAAAGATCATCCCCATGGTCGGGTTGTCGATCCGGTCCGGATGCAGGTCCACGGAGCCGAAATGCTCCAAGACCTGGAACAGCAATCCCGCCTCGTCCAGCTTGCTGATCGTGTTGTCGAAATCGAAGTGCCCGATCACCTCGCGCATATTGCTGCTGAAGCCCGCAATATAGTTCCTGAGGTTGGCCGCAGCTTGCGGAGCATCGCCGAGCAACAGGCCGAAGTCGAAGCGGGAGGTGTTGTAGAACGCGAATCCCGAGGCCGCATTCAGTTGGTCATCCAGGTTCCTGAGCCCGCTCTTGCTAAGTTTCGCCTTTCGCTTCAGGACTTCTTCCTTCGTTGGGGCCAAAACACAGTCAAGCCGACGCAGGACGGTCAGCGGGAGAATCACGTCCTGGTATTTTCCACGCTTGAAAAAGTCCCGGATGAAATCCGCGGCCTCCCAAAGAAAATTGACGATCTCGCTGTGGGTCATCGGGCTGGACAAACTCGGATTTATCCGGTCATGTCGAAAATCTTACGATGTTCCGCAAGAATGTGTCGGTCACTCAAGCTCGCAATGTAATCGGCGATCACCCGAGCCTGACCCTCCTCACCGCGAGCCTCTTTCTTTTCACTGGCCTGTTGATGCAATTCCGTTGGCAGTAACTGCGGGCGATCCATGAACGCACGAAACAACTCCCGAATGACGCCGACCGCCTTGTTGGTGGCTTGCGCCAAATGATCGTGGCAGTAATACTTCCCATGCAGCAACCGCGTCACCGGCACAAGTTCGGCACGTAACTCGTCGCTGAATCCGGCCAATCGATCGGGACAAGCACGGACGGCCTGCGGCGAGTCCGGTTGCGCTTGTTCAATCCGTTTTTGGGTGGCGAGGATCAGGTCGACCATCATGGCCGTAATCATGCGTCGGTTGGCTTCATGCAACAAGGCATGCCGCGACAGCTTCGGCGAGGCTTTCTCCGCCTCGTCATAGGCGCGGGAAAACAGCGCCAATTCCCGCACCTCCTTGAGATTCAGGAAACCCAGTCGCAAGCCGTCGTCCAAATCGTGATTGGTATATGCGATCTGATCGGCAAAATCCACCAACTGCGCCTCCAAGGTCGGCGAACCATCCTTCAGAAAACGTTCTCCCAGCGGACCCAAAGTTTTGGCGATTTCTTTCGGGCAGCGCTTCAGCACTCCCTCACGTGTCTCAAAAGTCAGATTGAGGCCACGAAAATCAGCGTATTTGTACTCCAGTTTGTCGATTACACGCAACGATTGCAGGTTGTGCTCGAATCCTCCATACTCTTTCATGCAGTCATCCAGCGCATCTTGTCCGGCATGCCCGAATGGCGTATGACCCAGATCGTGAGCCAGTGCGATCGATTCGGACAGATCTTCATTGAGGCGCAGGGCCCGCGCCAACGTGCGCGACAGCTTGGCCACTTCGATGCTGTGCGTCAGTCGAGTCCGGAAAGATCCATCCGCATGATTCACCATGACCTGAGTCTTGTATTCCAGGCTGCGGAAAGCGGCCGAGTGAATGATCCGGTCGCAATCACGCTGGTACAGCGTCCTGAATTCGTCTGGCGGCTCCGCATGCTGCCGCCCGAGCGAATTGGATTCGCTGGCCGCGTAAGGGGCAAACCCGGCCTGATCCGACCCGCCGCCCCGCGCTTCCAGCAAATCGACTGCCACGGGTTCAGCGCACTCCTGCCAACGTAGCCGACAACAACCGTTCGTCCACCTGGTCGGTCACTTCCGCCTGTCCGATCGCCCGCATCAGGATGAAACGCTGCCGTCCTCCAACATTCTTCTTGTCGTGACGCATATGAGCACGCAACTGTTCGACCCCCAGCTCTTCTGGCAGCCGGGTCGGCAGCCCTGCACGGTCAACCAGTGCCTGTATCCGTTCTGCCGCCTGAACCTCAAGCCAACCCATCCGAACCGACAGGTCGGCGGCAAGCACTAGGCCGCAAGCTACCGCTTCACCATGACACCACTGCGCATAACCCTGCTCAGTCTCGATCGCATGTGCGAAAGTGTGACCCAAGTTCAGCAATGCGCGGGCACCGGTACGTTCGCGCTCGTCGGCAGCCACAATCCGTGCCTTGCTGGCACAGGACGTCTTGATCGCATACGTCAAGGCGTCTGTCTCCAGCGCCAAAACCTCCTCAAGGTGGTCTTCCAGCCACTCGAAAAATTCCGCATCGTCAATCAAACCGTATTTGATGACTTCGGCCACGCCCGCACGCATCTCGCGCGCCGGCAGACTGCGGAGTGTTACCGGGTCGATCAGTACCGCTTTCGGCTGCCAGAATGCGCCAATCATGTTCTTGCCAAGCGGATGGTTGACCCCGGTCTTGCCACCGACCGAGGCATCCACTTGCGCCAGCAATGTCGTTGGAACCTGCACAAAATCCACGCCGCGCATGTAGGTAGCAGCGGCAAATCCGGTCACGTCGCCAACCACGCCTCCCCCGACCGCGACGAAAGTCGCGCCGCGCCCGAGTTCCTGCTCCAGAAGCCAGGTATAGAGCCCGTTCAGGTCTTCCAGCGTCTTGTGCTGCTCCCCGTCCGGTAGCACGTAGCATCCACGGCAAGCCGAACCTAAGGCCTGCGCGAGAGGCCGGGCATACAGATTTTCCACCCCCGGATGCGTTACCAGCACGGTCTCGGATCCCACTAGAGGAGCCCAGCGCACGGAATCTTCAAGCAATCCTGCACCGATCAGGATCGGATACGAGGCGCCCTGAAGAGGAACGGTCAGTTCATGCACTAAAACCTCCGTTTAAATTATGTGCCGTTGGAATAGGCGGAAGATTTCGCCTTACCTCCCAAACTAGCCTCAAGAAGCCACAATGGAAAATCCTATCAATCATTACAAGATCAAGGCATATTTTCAAGAACAAGTGTAACTACTTTGATTTTGTGAGTGCGACAGGCTGAATTGTGATCGTTTCCAGCATATCAACCACCCAAGCCAATCAGAGAAACCTGTTCATGTTGCCGTCCCTGCTATAACGCCCCTCAAACTTTCTCCAGTCGGTCTGGAGACCAGCACAACTTGGCTAGGGCAATGTAGAGTGCCTGCCGATCGTCCAAGTCTGCCTTCTTGAATACCTCTTTGGCAGCGAAAGGTAGACCTGTTGTCTGCCTGAATTTTTTGAATCCTGGGCTGTTCTTGTAGGCATCAGGGTGTAGCGATTGAGCTAGCAAATTATGCTTAATATAGTGGGCACGTTTTTCCTCGAATGTCATGTCGCTGTAGCTGGCATTATCTGGTCCAGGCAACAGGACAAGTCCGCCGATACGGTTTCGATAGGCTGCGAAATCTTCCGGGTGATCGAATTCATCCTCAAATTGCTCGGGATGGTCAGCCCAAATATGTTCAATCTGATAGCCACCCTTCTTGGCCGACCGTTTCGCATATTCTGGATAGCGGGCCGGTTTATTCGACTGAACTTCGACGTATTCCGTGAGGCGAGCCAACAGGCGATGCACCTGCGGTCCGTTATTGCCATGCAAATGAAATGCCTCCTGCGTCTCGAAGTCGATGTACTCATCACCACGTGCACCCCCCTCAGGCGATAAGCGGTGGATCAAATCGGCCCTGAGTGCTTCCAAATCCATCCCCCGAATTGCCTTCATGATGAGAAAGGCTCGATATTGCATCGTGGAGTGGTCGATGGCTTTGAAGTTCCACATCCGACGAGCTAACATAATCTCGATAAACATCGCGACTAACCACATCTTGCGGCTCACCGTATCGTCGTCGTCACCTTGCCGTAGCGGTGCCAACATCAAGGGATATTGCAGGGTGAAGCTGCTCTGCTCGTTGAAATAAACTGAAGAAGACTCATCGGTGTAATTGCTGGCAGCATGACAAGTACGGATGTAGGCCCGGGCGTAAAAGTCAAAATCATTTGTGACGAATGATTCAAACTCGACACTTGAGGTGAGTTTTATCCGATCCCGGTTCTCTCTCACCCAACGGTGGAATTCAGTTCCAATTTTGTCGAAGTCCTCGGGCTTGGCACCTGCTTTCCGTTCCCTGATCTTATCGGCATACTGGCTACGGAGCCATGTCTTAACACAGTAGGCATCCTCGTCCTTGCCATGGTTTCTGATCTTTTCCATTTTGTCTTTCCATACGTTATCCGCCCGGTCACGGCTATCATCGTCAGTGATATTCGCGAGCAAATAGCCTTTGAGCATATCCGTAGGAGTCAGGGATAGACCCCGGTCGTTCATCGTCTCGAAGATCGTGTAGGCATCATCATCGGAAGGTGCCGTGATTTCCACCAGCATAACTTTCTCGATCAACCAGTCAAGAAAGTATGGAAGAGCGTTACCCCGAAGTTCTTCGGGAAAGATTTCGGTGATGTCGCTGTAGCGACTGATTAGATTCTGAACGGAGGGGGGCTCATCTGTCGGGTCTGGAACTTCACCACTGATTAGCGCTTGAAGGCAAGCGTTGCGTTCTGGGACATTCAGATTGAAGGACTTGTTCCCGAACTGGATCGAGTAAATCAGGTTGGAGACTTCAACCCTTTGTTCTTCAGGGCGATCTTTCTGGAGGCCATTGAGATAGATTAGAAGGAGGGTAAGCGAGGTCAATCGCTGCTGTCCATCAACGACAAACTGGCCGCCATTCTTTCCTGAGACAATAATCGAACCAAGAAAATACTGCCCATAGTCAGTAACAGCTTTACGCTCATGGGTGGACTGGTAGTCACGTAGGAACCGGCTAGTCAGGTCCTCAATGAGTTCCTTGATTTGCTTGGTCCCCCACTTGTAGTCGCGCTGATAGAAGTCGATCTGAAACTTTTGCCCCAGCAGAAATTTCACCGATTTGGCGTCACCTAGAATGCTGCTCATTGGAAATATTCGCCTAGAAGTAACTTGGGCAGATTCTAGTTTTTAGCTTGGATGGCTGATATGCTGGAAAAGATCAGAATCGAACTTATTGCGCCCAAAATGTCCGAGTTGCGAATGAACTTATATTGAGATTGAGAAAGAGCTGTCGGGTCCGTTATAGACCAGAATACATTGCGACAGAACATCTCTGCCTATAAGTGCTATTAGGCCCTGTTCAACAAGATTAACTCCGTAAGCCCGATGTGCCAACAGATTAATATTCGCGCCCTGAATAGTCAGCGACCCGGCATAGATGGGGACAGTTTCGTTGGCATGCGTGACAGAATGCAAGGGGCCGCTGTCAACAACCGGCAAACCAGCTCGACCTGCGGCATCACTGTCAACACAGGTTGCACTGGCTCCTGTATCTATTAGCGCATAACCCACTACCGGTGCAGGAACCTCTTCACCCTTTCCACTGATGGCATCGATTTGCTCTTTCAATTGAGCCAAGGTGATTTGTACTCTGGGGCCGACTTGACCCAGTGCCATATCAGGCGGAGCCGGAAGATGGTTTCCAGCATCATCCCGCATTTCCGCTTGAATGCGGACATTAAGTATGGGCAATGAAAGGTACTCCTACTGAAAGTGCCGGAATACTGGGAGACTCCACATCATCCGGTTGCAGTACGGATCGAACTAGAAACGGACCTGCCCCGAACAATTTAGCCCCTTCGCTGACACCCTGCTCATAGGTTTCAAAACCGCCCATCACCTCCTCTCCCTTTATGAGAAGGTACTTGCCTGGGAACCGGTCAGAAAGTTCTTTCTGATTCTCCTTCAAGAACTTCTTTTCCCGAATGAGTGGATCAGCCAACATAGGTTCCTGTTTCGCTTGCGAAAAAACACTCCCACCCCCTTAGAGTGGATTCATTATAGATTTTATTCGCCTAACTGTCCACGATTTTGAGTGGCAGCACGGCAATGCAGACGCTAGCCACGGCTGTATACTGACCGTGTTTGAGTCCATCCCCCATGTCCGAAATCCTGCTGCTGACCGCCGGTCGCCACACCGCCACGATCACCTGCTACGACACGCCGACGGCGCAGGCGATTTGCGCCGCCCTGCCAATCCGGTCTGAAGTCCACACCTGGGGGCAGGAAATCTACTTCGGAGTGCCCGTCGAAGCCGCTCTCGAAGCCGACGCCCGCGATGTGGTGGAGGCCGGAGAGATCGCGTTCTGGGTGGAAGGCCGGTGCATCGCGGTTGGTTTCGGACCAACTCCCATTTCACGCGGTGACGAGATCCGGCTCGCTGCGGCGGTCAATATCTGGGGACACGCGGACGACGTCCACGGTTTCGCCGCCTGCGCCCCCGGCGACCCGGTCATGGTGCGCCGCGCATGAATCCGATCCGCGGGAAATTCCCGGCTCCTCCCGAGCCCGAAAAAGTCGCTTCAGACTGGCAACAGCGTGGCTTTTCCTGTGGGACATTGGAAGACCCGCCAGGACGAGCCTGGCGGGGTTTCACATATAACAGCAACGAACTGATTAGGCACTTATATGCAAGACATACCGTTGTCGGTATCAGAGCATAATTGACGGATCATCGGCGGTATCCACTAGCCTCCTCATATGAAAAGACCCCGTTTCGTTGTCCTCTCCCCGTCCTGCCACCGGAGTGCCTCCGGTCGGAGTGAGTACCGTCCCCCACTCGCGGACGCCCAAATCATATCATAGCCAAAACCTGACCGGCTTTACCTTTCGATTTTATTGATATATCAAATATATAAGCTCCATCGATCACGGTTTTGGAGGACTGGCTGCAATTGACCCTGGAAGGAATCGACATGATCCTGGAACCCGGGGACGAAGCCTTCATCCCACGGAATTGTCTTCATTCGGTCGTCAATATCGCCCTAACTCGCACCGTCTGGCTTTACGGTTACGACAGCCCGGGTGTCTGATCAAGCCATTCGACAATATTTTCGCAGGCTGCGCGCACCGTCAGACCGTCCATATTGACCTGGTAGTCGCATAATTCCCGGTATAACGGGTCGCGTTCGATAGACAGCCGTTTCAAAACCTCTTCCGGATCCCCACTCTGCAGCAATGGACGGGTACGGTCGGCACGCAAGTGCTGCAGTTGGGCCTCCAGCGATACGCGAAGGTAGATGACCGTGCCGCGCGAAGCCAAGAGGCGGCGGTTGTCGGCATCCAGAACGGCACCCCCACCGGTCGCCAACACGATATTCTTCCGTTCGACCAGTTCCGCAATGATCTCGCGTTCCCGACGACGGAACCCCTGCTCGCCCTCATGCTCAAATATTTCCGAGACCGTCACTCCGGTGCGCTCTTGCAAGACTGCATCGCTGTCGAGGAATTCCCGCCCCATCGCTTTCGCCAGCATGGAACCGACCGTCGTCTTCCCTGCGCCCATCGGGCCGATCAGAAACACATTGGAAGGGTGGGTGGGCATCCCCGTGAAGCACCATCGTGAGCAAACCCACACTATACTGTAGTCCTGCCCGAACATTGGCCCGGACATGAACATCACTCGCCGCCTTCTGAGACTCATTGGCTTGGGAGTGATGCCGGCCCTGCTCGCCGTGCTCGGGGCCTATTTGTACATCCAGCCCAGCATGCCAACGGTCCAGGAACTTCGCGATGTTCATCTGCAAACCCCGCTTCGGGTTTACTCCCAAGATGGTGCATTGCTCGCGGTATACGGCACCAAGCGGCGCATTCCCGTCAGTTTGGACGAAATCCCATTGACGATGCGCCAAGCCTTCATCGCGTCCGAAGACGCGCGCTTTGAGCAACATTTCGGAGTGGATTTGCAGGCCTTGGTCCGTGCCGCCGTGGATCTTGCACGCAGCGGACGGATCCGCCAAGGCGGCAGCACCATCACCATGCAGCTGGCACGCAACTTCTACCTGACTCGGCAGCGTCACTTCGTTCGCAAATTGCGCGAGATTTTTCTCGCCCTGCGCATTGAGCAAGAGCTCAGCAAGGACGAAATTCTGGAGCTGTACCTGAACAAGATCTTTCTTGGACATCGGGCATACGGCGTGGGCGCTGCAGCCGAGGTTTACTACGACACTGCCCCCCGACACCTGACACTGGCCCAGATAGCCACCATCGCCGGCCTGCCCAAGGCGCCCTCAACCCTGAACCCGGTCACCAATCCCGAAGCCTCCCACGCTCGCCGCCGCTACGTACTGGATCGCATGCTGCAGGACAGGCACATCACAGACGAACAATTTCAAGAAGCTGTGGAGGCCCCTGTCACCGCACGGCTGGGCCATTACCGCGGCCAGTCCTCGGCCCCCTACGTCGGAGAGATGGTCCGGGCCGAAATGGTGAAACGATTCGGGACAGGTGCCTATACCGGGGGTTATACGGTTTATCTGACAATACGCAACGATCTGCAGACGGCGGCCCGCCAAGCCGTGCGAAGAGCCTTGATTCGCTATGACCTGCGCCACGGCTGGCGTGGTGCGGAAAATCGCCTGACACCGCTCCCGGAGAGCAAACAGGAGCTTGATCGGGTTCTGGCCAACACGCCGACTCGCGGCGGCTTCGAGAACGGCATCGTGATCCATGCTGGCCCGGATGTCGCGCATATCTACCTCGGCCGCGACCGTTGGGCAGAACTCACTCTCGACGAGATTCTCTGGGCAAGGCCGATGGAGCATGTCGACCGACGTGGGCCCGCGCCAAGGGAGACTTCGGATGTAGTGAATCCGGGCGATATCGTACATTTGATATTTGAAGACAACGTCTGGCGTCTGCGCCAGATTCCGGAAGCTTCTGGTGCACTGGTTGCAATTGATCCAACCGACGGCGCAATCCGGGCGCTGACCGGCGGCTTCGATTTCGCCTTGAGCAAGTTCAATCGCGCTACTCAAGCGCATCGCCAGCCAGGCTCCAGTTTCAAGCCATTCCTGTACACCGCGGCCCTAGCCAAGGGCTACACCCCGGCTACGCTGATAAATGATGCGCCCGTGGTCTACCATGACCAAGGCATCGAAGGGGCCTGGCGCCCTGAAAACTACAGCGGGCGGTTCTACGGGCCCACCCGACTCCGCGAAGCGCTGACTTATTCCCGAAATGTGGTCTCGATCCGCATGCTCGACGACATTGGAAGCGATTATGCGCGCCATTTCGTGGAGCGGTTCGGTTTTGACGCCTCGACTCTTCCCGACAACCTGACGCTGGCGCTGGGCTCGGGCGAAGTGACCCCGTTGCAAATGGTGGCGGCATTCGCGATTCTTGCCAATGGCGGCTACCAAGTTGAGCCCTACTTGATCCAGAGCATCGAGGATACAACCGGTGACCTGGTTTACGTGGCCAATCCCCGAAAAGTCTGCGACGATGCCTGCCAGATGCAGGTCTTGTCGTCACTGGCCTCCTCTGATCAGGAAATACCCGCGCTGATGCCGGAAAACTCCGCTTCGCGCGTCATTGACAAACGGATTCATTACCAGATCGTCAACATGCTGAAGGATGTGGTGCGGTTCGGGACTGCACGCGCCGCACTGGCACTGGAACGCGGGGATCTGGCTGGAAAAACCGGCACCACGAACGATCAGCGCGATGCCTGGTTCAGCGGATTCAATTCCCAGCTCGTGGCGACGACCTGGGTTGGCCGGGACGACTTCGGGAAACTCGGACGGCGCGAAGTCGGCGGCACGGCGGCACTGCCGATGTGGATCGACTTCATGAAGGTGGCACTGGCCGGCTTGCCGGAAAAACCGCTTACTATTCCTCCCGGCATCGTCCAAGTACGCATTGACCCGAAAAACGGCCTGCTGGCCCCGCCCAACAGCAAGAATAGCGTCGTGGAAACCTTCCGCGAGGAACGCGTGCCCGATCGCCTGTCGAAGGAAACCGTCCTGACGCCCGGAGAGAGCACCGACATTCCCGAGCAGTTGTTCTGATGCCGGTCGGAGACCCTGTACAATTCATAGGTCGCCTGCCGCGCTCGCGGCAAACCCAAGATTCTTTCCGTGGAGACTCCCCATGAACCGCAACCTGATCCTGCTGATCGCCGCTGGCGCGCTCGGCCTCATCCTCATCGCTGTCGCCATGAAGCCCGGCTCTTTTCCTGAGACGACCTCGCCCGAACTCCCGGATGCCCAAAGCCAGACTGAAAGCGCGGACGCAACAGCAGCCAAGGCAATGGTGGCCAGGGCTCTGGAGTATCTGGACGAACACGGCACAGCCGCCTTGATCGAGAAAGTCAATGCGGCCGCCCCTGAATTCCATCAGGGTCAATTTTACGTTTTCGTTCTGGACAACGCCGGAACCATCGTGGCTCACCCGATCGATCCCGACTGGGTGGGGATAACCGACGAGACCGGAAGGGACGCCGACGGCAATGCCTTCCTTGCGCGAATGGCCGCGGCAGCCGCCGAGAACCCCGACGGGAGCTGGTTCGACTACCGCTGGCCGCACCCGGCTACGAAAGAGGTCGGCACCAAATCCAGTTGGGTCGTGATGCGCGACGACCATGTCGTTGGCGTCGGCATCTACCTCGAAGAGGAATAGAAGAACCGGGACGGAGCCCCGGGCCCGGCCAGGGTCTAGTTGGAGGCAGCCCCGAACTGGTGCACTTCGTCGATCAGGCAGGCCAGCCGGCCCGGGTCGATATCCGGCGTGATGCCGTGCCCGAGGTTGAACACATGGCCCGGGTAAGGACCATAATCTTCCAGTAGCGCACGTGCGGCAGCACGCAGATCCTCTACATCCTCGCGCAACATGGCCGGATCCAAATTGCCCTGCAAGGCGCAGACTTGCCCCACTTCCTCACGTGCGACGCGCAAATTCACGGTCTCATCCAGGCCAATCGCCTCGCAACCGGTCTTGCTGACTTCGGTCAGTTGCCCGCCACCTCCACGGGCGAACAGGATGCGCGGCACAACCGGCCCCAGTTTCTCCATGATGCGCTCGACCGGCTGGAGCGAGAAACGGACATAGTCCTCGCCTTCCAGGATGCCCCCCCAACTGTCGAAAATCATGACCACGCTGGCGCCAGCCTCGATTTGCGCTTCCAAGTAAAGGGCTACGGATTCCGCCAGAATCGCAAGCAGGTGCTCAAGCTGATCCGGTTCGGATCGAAGCAGTTCGGCGACATGCGCGAACCCGCTGCGGCTGCGGCCCTCGATCATGTAGGTTGCCAACGTCCAAGGGCTGCCGGCAAAACCGATTATCGGGACCTGCTCTCCGATCTCCCGGGACAACAAGGAAACAGCTTCGCTGACATAGCGGAGTTCCTGGTGCGGATCTGGAACCCCCAACGCCCTGATATCGGCCGCACTGCGGACCGGACGTTCGAAATGCGGTCCGGTCCCCTCGGAAAACTCGAGCCCCAACCCCATTGCGTCCGGAATGGTCAGGATGTCGGAGAACACGATCGCCGCATCCAGCGGATAACGGCGCATCGGCTGCAACGCGGCTTCGCAGGCATAGTCCGGCGTCCGGCACAAATTGAGGAAACTTCCGGCGCGCTCGCGCAATTCCCGATATTCCGGAAGGTAGCGCCCCGCCTGACGCATGATCCAGACAGGCGTGCGGTCGGTCGGCTGCCGCCGCAGGGCGCGAAGGAATCGATCGTTTTCCGGAACCGCCATCGGAGTCTTAGGGATGATTTCTAACCAAGAGGAAACAAAAATTGGCTCCTTCCATTAAATCAGGACGTGGCTACTGTTGCGTGAAGTGGAGTAATGTTCCGACATCTGGGTTTGAAAAGTAGTAGGGGTGAAGGTTAGTCCTCGCTGTCATGTTGTACTTTTTTTGCCATCGCATTCTCTACTATTGACAGTAGGCTTTGTCGACGCCTTTTGTAAAAGCCATCGAAATCATCTCGCCGAAGTGCTTCAGAATCAATCTTATGCGACTCAATGATTCTTACCATTTCATCTTCACTCAAGCCAGTTTTTTGTTGCAACACTTTGAAATAATCAGAAGGTGCTGAGCCTCCTATTATGCGATTTGCTTTGTATGAAATTGGGGTTTTATTGATAATCGAATCATATTTTTGTTTTGTTATCCCTTTGGACTTGCACCAGACTTGAGGGAAAATATGATGGATATCTAACCCAACCTCTTCCATATCTAGTTTCTGAACTGTCTCCTTCCAAAAGAAATCTTGAGCTCCTGCGCGCAAGACCAGAATACTCAATCCTTTATATGCAGCACTCACACGTGAACGTAGCGTATCAAGGCGGTTAGCTTGGAATGATGCTTCTGAAACTGTCCGGGGCAAGTTGTTGTCAGAGCCCCCATCGTCGTGATTAGATAGAACCCACGGCAACACTTCTTCAAAATCATTCGCGATTCTTGTTTCGGATGAACCACCATAGAGTTCTCCAAGTACTCCACACCAAAACCACCGTACTAAGTAGTCAGAGATTTTCCGTTCTAGCCAGCGTTCTTTCAGCTTTGTTAACAAGGCGGCAAGCGCAATTATTTGAGTCCGATATGGCAAATCTCTAGACTTGTAGAAACATTCTCTCCGAAGAAATTTTGCCGTAAGTAAGAATCCTTCTTCAACCTCTGGTGCCCATCGTTCATACTCGGCTAGAGGCAGTGATAGCACGGCACCACGTTTAGCGCTAACAGCTGAAACAGATTTGCCAGTTTTGCCAGCATCAACATCGTCTTGTCGTCGTTTATGCGTGTGCAAAAGGCTGACCGCTTGTAAAAAATCTGTCGGTTCAATAGTCTCTAAAATTGGTTCTCTTTTGAGGCATTCTGATCGCCCCTCCTGGTCGCGCTGCGCATTGCCATACCAATCATCACGTAAATTAAAACCATCTGCCGCAAAAGTAGCGGTTACAAGCTCAAATACTGACAGTGGCACACCGCCTGTATTCACTTTTTCGAATACCAAACAAACAGCTTCTTTGCCCGTAGTCTTTCCAAGCTCGATTACTGGCAACTGGTAATTTCGAAAAGCATTCAATGTCTTTTTCCGAAATTGCATATAACGACCGAACTTGTCCGGCGAAAATTTCTGCAGGCTTTCCTCCCATTCATCCGAATTAATGATTTGACTACAGGGAAAAAAGAAAGCCTCACATTCTTTTTCAGGAGTGGATAGGTCCATTACTATTTCACGTCCGAAATTACCTTTAATCTGGCGATTTTCATCTGTTGCAATGAGAGATTCTTCCAATCTGTCATCCTGTAGTGCTTCTTCAATATCAAAGTAATAGTAGCGTTTAATTGGTCGCCCTTTATCATTTTTCGTCTGGACTGGTTTTTGTTGCGACAACACCAACACCTGAGTTAAAGACGTCAAGCGCTGTTGTCCATCCAAAATCAGGCGGTCTGGTGTAGGAGACACACCATCAAACATGACTCCTTCAACAGGACGAACCTGGAACCGAATATCTCCACCGGTTTCCAACAGCATGACAGCACCAACAGGGAATGAGCGCGCAATGCTTACCAACAGTGCGCGAATATGGTCATCATCCCAAATCCAGCCACGCTGGAAATCTGGCAACTGTAATTTGCCGTCAGTAATTTCCTTAATAATGTCAGGGAGCGGAGTCTTTGTGCTATCAAATGCGCTCATATACATTCCCTTTTTGGCCCAGTGATATGTGCAAAAACCACTAGCGAGATGGGCGTCAACTTGATGGTCGGGGTCAACGCGTTTTCAACACCTGTTCTTCCAGCAAGCTGGGCGATCCAATCCGATATGTTCTCAAACATTTTGTTCCCACATCAGTTGCGGCAGAATTATAGCGTGGAGCAAGTTTTTGACGGCTAGGACTGCTCCAAGAAACTCAGGATTCCTTCAGCCGCCCCGCGCCCTTCGAACACTGCCGTCACCACCAGGTCCGCGCCACGCACCATGTCGCCCCCGGCGAACACCTTGGGGTTGGCCGTCTGGTAGGGAAACGGTTCGGAGTGGGTGGCCACCAGTCCCTGCCCGTCCACATCAATGCGGTTTTCGGCGAACCAGTCTGCGGGGCTGGCTCGAAAACCGAAGGCAATGACCACCCGGTCGGCCGGCAGCACCGTCTCCGACCCCGGCACCGGCTCCGGCATCAGTCGCCCGCGTTCGTCTGCCGCCCCCAGCCGCGTCTCGACCATTCGCACGCCGCTCGCACCGTTTTCCCCTTCGATGCCAAGCGGTTGTCGGTTGAACAGGAATTGCACTCCTTCCTCCATGGCGTTCTTGACCTCGCGGCGCGAACCCGGCATATTCCCCAGGTCGCGCCGGTAGACGCACGTGACCGACTTGGCCTGCTGGCGCACCGCGGTACGGACGCAATCCATCGCGGTATCGCCTCCACCCAGCACCAGGACGTTTTCACCCTCCATGCTGATGTAGGGCATATCCTCCATCTCCAGCTGTAGTTCCTGATTGACCGTGCCGATCAGGTAAGGAAGCGCCTTGTATACGCGAGGCCCCTCTTCGCCTGGGAAGCCCCCCCGCATCCCGGTGTAGGTGCCCATGCCGAGAAACACGGCATCGTAATCTTCCAGAAGAGACTTGAACGAGACATCGCGTCCCACTTCCGTGTTCAAGCGAAACTGAATGCCCATTTCCTGCAGAATCTGGTAGCGGGTCTCCACGACCTGCTTCTCCAGCTTGAACGAAGGAATTCCGAACGTCAGCAATCCCCCGATGCGCGGATAGCGGTCAAACACGACCGCTTGGATGCCATTGCGCGCCAGAACATCGGCACAAGCGAGTCCGGCCGGTCCCGCGCCGACCACCGCCACTCGCCAGTTGGTCGGCTCGACTCCAGAAAGGTCGGGTCGCCAGCCCTGCTCCAGCGCCGTATCGGTAATGTATTTTTCGACCGCCCCGATGGTGACCGCACCAAACCCGTCGTTCAGCGTGCACGCCCCCTCGCACAGGCGGTCCTGCGGGCAGATTCTCCCGCAGATCTCCGGCAGCGAATTGGTCCGGTGCGACAACTCCGCGGCCTCGAAAAGGTTTCCTTCCTCGACCAGCCTGAGCCAGTCGGGAATGTAGTTGTGAACCGGGCATTTCCATTCGCAATAGGGGTTGCCGCATCCCAAGCAGCGTGCCGACTGCTCGGCCGCCTGCTCGGGAACGTATTGCCCGTAGATTTCCCGGTAGTGATGAAGCCGCACCTCGACGGTTTCCACAGCCGGATCCTGGCGCGGAACTTGCAGGAATTGAAGAGGGTCGGCCATGGCGTTATTGTAAGCCTCGGCCAGGTTTCCGGCAGGATGCCGGAGAGTCAAAAATCAACGGTAACGCGGTCGCGATTGCTTGGACAAACGCTTGGCATTGCGCTTGATCGCCGCTGCAGCCTTGCGCTTGCGCACCTCGGTCGGTTTCTCGTAGTATTCGCGGCGACGAGCTTCTGAGAGCACTCCTGACCGTTCGCAGGCACGCCGAAAACGACGGATCGCGACGTCAAATGGCTCGTCTTCCTTGACTCGGATTCCAGGCATACTTGTTCGTCGAATGGCTGAAAATGGATTGCGTATTGTACATGGTCGGGAAAATAGGCGCACAAGGAACGCTAGCGATTAATTGACAGAGTGTTATTAAATCTCAATAATCAGCCTTGCGCTTGTAAAATCAAGCGGCGGGGGTACTCAAGATGGGCAGACTACTCCTTCAATCCACTTCCACATGCCAACGCCCACCTTTATCTTCGACTTCGTAGGAATAGCGATGACCCATGCAATAAACGTTAAAGCCGCGATCAATGACGAAAGGAATGATCGTGGTAATGGTGTCGCACCGATAGCCCGCCGACTTAATCAGGTTCCGCATCCGAAACGCGATCTGTATCCGGGTTAGGCACTCCGGATCGTCTTTGGCATATCTGCTCGAAAAACCATCCCACCATTTATCCTCGAAAACGCGGCGTGATTCAGGATTGAGCGGGAGGCAAGGATGCTGTTCGGCTTTCGCTTTGGCTCGTAGCTTGCTCAGCTCGGCCGGTGACTTTTTCTTGACTTGTGCCTGTAGCTCGGCCATTCGCTCGCGCTCGCGCTTCGCTCCCTCTACGATTCTTTCCCATCGTTCCTCTGCTGCTGTTTGGGGCATCCCTGTCGCGGGATTTTTTGGTAGCGGTTTCCACAGGTGCGAAGTGCCGACTGCCACCATCGCGAAGAACAAGATCGCCAAGCCCAGCATGGTTGATTTCTTCATTTCCAGTCTCGTTAATAGTGTTATTAAATCTCAATGATCAACCTTGCTCTTGTAAAACCAAGTGACCAATTCCATCCTCGCTTTTCCTAGAAACTCGAACCATTCCGAAAGGGATTTCTCGTTGCGGGTACATTGATCAGGCGGGTGGAACCCAGCACTTCGCAATCTGTCCAGAAGGGCGTTAGCCATATCTCTGGCTTGGGACCTCATGTAATCTTGGTTTCCAGGATTGTCCGGGTTCACGATTTCCGGCTCGCAGACCATCCTAAACATGTGATAAGCCCTGTCGACCTCTTTGCACAAGAGCAATCGCTTTATTAACTTCAGGGACCACATGGTCAGGAATCCGAGCGCAAAGCCCAGAGTGAATCCAGCCCCAGTTATTGATGATACAAAATCGAGAACGATTTGCTGCATTCCTCCATTTTACTCGGAAGGTTGCCAACTAATCGCCATAGTCTCCAGCACACATACGTACACACGTGCACGGCATGCAGAATGCCAGCTGTAAGAGTGTCCAAGCCATCAGTGGCTTTCTGCCGCTTCCAGACGAGATGGGTCCGGGAGTCTCCCTATGAAATGACATACGATGGCTGCGGCTCCGGCACCGGATAAAGGGAAAAGAGCGTGGATGGCTCAGGCTAGAACCTTGCGAATATCTTCGCGATTGAGGAGCCGCATGATTTCGACAGTCTGACCATCCACCCGGTAATAGATCGAATGGGAGCCACAGACACTTCGCCGGTAACCTTTTCGGACATGATCGACGGCGGGGTGACGGAGAGGATCTTCCGCTATTTCATCAAAGCGGCTTTGCAATGTGTCATAGTAGGCCAAAGCCTGTTCAAGACCAAATCGATCAATGCCGTAGTCAAGAATTCGGGCCAAGTCCTGACCGGCTTTTTTGTTCAGCCTATAACTGCCCACTCCCTTTCCTTTGCTTGATCACGGTTGCCTTGATCTGTTCCGGCGTCTGGTCGCTGAAGCCCTGTTCCTCCGCCTCGATCAATGCGGTCCGTATTGCCTGTACCTCCAGATTCTCCGACTCTCTGGCCTGCCGCTCACGAATCAAGTCACGAAAGATTTCGCTGTCGCTGGCGTAGTGGCCTTTGGCGATCTGCGCCTGTATCCATTTTTCCTGCTGGTCCGTTACTGTAATGCTTTTTTTGATCATTGACATGCGGAATCCCCTATGAGATAAAGTACGAATTTATACTATTATTGCACACCGACTTCCGGAGCCCAAGACATATTTGAGGCAAGTTTATTGAAAAGAGTGATGCTAATATGGAAGTTATGCGCCAGACCCTTATTCTCGTGAAACTGTCTCCCCACCAGATTTCACAAGCAAAGGCTGTAAACGGCAGGCGGAAGCAGATCACTCATGCGTTGTTATGCGGTTCTCATGGACAGATTTTCGGTACCGAAAAGCAATGCAGAAAATACTTCTCCGTATGGAACCCAGCCTATAAAATCGAGGTTCTGCCCGGAAAGTTCGAATCACTTTTCCCGGGACTGTTTGACAAAGCAGTCGAAACGGATGACTACGAAATACGCGACTTCAGGACGACCTTAAATCTCGTTTACCACCTAATAGAGGCACAGGACCGAGTCTAGATCCCATTTTCTCCCCGGCAAGAACGGACAGAAACTCAATAAGTTCTCCGGGTTGTCCAATAGACGAAAAGCAAGTCGAAGAGCGTAGCTGTCGGTTCTTTGCGGATATCAAATATGATGACGGAACTCCAGCCACGACAATCTCGGCCTGGAATGAGTTTGGCGCTGGCGACAACCCGCCGATGCTGGAACGCCCCTTCTTCCGCAAAGCCATCCGCAAGGGCAAACAGCCGATAGTCAATGCCATAAAGGAGACCATTGACCCGAAGACCATGGACAGGTAGGTTGCTGGCACAGTCGGTGAAGTCATGAAAGCTGAGGTTCAGCGCAGCATTACCCAGCTGCGGCATCGGCTCAACGTGCCAATGACCATCGTCCACAAGTGCAGGGAGACGAACCCTTTGATAAATATATGGTTCGCCCCCTCCCTGCAAGTGGGAAGCGCCCTTGACGAT
>JAPPLD010000030.1 GCA_028819565.1 Gammaproteobacteria bacterium | reverse complement strand
ACCCTATGCAGAATGTTACTATAACCAACAACAGATCAAATCCATATCAGTCCCAAAAAATTCCTCGTAGCCGTCGATCAAGGACCATGGCTTGCCTAGAGTTAGGATAAAAAATACGAGATTCCATCACAGGCGCAAGGATGCAATTTCTACGCTTATGGCACCCTAGTCCAAGCCTGAAATTTTCATGCGCAGACAAACATTTGTCAGAACGCGCAATTATGTACAATGGCAGGGCAATAACAACATGAGGGTCAACCTCAATGAGCGCACCCACGGATTCCGTTCTGAAACGCCACCACGAACAAATGATGAGTCGGGGTGGTGGGGACAGCGCGCCTGCCGCATCCACCGCATCCAGTTCCAGCGCCAGTTCTGACTCAAGCAGTCAGGGCGGCGGCGGATTCTGTGGCTGGCTGAAAAGACTGTTCGGCGGCTAAGCCGCAGTAAAACTTTTTGATGTGACGCCTGCCCGGCAGGGCAGGTTTTTATTCTTCGATTTCGTAGGCGTCGGTGACCGCGCCGTCGCTCACTTCAAACTGACGTTGATCCAGGTAGGCATTGCGTACCAGCGTGTATTCGTCTTCGGTGATGCCTTCCACGGCTTCCTCGGTGTCCAACAGGTCGGCCCGGTAATCAATCGCTTGAGTCCCCATGACGGCCGCCCTGAATTCACCATCACCCGCCCAGGTGAAAGGATTCAGAGCAAAGTCGAACGGTTTGGCGACCGTATCGCGCACCGTGCTCGGGCCTAGGAAGGGGATGACGAAATAAGGTCCGGGCTCAGCCCCCCTGGCGCCCATAGTCTGACCGAAATCTTCTTCCGATTTTTTGATTCCGATTTCCGTGGCGACGTCAACGAACCCCAGCAATCCCACCGTGCTGTTGATGACTAGGCGGGCGAGGGAGTTTGCGGCCTCATCCGGCTTGCCTTGCAGAAAGTTGTTGAAGCAGTTCCGGATATCGCCGATATTGGAGAAAAAGTTGGTGACGCCTTGATCCACCGCTTCTGGAGCTATCGCGTCGTAGGCTTCAGCGGCCGGTTTCAAGAATATCGCATCGAAGCCCTTGTTGAATCCATACGCCGCCCGGTTGTAACCCTCCCAGGGATCGCGCGGATCGCCAGCCCCGTGGTTGTCCGCCAATGCGGAGCCGGAGAAGGCAAGCAGACAGACGAGGGCACACGCAAAAGAGCGAGGAGAGGACGGCATGGGTACTTGGGCTATGAAATGTGTCAAAAGCGCGACTATTATACCCTTATCACCAAGGGGGATATTCAACGCCCGTCTACCGGGAATCCCGTTTCGGGGCGCTTATTCTTTCCTTTTCGGTTGCAGGCGCAGGCCGGACAGCCGGATGAATCCGGCGGCATCGGCTTGGTTGAACCGGCCCTGATCGTCCTCAAAGGTCGCTTGGGTCGGGTCGTACCGGCTGTTTGGAGATTGCCGGCCTTCCACGGAGACCGAGCCCTTGTACAGGCACAGCCGGGCCTCTCCGCAGACCTCGCTCTGGGAGTGATCGATCAATTGCTGCAGCGCCTCGCGTTCCGGACTGAACCAGTAGCCGTTGTAGACCAGGGTCGCGTACTGCGGCATCAGCGCCTCCTTGAGATGCGCGACTTCGCGGTCCAGGGTCAGCGATTCGACCGCCCGGTGCGCAGCCATCAGCACGGTGCCGCCCGGGGTTTCATAGCATCCCCGCGACTTGAGGCCCAGATACCGGTTCTCAACCATGTCGACCCGGCCGATGCCGTGCCGTGCAGCGGCCGCATTGACCGTTTCCATCAGCGCGGCGGGTCCCAACGCTTTGCCGTCGACGGCAACCGGATCGCCATTCTCGAATGCGATCCGCAGGGTCTGGGGCTCGTCCGGAGCCTGTTGCGGATCCGTGGTCCAGCGCCACATGCCAGCAGGTGGGGCGACGTCCGGGTCTTCCAGCACGCCTCCCTCGTAGGAGATGTGCAACAGGTTGGCATCCATTGAGTAGGGGCTGCTGCCGTCTGGATTCTGCTCCACTTCGATGCCGTGCTGCTGGGCGTACGCAAGCAGGTCTGCCCGGGAATTGAGATCCCATTCCCGCCAAGGGGCGATGACTGCCAGATCGGGATTCAGTGCCCGTGCGGATAATTCGAAGCGCACCTGGTCGTTTCCCTTTCCGGTCGCGCCATGAGCAATCGCGTCAGCGCCCGATTCTTGTGCAGCCTTCACCATTCCAGCCGTAATCAAGGGTCGGGCGATGGCAGTGCCGAGCAGGTACTGTCCCTCGTACAAGGGATTGGCGCGCAACATCGGGAAGATGTAGTCGCGGGCGAAAGTCTCGCGCAGGTCCTCAATCCGGATATCCTGGACACCCAGCGCTTGGGCCCGCTGCCGGGCCGGCTCGAGGTCTTCCTGTTGGCCGAGGTCAGCGGTATACGTCACGATCTCGCAATCGTAGCGCTCCTGCAGCCATTTCAGGATAATCGAAGTGTCCAGCCCGCCCGAATAGGCGAGCACGACTTTTTGGTATTGAGGCATGGCGTGAAATCCGGCAGAGTGCCTTCAAAACCTATATTATAGAGGTCACGCCTTTATGCGAGGGGGCCAAAATGACCGGAATCAGCCTGGAGAACCGGTTTCGCGGATTTCTTCCGGTCGCGGTGGACGTGGAGACGGGAGGCCTGATCCCGGAGACCGATGCTCTGCTGGAGATCTCGGCCGTGCTGCTGCGCATGGATGCCGAGGGCAACCTGTTTCCGGAGGAACCGCTTGCCTTGGCGGTCCGCCCGTTCGAAGGGGCACGCATCGATCCGGCCTCGCTCAAGTTGATCGGCATCGACCCGCACGACCCGGAACGCGAAGCGGTGTCCGAGAAAGAAGCGCTGGAGACCGTATTCAAGGCGGTTCGCCAAGCCGTTCGCGAACATCACTGCCAACGCGCCGTACTGCTTGGCCACAACGCGGCGTTCGATCTGGCGGTCGTGAACGCGGCTTGTGAGCGCTGCCGGATCAAGCGGAATCCGTTCCACCCGTTCAGTACGCTGGATACGGTCAGCCTTGGGGCCGTGGCATTCGGACAGACGGTGCTGTCCCGGATTGCGGAACAGGCGGGTCTGGGTTGGGACGAGGACCAGGCGCACAGCGCCCGCTACGATGCCTATATGACGGCGCGCGTGTTCTGCAGCATCGTCAATCGCTGGCAGGACGAATACCGGAGGCTGGCCGACGAGGCCCGCCGCATGCAGGCAGAAGAGAAATCAGCCGATTGACTAGGCGCTGCCGCCGCGTGCCTCGTGCACCATCTGCTGGAGTTCGCCTTTCTCGTGAAGTTCCAGCGTGATGTCGCAGCCGCCGATCAATTCGCCCTTGATATACAACTGCGGAAAGGTCGGCCAGTCGGCGAACTTCGGCAGGTCCTGGAAGATTTCCGGGTCCATCAGGACGTTGACGTAGGCGAATTCCTCGCCGCATTCCATCAGCGCCTGCGCGGTGCGGCTGGAGAAGCCGCACTGCGGCATCTGCGGCGTGCCCTTCATGTACAGGATCACCGGGTTGCCGGTGACCTGCTCCCGGATTCGGTCCAATGCGCTCATTTCGGCTCTGTCACTTATCGCCGGTCGTGGGGTCGATGACCGCCCGCACTTCGGAGATGCGGTTGGCCGGGAATCCGCCCTGTTCGGCGTGCTCGCGGATAGCCGCCTCGTTGGGGGCGATGTAGGTGCAGTAGACCTTGTCGTCGGTCACGTAGCTTTCAACCCACTGGATCTGCGGGCCCATGGAGTCGAGGATGCTGCAGGATTTTTGGGAAATGCCGTGCAGGTCTTCGGCAGACAGGTTGCCGGCACCGGGAATCTCGCGTTCGATAATGTATTTAGGCATGGTGTTTGACCAGAAGTTTTTGTTGGAAAACCCGCTGGGCGGGTTGGGACGTCGATTTTGCCACAGCAAGGCGTTCTGCCGCAAGCCCCAGTCTCTTCTCATGAGAGATGAGCCTGAAGGGGAGTCAGTTTCTCATGAGAAATGATGGGATGGTTCGTCCCACTTCCCAGAGGCGCCTGATGCGTCCACAATGAGA